>CACYQD010000017.1 GCA_902776475.1 uncultured Prevotellaceae bacterium | reverse complement strand
TCGCCTTTCTTGCCATAACGATTGATTTTCTTTGCAAATCTAATTCTTTTTTCCCATTGTACAAAAAGAAAAAACGTATCAAATTCCCCGTCCCCGTGATACGTCCCCCTGATAGGTTTTGGGATGCAAAAATCGCCAAGTACTGAAATTCAGCGACTTGGCGATTTTCTGTGTTGGGGTACTCGGACTCGAACCAAGAATGACAGGACCAGAATCTGTAGTGTTACCATTACACCATACCCCAATTTCTTGCTATCGGCATCCAGCCCTCTGGTTCCCGGATTAGCGGATGCAAAGGTACGACATTTTTTGATACCTGCAAATTTTTTCGAGAGAATTCTTCATATTTTTAACATTTCTGTCCGTGCGAGTCAGTTCTGAGCCGGATAATCCTGCCCATGCGAGTCAATCCTGAGCCAGATAATTCTGCCCGCATGAGTCAGTTCTGAGTCAACATTTCTGCCCGTGCGAGTCAGTTCTGAGCCGGACATTCCAGCCCGCATGAGTCAGTTCAGAGCCAGATAATCCTGCCCATGCGAGTCAGTCCTGAGCCAGACATTTCTGCCCGCATGAATCAATTCTGAGCCAGAAAAATTGGATTCCTCTGCAAAAAACATTACTTTTGCAAAATAAAGTGTGTCACGAAGCGGAGTTAGACACCCCTGATAAAGAAGCGGAGCTAAATACCCCAGAAAAAGATGAGAAAAACCATGCAAATTCTTGGAAAAAGGTGCTTGGTCAACGAAGGAAGTGACGGGATGAGGCTTGTTTTCCTCTCTCTTGCCTTGCTTTTCCTCGCTGCAGCCGACGTGAAGGCGCAGTTGGCGAGGGACGACGCCTTCCATGCCCGATATCATCTGGATAAAGTGGTCATGGTGGGCCGGCATCATGTGCGCTCCGGGGTGATCAGCAAGACGGAGCGCCGCATCACGCCCCATCAGTGGCACCAATGGACGGTGGGGGATGGAAACCTGACAGAGAGGGGCGCCATGCTGGAGCAGCAGATGGGCGTGTTCTACCGGCTTTGGACGATGCAGGAGGGCTTGTATGGAGAGGCTTCCGCTCCCGTGGTCGGACAGACCCGGCTTTACGCGAACAGCATGCCGCGCACGGTGGAGACGGCCCGCTCTTTTGCCGCTGGTTTCTCGCCGGACCATGCGATGGAGGCCGACTATGACAAAAGCGTGAAATTTGGCTCCATGTCGCCCGTCTTCAATGATGTGAGCACGAAAGTCACTCCGAAGATACTGGCGAAGGCCAATGCGGAGGTCGAGGACGGGTGCGCCCCGGACGGTTTCGTCGCTGCCGTGGCTCAGTTGGAAGAGGACGCGGCCGTGATGGCAAGGGTGCTGGATCTGCAAAACTCCCCCGCCTGTCAGTTGCATGACACCTGTTCTTTCCTGTTCACGAATCCCCAGGTCTTCTTGCGCCAGAAAATCATGCCCCGGATTACCGCGGGCTTGATCTATCTTGCCCAGATGGCGTCGGGCAACCTGATCCTTCAGTATTACGACATGCCCGAGAGCCGTGGTAGCATTTTCGGCCATCCCGTGACACTCAGCGACTTATGCTCCATCGGTCGGGTGAAAGACTCCTGGTGCTTCCTCAGCATGGGTTTCCCCACCATCGGCAGGGATGTCGCCCACAACCTTCTGATCAGGCTCAGGGATGAGATGGAGGACCCGACGGTGAGATTGTCCTATCTGGTGGGCCATGACTCCAACATGGCCGCGTTGGCCGGTGCGCTTGAGCTGGAGAAGTATGTCCTGGAAAGCACCCCCGAGGAGAAGACGCCCCTGGGCGGGAAAATGACTTTCGAGATCTGGAAGGATGCGGACGACAATGCTTTCGTGGCCCTCAACTATGTCTATCAGAACGTGGATCAGATCATGGAGATGACACCCCTCAGTCTGGAAGTGCCCCCGATGGTCCATCCCCTTTGCCTTAAGGAACTGAAACCCAATGCCGACGGCCTCTACCCCTTGTCCGACTTCATGGCTTTCCTCGGTCAGGCGATAGCGGAATATGACGACCTGGACAGTTACAGACAAGGAGATGTCAACCTTGACAGGCGTGTGGATATGCTGGACGTCGTCGATGTCGTCAATCATCTCCTCGGCAACACGTGGAGGACCTTTGTCCAAGAGGTGGCCGACGACAACGGCGATGGCAGCATCGACTTGGAGGATGCCTCAGCCATCATGCAGCTTGTCGCCCGCGGGCAGTCTTCCCTTCCGGAGTGACAAGCCTCTTTCCCCCTTGATCGACCTCCTTTCCCTCGATCGACCTCATTCCCTCGATCGGCCTCTTTCCCCTTTCCGCACCTCATTTTCCTCTGGTATCCCTCATTTTCCCTTTCCATCCCTCATTTTTCCTATGATAAATGGGGATAAGTCGGAAAATTGATGTATTTTTGCAGTGAAATTGGGCAGAACGGCCCTTTTATTTGAGAGAATAGACCAAATCATTAGTTTTTCAATGGACGAAACAAAGAAATTAGTTAGAAACATTACAAAAGGAATACAAGAGAAAAAAGGTTCTGGCATAGTTGTTGCTGACATGACAGGTGTGGAAGGGGCGATATGCCGCTATTTCGTCATCTGCCAGGGCAACTCGCCGATGCAGGTGGAGGCCATCACGGAATCCGTGACGGACTTCGTGCGTGAGAAGTCGGGCGAAAAACCCGTCAAGGTGGTCGGACTGACCAATGCCGTGTGGGTGGCGATGGACTACACCGATGTCATCGTGCACATCTTCGTGCCTGACCTCAGAGAATACTACAACCTCGAGGCGCTTTGGGAGGATGCCCATCTGACCCGAATCCCCGATCTCGACTGAGCACATGCTCTTTTTTCTATTGAGTCATCTTTATTTCAAGAATGGAACAAAACGACAACAACAAGCCCAACATGCCGAAGTTCAATATGAACTGGATCTACGTCACCATCATCGTAGCTCTGGCCATACTGTTCTTCACCAATACGGGTAGCGAAGCCACCAGCAATGGCGGTGGAGGCATCGCCAAGCAGGACAATTACTACAACTTCAAGGAATGGGTGATGAAGGGCGCCGCCAAGGAGGTGGTGATCAACAAGGAGGAAAACGAGCTCCGGATGTATGTGAAACCGGAGTTCATTCAGGATGTTTTCCAGACCGACGTGAAGCAGACCGGCACCAATCCTTTCCTCGAGGTGGAGTTCGGTTCGGTGGAGACACTGGAGACGTTCCTCGACGAGGCGCAGAAAGCCGGTAAGTTCAACGGACACATCACCTTCGACAATGAGAAGAGCAGCGACATGTACAACCTGCTGTTCAATCTGTCCTCCATCTTGTTCTTCATCTTCATCATGGTGTTCTTCTTCCGCCGGATGGGCGGAGGCGGTTCCGGTGGAGTCTTCAGCGTGGGAAAGAGCAAGGCGAAGATGTATGAGAAGGGCAATGACCTCGGCATCACCTTCAAGGACGTCGCCGGACAGGCGGGCGCCAAGGAGGAGGTGCAGGAGATTGTCGACTTCCTCAAGAATCCGCGCAAATACACCGACCTGGGCGGCAAGATCCCCAAGGGCGCTCTGCTCGTGGGACCTCCGGGAACGGGAAAGACTTTGTTGGCCAAGGCCGTGGCCGGAGAGGCCGGCGTGCCCTTCTTCTCCATGAGCGGCAGCGACTTCGTCGAGATGTTCGTCGGCGTGGGCGCCAGCAGGGTCCGCGACTTGTTCCGCCAGGCCAAGGAGAAAGCTCCGTGCATCATCTTCATCGATGAGATCGACGCCGTGGGACGTGCCCGCTCGAAAAACCCGTCGATGGGCGGCAACGACGAGCGTGAGAACACCCTCAACGCCCTGCTCACCGAGATGGACGGCTTCGGCACCAACAGCGGCGTCATCATCATGGCTGCCACCAACCGCGCCGACATGCTCGACTCCGCCCTGCTCCGCGCAGGCCGTTTCGACCGTCAGATCAATGTCGATCTGCCCGACCTCAACGAGCGCAAGGAAATCTTCATCGTCCACCTGAAACCCATCAAGGTCGACAACTCCGTGGACATCGATCTGCTGGCCCGCCAGACTCCGGGATTCTCCGGAGCGGATATCGCCAACGTGTGCAATGAGGCGGCCCTGATCGCCGCACGCCGCTCGGCCAAGACCGTCTGCCGGCAGGACTTCCTCGATGCCGTTGACCGCATCATCGGCGGTCTGGAAAAGAAGACCAAGGTGATGACCGCTCATGAGAAGCGCACGATTGCCCTCCATGAGGCCGGCCATGCCACCATCTCCTGGTTCTGCGAGCATGCCAATCCGTTGGTGAAGGTGTCTATCGTGCCGAGAGGCAAGGCCCTGGGCGCAGCCTGGTACCTGCCCGAGGAGCGTCAGATCACCACCAAGGAGGAGATGCTCGACGAGATGTGCTCTCTCATGGGAGGCCGCGCCGCCGAGGAACTCTTCACCGGCCACATCTCCACAGGTGCGATGAACGACCTGGAGCGGGCCACCAAGAGCGCATACGGCATGATCGCCTATGCGGGAATGGGTGAGCAACTGCCCAACATCTGCTATTACAACAACCAGGAGTATCAGTTCCAGAGACCTTACAGCGACACGACGGCCAAGATCATCGACGACGAGGTGCTCAAGATGGTCAACGAGCAGTATGAGCGCGCCAAACAGATCCTGATCGAGCACAAGGAGGGCCACAATGCACTGGCCGAACTGCTCATCAGCCGTGAGGTGATCTTCGCTGAGGACGTGGAGAAGATTTTCGGCAAACGGCCTTGGAAGAGCCGCTCACAGGAAATCATGGGACTGGAGATGGAGAAGCAGGCCGAACAGGAAAAACCTGCTGATTCCGAGAAACCAGCCAGTTCCGAAATAGCAGCTGATTCCGGAAAACCAGCCGAATCGGAGAATCAAGAGCCGGCGGAGGGCACTTCTGCCCAACCGGCTGACCAATAACGCAAAGCCCTGTCATCATGTCTGGAAAAATGTCCAATTTCATCGTGAGAACCATCACTGGCGTACTCTTCGTCGCCATATTGGTGTCGTGCTTCCTGAAACCTGAGGCCATGATCCTGCTCTTCGCGCTGATCACTGGCATGACGGTATGGGAATATACAGGACTGGTGAATGAATGGGATGACATCCAGGTCAACCGCTTCATCACCACCGTGGCCGGTGTCTATCTCTTCATCGCCATGGCCGGCTACTGCACGGGGGTGACTCCCACCACGGTGTTCATCCCTTATCTGATCACCATCATGTATCTCATCATCGCCGAGTTGTTCACCAAGGCTCCCAACCCTGTCAACAACTGGGCCTACACGATGTTCAGCCAGTTGTATATCGCACTGCCTTTCTCCACCATCAACGTGCTGGCGTTCCAGACGGGTGCCGCGGGGCAGTATAACGAGATCCTGCCCCTGAGCCTCTTCATCTTCCTCTGGGTCAACGACTCGGGCGCCTATTGCGCGGGCTCGCTCTTCGGCAAGCACAAGCTGTTTCCGAGGGTGTCGCCGGGCAAGAGCTGGGAGGGCAGCATCGGTGGCGCTGTCTTCGTGCTGGTGGCCGCGGCCATCATCGGATGGTTGACGGGCGGCACCGACAGGAGCCTGTCCATCCCCGTGTGGATGGGACTGGGACTGGTCGTCGTCGTGTTCGGCACCCTGGGCGATCTGGTGGAGTCACTGTTCAAGCGCACGCTGGGCATCAAGGACAGCGGCAACGTCCTTCCCGGTCACGGGGGCATGCTCGACCGCTTCGACTCCTCGCTGATGGCCATCCCCGCAGCGGTGGTCTATATCTTCTCCCTTTCCTTGTTCTAAATGCGCGCGATGTTCTGGGTCGTCCTCATTGTCGTCCTGTGTGCCATAGGCTATGTGCTGTGGCATGTGTGGTGCATCCTGCCCTTCCCGAAATGGGGAAAATGGCTGGCCACGGTGCTGATGGCGGCATGCGTCGTGAGCATGTTTCCTTTCATGGTAGGCGGACTCGACAGGATGAGGCTCAACTGGGCCTCCCTGTTTTACGATGTCAGCACCTCCTCGATCATCATCATGCTCTATCTGCTGATGATCTTCCTCGTGCTCGACCTGTCGAGGCTGGTTCATCTCCTGCCTTCCAGTTTCTTGCATGAGAGTTGGAAAGGCACGTTGGCCATCCTTGTCCTGATGCTGGTCCTCTTTATCGGTGGACATATTCATTATAATAATAAGGTGAGGGTGCCCCTGCAGCTGACCACCGACAAAGCCATCGGCCGTGACTACAAGATGGTGATGGTGAGCGACCTGCACCTCGGATACCATAACCGGCGGCAGGAACTGGCCCGGTGGGTGGATCTGATCAATGCCGAGCATGCCGACTTCATCCTGGTCGCCGGCGACATCATCGACATCAGCACCCGCCCGCTCGTCGAGGAGGAGATGGCCAAGGAATTCCGGCGGCTCAACGCCCCTGTCTATGCCTGTCTGGGCAACCATGAGTATTACAGCAACGAGCCTAAGGCGCGCCGTTTCTACCAGGAGGCAGGCATCCATCTGCTCATCGACGGGAAGGCCGTCCTCGACAGCGTCATCACCGTCATCGGCCGTGACGACCGCACCAACCGGGATCGGAAGGCCCTGGAGACGCTGACGGCCGATGTCGATCCGTCCACGTTCTCCATTGTGCTCGACCACCAGCCCTACAACCTGCAGGACGTCGAGCGTTGCGGCGTTGACTTCCAGTTCAGCGGCCATACCCACCGCGGACAGGTGTGGCCCATCTCCTGGATCACCGATGCCATCTACGAGTGTTCCCATGGCTCCCACCAGATTGGCTCCACCCGTTTCTATGTCAGTTCTGGCCTGGGCATCTGGGGCGGCAAGTTCCGCATCGGCACCCAGTCAGAATACGTGGTCGCCACCCTTCACACCAATGACAATGCCGATAGCCCTCACTCCCAGGAGTGACAAAGCAATCTCATCCCTCTCCCCCTGGGAGATACAAAACATACTTATCCCTCTCCCTCCGGGAGAGGTTAGGTGAGGGCAAATCCTCTCCCCCTGGGAGAGCCCCAGCATACTTATCCCTCTCCCTCTGGGAGAGGCTAGGTGAGGGCAAATCCTCAAATTGTCGATCAGACTACCATATCACTCCCTCATCCCCCTCACCCGTCCTCTCCCTCGAGGGAGAGGGGCAGTTACCGCCGATAGTCCTCACGCTAATTCAAGCTATTGTCTAAACTCCTAAACTCCCAAACTCCTAAACTCCAAATAAAATTCTCCTAAACTCCCCAAAAGAAATCTCCCAATCTCCAAAAAAATCTCCTAAACTCCCAATCTCCCATGAACAAAGATCTAGAACAACGCGTCAATCAAGCTGTCGATAACTTCATGCAGGGCTATGGCTGTTGCCAGAGCGTGGTGGCGGCCTTTGCCGACCTTTACGGCCTCGACGATACCATGGCCAAACGCGTCAGCGCCGGTTTCGGCGGTGGCGTCGGCCGGTTGAGAATGATGTGCGGAGCCGTTTCAGGACTGGTGTTGCTCACCGGACTCGACTGCGGACAGACCGAGGGCAGCGACCGTGAGGGCAAGTCGGCTTGTTACAAGGTCGTGCAGGAACTGCTCGCCCAGTCGAAGGAAGACAACGGCTCGCTGATCTGCGCCGAACTGCTCGGACTCAAAGGTCCCGTGCCCATGGGCCATTACGAAGCCTCTGAGCGCACCAAGGAGTATTACCGGACCAGACCCTGCGCCGCCAAGGTGGAGAGCGCCGCACGCATCTTCGCCCGATACCTCGATTCCAAATATTCCAAATAGCGTTTGCCCCGTACTGAAATCACCGCAGCGCGATAAACTTTTTCCGACGCATCGTTTGCGGTTTTGAAAACTTTTGCTACCTTTGCACGCAAATGGCGGAATACGCTTTTTTATTCACTTAGTAATAATCAAATATGGACGACTACCCGGCGGAATATTTCATTTCGTAGGCGTGTGACGACAACAGCATTTGTTCGTTCCCACGCCAAGAGAGTTTTTTTCACTGCGCTAATCACGTGGAGGATGAACAAATGAGAACATTTTGGAACTACAACGATGGTTTGACGCCACTCATGGAGTGGCAGCCGAATTGCTGGATTCAGGTCACTTGTCCCACCGACGAGGACCGCAATCTGCTTGAGACTGAATATCAGATTCCCGACTATTTCCTGACCGACATCAGTGATGCCGACGAACGTGCCCGATATGAGTACGACGATGGATGGATGCTGATCATCCTCCGCATCCCCTATGTCAAGGAGGTGCGGTCGCGCACGCCCTACACCACCGTGCCGCTCGGTATCATCCACAAGAGAGACATCACCATCACCGTCTGCTATTACGAGACCAACATGATGCTCGATTTCGTGAGCTACCAGCAGAAACGTGGCGTGGGATTCACCGACTATGTGGATATGATCTTCAGGATCTTCCTCTCCTCCGCCGTGTGGTACCTCAAGCGGCTGAAGCAGATCAACAGCCTCATTGAGAAGGCCAAGCGCAACCTCGACAAGGAGGTCAACAACGAGTCGCTCATCGGCCTGAGCCGCTTGCAGGACTCGCTCACTTATTTCGCCACTTCCATCAGGGGAAATGAGAACCTGCTTGCCAAACTGAAATTCAAGCTGCAGATCGATGAGTTGGACGCCGACATGATCGAGGACGTCAATATCGAGATGACGCAGGCCAGGGAGACCACCAATATCTATTCTGATATTCTGGAGTCCACCATGGACACCTATTCCAGCATCATCAACAACAACATGAACACGGTGATGCGTACGCTGACCTCCGTGTCCATTCTCATGATGTTCCCCACGCTCATTGCAAGCCTCTTCGGCATGAACCTTGTCAACGGCATGGAGAACAGCAGCTACGGCTTTGCCATCGCCCTTGTCATCTCCGTGGCCGTGTCTGGACTGATATGGTGGATTTTCAGGCACAAAAGGCTCATTTGAAGGGAAAAAGAAAAATAATTAAGAAATTATTAGGTTTTTTCATTTTTTTAATTTAAGTTTGCATTTTGATAAATGTGAACAATCGAATCATAAACCTAATTGCGAAATGATGGACTCTCAAGACAATGCCCAGGTTCAGGGCGCACCAGTAGATGAGACAAAGGCTGAGGTGACCTCCAACGCCAATGTTGAGGAACAGACCGTAGAGGCAGTTGAAAACGTAGAAAATACGGAGGCTCCTGCCGGGGATGCTCCTGTGGAGGAGGCTCCCGCAGCAGAGGAAGCACCCGCTGCAGAAGAAGCACCCGCTGCAGAAGAAGCCCCTGCCGCCGGGGAAGTTCCCGTAGTAGAGGAAACCCCTGCAGCCGAGGAAGTTCCTGCCGTGGAAGAAGCTGCTCCGGCTGAGGAACCAGCCGTTGCGGAGGAAGCTCCCGTGGCTGAGGATGCGCCTGCGGAAGAAGCCCCAGCCGAGGAAACCGCCCCAGAGGAGGCTCCCAAGAAAGTGTATAAGACCAAGAGGGAGGTTCTGGAACGGGTGACCGAGTTGGCTCATGGTGACGGCACACCGGGCAAGGAAGAGGTGGATATGCTCAAGACCGTCTTCTACAAGCTACTTGTAGCCGACAGGGAAGCAGCCCTCAAAGCCTATATCGACGAAGGTGGTGATCCTGAGAAGTACCAGGTTGTTCCGGATGACGACGAGGAGAAATTCAAGGCCGAGATGGTGCTCATCAAGGACAAGAGGGCACAGGTCTTCCAGCAGATGGAAAAGGAGAAAGAAGACAATCTCAAGAGAAAGCTCGAGATCATCGAGAAGGTCAAGGCTATGGTGACCTCTCCTGAGAATGCCAACAAGTCATACCAGGAGTTCAAGAAACTGCAGCAGGAGTGGCGCGAGATCAAGTCGGTGCCTGCCGAGCGTGCCAGCGAGCTGTGGAAGACCTACCAGCACTATGTGGAGCAGTACTACGACCAGCTGCGCCTCAATAGCGAAGCCCGCGAGTATGATTTCAGGAAAAACCTTGAGATCAAGACCAAGTTGTGCGAGGCTGCTGAGAAACTGGCCGAGGAGTCTGATGTCATCAGCGCCTTCCATCAGTTGCAGGAGCTCCATCAGCAGTACCGTGAGGCCGGCCCCGTGGCCAAGGACCTCAGGGAGCAGGTGTGGTCCCGCTTCAAGGCTGCCTCCACCGTCATCAACAAGCGCCATCAGCAGCACTTCGAGGAGCTCCGCTCCAAGGAGGAGGAAAATCTGGCCCGCAAGACCGCTCTCTGCGAGAAGGTGGAGGCCATCGCCAAGGAGGAGAACAAGGGCGCTGCCGACTGGGAGCGTCATACCCGTGAGATCATCGCCGTTCAGGCTGAGTGGAAGACCATCGGCTTCGCTCCTCAGAAGATGAACGTGAAGATATTTGAGCGCTTCCGCGCTGCCTGCGACGACTTCTTCGGCCGCAAGACCCAGTTCTTCCGCGACATGAAGAGCCGCTTTGCAGAGAATGCAGAGAAGAAGCGTGCACTGGTCGAGCAGGCCAAGGCGCTGCAGGACAGCACCGACTGGAAGGCCACTTCAGAGAAACTCACTGCCCTGCAGAAGGAGTGGAAGACCATCGGCATGGTGCCCAAGAAGCTCGGCGACCAGCTCTGGAATGAGTTCCTCGGTGCCTGCAACAAGTTCTTCGAGGCCCGCAATGCCGCCAATGCCGGCACAAGGGGCGAGGAGCGTGAGAACCTGGCCAAGAAGCGTGACGTCATCGCCCGGTTGAAGGCCATCCTCGAGCAGCCTGTTGACGACATGCAGGAGACGGTGCAGACTTTGGTGGATGAATACAACTCCATCGGCCATGTCCCGTTCCGCGAGAAGGACAAGCTCTTCAAGGAATACCACGAGGTGCTCGACAGGTTCTACAAAGAACTCAATGTCTCTGTGGCCCGCCGCCGTCTTGACAACTTCAGAAACAACCTGAAGAATGTCGCAGAGCGTGGCACCAATGCCCTCGACAATGAGCGCACCCGTCTGATGAGACGTTACGACGGACTGAAACAGGAAATCCAGACCTACGAGAACAACCTCGGCTTCCTCAGCGTCTCCAGCAAGAAGGGCAGCAGCCTCATCGAGGAGATGCGCCGTAAGGTGCAGAAGCTCAAGGACGAGCTGCAACTCGTCAAGGAGAAGATCAAGGCCATCGATGCCGAAAACGCAGCCGACGAGGAGGATTGATACCCCTGTTCGGGCGTTTCCCACCAGAAATTGACACAACCATCAAAGCGGGTTTGCCACTTGGCAGACCCGTTTTTTTTGTCCTGCAAGGGCAAAAGCAGCACTTGAAGCAGCCTTTTCGAGGCCTTTTGCGACAGTTTTGAGCCCTTTTCCTGCATCTGTCGCATATAGGCAGGGCTGTCGCATGCTTGTTGTGCGAAAAACACAAAATACTATTGTGCGCTGTGCATTCGTCATTATCTTTGCATCAGAAACAAGAACGACAGGCCACCTGTCACTCAAAAAAGAATTCATTAACAATTAAAAAACATACGATTATGAAGACGACGCAATTAACCCCGACGACAGCTGCTCTTTTCGAGAGCACAGAGATGGCAACCAGTTTGAAGACTACAGTAAAGAAGTTCCTCAAGGCCACAGTGAAATTCCTTATCGTGATCAGTCCGGCATACCCCCACTATGTTGAAAGCCAGAAGTAATAAGATGACACGCCCTGATCGCCGGCTTTTACCCCATGAGCCTTGGAAACGATATGGGAACATGAAGAGACCAATCTATGGCGATGACGCCAAACCAACCAGTTGAGGACCTCAGAAGTGATGCAATGCTTTTGAGGTCCTGTTTTTTTTGTCCTGCTTAAAAGGACTAAGCATCGGTAGAAAAACGGCAGCCGCCTTTGAGATAAGAAAACTTTTGCTTACATTTGCAGCTGCATTTTATTTACTCCTAACAAAACAGAGATATGACAAAGAAACTATGGACAATCTGCCTGATGGCCATCTTCGCCCTCAGCGCAACAGCACAAACCCACATCGGAAAATGGGAAAGTACCCCTGAGACCGACCAAGACGGAACGATAGTTTTCGTGTTCAACTTCATCAACAAAAAGGACATTGAGGTTGGTGTCTCCGTCTCAATGTCGGATGAAGAAACCGACCTGAGTTTCGACATCACTGTCCCGGGCACCTATACCATCGAGGACAGCAAGCTCTTCCTCAACATTGACACGCCAAACACAAAATTCGACATCAAGAAATTGCAGTTCAAGGGTGAGACTGCCGACGCGATTAAAGAGCACCCCGATCTGGAAAAGACGATCCGCAACATGGTGAACATAGCGGTGAAAGATCAAAAGGACGAGATTCTGAAGGAACTCCCCGTGGACGGAGGCTTCGTTATCAAAGAACTCACCTCCACACGGATGGTCCTCAGCGAGAACGATGACACCATCATCTTGAACAAAGTGAAATAAGCCAATAAGCCAACAAGTTAAGGACCTCAGAAGTGAAGCAATACTTTTGAGGCCCTATTTTTTTTTGGCCATATCCGTGGTGATGGTTCAGTTTTTTGAGTAGTCGAAGAATAATAATGTTGAGAGGGAAAATGACCAGTATGGGGGCATTCGATCTCGGTAGCGGCTATAATGGGGATGCTGGGGATTTAGGGATTTATATTTCATCTTGATATTTTACGAATGCTATCTGAAATCTGCCGGTATAGAGTCACCAACTTTCTGGCCCGTGTGTTTCTAACCAACTTGCTAACGCTTCATATGCAAATTCCTTTTCCATTTGGTCGATGGTTTCCTTTACTTTATCTTTGTCAGAGCCGAAATCTGCATATATCCATTCCGCATCTCCCTCAGCTAAATCCTCATTGTCTATATAGCGTGAATAGATGTCGTAGTGAAGAACGTCATCACGATGGTAATAATCAGGCAGGAATTTTTCAATAAAAGCCCATACATCACCATCTCCGTGTTTTATAGAAGAAAGAGGCATGGCTTTGATGGTCGCATCGGCATTCTTTGATACCTCTATTACAATTTTCTTTCCAGAGTCTTCCGTATGAGGTTGTATAATTGAAAGTTCCAGTCTTCCATGATTTTCCAAAACCAGTTCAATATACTTTCCTGCAATTACTGAAATAATACGCTGACACATGTCTGCAGCTTCGACTTGTTTAAATCTGTATTCCATTTTTTCCGCAAAGGTAATCCGGTCTTTCTGAGTCTCAAAATATTCCGGCATTCTTTAAGATTTTACCGGGTTTGTTAAGATTCCATGGTGGCTTTTTTGGCCTTTTGCGACAGTTTTGAGGCCTTTTTTCCATAGCTGTCGCAAATAGACTGGCCAGGCGCATGCTCGTTGTGGGAAAAACTCAAAAAATCATTCTGCGTCGAATATACGTCATTATCTTTGCAATAGAAACAACAAAGACAGGGCTCCTGTCACTAAAATAACATTCTATTAACATTTATCATTATACATTTATTCCAAGTCTAAAGCTTTCGATCTAATGTTTCTTAAATATTATTGACTTGATCTAACGTGATCTAAATAATTACTCCGTTTTGTCCAGATCTCCTACCTTTGCCGAAAAAAGTTATGGAAAAGAAATGGATTACGACAGAAGAGATGCTCGAGAATTTAAAGAATGAGGCCAACAATGAACATGAGTACAACCTGTGGCTTTGCAATGGCTTCTTATCATCAACACATTGGGTTGTTTATGACTCGAAAAGGAAAATGATAGGTCATACAAGAGATGATAATTATGACTGGTTTACGGAATTGGAGTTTCTTGAAGATTATGCAGGCTGTCAATGGCTAAGATATGCGTAAGAGTTGATATAACGCGTGGCTTGTAAATTTAGTGTTTCTCAGTTTTATCTTACAGAAGCGTTTTTTAATAATTTCGGCAGTCTGCAAGTTGTCAGCTTGAATTCCTCATGAATATTCTTGTTCGCCCTATTACCTTACTCATAATCAATCATTTTGTTCACGACTTCGAATAACTTAGAAAAATAGTGTTTTAATTCCAAATTTCTACATTATTTTGTAGAAAGATGCTCTTTGCCATACTCATACCACTATCAAGCGGCCGATTCTTTTTGTAAATTATGATTGCTGGATGTAGATAAAATGAAATTATTTCGCTAAATTTGTACCATAAATAATGAAATAGCTCTTCTTAGCTAGTCCTTGGGGATCTCAATTAGATTTTTGACATTTTTTGAACTTGTTATTAAATAGTTATTCAACAGAGTGTGTAAAATCCTTCATTCTTAACTATCAAATAGATATTATCGATGAATTTAAATTCGGGTATATATGAATCGCTCATATATGAGGCATTGAAGAAAAAGTTGGAGGCTTTGTCTGACAAGTATGTTTTTACAGATAGCATAGACTCAAGCGAGGCGCCCAAATTGCTGACAAATTACGTGGCAAAGATTATCAATGGCTTGCTTTCGGATGACTCGTTGTTTGAATCTCTTGATTGCAGGTTCAAGTTTGTTAATGATATACTGAATTATATCGATAAGAAATGGCAGTGCAATATTGATGACACTCTACTGACCAACCAAGAGTTATTGTTGAGTGGCATCGTGGATATGGCTGGCCTTACTAAAGAACAGGCTAAACGGCGAGTTTCGATGCGCCCTCTTTCAGGCTATACTGTCTCCAATCTTTTTACTGGTAGCAACACAGACCTATCTCTTGACAGCGAGATTGAACGAGATATTCAAACAGCTGATGAGATTTATTGGATAGTGGCATTTATAAGATTTTCAGGCGTCAGAATCTTCGAAAATGCACTGCGTGAATTTCTTGCTAGACCTAATGCCCAGTTGAGACTCATCACCACTACTTACATGGGTGCTAGCGAACCCAAGGCTGTGGACTTTTTGAAGCAATTAGCTCCTAATAAGGTAGAGATAAAAGTGTCATATAACTGCGACTTAGATCGTTTGCATGCAAAGTCCTATATTTTCGTTAGAGAAAGTGGTATGAACACGGCCTACATAGGTTCTTCTAATATTTCACGATCTGCTCTGACAAAGGGTTTGGAGTGGAACATGCGCATTACCAATCAGGAGAATCCTCACATCATACAAAAAGCTCTCGCTACTTTTGATACATACTGGAATAGTGACAATTTTGAGGATTATGATTACGAGCGTTTCGTTGCTGCTATCGCAGAGCGGAATGAAGTCAAGAGGAGTGTTGGGCGTGTGCTATATAAGTATCATATACTACCTCATCAAAAGGCCATTCTTGACAGACTGACGGTTGAGCGCGAGATTCATCAGAGTTATAAAAACTTGATAGTAGCAGCAACAGGAACTGGTAAGACTGTGATAGCAGCCTTTGACTACAAGCGTTTCTATGATGCTAATGAACGTCACAGACTTCTCTTTGTGGCACATCGCAAGGAGATATTGGAACAATCTATCAATACATTTTGTTCTGTATTAAGTATGAATGACTTCGGTGAGTTATGGGTAGGTGACCACAGGCCTTCTTCGTATGGAGATCTGGGACATTTATTCATATCAATTCAGTCGTTTAATACTAATTTGGAAACGTTCCGCAATTGTGGTGAAGATTACTATGATTATGTCGTTGTAGACGAGGCCCATCATAGTGAAGCCGTGAGCTATCAGAAAGTATTTGATTTGTTCAAACCTAAAATATTGATAGGCCTGACGGCTACCCCTGAACGAGCAGATGGTGTTAATCTTTCAAATTTCAATCAGCGCATAGCAGCTGAGTTGCGCCTACCTGAAGCCATTGATAACATGCTACTCTCACCATTCCAATATTTTTGCGTAGGTGATAGAACCACAGACCTAAGTCATGTTACCTGGGCGCAGGGCGGCTATGATGAAAATGAACTGGTAAGGAAATTGAATACTTCAGACAGGCTAAGACTCATCACAGAGTCACTGCCTCGCTATTTGTCTGACGAGCGCAATTGCCGTGCATTGTGTTTCTGTGCAAGGCTTGATCATGCTCGCGATGTGGCTGCTGGATTATGTTCGGCAGGCTATAGAGCAGCAATGCTTTCTGGTGAAGATAGTTTGGAACGTCGTGAAGAGATCGTGAGCCAATTTAGAGCGAGAAAAGTCAATTACCTCTGCGTTGTTGATATTTATAATGAAGGTGTTGACATCCCAGAAATAGATACGGTGCTATTTCTTCGTCCTACTAAAAGTCTTACGATATTTCTTCAGCAGTTAGGTCGTGGTTTACGACTAGCACCGGACAAGGAATGCCTGACTGTGCTCGATTTTGTGGCTCAAGCACATGTAAACTATAGTTATGAAAGCCGATTTAGGGCATTAATTCCTAAATCTAAGAATGTCACGACAAGAACTCTCAAAGGTGCCGTGGCAGAGAGTTTTACGATGTTGCCACGTGGTTGTACTATTGCAATGGATAAACTAGCACGTGAATATATAATGAACAATATCCGGACGGCCGTATTTAATCTGCGGCGTCTCGTTCAGGAAGTGAGACAGTTTAGTGTGAATAATGAAAAGCCTCTGACCTTGCCTAACTTCTTGGTTCAGTTCGATTTGGATATTCGCATCATCTACAAAACAAGATGCTGGAATGCACTTTTGAGAGAAGCCGGCATGTTAAGTTATCCATTAGACGAGTTTACAAGATTATTTGAAAATAATATGAAACGACTCATTCATGTCAACTCTATCAGTTATCTAAGTTTTATCACAAAGCTCATAGATAACAACTTCGAATACGAGCATGATGAGAGGAATAACACTTTCGCACTGATGTTCTACTACGATCTTTTCGCTAAGTCTATAGACAAATTTGGGTTTACTTCCGTTGATGAAGGATTGAAGAAGTTTGGTGCTTATCCATTGTTTGTAGAAGAATTGCGCCAAATTGTACAGTATCTGTCTGATCACCTGTTGATTTCTACCAAATCTATTCCAGAACTTGGAAAAGACAATGTGCTTGAACTTTTTGGTTGTTATACTCGTGAGCAGCAACTCGTCATCTTTAATAAACGAACGGCAGAAAATTCAGGTGCCATACCTCAGGGCGGTTGTTTGAGTATAGACGAGATCAATACGGAATTGCTTTGGGTTACACTAAACAAGAGTGATAAGGAATTTTCGCCAAGTACTCAATACGAAGATTATGCCATTAATGAAGCCCTGTTTAACTGGCAGTCGCAAAATAGTGCCAGTCATCAGAATGCAGGCCGCCGCTATGTAGAACAGAAGAAGAACGGACGTAAGTTCTTGTTGTTTGTAAGAGAACATAAGGTGGATGCCTATAATTTTACCTCTCCTTATTATTGCTTAGGGTTGGTAGATTACGTCAAATCTCATGGCGACAAGCCAATGACTATCACTTGGGCTATGCAGCACCATATACCAGGCTTTATTTTGGAGAAAGCACAAAAGATGGCTATTGCATAATGAATATGAAAACAATAGAAGTCGTCGCAGCCATCATCCGAAAAGAGAATAAGATCTTTGCCACCCAGCGGGGATATGGCGAGTGGAAGGATTGGTGGGAGTTCCCTGGAGGAAAGATAGAGGAAGGAGAAACACCAGAGGAAGCGTTGAAGCGGGAGATCCTCGAAGAGCTATCGGCGGAGATTAGCGTGGATGAGTTTCTTTGTACGGTGGAGCATGATTATCCTAAGTTTCATCTGACCATGCACTGTTACCTCTGCTCTTTGGCTGGCGAGGCGTTGCATCTGAATGAACATGAGGCTGCGAAGTGGCTGTTGATGGATGAGTTGGATAGCGTGAAGTGGCTGCCAGCAGATATTCAGGTTGTTGAGAGCCTGAAAGGATACGACAACTAAAAAGTGTCCGATCCCGGCCACCCGTGATATGAGAGGATAAAAAATCCCGTTGTTGGTATGGCTTTTAGAAATTGGGTCATATCGTTTACAACAGTCATAACAAAGTGCAGCCCGGGGAGCATGGCGCTTCCCGGGCTGCACTTTGTGGCAGTGATGTTGGTCGTCAAAGCCTGAGAACCAGGTCGTCGTGAAGTTGGACCTCTCTTCGCTATTCCAGGTCGTCCCATAAATGGTTGGTCCATTGGTTGGAGCGGTTGTCTCCGTCGCTATCGTCGGCCTCCTTGCCGATGATGATTCCCGTGCGCGTGTAGTCGCCCCCGCTGAAGGTGTTTTGCAGGGTGTCCTGCATCACCCTGCCGTGGGTGTTCAGCATCACGAATTCGGTCTCAGGAATGGTGTATGTCTTCTTTGTTTTCATAGTCATGTCCTCCTACAGTTTTACTTAATGACCACCTTGCGGCCATTGTTGAGATAGATGCCCTTCCGTGTGGGCTCGCCGCTGAGTCTCCTGCCGTCGAGCGTGTACCAGAATGGAGTTGAGGTTTGAGATTTGAGGGCTGGGGGTTCACCGATTCCCGTGATGCCGTCACCGAAGTCGATGTCGAAGGTGAAGTCGTTGGTGCCGGCGCCAGCGTCCGTCGTGAATATGAAGTAGGCACGGCAGGCCTTCAGCTTGCGTTCGGTGGCGGTGTGCTTCAGCATGTTGCCGGCGGTGAGGTAGTATATGGCAGGATTGGCGTCGGGCTTCACGACGAACGCGTCGTAGTAGCCATTGAACTTCACATGGCTGTCTTCGGAGGTGAAGTTTTTCGTCTCATCGCTGAGGGTGACGCTGTAGAAGATGGGGTCGTTGATGGTGGGGTTTTCCGTGTCGGCATCCCATCTCACGATATACGGCATGCCCGCCGTGAGGCTGCTCACCTTGCTGAACGTCAGTTTCACGACATAGCCCGTGGACTCCTGATGGGAATGAAACCACTGAACTCCAGTCCATCACTTTGCCGGACAAAGTCGATGCGTCAAAATTCACCATCCCCAAAGGATACAAAGTGGAGTAGGGCAGGAATACCCTTTTGCGACAGCTTTGAGGCCTTTTTCCCATAGCTGTCGCAAATAGGCTGGCCTGTCGCATGCTCGTTGCGCGAAAAACTCAAAAAATCATTTTGCGTCGAATAATCGTCATTATCTTTGCATCAGAGACAAGAAAGACAGGGCTCCTGTCACTAAAATAACATTCTATAAACATTTAAAATTTTACGATTATGAAGACGACGCAATTAACCCCGACGACAGCTGCTCTTTTCGAGAGCACCGAGATGGCAACGAGTTTGAAGACTACAGTAAAGAAGTTCCTCAAGGCCACAGTGAAATTCCTTATCGTGATCAGTCCGGCATACCCCCAGTATGTTGAAAGCCAGAAATAATAAGATGGTACACCTAGATCGCCGGCTTTTACCCCATGAGCCTTGGAAACGATATGGGAACTTGAAGATACCATTTTATGGCGATGACGCCAAACCAACAAGTTGAGGACCTCAGAAGTGATGCAATACTTTTGAGGTCCTACTTTTTTTATGAGACGCCACAATGTGACGTCTCTACAAGGGAAATGCCTTTTTATCACTTCCCAAATTTTTTGCATGAAAAAAGGGCGAGGGCTCTATGTGAGCCGCTCACCCTTGATCATCATAGTTGTCGAGTGTCATTTGCATGACAGGAGTTCCTGGTCATCAGCCACCTTCTGGATGTCAATGCCGTACTTTGTCGCGAGGGCTTTGCCCGACTCTTTGAGGGCTGCGATCTTCAGGTCGATGCTGTTGATCTTGCTCCGCACCGTGGTGATCTCGGGAAGGCCCTGAGGCACCTGGAATGTGACTCCCACCACCATGCCTTGGTCCTTGTCGCGCCACTGCTTGGCCTTGACCATCTCGTCCTTCAGCTCTGCCTTCTCCTTCTCCAGTCTGGCTTTCTCCAAGCTGATTTCCTTCAGGAGGTTATAGGCTTTGGTGGCATCCTCCATCTGGTCGAAAAAGCTTGTGGAGACATTTTGCTGGGTGAGGAGCCTTTCATCCGAGTTCGTGCTTTCACTGAGGGTGATAAATCCCACCGCTATGATGGCTGCGAGCATGAAGATTGCTGTGACCTTCGACTTGCTCTGGAATATTTTTGCCGTTTTCATATCTTTTGTCTTTTGGTTGTTGTTCTATTTGCTTGTAGTGTGATACAAAGATAGGCTTTCGTTGGCGGCATTGCAATTATTTTCCTCTTCTTCGCATGGGTTTTATAGCGACAGGCAGCGTGTTTTGCGACAAAAATGGGGTGACGCCCATGAATTTGTCGCATCTGACGATGGACCTCCCTGATAAGAACGGTGGGAGTAGGGGAGGGGACTGCCTGAAAGGCCAACATAAAACCCAGGGCGTTGCCCTGGGCTATGTACTCGGATGCCCTTCTGGCCGGATGTCTTCGGTCTAAATCTCTTCCAAAGCCTTGCGGAGCAGTGCCCAGAACGGAGCGATGGTCGGGATGTAGCAGCGCTCGCTGGTGGTATGCGGACTGCGCATCGTGGGACCGAGCGACACGACGTCGAGGTGGGGATACTTGCCTAAGATGACGGAGCACTCCAGTCCGGCATGGTCCACCTGGATGATGCCGTCCTCGCCGTTGAGCTCCTTGTAGATCTTGAGCAGGTGGTGCAGGATGCCGCTCTCGGGGTTGGGGTCCCAACCGCCATAGCTGCCGGCGGTCTCCACTTTCATGCCGGCCATGTTGAAACAGCTCTCCAGCGACTTCACGATGTAGTCCTTCATGTCCTCACGTGAGGAGCGGGCCAGGATCTTCAGCGAGGCCTTGCCGTTCTCGATGTCGATGATGGCCAGGTTGGAGGAGGTCTCCACGACGTCGGGATATGCGGGGATCATGCGCACGACACCGTCGTGGCAGGCGTAGATGGCGTTGATGAGGTTGTCCTGGATCTCCACGGGCACCTCGGTCTTCGGAGCGGGAACGTCCTCGGCATACATCTCGATGCCGCTCTCGATATGCTTGAACTGGTCGGTCAGGTCGGCCTTCCAGTCGGCCACCAACTCCTTGAGGGCTTCCACATTCTCTGCGGGCAGGGTCAGCACCACCTCGGCCTTGAACGGGATGGCATTGCGCATGTTGCCGCCATGCCAGGAGGCCAGACGGGCCTCGCACTCCTCGATGGCCTCGCGCACGAAGCGCACCATCTGCTTGTTGGCGTTGGCGCGGCCTTCATGGATCTCCAGACCGGAATGGCCGCCGCGGAGGCCTTTCAGGGTGACCTTCACAGCCACGTCCTCACTGTCGGTCTCCACATCTTTGTAGTCGAGGGTGGCGGTGACGTCGATGCCGCCGGCGCTGCCGATGACAAACTTGCCCCAGGTCTCGGAGTCAAGGTTGAGCAGGATGTCGCCCTGCAGCTCTCCCTCGGGCAGGTCGTTGGCGCCAAACATGCCGGTCTCTTCGTCGGCGGTGATGAGGGCGTCGATGGGACCGTGCTTCATGTCTTTCGCCTCCATGACGGCCATAATGGCGGCCACGCCCATGCCGTTGTCTGCGCCCAGAGTGGTGCCCTTGGCCTTCACCCAGTCGCCGTCAATCCACGGCTGGATGGGGTCGGTCTCGAAATTGTGGGTGCTCTCGGGACTCTTCTGCGGCACCATGTCCATGTGGGCCTGCAGGATGACGCCTTTGCGGTCTTCCATGCCCGGAGTGGCGGGCTTGCGCATCACGATGTTGCCGGCAGGGTCCTTGAATGCCTCCACACCGGCGTTCTTGGCGAAGTCGAGTAGGAACTGCTGTATCTTCTCCAAGTGTCCTGACGGACGGGGTATTTGGGTCAGTGCGTAGAAATTTTTCCAGATGCAGCTGGGCTGCAAGTTCTTGATTTCACTCATACTTTTAAATGTTAAGGTTAATGATTGGGTTGATGTTATTGTCTTTCCTTGACCGACACGGGTTTCGTCAGGGCCAGGGCGGCCCATGCCCAGATGCCCAGCAGCACCACCAGCATGGTCTGCACGGTGTGGACGATGAGGACGAAGATCAGTGCGGCGTTGCTCTCCACGCCATAGAGGATGAGCATCGTCTTCACGGAGAAATGCCAGGGACCGGCTCCGTTGGGCGTCGGCACGATGACGGCGATGCTGCCCACGACGAACGTCACGAGCGCACAGCCGATGCCGAGATGCGACGTGCCCTCAAAACAGTAGAACGTCAGGTAGAAGTGGATGAAATAGCTGCCCCAGATGCCGAGGGTGTATAGCAGGTAGAGGGGGATGTTTTCCACATTGCGCAGGGATACCACGCCCTGCCAGATGTTGCTGGCCGTGTCTTTCACCTTCTTGTAGATCTCCATCTTGCGGAGGAGCAGCCAGATGAGCAGCAGGGCCGCGATGAGGCAGATGAATGTGACCAGATAGCCTGTCGTGGTAAACTGGCCCAGAAAGGTGTCGAGACGGGTGCCCGTGGTGATGAAGAAATTGTTGAACACGGAGAGCTGCAGCAGCAGGGTGATCACGGTGATGGTCACCACGACGATGCTGTCGACGGCGCGCTCGGTGACCACCGTGCCCAAAGACTTGGCGAAGGTCACGTCGTCGTAGCGCTTCAGGATGCCGCAGCGGGCAAACTCTCCCACACGGGGGATGATAAGGCTGGTGGCATAGCTGAGGAAGATGGCGTTGACCGAGGTGGACAGCCTTGGGCGCTCTCCCAGGGGGGCGAGGGTCTGTCGCCAGCGCATGCCGCGGAACAGCTGGGCCGTCACGCCGAAGGGCAGCGAGAGCAGCATCCAGGTCCAGTCCATCTCATGCCACATCACGTCGCTCATCAGCCCGAAGTCAAACTCCCGGTACATCCAATAGAGTATCATTCCCCCCAATAACAAGGGGAGAAGCACTTTGGCACTTCGGCTGGTCAACTTGCTGAGGTCGGTTTTCAAGATAATCTGGTGTCTTTTATTCTTCTTCTGCCGCTTTTGGCGATGGCCACGGCCTTGAGATGCAAAATTACGATAAGTTTTGCAAAGTTTCTCGCTTTCGGTGTTAAAAGAGCAAAAAAGCGGATGAAGATAAAACATTTTTGCCTCTGGCAAAGGTTATTTGGACAAAAAGGTTTATATTTGCATAAGTAGAAACCAAAAAACGAAGAAGATGAAGAAAAGACTGACTTTGCTGCTGCTCCTGGCTGCTGTCATGCAACTGGGATGGGCTCAGAATACCGTGGAGAGCATCCGCAAGCGTTATGCGGACAACAAGGGTTACATCGCAACGCATCAAGGGGATAATGCTAATGATGGCGCCGAGTGGGGAGAATACTATCATTTGGAGGTCAGCCAGTTTCTCCCGGCCACGGGCGGACACAAGGAAGACGTCTACATGTATTTCGATGAGAGGGAAGAGGACAAGATCTATCCTTCGCACTACATCACCTTCGCCACGAAAAAATACAACTTCGCGGCAAGGGAATACTACGAGGAGTATATGTTTGACAGCAATGGGAGCGTGGCCTTCATCTATGCTTATGATCCCATGTGGACCCCTGATGAGAACGGTGCGGATGAGCAGTATGAGTTCAGGTTCTACCTGAACAAGGGCAAACTCCTCAAGGCCATCGTCAAAAAGCGCGCCGAAGACAATCTGCCGTTCACCGAGGTCTTCTCAGGCGCCACCCTCAAACCAGCCTACAGCGACGTCCTGGAAGCCCGCAAAGATGCCGCCGAGAAAATCAAACAGCTGTTCGTCACCATCGAAGAAGACGCCTATAACTATGGTGAGTAGGTGAGTCGTTCCCCCTCACCCATCCTCTCCCTCTCCCCTCCTTCCATCGAAAAAGGAGCGAGACCTCACGGCGTCGCTCCTTTTCTAAGAAAAACTTATATAATACATTTCGGTCATACAACATAGGGCCAACAGATGCGCTGTGTGGCATGGACACAGGCAGAGTGACAACATCATCAGGCAGGCTCTCGAGCCGCCGGTTTGAAAGAAAAACTCATTTTGCCTCGCCCCTTACATCGAGAGGCATCGGCAAGCTTGGGTAGGCTTGAAAAGGCAGGTCTTCTGACTTCGTTTCGCTCTCAGGCGCCTTCCCACCTTATAAGGCAGTGGCATCAGCCTGAGGCCATAATGAAACTCACAGCTGCGAGACAGTCGGGGACTCTCACCCCGTTCCCTTTGCTAATCGCGTATAGCGAACCTTCTCGATGCAAAGATAGTACTTTTTGGATGGATTTCAAAACAATTAATGACATTTTTGTGAAAAAATTTGCACGACTGACCAAAAGTGCTTATATTTGCAACCAAATTCTTGACTTAATATTTCAAAACTTAAAAAAATACGCCTATCGGGAAATCATTACTTAAACAAAATTATATTTAAGGAATGGACGATTTGAACAAGATGACAGACGAGGAATTGGCCTTGTCTTACATCGATGGTAATAATAAGGCGTTTGACTTGTTGCTGTCAAGGACCAAGACCAAGCTGTTTACTTATATCATGTTCGTGGTGCGCGACCGTGATGTGGCCGACGATATCTTCCAAGAGACATTCGTCAAGGTCATCGTCAAGTTGCAGCAGCGCAAATACACCAATTCTGGAAAATTCAGCGCATGGCTCGTCAGGATCGCGCACAACGTGATCATGGACTGGTACAGGGAGCAGCGGTCGGAGAAAATTGTCGAGCCCACTGAGGACAACGACCTCTCCAACCTGTGCAGCGCACTGCTCGACATGAACGTGGAGAACCGCTATGTCAACACTCAGGTGCTCAAGGATGTGAAGAAAATGATGAACATGCTTCCTCCGACCCAGCGTGAGGTGGTCTTCATGAGGTTCTATCAGGAGATGTCATTCAAGGAGATTGCTGAGGCCACTGGCGTAAGCATCAACACTTCGCTGGGGCGCATGCGTTATGCCATCCTCAATCTCAGAAGGATGGCAAGGGAGCACGGCGTGGCTCTCCAACTGGATTAGCCGATCACAGGCTTTTCAGGAAGTGAATCGTGGAGACAGGGTCCTCGGCCTTGAACACATAGCTGCCGCTGACAAGCACATCGACACCGGCCTCGACCAAACGGGGCGCTGTCTCTGACTGCACACCACCGTCGATCTCTATCAGCGCATGGCTGCCGGAGGATGCGATCAACTCCCGCAGGCGCCTCACCTTGTCGAGCGAATGCTCAATGAATTTCTGACCTCCAAACCCTGGGTTGACACTCATCAGCAGCACCATA
The DNA here is from genome assembly GCA_902776475.1 of uncultured Prevotellaceae bacterium. GTDB lineage: Bacteria > Bacteroidota > Bacteroidia > Bacteroidales > Bacteroidaceae > Prevotella. The sequence goes on along the minus strand of CACYQD010000017.1, from coordinate 85,615 downwards.
TCGACATCGCAGATGATATCTTCCAGCATCCCCACGGGAGTGCTCGGATTGAGGGTGACACCGGCTTTCATGCCGGTTTTGTGTATCTCCTCAATCGTGCGGTGAAGGTGGGTGCAGGCTTCGTAGTGGATGTTCATCATCATGGCGCCGAGACGGGCCGTACGGGCGATGTATTCCTCCGGGTGCACGGTCATGAAGTGCACGTCAAGGGGCTTCTGGCAGATGCCCGCCACTGCTTCCAGCACGGGAAAGCCAAAGGAGATGTTGGGGACAAACACGCCGTCCATGATGTCCATGTGAAGCCAGTCGGCCTCACTGCGGTTGATCATGTCGATGTCACGTTGCAGACAAGTGAAGTCCGCTGCCAGCAAGGAGGGGGATACGAGGGTGGCCATGGTATTGGATTTAGTTCAGACAATAAACTTCATGGCGGCCATTCAGTTCGAATGCCCTGTAGGTGTGTGCCAATTCACGGATGAATTTGAGCGTGCGTTGTGATGGTTCTGTTTCTTCGTGGGTAAAAATTTTCATAGGCAAATCTGATCATGTGTTATATTTTAGTAACGATGCTTTTGCTTCCTTATTATACGATTGGCCCAAAAAATCATCTTCTTTTTTTTAGAATTTGTTCTTGCAATAAATCTCAAATTGAGGGCTGGTTTCAAAAAAAAGTTGTATTTTTGCATGAACAGATGATCTGAAAGATATTTTTGAAAAGAAAAAACTTTACATATTGTTATGATTCTGAAAGTTTGTGGCATGCGTGTGGCCCAAAACATACGTGAAGTGAGTGCTCTGGATGTGGATTGGCTGGGACTGGTGTTCTGGCCGGAGAGTCCCAGGTATGTGAAGCAGGTGTCTGCAAGAGGCGGTTTCTACCCAGACTACTCCCCGCTCGCCACAAAGGTATCGGAGCTGGGGGGCATGCCCGAGATGACACGCAGGGACAACAAGCCCAAGCGCGTGGGAGTCTTCGTGGACGACATGCCCCAGACCATCGTCACCAGGGTGTATAATTTCAACCTTGACCTGGTGCAATTGCATGGCAGCGAGGGTCCTGTGATGATAGAGAACCTCCGCCGCACGCTGGAGCCGGATATCAGGCCCGTGCAGATTGTCAAGACCATTGAGGTGGAGAGCGCCGAGGACCTGAAGAAGTGCGAGGCCTATGGTTCGCTGGTCGATTATTTCCTCTTCCACAACAAATGCAAGCAGAAGGGTGGAAGCGGGGAGAGCTTCGACTGGTCAGTGCTCGATGCCTACCAGGGCGATGTGCCCTTTATCCTCAGCGGCGGCATCGGCCCCGACGATGTGGAGCGCATCAAGGCTTTCCAGCATCCGAAGTTCGCCGGCATCGATATCAACTCCCGCTTTGAGATTGAGCCCGGCCTGAAAGATGTGGACAGCATCAAGCGCTTTGTAGAGGCGCTGAGAAAGTGATTCTTTTGAAAATTATTGACATTTGACTTGCCGGGTCCGAAAATGCTAATGCGTTCCCGGCAGTTTTTTTGTCGTCGTGCTCATCTCATCAGGCGGATGTCGCCGGTGAGTGCCGAAAACGCCATCAAGTAAATCTTAAAATGGAACTGATCGATTTTCTCAATCAAAATGACCGTTTCGCCGCCATGGCTGGTGTCCAGGTGGTCGAGATGGGACAGGGTTGCGCCAAGGCCGTGATGACCGTTGTGGACCATCACCTCAACGGCGCCGGTGTCTGTCAGGGCGGAGCGCTCTTCACGTTGGCCGACCTGGCTTTTGCCGCCGCAGTCAACAGCGGGGGATTCATGACCGTGGGCATATCCCATAGCATCACCTTCGTCCGCTCGGCCATGAAGGGTGACCAGCTCACCGCCTTGGCCCACGAGGACCCTCATCACAAAATGCCTTTCTGCGAGGTGAGGGTCACCAACCAGAGGGATGAACTCATCTGCGTGATGACCGGGACGGCCTATCGGAGGAATGCCGCGCTCATGCCTCAGGGGTGAGGGGGCGAGAATACAGTTCCGAAAATTTGTTAATTCTTTGGCCATTCAGTGGAAAAGGACTAACTTTGCAGCCTAAAAAAAAGCTATCCAGACTTATGCAGGAAAAAACCAATACCGTTCCTCTGATACAGCAGGAAATGGGGGCTTCTGAACCAGACACTTCACCTTGGTATGCCGTCAAGTTGTTTACGAACAACCAGATGAAGGTCAGTGAGTATTTCAAGGAAAATGGTCTGGAGGTTTTCATCCCCATGCAATACCGTGTCTATGAGGATGAAAACGGAAGGCCCAAGCGCAAGCTCCGTCCCGTGGTGAGCAATCTCCTTTTCGTCAAGAAAAGCCTCACCGCCAAAGAAATGCGTGATCTGGTGATGAACGGACAGTATAAGATGTCGGTCATCACCAAGAGCCGTGAGGTGAGGGAGTATTATGAGATTCCGGCCAAGCAGATGATGGAGTTCAAGGCGATGTGCAACCCCGAGATAGAAATGAGGAAATTTCTCAGTTCAGACGAGGCGCGCCACAAGGCGGGCACACCCGTGGAAGTGTGCTATGGCCCACTCAAGGGTCTCACCGGACGGTTGGTGCGCCAGAGCCACAAATACTATCTTCTCAAGGATGTGCCGGGCATCAGCGTGATGCTCAAGGTCTCAAGGTGGTGCTGCAAGGCCCTCGAGTCGTCTTAGCACTCGGGCACCGCCTCCATAGACGGTGCGATGCCCGCTCAGGGTCTGGTATGCCTTGGCCCTCGAGTCGTCTTAGAATTCCGAGGTGAAGTGGAATTTGATGTGCTTGAAGTCTTCCTGGGCCATGGAGAGCACATAGCCGCTGTCGGCGAGGAACACGTCGCGCCCCTCACGGTCTTTCGCCATGTACTGATATTTCCTGCGCTTGAAATTCTCCAACTCCTGTTCGTCGTCTGACTCTATCCAACAGGCCTTGTGCAGATGCACGGGCTCCCAGCGGCATTTCGCATTGTATTCGTTCTCCAGGCGGTATTGGATCACCTCAAACTGCAACTGACCCACCGTACCGATGATTTTGCGGCCATTAAACTGGTTGATGAACAACTGGGCGACGCCTTCGTCCATCAGTTGCTCTATGCCCTTGTTGAGCTGCTTGGCCTTCATCGGGTCGTCGTTCTCAATGTATTTGAACATCTCCGGAGAGAAGGAGGGCAGACCGCGGAAATGGAGCTGCTCACCTTCGGTCATCGTGTCGCCGATCTTGAAAATGCCGTTGTCGGGCAGACCGATGATGTCGCCGGGATAGGCTTCGTCGACGGTGGATTTTCTCTGGGCCATGAACTGGGTGGGAGAACTGAAGCGGAGGGTTTTTCCCTGGCGCACATGGTAATAGGGCTGGTTGCGGACGAAACGGCCGCTGCAAACCTTGCAGAAAGCGATGCAGGAGCGGTGGTTGGGGTCGATGTTGGCGGTGATCTTGAAAATGAATCCCGTGAATTTCTCTTCCTCTGGGCTCACCTCGCGCTCCTCGGCCTTGGTGGGGCGCGGACAGGGCGCGATCTCCACGAAGCAGTTGAGCAGTTCCTGCACACCGAAGTTGTTGAGGGCACTGCCGAAGAAGACCGGGGCGATGGTGGCCGAGCGGTAGTCCTCGACGCTGAACTCTGGATAGACGCCTTCGATGAGTTCCAGGTCTTCACGCAACTGGCTGGCGTCTCTCTCGCCGACCTGCTTGTCAAGTTCCGCACTGTTGACGTCGATCTCCACCTTTTCCGTCACGCGCTGCTTGTCGGGCGTGAAAAGGTCGAGCTTGTTCTCGTAGATATTGTAAACGCCCTTGAATTTCGCTCCTTGGTTGATGGGCCAGGAGAGGGGACGGACATGGATCTGAAGCTCCTGCTCCAGTTCGTCGAGCAGGTCAAACGGGTCGCGGCCCTCACGGTCCATCTTGTTGATGAAGATGATGACCGGCGTGTTGCGCATGCGGCACACGTTCATCAGCTTGCGGGTCTGCGTCTCCACGCCTTTGGCACCGTCGACGACGATGATGGCCGAATCCACGGCGGTCAGCGTGCGGTAGGTGTCCTCGGCGAAATCCTGGTGACCCGGGGTGTCGAGGATGTTGACCTTGTAACCCTCGTAGTCAAATTCCATGACGGAGGTGGATACGGAGATGCCGCGCTGCTTCTCGATGTCCATCCAGTCGGAGGTGGCGGTTTTGCGGATCTTGTTGCTCTTCACGGCGCCTGCCACCTGTATCTGGCCGCCGAAGAGCAGAAATTTCTCGGTCAGTGTGGTCTTGCCCGCATCAGGGTGGGAGATGATGGCGAAGGTGCGCCGTCTTTCTATTTCGTTGTTCATTTCGTGTTATCGTTTATGCTTGTTGCAACTGTTTGATGCAGTCGGCCAGAGACTCTTCCCAATAGGGGATCTCAATGCCGAATGTCTGCTTGATCTTGGTCTTGTCGAGCACGCTGTAGGGAGGACGGTGGGCCGGGGTGGGGTATTCCTCCGTGTGCAGCGGGCGCACCTTGCAGTCGGTGATGCCTGCCAGGCGGTGGATGGCTTTGGCGAAGTCATACCATGAGATGACGCCTTCGTTGGAGAAGTGATAGACACCGGGCTGGATGCCTTTCTCGATGATGGCCATGATGGCCCTGGCCAGGTCGCGGGCGTAGGTGGGACTGCCGATCTGGTCGGCCACGACGCCCAGTTCGCGCTTCTCCTGGCCCAGGCGCAGCATCGTCTTCACGAAGTTGTGGCCGAAGGTGCTGTAGAGCCATGCCGTGCGGATGATCATGGCGCGGTGGCACAGTTTCGACACGCCCAGTTCGGCGGCGAGTTTCGTGCTGCCATAGACGCTGTCGGGCGACGGGGTGTCGTCTTCCTTGTAGGGCAGGAAGTGCTTGCCGTTGAAGACATAGTCGGTGGAGATATGGATGATCCATCCTCCCCGTTGTTCCACGGCGTTGGCGAGGTAGGCCGGGGCGATGGTGTTGAGCGTCGTGCATTGCTCCTTGTCGTTCTCTGCCCGGTCCACGGCAGTGTAGGCGGCGCAGTTGACAATGCCGTCCACCTCGTGCTCGCTGACAAACTTGTCCACGGCCTCTTGGTCGCAGATGTCCAGCTCGTTGATGTCGGTGTTGATAAACTGGTGGGTGGAATGGTCTTTTTCCAACAACTGTATCTCATTGCCCAGTTGTCCGTTGCATCCTGTGATAAGTATGTTCATGGTTATTGCTTTTTTTTATTCTTCAAATTCTAGTCCCTCGGTCTTGTCTTTCTGATAATAGTCGGAGAGCATGCCGATGAGGGTGGTGATCTCATTGATGGCATGTTGGGTGTCGGGGGAGATTTCCCGTTTCTGCAGGCGGAGCAGCATGACGCCGTAGAGGGCGTTGAGGCAGGTCTCCACCTCGCTCTCGTTGGGGTCGCTTCCGCGTTTGCGCAGTTCGACGATGAAGGGCAATACCTTATAATATTCTGCTCTGTAGAACGGGAAACGGCTGCTGTCCAGCAGGCGGGCATGCAGTTCGCTGAGGTCCTGCACCAGGATCTTGTTGATCTGAAGGTGGCCCTGCTCACGGCATCCCTCCTGGGTGAGCATGCGGATGAGGTTGGCATACCAGTCGGTGAGCTCGTCCATGTCTTCCTCGGAGTACTCAAACCGGCTGATGTATTCCCGCTTGAGTTTGGCGAGGTTGCATCCGTAGGCGCGGATGAGGTCTTCCACCTGCCACATGTAGAGCAGGTATTCTGCGATGTTCTGCTTTCTCAGTTGTTGTGCGATATACATAAATGGGTTGTTGGGGATGATACGTGGATGGTCATGGGGAAATGGTTCTTCAGCCCTCCGCTCAGTAGTGGATGGTGAAGAGGTTGAAAATCGTTCCAAATAAAACGATCAGGGAGAATATGATCACCACGCTGCCGATAATCTTGTTGATGAGTATGATACCGTAATCCTCGAAAATGTTGTTCAACTTGTCGATCAGCCACGTCAGGCCATACCACCACAGGAGCGCGCCGCCCACGATGCTCAGGTAGCCGATGCACATCTCAAGCGGATGGTCGGGGATGATGAAGGCCAACTGGGCGAAACAGGCCATGAACAGGAAGACGATGAGGGGGTTGGAGAGCGTGACAAGGAAGGCGGTCACGCCATTGTGCATGTAGGTGCCCTTCGTCGTACCACTATGGTGCATGTTCTTCGTGGGGTTGGACCGGAAACTGATGATGCCGAAGATGAGCAGCATCACACTGCCGGTGATCTGGAGGAAGAAGCGGTTCTGAGCATTGTTGACCAGGTCCATCACAAAACTCATGCCCACACCGGTGACAAGGGCATAGAACAGGTCGCTGACCGTGGCTCCTATGCCTGTCACGAAACCATACCAGCGGCCTTTGTTGAGCGTGCGCTGTACGCACAGTATGCCCACTGGTCCCATGGGAGCAGACGCAAGGATACCGATGATCAGTCCCTTGAAGATGGTGTCCAATATATTGATGTGAAACTCAAAAGGCATATCGACTGCAAAATTGCAATTTTTTTATGAAAGGAGCAAATTTTAGATGCAAAAGTTTGTGGTCTATTCTTTTTTCCGTATCTTTGCAGAACGTGTGAATTAACCAAATAACATAATATATGAACGAACAATCTACAATTAAACCGTATGTGATAGGATTGGATTTGGGTGGAACCAACTCCGTGTTTGGAATCGTCGACAGCCGTGGTGATATTAAGGCCACCACAGCCATCAAGACCCAGGGTTACGACAAGGTGGAAGACTATGTCGAGGCTTCCTGCAACGCCCTGCAAGTGATCATCGAACAAGTGGGCGGCATCGACAACATCAAGGCGATGGGTATCGGTGCTCCCAACGGCAACTACTATAACGGTACGATAGAGTTCGCTCCCAACCTCTCTTGGGGACATAATGGCGTGGTGCCTCTGGCAAAACTCTTCAGCGACCGCCTGGGCATCCCTGTCGCGCTGACCAATGACGCCAATGCCGCTGCCATCGGCGAGATGATCTATGGCGTGGCACGTGGCATGAAGAACTTCATCGTCATCACCCTCGGAACGGGTGTGGGATCGGGCATCGTCATCAACGGCCAACTGGTCTATGGCTGCGACGGCTTCGCCGGTGAGCTCGGCCATGTCATCATGCGCCGTGAGAACGGACGCCTCTGTGGCTGCGGCCGCAAGGGCTGTCTGGAGGCTTACTGCTCCGCCACGGGTGTGGCTCGTTCGGCACGTGAGTTGCTCGACACCACCAACCGTCCTTCACTGCTCCGCGAGATGAAGTCTGAGGATATCACGTCGCTCGATGTCTCCATCGCCGCCGGAAAGGGTGATGAACTGGCCAACGAGGTGTTCCAGTTCACGGGCGAGATGCTGGGTGCTGCCTGCGCCGACTTCGCTGCCTTCTCTTCACCTGAGGCCTTCATCTTCTTCGGTGGTCTGGTGAAAGCCGGCGACCTGATCATGAACCCCATCAAGGAGGGATATGATAAGAACGTGCTCCCGATTTTCAAGGGCAAGGCCAAGTTCCTCATCAGCGGCCTTGACGGTGCTTCCGCTGCCGTCTTAGGTGCCTCCGCCATCGGCTGGGAGATCTAAGGTTAGGAGTTTAGGAGTTTAGGATTTGGGAGTTTAGGAGTGTAGGAGTTTAGGAGTTTAGACATTACTCTCACAAATCTCTTGCAAATCATTTAGACACCCTAAAAGGCCTCCGCATACATAACCCAGGGCATAGCCCTGGGTTTTTGCGTTCCGCCATCAAAAGCAAACTGCCCCTCTCCCTTGAGGGAGAGGATGGGTGAGGGGGGATTTTTTATGTTGAGACGCCACATTGTGACGTCTCTACTTTTTTGCCCTCACCTAACCTCTCCCAAAGGGAGAGGGATAAGTATGCTTTGTCTCCCAAAGGGAGAGGGATAAGTTTATTGGGGCATAAATCACGCTGAAAATTTCTCCATATAGGATTTTTTCCCTAATTTTGCAAATCAGAACAATAAAATGCTCCGGGAGCAAACGTAACCAAAGAGGATCATGAGTATTTATGACAAGGATGTCAATGCGGCGGTCGAGGTGATGCGCCGTGGTGGGGTGATTCTTTATCCCACCGACACGGTGTGGGGAATCGGCTGTGATGCCACTAACCCCGATGCCGTGGCGAAGGTCTATGAGATCAAGCGACGGGTGGACTCCAAAGCCCTCATCTGTCTCGTCGACAGCGAGGCCCGCCTGCAGCGATATATCAGAAACGTGCCCAATGTGGCGTGGGACGTCATCGAACTGGCCACCAAACCGGTCACCGTCATCCTTGACGGAGCGGTCAACCTGGCTCCCAACCTCTTGGCGGAGGACGGGTCGGTGGCCATCAGGGTGACCCGCGAACCGTTCTCACAGCAGCTTTGTTACCGTTTCCAGAAAGCCATCGTCTCCACCAGCGCCAATTTCAGCGGGGAGCCGCCGGCATCCAACTACTGCGACATCTCTCCCGAACTGCTGGAGGCTGTCGATTACGTGTGCACCTCGCGCCGGCAGGAGAAGAAACCGCATACCCCTTCGTCGATCATCAGACTGCGGCCTGACGGTCAGGTGGAGGTGGTCAGGAAATAATCCCTATAACCATGGAGGAAACAGCAATAGGCAAGAAATTGTCGGCCTACGACAAACTCAATGAATGGCGGAAGCAGTATGTGGCTGACCGCCATTTCACGCTTATGCTCAGTTTCCTGGTGGGCATCTTCGCCGCCTTCGCCGCCTTCGTGCTGCATGGCCTCATCAACCAGATAGAGGCCCTGCTCACCCACGGTTTCCATATCGAGTCGTTCAACTGGCTCTATCTCGTCTTCCCCGTCGTCGGCATCTACCTCACGTCGCTGTTTGTGAGACATGTGGTCAAAGACAACATCAGCCATGGCATCACGCGCATCCTGTATGCCATCAGCCGCAAACAGAGCCGGCTGAGAGGGCACAACTGCTGGAGCTCGGTCATCGCGTCGGCCATCACCATCGGATTCGGCGGCAGCGTGGGAGCGGAGGCTCCTATCGTCCTCACGGGGTCGGCCATCGGCAGCAACCTCGGACAGGCGTTCCGCCTGGATGGAAAAACCATGATGGTATTGGTGGGATGCGGCGCCTCGGCGGCCATCGCCGGCATCTTCAAAGCCCCCATCGCCGGACTGGTGTTCACCCTCGAGGTGTTGATGATCGACCTGACCATGGCCTCGCTCCTGCCTATCCTCATCGCCTGTGTCACAGCCACCTGCTTCACCTATATCCTGGTGGGCAGCGACTCCCTCTTCCACTTCACCCTCGACGCCGCATGGCAGGTGGAGCGCGTGCCGGCCACCATCCTGCTGGGCATCTTCTGCGGACTGGTGAGCCTCTATTTCATCCGGCTGATGACGTCGTGCGAGAACGTGTTCTCGAAAATCGGCAACAAACCCTATGTCAAGCTCCTTCTGGGCGGTGTGGTGCTCAGTTGCCTGATCTTCCTTTTCCCCTCACTCTATGGCGAGGGCTACTCCAGCATCAACATCCTCCTCAACGGCAGGACGGAGGCCGACTGGGAGACCATCCTCAACAACTCCCTGTTTTACGGCAACGGCCACCTGCTCATGGTGTATATCGGTCTGGTGCTGGCCACGAAGGTGATTGCCACCTCTGCCACCAACGGCGGCGGAGGATGCGGCGGTACGTTCGCTCCGTCGCTCTTCATCGGGGCTTTCGCTGGCTTCTTCTTCTCCCACCTGTGGAACATCAACCAAATCAGCATCTACCTGCCGGAGAAGAATTTCGCCCTGTTGGGCATGGCCGGGGTGATGGCCGGGGTGATGCACGCCCCGCTGACCGGCATCTTCCTCATCGCCGAGATCACGGGAGGGTATGAGATGTTCATCCCGCTGATGATCGTCAGCATCTGTGCCTACCTCACCATCATCGTTTTCGAGCCTCACAGCATCTATGGCATGCGGCTGGCAAGGGAGGGAAAACTCATCACACACCATACCGACAAGGCCATTCTCACCCTGATGAGCCTCGACAGCATCATCGACCGCCATTTCACGGCTGTGGAACCTGATATGCGTCTGGGAAAACTGGTGAATGTCATCAGCATGAGCACCACGAGTTTCCTGCCCGTGCTCGACAATGCCGGGACGCTACTCGGTGAGGTCGATCTGACCAAGATCAGGAATGTCATGTTCCGCACCGAACTCTACAATCACTTCACGGTGGAGCAGTTGATGACGCCGCCGGCCGGTACGCTGGGCGTGGATGACCCGATGGAGGACGTGATGCGGAAGTTTGACGAGACCAACGCCTCCGTGCTCCCCGTCACCGACACGCAGTCGCATCTGATCGGCTATATCAGCCGCACGCGCATGTACACCGTCTATCGAAAGATGGTCGCCGACATGTCGGCAGAGTGAGAAACGCGTTTCCGGGGGACTAACGAAACCATTGGGCCTGAATCCCCGGGAAACCTTAACCAACAAACGCAGAATGATGAAAAAAGAAGATCTCAGAATCGTGTTCATGGGCACGCCGGAGTTTGCCGTGGGCACCTTGAAAGCCCTCGTCGAGGGCGGATACCGGGTGGTGGCCGTCGTCACGCAGCCCGACAAACCCGTGGGGCGCCATGGCAGTGTGCTGCAGCCCTCGGAAGTGAAACAGTATGCCCTCTCCCAGGATATCCCGGTGCTCCAGCCGGAGAAGATGAAAGACCCCGCGTTCGTCGAACAGCTCCGCAGCTATGAGGCCGACCTCCAGGTGGTCGTGGCCTTCAGGATGCTGCCCGAGGTGGTCTGGGACATGCCGCGGTTGGGCACGTTCAACGTCCATGCGGCCTTGTTGCCTCAGTACAGGGGAGCGGCGCCCATCAACTGGGCGGTCATCAACGGGGAGACGGTCACCGGTGTGACCACGTTCTTCCTCGACCATGATATCGACACGGGCCGGGTGATCATGCGGCGGCAGTTTGACATCCCCGACGACGCCGACGTGGAGTATGTCTATGACGGACTGATGCACCTGGGCGCAGAAGTGGCCCTGGAGACCATCGACCGCATCATCGCCGGCGACGGACAGGTGGAGGCCATCCCGCAGGAGGAGATGATGACGGAGGGGGTGACGCTCCATCCGGCGCCGAAGATTTTCAAGGAGACCTGCCGGATAGACTGGTCGCTGCCGTCAAAGCGTATTTACGACTTCGTGCGTGGCCTCAGTCCTTATCCAGGTGCGTGGACGATGATGCAGCCGGTGACGGGCAATGCCGTGGTGGTCAAGGTGTTCAAGACCACCAAATGTCCGGAGAAGGTGGCCGATGAACGTCCGGGCACCATCCTGGTGGAGAAAAACAAACTCTATGTGGTCACCGGCGACGGCGTGCTGAGAATCGACGCCCTGCAGATGGCGGGCAAAAAACGGATGGATGCCGCCGCTTTCCTCAACGGCATGAGGAATGTGGAGACAAATGTGATGGAATAAGCGTCAGTGGCGCTTGCGCCAGAAATAGTGCCAGAGGCGGAAAAATGGCTCGCAGAGGCATTCCGAAGGGAAATACCTGACCAGACGGATGTCGCGCAGAGCCGTTTTTGCATTATGCCGCCAGGCGTTATGGGTGTCTCCGCCGAGTGTCCGTTCGTCGTATTTCCCGAAGTTTCCTCCTTCCAGGATTTCATGGAAGAGCAGGCGCCCTCGTTTCTCATCCACATCGCAGAGCAGTTTTTCCTTCTCCAGTCCCAGTTGGTGGTGGAGCACCCACATCACCGCACCGGCGATGCCATGGAGCCCCAGTCGTTTCAGCGTCTTCTCTGACGGTGGTTGCTGCGTCTTGTTGCCCGACAGCAGGTGGTAGTAGTCTACGAGATGGCGCAGTCCCACGCCCTCCCTGAGGAGGTGGGCATAGAGATGGGAAAGCAGGAAAATGCAGTTGAATTCGTAGGTGGGCACACAAAATCCCCATTCTTTCTGCTCGTTGGAGAAGCACTCTTCGGCATGTGACTTAAACCATTCCTGCAACCGCTTGTTGTGCAGGGGGTTGCTCATCCATGACGGACGATAATGCACCTCCACGGGCACTTTGCCGGCATTGATGAAGTCGATGTGATGGTAGGAGCGCTTGAATCCCGGACAGACGGAATCGACGTAGGCGATGATGTCCTTGTCGCTGCCTTCCACCCAGATGTCGATGTCTCCCGGCGTGCGCATCAGCGGGGTGGGGTAGAGCAGGGCGTTGCCCTGGCCCTTGAGCACGCAGGAGCGGAATCCCTCTTTCTTGAAGTTCTTCCACACCCAGGCGGCTTTCTCATAGACCATGTTGTTGCGGCGCTCTATCTTCTTGCACCGGGCCATCCACGTGAGGACGGCCTCCTCCGACAGTTTCACCAGTCCTTGCTGGTCAAGCCGTTGGATGCCGCGCCAGAAAGTGGCCTCCACGGTCTGATGACGGGCGAAGACATAGAGCTTCTCCCAGTCAATCTCCTTGTATGACGGGGGTGGCGTCAGTTCTTCTCCCAGACTGTAGCGCAAAAACTCAAAATATCGTGCGTATTCTTCCATTCTTCAGGGCTGTATCCTATGTTGAGAATCGATGCAACTGATGCAGCATGGTCCAAATGATTTGCAAATATAGGGATAAAATCCTATATGGAGAAATTTTCAGCGTGATTTATGCCCCAACAACCTTATCCCTCTCCCTCTGGGAGCCCCAACAAACTTATCCCTCTCCCTTTGGGAGAGGTTAGGTGAGGGCATGACAAAGAGACGCCACAATGTGACGTCTCTACATAAAAAATCCCCCCTCACCCATCCTCTCCCTCGAGGGAGAGGGGCAGTTTGCTTTAGCTCCTCTGGGAGAGGTTAGGTGAGGGCATTCTCTCAAATTGCCATTTATGCTCTGCCGGATTTCTTCGACGAGCGAAGCGGCACAGCACGCTCTACTCATCGAAGCCCCCCCACAAAATCACTGAATGAAATGGCAAAACTATATTCGAAATCATATAAAGGTGTTAATAATCTCACATTTTATATTAGAAATGATATAGTTTGTCGAATAAGACCTAACTGTTATCACGATAATTGATAATTATCAATCATTTATCAATATCGTGTTAAAGGACGTGAAAACCAAAGAAATAATTAACATTTTTGTGTTAACGAATTAAGATTCATGCTATCTTTGTGGCCATGAAAAAGAAGACGATTTGGGCCATAGCAACAATCATGGGACTGTCGTTCCTCGCATTGCTCTTCTTGCAGATCAGATACATCAGCGAGATGGTGAGCATGAAGAAGGAGCAGTTTGACGAGTCGGTCAACAGGTCCCTCAACCAGGTGTCGCGAAACCTGGAGCTCAATGAGACATTGCGTTTCCTGGAACAGGACGTCAGCACCGCCAATCGTGTCCGGATGGCCAGCGATACGGTGGTGACCAGCGCACTCGACCCCGACCTGCCACATGCCAAGGGGTATTCTTCCTTTGAGACGAAAGTGGAGGAGATGAAGCCGTCGAATGTTCCCAAGGTGCTCATCGTGAGAAATGACAAGAGCACCATGTCGCAGACAAGCAAGTCGATGCAGGAAATCGTGCGCAACAGGTACGTCTATCAGAAAGCCCTCCTCGACCGGGTGGTGATGAACATCCTCTATTCCGCCTCGGAGAAACCTCTCGAGGATCGTGTCAACTTCCGGTTGCTCGACCATGACCTCAAGGCGGAACTGGAAAACAACGGCGTCCGTATTCCCTATCATTTCACCGTGAGCACACAGGAGGGAAGAGAGGTCTACCGGTGTCCGGACTACGATGACGAGGGAGAGGAATACACCTACGAGCAGGTGCTCTACCGCAATGACCCGGCCAACAAGATGGGAATCGTGAGGATTCACTTCCCGCAGATGAACAGATACATCTTCTCGAGTATCCGATTCATGCTCCCGGCCATCGCCTTCACGGTGATCCTGCTGATCACGTTCATCTTCACCATCGTGGTGGTGTTCAGGCAAAAACGCTACTCGGAGATCAAAAACGACTTCATCAACAACATGACCCATGAACTCAAGACCCCGATCTCCAGCATCTCGCTCGCAGCGCAGATGCTCAACGATGACTCGCTGACCAAGAGTCCGTCGATGATGAAGCATATCGGCGGAGCCATACAGGAGGAGTCGAAGCGGTTGAGGTTCCTGGTGGAGAAAGTGCTCCAGATGTCGATGTTTGACAGGCAGGACGCCATCTATAAGAAAAAGGAACTCGACATCAACGAGATGGTGGAGAGCGTGGCCAACACCTTCACACTCAGGGTCGAGCATACCGGTGGAAAAATCAACACGGAAATCGGAGCCTTGGACTCCACCATCTATGTCGATGAGACCCATTTCACCAACGTGATCTTCAACTTGATTGACAATGCCATCAAATACCGGAAGCCCGACCAGCCTGTCAACCTCCACCTGACCACCTGGAATGACGGCGACAACGTGCTCTTCTCGGTGAAAGACGACGGAATAGGCATCAAGAAAGACAACCTGAAGAAAATCTTCGATAAATTCTACAGGGTGCATACCGGAAACGTGCACGACGTCAAAGGTTTCGGACTCGGACTCGCCTACGTCAAAAACATCGTCGACCTGCATAAGGGAGACATCAAGGTGGAGAGCGAATACGGAAAAGGTACCAAATTCACGATATCATTACCTTATGTAAAAACTAATTAATTATTAAGCGATATGGAAGAAAAACTGAAAATTCTGTTGTGCGAAGACGAGGAAAACCTCGGTATGCTTCTTCGCGAGTACCTCCAAGCCAAGGGATACATTGCTGAACTTTGTCTCGATGGTGAGGCCGGTTACAAGGAGTTCTTGAAAAACAAGTACGACATCTGCGTGCTCGACGTGATGATGCCCAAAAAGGACGGATTCGAACTGGCTCAGGACATTCGCCAGGCCAACGCCGAGATTCCCATCATCTTCCTCACAGCCAAGCAGCTGAAAGAGGACATCCTCGAGGGATTCAAGATCGGTGCCGATGACTACATCACCAAACCTTTCTCCATGGAAGAACTGGTGTTCCGTATCGAGGCTATCCTCAGGCGCGTGAGGGGAAAGAAGAACAAGGAGTCCACACTCTACCACATCGGACATTTCGTGTTCGACACCCAGAAGCAACTGCTCACCATCGGTGAGAAGCAGACCAAACTCACCACCAAGGAAAATGAGCTGCTCGCCCTCTTGTGCGCACACTCCAATGAGATCCTCCAGCGTGACTTCGCCCTGAAGACCATCTGGATCGACGACAACTACTTCAACGCACGCTCCATGGATGTGTATATCACCAAACTGCGCAAGCACCTCAAGGACGACCCGCAGATCGAGATCATCAACATCCACGGCAAAGGATACAAACTCATCACTCCCGACGGTGAATAACAAACTCTTCACTCGACGGTGAATAACAAACTCTTCACTCGACGGTGAATGACAAACTCATCACCCGACGGTGAATAACAAACTCATCACCCGACGGTGAATGACAAACAATCACCCGACGGTGAATAGCAAAAAATCAGCCCCAAGTCCTGCAAAAATGACTTGGGGCTTTTTTCTTAATATCTTCCCTCTTTTTTCACGGCTCTCACATAACACACAAGGCCGATGATGGTCATGGCCAGACAGCCGGAAAGGAAGAGGTTGCTGTTGACCAAACCCGTGGGAAAACCTATGCCAAGGAGCACACAACTGGCCAAAACCAGCAGTAAACCCGTCTGTTTCACCCTTTTTATCTGCATATTCAACCGATTTTGACGCAAAAGTACATAAAAAATTTTGCAAGATGAAAAAATAGCAGTACCTTTGCACCGCATTTTCGCAAAAATTTTTTTAATCATTTATTTTTTAGTATGAATCAATACGAAACCGTTTTCATTTTAACTCCCGTTTTGTCTGATGATCAGATGAAGGAAACGGTCGCTAAATTCAAGAAAATCCTCACCGACAACGGTGCAGAAATCGTGAATGAAGAGGCCTGGGGAAGACTGAAGCTGGCTTACGCTATCCAGAAGAAATCATCGGGCTTCTACGTCCTGATTGAGTTCAAGGCTGAGCCAGAAGTGATCAAAACTCTTGAGATCGGCTACCGCCGTGATGAGAAAGTCCTTCGTTTCATGACCGTGAAACTCGACAAGTATGCTGCACAGTACGCAGAGAAGAGACGTATTAAATTAGGTAAAAAAGAGGAGGCATAAACATGGCTGAGAAAGATACTGAAATCCGTTACCTGACCCCGCCGTCAGTGGATACCAAGAAGAAAAAATACTGCCGTTTCAAGAAAAGCGGTATCAAGTATATCGACTACAAAGATCCTGAGTTCCTCAAGAAGTTCCTCAACGAGCAGGGCAAAATCCTGCCCCGTCGCATCACAGGCACCTCTCTGAAGTATCAGCGCCGCGTGGCTACCGCTATCAAGCGCGCACGCCAGATCGCTCTGCTTCCTTACGTAACCGATTTGATGAAGTAATAAAAAGGAGGAAACAGCATGAAGATTATACTGAAAGAAGATATCATCGGTCTCGGATACAAGAACGATGTGGTGGATGTGAAGCCCGGCTATGGCCGCAACTTCCTCATCCCGAAAGGAAAAGGTGTCATCGCTACTCCTTCCGCACTGAAAGTGCTCGCTGAGAACCTTCGTCAGCAGGCTCATAAGATTGAGGTTCAGAAAAATGCCGCTCAGAAGCGTGCCGACCAGCTCGAGGGCGTTGTCGTCGAGGTGGCTGCCAAGGTCAGCTCCACAGGCCAGCTCTATGGTTCTGTCAATGCTGCCATCGTGGCTCAGGAGCTCGCTAAGAAGGGCATCGAGGTTGACCGCAAGATCATCACCATGCACGACATCAAGACCGTGGGTGAGTATGAGGCTACTGTCCACTTCTTCAAGGACGTGGAGGTGAAACTGCCCGTGAAGGTCGTCGCTGAGAACCAGGAGCCCGCTCCCGTTGTTGAGGAGAAGGCTGAGGCTCCCGTCGAGGAAGCTCCCGAAGTAGAGGCTCCCGTCGAGGAGGAAGAAGCTCCCGCAGCAGAGTAATCACTTGATCATCATATAAAAAATGAGGGTATGCTTTGGCATATCCTCATTTTTTTATTATTGAAGATTGAACATTTATTATTGAAGATTGAAAAAGGACTGATTTCAAAAAGCAAACAGCCCCTCTCCCTCGAGGGAGAGGTTGGGAGAGGGGGATGAGGGAGAGCCGTCAGAGGGACAATCTGAGAAATGCCCTCACCTAACCTCTCCCAAAGGGAGAGGGATAAGTATGCTTTGTTTTCCAGAGGGAGAGGGATAAGTTTGCTTTGGCTCCCATTTTCATCGTCTACATAGGCTATGGCTTGCAAAAGTAATGTCTACACTCCTACACTCCCAAACTCCTACACTCCTACACTCCCTAAAACTCCTACACTCCCAAAACTCCCAAAACTCCCAAAACTCCCAAAACTCCAAAACTTCAAAACTCCTAAACTCCCCAAACTCCTCCCCTCCCAAACTCCCCAATTCCTCCCCTCCCAAACTCCTCCCCTCCTTTCAAATCGAGAAAGTTGAATATTGAATATTGAAAATTTGCCAGACTGTATTTTTTGTTGTAATTTTGCAACTTGGAACATATTCCAAGTACAGTATTATTAGTAGTTTTGCTTTGCTCCAGAAGAGCATCGCAGAGTAATTTAAAGTAAAAAGATGAAAGCATTTGTTTTTCCCGGACAGGGAGCACAGTTTGTGGGTATGGGCAAAGATCTCTATGAGAACAATGCCAAGGCCAAGGAACTTTTCGAGAAAGCCAACGAAATCCTCGGCTACAGGATAACAGACATCATGTTTGACGGCACTGACGAGGACCTCCGCCAGACCAAGGTGACCCAGCCTGCCGTTTTCCTTCACAGCGTGATCAGCGCCTTCTGCATGGGCGATGATTTCAAACCCGCGATGACCGCTGGACACTCTCTCGGAGAGTTCTCCGCTCTCGTGGCTGCCGGCGCACTCAATTTCGAGGATGGCCTGAAACTGGTCTATGCCCGTGCGATGGCCATGCAGAAAGCCTGCGAGGCCGCTCCTTCCACCATGGCTGCCATCATCGGCATCGCCGACGAGAAAGTGGAGGAGATCTGCGCTGAGGTGAGCAAAGAGGGCAAAGGCGTGGTCGTGCCCGCCAACTTCAACTGTCCCGGTCAGCTGGTGATCTCCGGCAATGTGGAGGCCATCAACGAGGCCTGCGCCCGCATCAAGGCCGCCGGTGCCAAGCGTGCCCTTCCCCTGAAGGTGGGCGGCGCCTTCCACTCTCCGCTGATGCAGCCTGCCAAGGATGAGCTGCAGAAGGCCATCGAGGAGACCGTCATCAACCAGCCGACATGTCCCGTCTATCAGAATGTGGACGGAAAACCGCATACAGACCCCGCAGAGATCAAGGCCAACCTGATCGCACAGCTCACCAGCAGCGTGAGATGGACACAGTGCGTGCAGAACATGATCGCCGACGGTGCCGACGACTTCACGGAGTGTGGTCCCGGCAAGGCTCTTCAGGGCATGATCGCCCGCATCAGCAAGGATGTGACGGCTCACGGAATCGAATAATCCCCCATCCCGTCTTCACATGCAGGAAAAAGTGATCATCTACCAGGTCTTCACCCGACTCTTCGGCAATCAGAAGACTCCCCGGAAAGCCAATGGCACTGTCGATGACAACGGTTGCGGAAAATTCAATGACTTGGATGCCGCCGTCTTGTCGAGAATCAGGCAGATGGGCGTGACCCATGTGTGGTTCACGGGTGTCATCCGTCATGCCACGATCACCGACTACACCCAGTATGGCATCCCGCGCCAGACACCCATGGTGGTGAAGGGAAGGGCGGGGTCGCCCTATGCCATCACCGACTACTACGACGTCGATCCTGACATGGCCGTGGATGTGGACCGCCGCATGGAGGAGTTTGAGGCAATGGTGGAACGCACACACAGGGCGGGCATGAAAGTCATCATCGACTTCGTGCCCAACCATGTGGCGCGTGAGTATCATTCCATCTGCAAACCCAGCATGGTGAGAGACCTCGGTGAGGATGATGACCGGAATCTGCATTTCTCCACGGCCAACAATTTCTACTATTGTTGGGGAAACGCCTTGGACACGTCGCTGCTGCCCGACAGCGAAGGTCCCCGCTATGAGGAGGCTCCGGCCAAGGCCACGGGCAATGACCATTTCGACAACCGTCCCGGAGCCAATGACTGGTATGAGACGGTGAAACTCAACTATGGCATCGATTACTGCGACGCCGGGGGGCGGTCGGAGCATTTCTGTCCCATCCCCGATACCTGGAGCAAGATGACCCATATCCTCTTGTTCTGGGCCTCCAAGGGCATCGATGCTTTCAGATGCGATATGGCTGAGATGGTGCCTGCCGCCTTCTGGCACTGGGCTACCGACAAAGTGAAATATGCCTATCCCGAGGTGAAGTTCATCGGCGAGGTGTATAACCCTGCTGAGTACCGCAACTACATAGGGGCTGGTTTCGATTACCTCTATGACAAAGTCGGCATGTACGACTGCCTGAGGGATGTGGTCTGCCAGAGACGGTGGGCCGCTGACATCACCCGGCAGTGGCAGGTGAACGATGATATCCGCTCCCACATGTTGTATTTCCTGGAGAATCATGACGAGCAGCGCATCGCCAGTGACTTCTTCGCAGGGGATGCCCGGAAGGCCATACCGGGGGTCATCGTCGCCGCATGGCTCCTCCCGTCGCCTTTCATGCTCTATGCTGGACAGGAGTTTGGCGAGCGTGGAATGGACGAGGAGGGATTCAGCGGTCTCGACGGGCGCACCACCATCTTCGACTACTGGTCGGTGGATACGGTCAGAAGGGGCTTTTTTGAGCGCCGGAAGCAGAAGAAGGCGGAAAGGCAGCTCGAACAGCAGTATGCGCAGATCCTGAAGGCTGCCAATGAGGAGGATGCCCTGCGGGAAGGTGACATGTACGACCTGATGTACGTCAATCCGCAGTTGTCCGAACGGCAGTTTGCTTTCCTGCGGAAAAGAGGAAAACAGCTGGTGCTCGTGGTGGCCAACTTCAGCGGCGAGGACGTGGCGTGCGAGGTGCGCATCCCCCGCCATGTCTTTGAGTTCTGGCAGATGAAAGGCTGCGACGTCATGGCTGCTGACCTCATCAGCGGCGAGACGGTGACAGTCTCCTTGCAACCCGACCAAAGTGTGCCCATGAGGGTGCCCTGCTATGGCGGTCGGGCCTATAAGATGATTTTACCCTGAGAAACACCCAAACAATTGAAAGGTATGGACGAAGACTTCACATTCAACGAACATAACAAAGACGAGTTTCCACCCGCACATACGGCGGAACACCTGCTTAACCAGACCATGATAAGGATGTTTGGCTGCGAACGGTCCAACAATGCCCATGTGGAAAGGAAGAAGAGCAAGATCACGTATGTGCTCGACCGGAAACCAGACCGGAAGCAGGAGAAGGAGATCGAGAGGCGGATGAACGAGCTCATCGCCGAAGACCTGCCCGTCTCCTACGAGGTGGTCGACCGCGCTGACCTCCCCGAGGAGGTTGATGCCTCCCGGTTGCCGGACGACGTCTCACAGTCTGTCAGACTGGTGAGAATCGGCGACTATGATGTCTGCGCGTGTATCGGCAAGCATGTGAGGTCCACGTCGCAGATCGGGCGTTTTGAACTTCTTGGCACCAACTGGGATGAGCATCAGCGCACATTCCGCATCCGTTTTAAAGTAATCCCCTAATACCCCAACCCCCTTTTTTTAAGACACATCGATATGAGAAATCAGGTGATGTTGATGCTGGCGCTGATGTGTGTGGTGATGTCAGCACAGGCCAAGCCACGGACCATGGAACAGATGAGGCAAGCCGCCGCAGAGGTGCTCGCTGATTCGGAAAGCGACCTGAACATGAGAAAGGCTCCCCGGAAAGTCATGATGCTGCAGCAGATGGGCGGGGTGGCCGTGATGGGATATGAGGACGGCGGCTTTGCCGTGGTGTCGAAAGATGATATGTATCCCCTCGTCCTGGGATACTCCTCCAGCAAGTATGACCCCAATACCTCCAACGAGAACTTCAAATGGTGGCTCGGGGCCGTGCAGAAAATCACCAGTCAGGCAAGGACCGCACCGCTACGGTCCATCAAGCCCGACCCGGACCGTTTTCCGGAGAGGGTCGCTCCCCTGATCAGAACCAAATGGGGCCAGGACTCACCTTACAACAATTACTGTCCACATAACGCGCCCACCGGGTGCGTGGCTACGGCCACGGCACAGGTGCTGAAATTCAACCGCTGGCCGAAGCAGGGCACGGGCAAGGTCTATACCTACTATCCCTTCGGCAATTTTGAAGGAACAAAATACGAGGCCGACATCGAGGGCGAGGAGTATCATTACGAGCTCATGCTCAACAATTATATGGTGTCGGGAACTCCCGACCAGAAGGCCGCGGTGGCCAAATTGCACTATCATGTCGGACTGGCGATGAAAGCCCAGTATGCCAGCGGCGGAACTGGTTCCTACAACGAGAGCCTGTGCCATGGGTTGAGGACAAATCTTGGCTATCCTTTCGCCGTGACCGTCAACAGGGAGGACTACACCGAACAGGAGTGGATGGACAAGATCTTTGAGTCGCTCAGCAACAATATCCCCTTGATCTATGGTGGATCAGACGAGACCTACAGTGGACATGAGTTCGTGCTCAATGGTTACGACTCCCAGGGCAAGATCCATATCAACTGGGGATGGGATGGTGACATGGACGGCTATTTCGACCTGTCCTCGCTCACCCTTTATTGGGGCATGTATGACTTCACGCTCTACCAGAACATGGTGCTCCGGTGCGTCCCGACCAGGATAACGACGGAGACCGTGACGGTGGATGTGACCCAGCCCGGAACGTTGGCTGACTTGCTCACCGATGAGCAGAAGGACACCATCGTCAGCCTCTGTGTGACGGGACAGATCAACAGTTCTGACCTGAAGACACTCAGGGGCATGGCAGGGGCTAACTCCACTTGCCATGGCACCTTCGGCAACCTTTCCATCCTTGACCTCAGCGGAGCCTCCATCGTGGCGGGCGGCGACCCTTATCTGTATCTGGACGGCGAGGAATGGGTGACCGCCGACAATGAGATGCCCTATCTGGCTTTCTATAAATGCGCTTCCCTCATCGACGTGACGTTGCCCTCCAGTCTGGTGACCTATCATGATGGTGTGTTCGCGCAATGCAACAACCTGGAAAGGGTATTGCTGACCCCTGGTCCGCAGAGCGACTTCACCGTGCTCGGCGACATGGTGTTCTCAAAGGATTCTACCGAACTGATCGAGTGCTTCCCATGGAGTGGCTCGGAGGTTTCCTACGTCATCCCCCAGGGAGTCAGAAAGGTGCATGACTACGCCTTTGCAGGACGTTTCCTGTATGAGCGCCTGATGATACCCGAGAGCGTGGAGGAAATCGGCAAATTCGCCTTCAACCGTTGTTTTGACCTGGTGCGCACTTATGTCTGCGGGGAGCGTCCTCCTCTGATGGATGGAAGTGCGGTCGATGACCTCGACTTGTCGCTCCGCAGGCTTTATGTCCCGCAGGGCATGAAAAATGTCTATGCCGGGGCTGAGGGATGGAGCAAATACAGGAAACTGATGGTAGAATTTGATGCTTCCACCTCCATCGGGCAGGTGAAGGGCAGCAACCGGGCCGAAGACGGCAACGTCTACGACTTGGACGGGCATCTGCTGGGGAAAGGATCCCTGCAGCAAAATACCCGCCAGCCTGGTGTCTATATTGTCTCCGGCAAGAAAATCCTGCGGAAATAATGGTCGTGCCGTCCTCGCACGTCACCACTCATGGGCGGCCGCCAAGGCGAGGAACATGTAATGCGAGGATGCTCCTCCCAGACAGTACTCCGTTTGCTGCCATAGGAACGGGAAACGGAGAAGTTCGGGAAAGTCTGGGCGGATGAGGGCGGTTCCTGAGACCACACCCCCTGGAATATAACTCCAGTCAGCGCGGTTGGCTCCGTAGGCCACGGTGGCTGACGTCGCTCCGACTCCAGAAGCGAAGGAGGCGGAGTTGGACCCTGGATGGCAACCCAGCACGAAGTTGAGTGCATTCCAGACAGGAGCCATGGAAAACACTTTCGGATAGGCTTTCGCCAGGAAGTAATGGCGGAAGGCGAAACTCTGGATGTCCCAGCCGGCACCCCAGATTTGCGGGCGGTAGGGGACACCATAGGGAGTCTCCTTGGTTTGTGATTCTATCTGCGTGGCCAAAGCCGGCAAGGCTTTGTCTATGTCCTGTGCTAGTTTTCTGACCTTGCGGTTGGATGATGCGCGGAGTGTCTTGTCGATGCGGGCGATGTGCCAGCCCACCTCGTTCAGGTGAGCGGTGATGTAGGCGCTCTGACGGTGATTTGGTGGATATAATAGTTCTTAATGGATGATCTGGTGGATAAAATGTTTGAAAAAAGGGCATGGCTTCATCCGCCATACCCTTCATTTTCTTAGACAATTACTATTCTCACGAACCCATTGCATAAATAATAAACCTAATAACCTCATTTTAAATATCAATAAATAATCTATGGAATCTGATTATCGTGTAATTCTTCTCAGACATCGATGCTATTTCATCAAATAGAGTGTAATTCTTCTCAGACATCGATGCTATTTCATCAAATAGAGTGTAATTCTTCTCAATCACCGATGACAACTCGTCAAGTAGGGCGTAATTTTTCTCGGCACCGATGCTATTCATCAAATAGAGTGTAATTTTTCTTTAAAACGAGGTTGTCATGTAACTGATGCAAAATTATACATTATCTCCCAAACCCGTTGTCTGAAGTATATTCAATTCTTGCCTGTTTGTATCATCGATACATTCCGGCCAACAATAGATACATCCCGGATACCAAAAGTTAAAAAAGTATATTGTCCCATCAAATAGAATGTCTCGACAAATGAAAAGAGCATAATAATCACTATATTTGTAGGAGAAACACATGACGGATGAAAATTCTGCGTACCCTTACTTTTTGGATGGCTTTGTCACTTCTGTCTTTGACGTGCAACGCCTCGGATTATTACTTTCGCACCGTTGATGCGAGGGACGGACTGGCCGACAATTTCGTCAGAGATATCGTCAGCGACAGTTATGGATATATCTGGTTTTCCACCATCAATGGACTGAGCAGATACGATGGATATCGGTTCTCCAACTACATGCCCCATCTCTTTGGCGGACGGAGCAACGACATCTCATTTGTCAGGGAAACTGTCGATACGACACTGTGGATGATGTGCGAAGGTGAACTGTTTTCTTATCAGCGTGATGAGGACCAATGGAAGAAGGACGGGGCGGAGCGACTGAAAAAACTCGGCGTGGAGGGCAAGATGAGGACCTTCTACGTGGACGACAGGCATCATCTCTGGGCCGCTACAGAAATGGGATTGTATCATTATGATTATTCCGCACGCCGCCTCCACCATATCGCCAACTACAGCAAGTCGCCCATCTTGCACATCATCTCCAAAAATGGGGTGACAATCGTCGTCACCATCGACTACAAGATCTACGAGGTGGCTTTGAAGGAGAGACGCCTCATGCTGGTCTCACAGGCCCCTGCCATGACATACACCCGCGACAGCCGCGTATATCTGGACAACAACATGAACCTGTGGCTGTTTAATTCTCACTCGCTGGCCGGTTCCCAATGGGTTTACTCGCTGAAAAACCATCAGTGGCACCAACTCTCGGAGTTGATGAACATCGGCAGTGTGTTCGTCAATACATTCACGGAGGACAACGAAGGCAACTTGTGGTTGGGTACGGGCAACACGGGCCTCTTTGTCTTTGCCTATCACGATGAAGACCATTTATATACTAAGGTCGCGGGCATGAAGGCATTCCTGCCCCAAAGCAGCCATATCTCCTGTTTCTATCTCGATGAGAACAACACCTTGTGGGTCGGGTCGGCCAAACTGGGTGCCGCCTTTACCGACCTGAATGGTCCCAATTTCAATCTCGTCTCCACCGGTGAGTATGAGGATGTGAGTTCAATGGTTGAGGATACGAAAGGCAATTTATGGATCGGTTTCGACGGAGGGGGAATCTCGATGAAGTCGGCGACGGGCGCCTTGACTCATTTCTCCGCATCACAGGGCCAACTGCCTTCCAATATTGTCACTTCGCTCACGGTTCGTCCCGACGGCACGGTCCTGACCGGCACGTATGGCGGCGGTATCGCAAAGTTTGATGGGCACCGGTTCGTTCCTCTCTATGCTGATTATCCCAATCTCAACTATGTCAAGGCCATGGTCACGGATGCTCATGGCAATCTGTGGGTGGCCACCGTCGACAAGGGGGTGGTCAGGGTGACCGCAGAAGACAAGATCGTCTGCTATGACACGGAAAACTCGCCTCTCTTGGCCAACGGCATCCTTTGTCTGGCTTATGACCCTCTGCTCGACAAGATTTATGTCGGCTCATCCATGGGCATCTCTGTGTATGACTGCGGGAAAGAGCAGTTTGTCAATAACCCGACCTTGGAGAAACTCAACGGGTCTTATGTGTCTTCACTGATGGTGAGCAACCGCAACATCCTCTTCATCGGCACCAGGAATGGATTGTGGGTCTTCCGTCCCAAAGATGCGAGCATCAGACAACTCACCACCCTACAGGGCATGTCGCACAACACCGTGAGAGCCCTGGCGCAATGCGGCAACCAGGTCTGGGCGAGCACCGACAACGGACTGACTTGCATCTTCTGCGAGAACGGGGACAACGGGCACCTCGACTACAAGTGTTTTCCGTTTCTCGACTCTGACGGGCTGCACAACGTCATTTTCTCCAACGACGCGGCATTGACCACTTCCGACGGGATGGCCTTGCTGGGCTGTTTCACAGGCTATGTGCGCATCCAGCCGGAAAACATCGTCTCTCATTTTCCCAAACTGCGCGTTTTGTTTACCGACTTCAGGGTCAATGGGGAGATGGTCTCCAAGTCTATCGAGAGAATCACCATCCATCATGACGACCAACTGGGCCTTTCTGTTTCTGCCATGGTGCCGGCGCAAAACCATAAGATCAAATACTACTATCGGTTCAAAGGCAACGATGAGTGGATGAGCGTACCGGGCAATATCCTGAATTTCGTGTCATTGCATCAGGGAAAGCACGTGCTGCAGGTGAAAGCCGCTCTGCCAGGTATGATGGAGAGTGCTGTGGCGGAGTTCCCCATCAAGGTGCTCCCTCCGTTATGGTTGTCAAACTGGGCCTTGCTGTTTTACCTATTGCTGTTTCTCGCCGCCGTCTACTTCATCACCAGGGCGATGAGGCTCCGCCAGAAGCGCGAGATCGCCATCAAACAGCTGGAACTCAACCTGGAGAAATATGAGATGGAGGAAGAGAAGATCAGGTTCTTCACCAATATCAGCCATGACTTGAAGACCCCGTTGACACTGGTGGTCGCTCCTCTGGAGAAAGTCAGGCAGTCCAACTTGCCTGCACCCATCCGCACCGAATTGGATGTGGCATGGAGAAACGCGCGCCAACTCTATGACCTGATACTGCAGTTGCTCGATTTCCGCCGCCTGGATGTGGGCAAGGAGAAACTGACCCTCAAACATGGTGACATCGTGGATTTCGTCAGACAAACGGTTCAGGGATTTGCTTATTATGCCACGCACAAGCAAATCAAGATCCAGATGAAACTGCCGCCTGATGCCATGGAAATAGACTTCGATGAGAACAAGATGCGCCGCATCATCACCAATCTGCTCTCCAACGCATTCAAATACAATGTGGATAACGGCATGGTGACGGTGTCGCTCCACATCAACCAGCAGCCACAGGCAGAAGGCAAGGACACGGCCATGAACGACGTGGGACAGATGGTGCTCAGTGTTGCCGACACGGGTATCGGTGTCAATGACAAACACCACATCTTCGACCGCTTCGTACAGGAAACGCACGGCCAGGAACAGGAGGGCAGCGGACTGGGCCTGCACATCGTCCGTCAGTATGTCACCATGATGGGAGGACATATCGCTGTGGCTGACAATAAACCGCAGGGTACTGTCTTCACGGTGACACTGCCGGTGACCAAGGCCGTGGGCGACAATGTGGAGGAACTGGTGACGTCGGAGACGGACACGGAATACAGCGAGGGCATGGCCCAAGCGGGATCAGAGGACAAGCCGACAATCCTGGTGGTGGATGACAATGTGGATACAAGACTCTTCCTGCAGCGCAGCCTCGATGACCAATACCATGTGCTCGTGGCTGAGAACGGCAAAGACGCGCTGGCCGTCCTGGCCAGGACAGACCATGTCAGCATCGTGGTGAGCGATGTGATGATGCCCGTGATGGATGGCATCGAACTCTTCCGAAGCATGCGGGGAAACATCAATTTCTCGCATATTCCGGTCATCCTGCTGACGGCAAAGAGCAGTGAGGAGAATATCGTGGCCGGACTTGAGGAAGGCGTGGCCGACTATATCACCAAACCTTTCAGCCTGGCGGTCCTGCGCCTGCGCATCAGGAAAATACTCGAATGGACGCAGAACGTGCACCATAAAGTGGCCTCCGGCATAGAGATCAAACCCAGTGAGGTGACCGTGAGTTCTCTCGACGAGGAGCTCATCAGCCATGTCATTGCTCATATCGAAGCCAATTTGCAGGATCAGGACTACTCTGTCGTGCGGCTCAGCAGTGCGGTGGGCATGACACGCGGTCACCTGTATAAGAAACTCATGGCCATCACGGGCAAGTCTCCGCTGGAATTCATCCGCATCATCAAGGTGAAACGTGGGAAAAGCCTGCTCGACCAGGGCAAGACTAACATCTCAGAGGTGGCCGACATGGTGGGCTTCTCCTCCAAGCAATTTGCCCATTCCTTCAAAATGATGTATGGCAAGACTCCCTCTGAATACCTGAAGGGCAACAAGTAACCACTTTAAATACCGAAAGAATGACAACAAATCCCAGAAAAACACTCTTGATGGCCTTGGCTCTGCTGGCAGCGATGTCCGTCTATGCCGGCAAGTACAAAAATTTCAAAGTATCCACTTACATCCGCGCACAAGACGTGGCCCGGATGGAGGATGAGAAATTCCTGAAATCCACATGGGAGACCGTGAGCAGCCAGGTCGATCTCGACAAGATCTATCTCGAGACTCACCGCGACGCCTTCACCGTGCCTGAGAAGACACTCAACAAGGTGAAGAAATTCTTCCTCTCCAAAGGACTGGAGGTGGGCGGCGGCATCACGTTCACACGGTCAGAACCCACCGACTTCGAAACCTACAGTTATGCGCGCGCGGAGGAACGTGCCCAAGTGAAGCAAATCTCTGAATATACAGCCAGGTTCTTCGATGATTTCATCCTCGACGACTTCTTCTTCATCGACTTGAAGAATGATGACGAGATCGCTGCCAAGGGCAGCAAGAGCTGGACGGAATACCGGCTCAGACTCATGGCTGACGCAGGACGTGAACTGGTGGTGAATCCTGCCAAGGCGGTCAATCCCAAGGTAAAGGTCATCATCAAATACCCCAACTGGTATGACCATTTCCATGGGCTGGGATTCAATCTCGAGGAAGAACCCTCTTACTTTGACGGACTGTGGACGGGAACGGAAACCCGCGACCCGGGTTCGGCCCAGCATCTGCAGAATTACCTGAGTTACAACATTATGCGGTTTTTCGACAACATCGCACCCGGGCGCAACGGTGGCGGATGGGTGGATGCCGGAGGCATTCACATGAGCATGGACCGCTATGCCGAACAACTCCACCTCACCATGCTGTCGAAGACTCCTGAGATCATCCTTTGGAACTACATGCAACTGGCTGAGGTGAAGATCACCCCGGCGATGAGGGCGCCTTGGCAGGATGCCGGCGGCAACAGTTTCCGCTACGACGAGATGGTGGCTCCCTTCACCAAGAATGGCAAGACCATCACACCGACCACCATGGCAAGGTTCTCCAACCAGACCCTTCACCAGACGGATCTGCTGGTGGGCAAACTGGGCAATCCCATCGGACTGGCTTCGTATAAACCCTTCCATTCCTCTGGTGAGGATTTCCTGCAGAATTATCTGGGCATGATCGGACTGCCCATGGATATGTATCCTCAGTGGAAGGACGACAGACAGCAGATCCTGCTCACCCAGCAAGCCGCCAAAGACCCGCAGATCGTGGAGAAAATCAAAAGGCAGCTCCGCAAGGGGGGTGATGTCATCATCACGACGGGACTGCTGAAAGCCATCAAGGACAATCTCGCTGATGTGGTGGAACTCTACTGCGGCGACCTCAAGGCGATCGTCAATGATTTTGGAAGGATGGGCAAGTCTGAACGTGAGTTCATCATCCCGCAGGTGAAGTATTTCACCAATGACGCGTGGGAGGTGGTCAGTGCCGGACGGCCGCTCACCGGGGGCGTGTCGGGCTATCCCATCCTGTTGCGTGACACCTACTCCAAGGGCATGCTCTTCGTGCTCACCATCCCCGATGATTTCGGCAACCTCTACGATTATCCGGCTCCTGTGCTCAATGTTATCCGGCGAGCCATGAGCAAGGATGTGGGCGCCTATATCGAGGGACCTTCCAAGGTGTCGCTCTTCCCTTACGACAACAAGACGATGGTCGTGGAGAACTTCAATGACCAGGCGGTGAACCTGCGCGTGGTGGTCAACGCCAAAGTCAGCACGCTCAACAACCTCTTGACCGGCGAACAGCTGAAACCCGCCACCGTGCAGGTCAGCAGGAACCGCTTCTTTGGGTATGTCGACACGCAGACGGTGTTCGACCTGCAGTTGCCGGCACACAGTTATGTGGGACTGGGCTATTAATGGATGACAAAACTTTCTCAAGTTGAAAGGAATGTAGTTTAGAAGTTTGGGAGTGTAGGAGTGTAGACATTACTCTTGCAAGTCATATCCTAATACAAAGGATGAATTATCAGTTCTATTGGCTTCGCCGATAGTTCTCACGCTCTGGGAGACACAGCAAACTTATCCCTCTCCCTCTGGGAGAGGTTAGGTGAGGGAATTAACAAAACTTAGTTTTCCTCTCCTCTCGCTCAATCGAACTATTGTCTAAACTTCCAAACTCCTAAAACTCCCAAACTCCTAAAACTTGAGTAAATGACTATAAAAATATGGATGACAAAATAAATATGACTACAATGATGAAATACAGACTTGCGTCCCTCTTTGTCGCTGCGGCTATGACCACGGTGGCGACAGGACAGACCCAGACAAACTCCTCACGTCTGCTGGACAATGAGGAGAAAATCGAAACCATCATCAGTGGCATGTCGCTCGAAGAGAAAATCGACATGCTCCATGGCAAGAACATGTTTTCCTCGGCGGGCATCCCGCGGTTGGGCATCGCTGATGTGGAATACGCGGACGGACCGTTTGGCATACGGGAGGAGATGGAACCGCATTCCTGGAACTCCCTCCACCTGAAAACGGACTCTGCCACGTTCTTCCCGACGGGTTCGGCCCTGGCAGCCACATGGAGCACCGAATGGGCTTACGACTATGGTCGTGGCATGGGACGTGAGGCCAGACTGCGGGGCAAGGACATGATCCTGGGGCCTGCCATCAACATTCAGCGGATCCCAACCGGTGGACGGACCTACGAGTACCTGAGTGAGGATCCTTTGTTGAGTGGTGCCCTGGCCGTGGCCTATACCCGCGGTGTGCAGGACAATGGGGCCGCGGTGTGTCTGAAGCACTATGCCCTCAACAACCAGGAGGACTACCGGGGATTTGTCGATGTGCGCATCTCCGACAGGGCCATGCACGAAATCTACCTGCGGCCGTTTGAGATGGCGGTTCGGGAAGCTGATGCCTGGGGCGTCATGGCGGCCTACAACAAGGTCAACGGACGGTGGTGCTCCGAGAATGAGATGCTGCTCAACACCATCCTGCGCCGGCAATGGGGCTTCCCGGGCATGGTGATCAGCGACTGGGGCGGCGTGCATTCCACCGTCGATGCCGTCACGGCGGGCATGAATGTGGAAATGCCCGGAAACAGGTATATGGGCAAGGCTTTGCTCGACTCAGTAAAGGCTGGTAAAGTGAGCGAGGACATCATCAACCAACGTGTCAGGGAGATCCTCCGGGTCAGGATGACGGTGAAACCGATCGACAAGCAAGAGGCCAACCGGCTTCCGGTGGGCAATCCTGAGGAGATGAAAACGGCTCTGGAAGTGGCGCGCCGCTCGATCGTCCTGCTCAAAAATGATAATTTGTTGCCCATTGATGTGAAACGGGTCCGCAGCATTGCCGTCATCGGTGAGAACGCCGTCACTCCAATGGCTCTGGGTGGCGTGGGCGCCGGGGTGAAAACGCGCTGTGAGATCACGCCTCTCGAAGGTTTGCAGAAAGTCCTTGGCCCTCAGGTGAAAATCACTTATGTGCAGGGCTACAAGGGCTTTGACCGCGAAAGTCGGGGAAAGAGGATGGACCCCATTCAGCCGGCTGACCGCCAGCTGATGGCGCAGGCCGTGAAAGCGGCCAAAAAGGCTGACCTCGTGCTTTTCTTCGCTGGAGACAACCGCGAAGTGGAGACGGAGGGTTCTGACCGCAAGTCCATCACGCTGCCTTCAGGACAGGACGAACTGGCCCTGGCTCTGGCCAAGGCCAACAAACGGCTGGTGACGGTCCTCGTATCGGGCGGTCCGGTGGATGTGAACACGGTCAGTGAGGTCTCCGGCGCTTTGGTCGCCTCATGGTTCAACGGTTCCATGGGAGGACAGGCCCTGGCAGAGGTGCTCACGGGGAAGATCTCTCCTTCGGGCAAACTGCCCATGACTTGGCCGAAGCAATTGACGGATGTGCCTGCCTATGCCTTGGGCTCTTATCCTCAGGAGGTGAAGAACAACAGTCAGGGTGACATCTTCGTGGGCCTGGTCAACAACCAGAGCAACGAGCGGAGGCAACAACTCATCGCTGAGTATGCGGAGCAAAGTCTCGTGGGTTACCGATGGTATGACGCCAAAAATGTCGACGTGGCCTATCCTTTCGGATACGGCTTGTCATACGCAACGTTCCAATACAGCGGTCTGGAGGTGATACCGACGGCAGAAGGACTGGACGTGCGCTTCGTGCTCACCAATACTTCCGCCGTGGATGCTGAGGAGGTGGCGCAGGTCTATGTGTCGCGGCCGCAGTCGCATATCCAGCGGCCCGTGAAAGAGCTCAAGGGATTCCAGCGCGTGGCCTTGAAGGCCGGCGAGAGCCGGAAAGTGACCATCACCCTGCGACGTTCCGACCTCTGCCATTGGGACGAGGCCGCCCAAACCTGGATGCTGGAACCAGGCAAAATCACCGTGAGGGTAGGGGGCGCTTCCGACAACCTCCCCCTGACCCAAGCCGCCGACATCTGATGTCGGCGCCGCTATAGATACTTCCTCAGAGGCCTTTTCTAGGGGGGCTAGTCTTTCTAGTGCTCCTAGTCTTTCTAGTGCTCCTAGTCTTTCTAGTGCTCCTAGTCTTCCTAGTCTTCCTAGTCTCCCTAGTCTCTCTAGTGCCTCTAGTCTTCCTAGTCTTCCTAGTGCTTCTAGTCTCCCTAGTGCATCTAGTCTCCCTAGTGCTTCTAGTCTCCCTAGTGCTCCTAGTCTTTCTAGTGCTCCTAGTCTCTCTAGAGCTCCTAGTGCTCCTAGTGCTCCTAGTCACCCTAGCCTCCCTAGAAAAAAAAGCGAGGAGCAAAACCTTTCATGTTTGCTCCTCGCTTTTTTATTTCGTCTCGATTTCCTCTTTCATATCAATGAATTGCTTCTTTGCGTCATAAAACTCATACTGCAAAAAAGCCATCTTCTGAGAGGAAATCACATGCACGCCTAAACCATATTTAAACTGCCATTTACGCTTCAGGGATATCATGCCCTGATTGATGTAGGCAGCCACATAAGGATGAACGTGCAAGTAGAAAGTCTTGACACCAATCTTGTTGACAAGGTGGTCAATCTTACTCTCCAACTGGTCGGTAAACAGGATGCTCGACTTGATCTTGCCTTTGCCGAAACAGGTGGGACAGGTCTCTTCTACGCTGACATCCATCGCAGGCCTCACACGCTGACGGGTGATCTGCATCAGGCCAAATTTGCTCAAGGGAAGGATGTTGTGGCGGGCACGGTCTTTCTGCATGTTCTTGCACATGCGCTCATAAAGCATCTGACGGTCCTCTGCCAGGTTCATGTCGATGAAGTCAACAATGATGATGCCGCCCATATCGCGAAGCCTCAACTGACGCGCCAGCTCGTCGGCTGCGCCAAGATTCACGTCAAGTGCGTTGGCTTCCTGGCCGTTGACAGCACGGGTGCGGTTGCCGCTGTTGACATCCACCACGTGCATGGCCTCCGTGTGCTCTATAATCAGATAGGCACCGTGCTTGTAGTTGACAGTCTTGCCAAAACTCGACTTGATCTGCTTGGTGATGTTGAAATTGTCGAATATCGGCACCTGACCGGTGTAGAGCTTCACTATGCCCGCCTTTTCAGGGGCTATTAGAGTGACATAGTGCTTCACTTCCTGATACACCTCCTCGTCATTCACGAAGATATTCTCATAGGAGGGGTTGAACAGGTCGCGCAACAGGGCTACAGCCCGGCTCGTCTCCTCAAACACCAGTTGAGGACGCGACTGCGTCTTCTGCACCTTGCTGATGGCGTCATCCCATCGTTTCAATAATACCTTGAGCTCGGTGTCAAGCTCTGCCACTCGCTTTCCTTCGGCCACCGTCCGGACAATCACCCCGAAATTCTTGGGCTTGATGCTCTGGATCAACTGCTTCAGGCGGGCACGCTCCTCACCGCTCTTGATTTTTGTAGATACAGAAACTTTATCATTGAAGGGAATGAGTACCAGGTACCGGCCTGCAAAACTCAGTTCTCCTGTAAGTCGTGGACCTTTCGTCGAGATCGGTTCTTTTACAATCTGCACCAATACTTCCTGCCCAGCGGTCAGCGTCGTGGCGATGCTGCCGTCTTTCTTCAAGTCGGGCAGGCGACTGGCTTTGGAAATAGGATAAAGTTTCTTCCTGTCGCTTCCTACCTGTTTGAGGTATTTGGCGTAAGAGTTAAATTGGCTTCCCAAGTCAAGATAATGGAGAAAGGCGTCGCGTTCAAATCCCACATCCACAAAACAGGCATTCAGGCCTGGCATGAGTTTCCTCACTTTCGCTATGTAGATGTTGCCTACTGAAAATGATGCCGAGCGGGGCTCGTTCTGATACTCTACGAGTTTCTTGTCCTCCAGCAGAGCTATCGATATCTCCTTCGCACGGACATCAATCACTACTTCGCTGGTCATTCTTCAGAATCTTTACTTAACCAAAAAGGGCATGTCAATCAATTCCCGGTGAGGAGAATTCCTTGACACGCCATTCAGCCGAATAGACTGTGGAGTGTTCTGCCTATGGCTTACTTGCTCTTATGTCTGTTCTTTCTCAGTCTTTTTTTGCGCTTGTGAGTAGCCATCTTGTGGCCCTTCTTCTTCTTTCCGTTTGGCATAACTAATAAAATTGAATGTTCTTATTTTTATAATGTGATCTTCAAAGACCGCAACCCGGATGAAGGATCAATCCTCGTCGTCTTCCGTGTCTGCAATGTCCTCGCCCTTCATCTTGGCTACAAAACTCTTGGCGGGTTTGAAGCTGGGGAAGTCATGGGCCTCAATGACAATCGTTGTGTTCTTTGAGATGTTGCGGGCGGTCTTCTCTGCTCTGTGCTTCACAACGAAACTGCCGAAACCTCTCAAATAAACGTTCTTCTTCTCAAGAAGACTGTCTTTGACTACTTCCATGAATGCTTCTACGGTGACTGCCACGTCTTTTTTGGGCTGGCCTGTAGAGGCTGAGATACGATTGATAATATCTGCCTTTGTCATTTTTATGTGTTGTTTTGTTGTTTATTTTTACTTATTTCTGATAATGGAATGCAAATATACAAGTTTTTGCTGTGATTCAAAAATTTATTTTTGGATTTTTTGTTTTTTTCGGTCTGATTTTGAAAAAATGACTTAATTCACATGGTTATAATGATTTATCACATTCCACGGGAAATCGGGAGCGGAAATGCGAACCAGACTATTCTGTAAAGAATCCTTACTTTTGCGCCATGCGGTTCTTTGCATTGCCCCGAGCCCTGCCTTTTCCAAGATTAAAATCAATATCAAGTGTGGGGGCCTTCTTGTCAAATGTGGTGAGGCCTATCCTATTAAGTGTGGTGAGGCCTATCCTATTAAGTGTGGTGAGGCCCTTCACAATAGGTACAGCATGTCCCTTCATATCAAGCACAGCATGTCCCTTCATATCAAGTGCAGTGGGTCCCTTCACAACAAGTGCAGCATGTCCCTTCACAACAAGTGCAACGTGTCCATTCACAACAAAGGCAGCGTGTCCGTTCCGGTACGCTGCCTTTGTCCTGATTGGGATCGCTAGTGCTTATTTGCTTCGCTAGTGCTAGTGCTTATTTGCTTCGCTAGTGCTTGTTAGCTTTGCTAAAGCTTGAGCTTATTTGCCGCTCCACCAGTGCTTGCGCTTCGGGGCCTCATGGTCTCGGAGGCTGGTCTTCCTGGCTTCTGCGATCATGTCTTCAAACGATTTGTGCTCCTTGATCATCCGGTAGATGGTACCCCAGTCGGGCATGCCGCCAACGTTGCGGTCATCTATCCACACCTCGGCTTTGATTTTCCGGGAGAAATGGTTGTTGAATTCCTTCTTCTCTTCGGGATAGTCCTTGTTGACAGCATAGAATTCAACTCCTCGATTCCGGCACCATTCCACGGCGTCTTCCAGCAACTTGCCTTCACGCACGGTCCATAGGATCACCTTGTGTCTGTCGGCGATGAGCATTTTCAGCGTGTCGATGGCAAAAGGTACCTCAGGACCGATCTCTGGATATCGGTGCTCAACAATCGCTCCGTCAAAATCTACTGCGATAACCATGGTTTGCTGATTTTAGAGTTTGATGGACGTGTCGTTCTTGTCACCGTAGTGGCTCTTGCTGTAGTTGCCATACGAACCATAGGTGCCGTAACCACCGTAACCACCATAACCACCGTAGTTGCCGTACTTGCCGTAGCTGGTGTAGCGGCTGTACTTGCCATACTTGCCGTAGCCGTAGTAGTAGCCGTACTTCTTCTTCGACATGTCGATACCGTTGATGACGATGGCCATGTTGGGGAGCTTGCCCTCGCTCGACAGCGAGTTGACCAGGTCGAAGCTTGACTTCGGTGTGTAGTCGGCGCGGCACATGTAGATGGTGGCGTCGACAACGCGGCCTACCTGCAGGGTATCGGTCACCAGACCCACAGGAGCGGTGTCGATGAGCACGTAGTCGTAGTTGTCTTTCAGGATGTTGGTCACAATCTCAAGCGACTGGCGGGAGATCAACTCCGATGGGTTGGGGGGCACCGGACCGGCGAGGAGCAGGTCGAGGTTGCCGTTGACACCGGAAGGAATGATCTGTGCCCTGACATCTGCCTCGCTGGGATTCTCCTGTGCCAGCAGCGGTGTGATGCCGTGCTTGTGGTCGTCGATCTCAAACAACTCGGCCAGACGGGGCTTACGGATATCAAGACCGACAAGCACCACTTTCTTGCCCAGCAGGGCGAAACTCACAGCCAAGTTGGCGCAGTTGAAGGTCTTACCCTCACCGGAGGTGGTGGAGGTGAACATGATGACCTTCTGTCCCTCACGCAACATAAACTGTACGTTGGTACGCATCGCTCGGAAGATTTCCTCCATCTGGTTGTTCTTGTTCTCGTGCACCACGATGTCGGCCTTGGTCTTGGCGGTCTCGCTGGCCACAGCCACATCGGCGATGATGGGCAGTTGGGTGAGACGTGCCACGTCGTCGTGGCCTTCGATCTTGTATCTGAAGAACTTCAGCAGGAAGAGGAAGATACCGGGGATGAGGATACCTGCCACCAAGGCAATGGGGATGACGACGGTGGGCACCGGGGTGACCTGTCCGTTGGACTCGGGATACTCAATCAGCTTACCCTTGTCGGCGGTGGAGGCGAGGGAGATGGAGTTCTCCTCACGCTTCTGGAGAAGCATCAGGTAAAGACCTGATCTCACTTCCTGCTGGCGACCGATCTGGTTGAGCATACGCTCCTGCTCAGGAGTGGCGGAGATCTGGTTGGAGTACTTGGTGTACTGTGAGGAGATGGCGTTGCGCTGGATCTCCATGTTCTTGCGGCTCTGGGCCATGGCGCGCTTGATACTGCTGCTCAGGTCATCGAGCTGGGCGGTGAGAGGAATCACTGAGGGGTGGTCCTCGTTGGAGGTTCTCAGGATCTTGTTGCGCTGCAGCACGATCTCATTGTAGCGGTTGATCAGGCTGGATGCGGTAGCATCGCTCAGACCCACGTTGGAGGGCAGGGTCTGGTATTTGTTGTCGGCCTTGTCCATGTAGTCGGATATGCTGTTGAGCAGGGCAACCTGTGTGTTGGCCTCGGCCAGTTTCTGGTCATACTCATTGGCGCCTCCCATGGCGGCATTGGCGTTCATCCTGAGCTCGGTCATGTGCTGGCTCTTCTTGTAGGCCTCCAGCTGTCCCTCGGTCTCACCCAGTTCGGCGTTGATCTTCTCCAGACGGCCGTTGATGAACTCCTCGGTGCGGTAAGCCACTTCGTTCTTGTCCTCGTTGGCCTGGCGGTTGTAGCAGATGGCCAGCTGGTTGAGGTAGTCGAGCGATCTTCTCGGAATTTCATCGACGATGTTCATCCTGACGATCGTGGTGTTCTTCGAAGTCGGGGTGACGCTGAACCAGCGCTTGAACTTCTTGGCGGCGTTGCCGGGAGAGGTGATGGTCACGAACATCGTGCTGCCCTCGCCGAGCTTGGAGTTGCCGTTGGATGTGAATGACAGGTTGCCGGCCCTTGTCTTGATGGTCTGGGGCAGCGACGAGAAGGTCTTGTCGATGCTGTACGGACCTTTCGAGTTGCCTTCCTCATTGGTTACCCAATAGGTGCCCGACACATTGTAGTTGCCCTTCTCATAGGTGATGGTCATGCGGATAGGCACGAGCAGGTTCTCGAGGTGGGCCGGGTCGATGTCGACCGTGATGGGCTGGTTCTTATAGATCATCACATTCTTCACGCGTCCCTTCATCTCATAGCTCACATAGAGCTTGAGGTCTCTCACTACGTCGGTGGCGAGGATATGGGAGGTGAGGATTTCCATTTCGTTGTCAATACCTTCCGAGTTGGAAATGATACCCAGGTTGGTAGCCGACATCAGCGATTTCCTGTTGTTGGGGTTGTCTTCTTCCTTGATCAACAGTTTGGCTGATGCCTGATAGCGGGGTGTGGTGTACCTGAGGTAAATCGCACACATGCCGAGGCAGATGATCAGCGAGAGCGCAAACCACTGCCAGTTCAGAATGAACGTCTGAAGAAGTGAACGGAAATTGAAGAATGACAACTCTTCATTCTCGCGCACGTTCTCAGCCGTTGTTACCTTGTTGTTTTCTTCCATTGCTTGTTTTACTTGGTTTTATTTCTTTTTCTTATTTTATTCTTATTTCTAATTTCCTTATACCTATTTTTCTGTGGCTTTTTTGGCGAGGTATTGGCCGTACTCGTTGTTGAGCATCGGTTTGGCCGTCTCCATCAACTGCTCCCGGCTGATCCAACCGTTGTCGAAGGCGATTTCCTCGAGGCAGGCCACTTTCAGTCCCTGGCGTTTCTCGATCACCTCGATGAAGGTGCTGGCTTCGGCCAGACTGTCATGGGTGCCGGTGTCCAGCCAGGCGAAACCCCGCTGGAGGGTTTGGACCTTCAGCTGGCCCCTGCGCAGATACTCCTGGTTGACAGAGGTGATCTCCAGTTCGCCACGGGCACTGGGCTTGATGTTCTTGGCGATCTCCACCACACTGTTGGGGTAGAAGTAGAGTCCCACCACGGCATAGTTGCTCTTGGGATGCTGAGGCTTCTCCTCAATGCTCAGGCAGTTGCCCTCGTCATCAAATTCCGCAACGCCATAGCGCTGGGGGTCGTTGACGAAATAACCGAAAACGGTGGCCTTGCCTTGTTTGGCGTTGTTGACGCTCTCCTTGAGCAGACCGGTGAACCCGGAACCGTAGAAGATGTTGTCACCCAACACGAGGCAGGCGTTGTCATCGCCGATGAATTCCTCTCCGATGATGAAGGCCTGGGCCAGACCGTCGGGACTGGGCTGCTCGGCGTAGGAGAAACGCACGCCAAAATCCTCACCACTTCCCAACAGTCTTCTGAAACTGGGAAGGTCGTGAGGAGTGGATATAATCAGTATGTCGCGTATTCCGGCAAGCATAAGCGCAGATATGGGGTAGTATATCATGGGCTTGTCGAAAATGGGAATGAGTTGCTTGCTGATGCCTTTGGTGATGGGGTACAGTCGTGTGCCCGAACCTCCGGCCAATACAATTCCTTTCATATTTTACACTTGAAAATTACGCCTCTGGCCATTTTGGGCGCAAAGTTACAAATAAAAGTTTAATATGAAAAGCATATTAATTGAAAATGTTGCTTTTTTTATTATTTCTTTAGACATTTCCCCTTTTTTTTGTTGTGACTTTGACTTCGCCGAAATTACTTTCTCTCGGAAAAGCTGAAATTAATTTGGCTTTTCCCTCGCTTATTCGTAACTTTGCACCCGCATTGATAACCCAACTTTCCAAGTTGAAAGGAGTGTGGGAGTGTGGCCGTATTGGAGTGTAATCATTGCTCTTGCTGGTCATAGCCTATACTGACGATGAATAATCAGTTCTATTGTCCAAACTCCTAAACTCCCAAACTCCTAAACTCCAAAAAGTTGAGCAAATGCGAAACTTGAATTTATAACCCTTTATTATCAAACGAAATGAGTTTCTTCTCAAAATTGTTCCGTAAGAAGAATGACGGTGATTTCAAGGTCGGCGGCATGGAAGACTACATGACGCTGGTTAGAGTATATCTGCAAGCAGCCCTGGCAGAGCGCATGGGCATCACCAACCTCGGCATGCTGCCGGACCTGCGCACGTTTAAAACCACACTCAAAGTTCCCACACTCAACAACAAGTTGGGACCGGGTGAGAAAATCAGGTGTAGGAAAATGATGAAAGAAATTTACAAAACAGACGACGTGTTCTTCAATGAGATTGATGCCACGGTGAGGAAAAACTGCAAGAAGATGCAGGACCTGCAGCCGTTTATGTATCAGTTCCAGGGATTCTCCCAGGATCTCATGATGCTCACCGGCAATCTGATGAAATTCAAACTGCGTCTGCCTTCCTTCTTCAAGAAAGCCCTCTATGCCATGACCGAGAAAACCGTCAATGATATCTTCAACAAGAATGATTTCAAAGACCCGGGGGTCGTCAAGACCGTCCTCTCCCTGAGGCAATATAACAGCCGGCTGGGATTCAGCCAGAAATGGGTGACCGACTTTGTCTATCAGGTCGTCATGCTGGCCAAGAAAGAACCCAGACCCAAAGACGAAGACGTAAAGCAGTAGAATCAGACCAAAAAGCTAAAAAACAACGATATTTTTTGGTAATTAGGTTTTTATGCTGTAATTTTGTGGGCAAATTGTAAGTTATGGCTGACGAGGACAAGACAATCATGGTGTTTGCCACCCGTGTGAGACAGTTGGTACTCGATTTTGAGAAGCTCAAGGCAGAGAATCAGCGACTTCGGGAGGAAATCGATCACTGTGAGGCCAAAGTCAAGGACGTGCAGGCCCAGTTGAAGTCCGCTCAGGATAATTACAATAGACTTTTGACGGCAAAAATGCTGGAAGTCGGCGAGGGAGACCTGGAGGCCGCAAAGGCCAGGCTCGCCAAGCTGATCCGCAGTGTCAACAAGTGTATCACGCTGCTTAGTGAGAAATGACGTGAGCAATGTCTGAGGAAAGAGAAAAACTACGCATAAATTTAAAACTCTATGATACGGAGATTCCTCTCAGGGTGTACCGCGAGGAGGAAGCCTTGTATCGTAGGGCGGGCGATCTTGTGGTGAGCACGGTCAGAAAATACACGGCCCGTGCTCAAGGCAAGAAAAGTGCCATTGACATACTCAACCTGGCCCTGGTGGACATCGCGTTGAAGTATGAGATGGAGGTGGAGCGCAACGACACCAAGCCTTTCACTGATATCATCACAAAACTCACTTCCGAGATTGAGAATGCACTTGGCGGCAAGACGGCCTGACACCGCGGGCTTCTTTGTCGCAAGTCGGCCTGTAACCGCAGGCATCCTTGTCGCAAGTCGGCATGGAATGTGCGGCGTGGAGTATTGTGTATGATCATCAATTAACATATATTTATTTTATTTATAATGGGTATAACAATCATCGTTGCAATCGTCTGCCTCGCGATAGGCGGACTTGCAGGTTACATGTTGTTTCTCCATGTCATCAAGGGGAAATACAACGATATGATCGACGCCGCCAACAAAGAGGCTGATGTCATCAAAGAGAAAAAACTGCTTGAGGTGAAGGAGAAGTTCCTCAACAAGAAGTCTGAACTTGAAAAAGAGGTGCAGTCACGCAACCAGAAACTCCAGCAGAGTGAGAGCAAACTGAAACAGCGGGAAATGTCGCTCAACCAGCGGCAGGAAGAGCTGGGCCGGCGCAAACAAGAGGTGGAGCAAAGCCAGAAAAGAATCGATAACGAGAAAAAGATGCTGCTCATCAAGCAGGAAGAACTGGAGAAGATGCAAAACCAGGAGCGGGAGAAACTTGAGGAACTTTCCGGACTGAGTGCCGAGGAGGCCAAGAACCGTCTCGTGGAGAGCCTCAAGGACGAGGCCCGGACTGACGCCGCCAGTTATGTCAACGAGATCATGGACGAGGCCAAGCTCAATGCCAACGCCCAGGCCAAGAAAATCGTCATCCAGACCATTCAGAGGGTTGCTACCGAGACGGCCATCGAAAATTCTGTCAGTGTCTTCCACATTGACAACGATGAGGTGAAAGGACGCATCATCGGACGTGAGGGCCGCAATATCAGGGCTCTCGAGGCTGCCACCGGCGTGGAAATCGTCGTCGACGACACCCCCGAGGCCATCGTTATCTCAGCCTTCGATCCCATCCGTAGAGAGGTGTGCCGCCTTGCCCTCCATCAGTTGGTGGCCGACGGCAGAATCCACCCGGCACGCATCGAGGAGGTCGTCGCCAAGGTGAAGAAACAGCTTGAGAATGAGGTCATCGAGACCGGCAAGCGCACCGCCATCGACCTCGGCATCCACGGACTGCATCCCGAACTGATCCGTATCATCGGTAAGATGAAATACCGTTCTTCTTATGGACAGAACCTGCTCCAGCATGCACGCGAGACGGCCAACCTCTGCGCGGTGATGGCTTCCGAACTGGGCCTCAACCCCAAGAAGGCCAAGCGCGCCGGACTGCTCCACGACATCGGAAAGGTGCCCGATGAGGAGAGCGACCTGCCACACGCACTCTATGGCGCCAAGATTGCCGAGAAATACAAGGAGAAACCTGATATCTGCAATGCCGTGGGCGCTCACCACGATGAGATGGAGATGAACACGCTGCTGGCTCCCATCGTGCAGATCTGCGATGCCATCTCCGGTGCACGTCCTGGTGCCCGCCGGGAAATCGTGGAGGCTTATATCAAGCGCCTCAACGACTTGGAGGCCATCGCCATGAGCTATCCTGGTGTCACCAAGACCTACGCCATCCAGGCCGGACGTGAACTGCGTGTCATCGTCGGTGCCGACAAGATGGATGACAAGGAGACAGAGGCACTCTCCGGCGAGATCGCCAACAAGATCCAGAACGAGATGACCTATCCCGGACAGGTGAAGATCACCGTCATCCGCGAGACTCGTTCAGTGGCTTACGCCAAATAATCTATAGTGAAATATTTTTACAAAACAATCCATGATGGCCGTTCCTGTGAACGGCCATTTTGATACCTCGCCTATGGCTTTGTTTTATCACCCCGTTTTCAGAAATGTCGTCATCTTTCTCGCTGTCGTCATGCTGATGGTGTTCTGCTTCGACAAGTCGAGGCAGAACCGCCGCACCCGCAATGCGCTTTATAATTGTGTCTATCCGCTCTACGCCGCGGCTGTGGCCAAGGCTGGTCAGGTGATTGACAGCATCCTGGGCGTGAGCGTGATGAGCGAGGCCCTGAGTCTGGCTGTCGTGGCATTGTCCGTCTTCGGATATGCGAAATGGATGAGGCGGAAGGCGGATATCCCTTACAACAACCTGTTCTACTACTGCGGATGGCTTTTCCTGGCCGTGGTGGCTTTGATTCAGCTCGGATTCTTGTTCCTGGCCTTGTCAAAGCAGCCTCAGGCGTAGGAATGCATGCCGCCAAGGAAGTAATTGACGCCGAAATAGGTCATCAGAAGGGTCAGGAAAGCCACCACGACATAGAGATGATAGTGGCGGGGGTTGCGCAGCGATGGCAATGACTGGCGGTGAACTGCCGCGGCATAGACCATGAGCGTGATCAGGGCCCATACTTCCTTGGGGTCCCAGCTCCAATAGGTTCCCCAACTGATGTTCGCCCAGATGGCGCCGGTGAAG
Source organism: uncultured Prevotellaceae bacterium (assembly GCA_902776475.1). Classification (GTDB taxonomy): domain Bacteria; phylum Bacteroidota; class Bacteroidia; order Bacteroidales; family Bacteroidaceae; genus Prevotella. Next base: position 42,058 of record CACYQD010000017.1, on the reverse strand, counting down.
ATGCCGATGCCGAGTGCAGAGAGTGAGGGATAGAGGAAGATCAGCGAGAGAATCTGCAGGTATTCGGCTTTCCGGGGCCTTATCAGTGCCGTCACCCCACAGGCGAAGGTGATGCTGAGCAGGGCGTATGCCAGCATGATGACGCTGACATGGATGCACAGCAGGGGTGAGTTGAGCACGGGCATGATATGGGTGATGTTGGCGTTCATCTGACTGATGTGCGAGACCAGCAGAAATAGGCCGCTCATCAGAAAGCCGAAAGTCAGGACCACAGGTGCCTTCCTGGCCATCACCACGGCGGCAGCCTCTATGCCCCAGGCCATCAGAAGCATGGTCTCATAGCCGTTTGACATCGGCACCGTTCCGCTGATGATCCATCGGAGTGTGATGCAGAAGGTCAGCGCAGTCCAGGAGAGCAGCATGACGGCAAGTGCCGTCTTTCTGAAAAACAGGGATACGACGGCCATGGTGAGATTGACCATGAACAGGATGGTGGCGAAAGGTATGCGGTTGTAGATGCGCTCTGCCTGGGTGCGGAATGTGGACGGTATGGAGGGCGCCCCGAAAGTCTTCTGGTAGTCCTGCATCTTCCTGATGGCTTCCATGACCCTGTCACTATTGCCGTTGCGCACGTCCTGGTTGAGGATGGAGAAGATGTTGCGCATGTAGGTCTGGCGCTCCTGTTCCATGTCTGAGGGAAACCGGTCGGTAGGCGCATACCACATCAGTCCTGCCTCACCCGATTTGAAGGGGAATAGTTTGAGCGGCGTCCCTCGCCTGATCTCAAGGATGAGCTGCAGCTTGTCGTCATAATCCAGCACTTCTTTGTGCAGTTTGTCGTGCTGACCTTGGTAGTAGGCTTGCAGCATGGGGCCCAGCACATATCCTTCCTGATTGAAAAAAGTATTGAAACTCACATGGCTTTCAAGGTTGAAATGACTCTTGAAAGCTCCTCTTTTCACCTTGATGATAGGTTCCTGACACCAGGCCTGGTTGTAAAAGATGAAACCGGCCAGCACTTGTTCGGCGGTGTATTCTTTGTAATGAGGCTTCCCGTAGAGTTTCTTCGTCATGTCGATGGCGTAGGTCTGCAACTGGCAGATACGTCCCTGATAGAGGACGTAGAGCTTGCCGAAGGCATCCGCCTGGTCACGGGAGAGGGTAGGGGCGGCCTGGACGGAAAGACCCAGCGACAGCATCGCCACACCGCATGCGGCCTTGCGTAAGAGCGGACTGCGGAGCAGTCGCCGGAATGTCCCGTTCGGGTCGAGGAGCATCCAGATGAGCGATATGAAGAGCAGCGCATATCCGAGGTAAGTGATGGTGATGCCCCAGGGGTCGATGTTCACCGACAGGTAACTCCCATGGCCGTCTTCGTCAAAACTGGTCTGGCAGAGCCTGACTCCTTTCATCGAGAAAATGTTGTTCATCGAAACGACGGCGCTGACGCTGTTGTTGCCGTCGCTGATGGTCAGGTTTAAGAGATAGTCGGCCGCCGACAGCGTCCCCTCATGGTATTGTATGTCAAACCGGTCGAGTTGGATGCGGAAAGGCAGCGGCGTGATGGCAGGGGTGCCCTGCGCCGGTTTGTTTAGAAAACTGTCGGTTGACTCGCCTTCCCGCAGGTGCACCATGCCATTTTGTGAAGTCAGGTGGGTGGTCAATGCGCCGGCCAGGATGATGACCAGTGAGAGATGGAGCGCGACAACGCCTGGTCGGCGTGTCCTGCGCTTGATCAACCATGCGGCAGCCGCGGCGGTGAGCAGGGCCCACAAGGCGGTAAACCACCATGTCCCATATACTTGACGGTGGACGATCTCTGTACCGTGGTATTTCTCCATGACGGTGGCTGTCCCCATCACGAGAATGAGGGCGACGTAAATGACGATGATGGCTTTCTTCAACAGTGTGTTTGTGTACATGTGTGATATATGAATGAAATGGCTTAGGCCACAAATCCCGATGAGCATCGGGAAAAATGCCCCCTTCCGTCAAGGAGAAGGGGGCTGCTTGCAGATAACAGCTGAAAGTTGACAGCTAACAGCAATGGACTATATGGACCTGAGGAATTTGACGACAGCGTCGCGGTCTTTCTTGCTCAGGTTGTAGAATTTGAGAGTCGAGTCATAGGCGTCGCTGTTTTTGCTGTAGCCATGCCACATGATGGCCTCGATCTCATTGCGGGCGCGGCAGTCATGCAGACGGTCCTCCGCTCCGGTGTTGATCTTCGACAGGCCGCGGCCCCACAGCGGGGTGGTCCGGCACCAGGAACCGTGGATGCCGTTTTTCATGTAGAGGCGGTGCTGCACCATGTCGGTATAGGGGTAGATCACCTGGTTCTGGTAGCGCGGCAGCATCAGTCCTGCCTTGGTGAGGATGTCCGGCGACCAGTAGTCGTCCTTCGTGGTCTCCCATCTCGGACGGTGGCAGGTGGCACAGCCGATCTCGTTAAACACCTTCTTGCCTTGTTGCACCTCAGGGTCGTTGAGGTTGCGGGCACGTGGGATGGCCAGGCCGCGGTGCCAGACCATGAAGGACCAGAAATTGATGTCGCTCATCTCCGGCTCAAAGTTGTGCCAGGCGTTGTCAAACTGGTTGGTCTTGGGCGACAGGAGGTTGAGCACGGCATCGGCAATGCCTTCCTCTGTGCCGTCAGCATAATAGGGTGAGGCGGGGTTGGCTTTGATGGCGGCGATGACAGACGGCGTCTTGCTCATCTTCTTCGCCCAGGCGTCGGTGGAGTAGAGGAAGGGCCTGTCGCTGCGGCTCACGTTGGTGATGTTCCAGATGGCATTCGCTCCTGCTCCGTCTTGCAATGAACCGCGTGTGCAGGCATAGGTGAATTTCTTGATGCGGTTGACTCCGTTGGCGGTATACATGGCTGTGGGAGCCCAGTCGTTGGCGGCTTTGTCCCACATGGCTGGATTGAGTTCCACGTAGGGCGCCTCACGCTGGTATTGGGCCTTGATGGAGTCGTCGGGGATGGCGTCGATCAGACCTGTTCCGATGATGCCGATGGTGCTCTCGAGGCGGAACGCGATGTTGGAGGGCAGCGGGTCGGTGTTGAAGGCGCTTTGGGGGATAGTGAGTTCGGGATAGATCAACTGATAGGACTCTCCGTCGGGAAACTGCATGGGGATGCCGCTCTCCATCGCCGTGAGGGTCTTCCACTGCAAGTCGATCATGTCTTCGTTGATCGGGGGAAGGAAGGGTGACGTGGCGATGGTCTGCGGCATGCCGGTCACCTCGCTGATGTAGGGACCGTCGTCGCTGTTGGCGCCATCCACCGGATGATAGACGACGAGCAGGTAGCCATTACCCCAGGAGGCGGTGTAGCGGTCCACGCGCTTGCCGTGGCCATAGGCGGGATGGCAATCCAGGCATGACTTGCGCACGGCGGCAGGACCCAGTCCGTTGAATGGCGGCGTACCGGTGTTGTAGTTGCGCTCGAAGAAGGCCTCGCCTTTGTTGAAGGCTTCCAGCAGGTTCATTTGGTTGACGGCGGGTGTCTCGTCCTCATAACAGCCTGCCGACACGTTCTCTGTCGTTCCCAGTTTCCCGCCGGGATACCATTCCTCGGCCGAGAAGTTGCCCACGGCCTTGCCGATGAAGTCTGCTTCTATCTGGGTGTCCTTTGCCGCATCGTCGTCATCGTCGTGACAGGAGGTGAGGCAGAGGCCCAAGAGCAGGGTGATCAGCAGTAGAGGGCTTTTCTTGATAGTCTTGTTCATGGTGTTCGTGTGATTTTATGCCTAAGCGTACCTGGCGGGGATGCCTTCCATGCCAGGTACGCTTGAGGGATGATGTGAATGATTGGGTTACTTGATGGTGGAGGCCCAGGTGGCGGCTGCGGCCAACTGCTCGTCGAGGTGGTTGATGGCGTCCATGGCGGCTTTCACCTTGGCGGCTCGTGGGTCATCGACAAAGGCGGTGCCGGCCTGGCAGTTCTGCAGTGCGGCGAGCGCTCCGCTGATGGCTGCCTCCATCGAACCGGCCAACGGGGTGTTGTAGGTCTTGAGCAGGTCCATGGCCGATTTCTTGGCCGGTGTGCTGAGGTTGATGCCTCCGTAGAGGGAATTCTTGATGCTCATGACATTGTCGTAGAAATCCACAAACGACTTCTTGCTGTAGGGCGACTCGATGTAGTTGGGGTCTTCGCCGGTGTAGGCCAGACCCATCTTGGTGTTGGCCACCTCGTTGGCGATGTTGGAGCAGCCGGCGTCGAAAATGGCCACCAGCACTTCCTGCCATGAGTTGTAGATGCTTCCTGCCTGAGTGGCCTTGAAGATGTGTTCGCCGTAGAAGAAGGAACCGATCTGTGTCTCAAACTCACATTCCTCCACGCGGTCCTGATGGGCCTTGGCAGCGCTCTCTCCGCGCCATGCTACTTCCAGTTGGAAACATTTGTCGCGCAGGTCTCCTGCCACGGCGGTGGCGTAGATCAGCTCTTCCTCGCCTGTGACCTTTGACTTGAAGGCCGGGTCGCTCTCGTTGGCCATGAGCGAGGCCAGCGTGCGGTTCTTGCCGTCGCGGAAGAGGATGAATTCAATGCCGTGGAAACCGAGGAGTTCCTGACCGAGTTTCGCTCCTGCGTAGGCGATGCCCTCATCCCCGTTGTCCAGCATGGCTACCTGGGCGCTGTTGCTCAGTGAGAGGGCGAGGGCGTCGAGGTCGAGGGGCCAGGTGTCGATATGGGGGTCGATGCCGAATGTGGTGGCCGGACCATAGAGGAAGGCTTCTGAGGCTTCCCAGTAGGAACGGGCATTGAGGAAGGTGGTGCAGATCTTGTCGATGTCGCCTTGTGTCAGCGTGTTGTTGCGGTATTTGCGCTTGGCTTCCTCCAGTTGGTCATAGAGGTCAGAGGTCTGGTTGGCCAGGTTGGTATAGGTGGTGAATACCACGTCCTGCACGTACTGTCGGGCGAGACCTTCGATGGCCTCTACTTCGGCCGACACTTTCTTTTCGTTGTCATCGTCGTCATCACTGCAGGAGACGATTGTCATCATGCCTGTCAACAAGCAGACAGCTGATAATAATAGTTTCTTCATTGTGCTTTTTTTGTTTATGTTTTTGAATTGAATTTTTTTATGCTTTTGAATGGAATTAGAGGAAGAATCCTTCGTAGGCGATGCCGATATTGATCGACGGCTCGTTGTTGTACTGTGATTTGAGCATGCGGAGCGAATAATCGGCTTTCACGGCGATCTGGGGGATGGGATGGTAATTCACGCCGAGGGTCACGATGTCTTTCTGGGTGAAGTCGTAGGCCTGCTGCTCTTTCGACGGGATGTAGGAGTCGTAGTGGTCGTAGCGGCCGAAGAGGTAGAACTTCTGCCGCTCCCGCAGTTTGGCAAACTGCGAGAAGATGTCGTAGCCTGCCTCGATGCCGATGGCCACGGCGTTCTTGCCGACGGGCATGCTGCTGTAGGGGGAGTTGCTCACTTTGGCGCGCGTGCGTTTGATGTTGTTGATGGTGGCCGCGTCGCCCACGTATCCGTAGTCAGCCTGACCTCTGACAATCCAGTTGAAGCGCTTGAAGGTGAAGTCGATGGAGCCGATGGCCACATTTCCCTTCACGTTGTCATAGGCTTTCTTCTCGCCATTGACATTGGTGCCTTCCATGTCGTGGGGGTAGGTGTTGTGCATGGACTTGCCGTAGTAACCGCTCAGACCGATGCGAAGACCGGGGATGGTGTAGTTGTCGATTCTTGCGGCAAAACCGTATTTGTTGGCTACCTTGTACTCAAAGGCAGACCCGGCACCGCTCTTCACCCAGTTGTCGCGGCTGAACTTGAAGGCGTCGAGACCGGCCACGACCTCTACCTCGTACTTGAAGTCGTCCACGCGGCCCCACAGACTCACACCGGTGTCATGCCAGGTGGAGGGGAGGATGGTGTTCTCGCCCTCAGGACGATAAACGGTGAAGAAATTCAGGGGTTCATGACGGGAGTTGTTGAGTCCCACGGGCACCACGATGTGGCCCACCCGGAGGTTGAACTGCTTGGAGAAGCTTTTCTGAATCCAGAACTGTTCCAGTTCCACTTCTCCACCTTTCTCCACTTCCTGTTCCCATTCGCCGGCTTCCTCGAACTCCTGTTCCACGGCACTTCCCGTACCGGTGTGTTCGAATTCGATCTCTGTACCCATCGTCCAGCCCTTGCCGAAGTCATAACCCAGATAGACCACGGCGTGGGGGATGTCGAAACGTCCATGGCTCGGGTCGTCCTTGTACTGGGATGCCTTGGAATAGCGGTAGATGTTGTCGCTGTAGAAGTTGCGCGACATGGCCACCTCGCCATAGCCGCCCACACTCAGCCGCTTGCCGCTGCTGTGCTCCATCACGCTGTCCACGGCATTGACCTGCGAGAAGAGGGGGGTGACGGCGACGAGCATCGCCGTCACCAGAATAGAATTCTTTGCTGTTGCATTCATCGTTTTTGTCTTCAATACTTGGTTGTCGTTGAGGCGACGCCTGATGTCCGGTTCCATCGCCTGTTGCCAAATCGGGCACAAAAGTAGGCGGTTTCCCTCATCCGGACAATACCCATAAGTCGGTAATTCGAGTCTCGCCATCCCCAAAATGGTGTATGCATCTGTGCCGTAATCTTCATTTTCTGCACAAAAATACCTAATTATGATTATTGTGGATTTACGCTTTTTTTTGTTATTTTGCATGTCCAAATCAATGACAGCCAATGAAGAATCAGAAGATGTATGAGGCAGAGGACAGCATGATCTCTCTCATACGCGACAATTACAACCTGCTGCAAAGCCTTGGGAGTTTCGGCATCAACCTCGGGTTCGGCGACAAGAGCGTCCGCGAGGTGTGTGATGAACAGGGGGTGGATACCTATACATACCTGGCCGTGGTGAATTTCACCATCAACGGATACCGGGATGTTGACGATGTGTCGAAATTGTCGATCCCCACGCTCATGCACTATCTCAAGGCCAGTCATGAGTATTTCCTCGGCTTCCAACTGCCGTTTATCAGGAAAGAACTGGCGGAAGCGCTCGACGAGAAGGACAACCTGGCCAGGCTCATCCTCAAACTCTATGATGACTATGCCCGGTCGGTGAGGGCACACATGAAATACGAGGAGAAAACCGTCTTCCCCTACGTGGAGGCCCTCCTCCGCAATGAGCCTACCGGCAATTACGATATCGAGACCTACTCCAAGCACCACGGACAGACCGATGTGCTCCTCCGTGAACTCAAGAGCATCATCATCAAATACCTGCCGAGCGACGGTCTTCACAACAACCAGCTCTCGGCTTGCCTCTATGATATATATAATAATGAGGAATGGCTCTCACAGCATGCTGAGGTCGAGGAGTCGATCTTCATCCCCACCATCCGGTGGCTGGAGAAGAAGATGAAGCAAAACGACGTGTCGGCCAAGATCTCGAGCATGATCAGCCAGGGCGGGGAAAACGCCGATTCGTTGAGCGAACGCGAAAAGGACGTGGTGGTCAGCCTCGTTCAGGGCATGTCCAACAAGGAGATCGCCGACCATCTCTGCATCTCTGTCAATACGGTCATCACCCACCGGAGAAACATCGCCAGAAAACTGCAGATCCACAGTCCGGCCGGACTCACCATCTATGCCATCGTCAATCATTTGGTGGATATCTCCAGTGTCAAACTCTGAATCTCATCCTTCAAAAGTACAATCCGAAAATTGCACACCCGACAACACATCCAAGGTCAGGTGTGCAATTTTTTGCGTAATTAACTCATAGCCAATTCATACCTTGAAAAAACTCAATTTGTGCTTTGTGTTTTGTAAAAATATAATCATTAAAATACCTTAAAATCCGAAATTTTGAACCACAAAGAGGTTGGGTTAATAGAGAAAAATTGTATCTTTGTATCCGATTTCGAATTTCTATTTTTTGCAATTTACTGACCACATGATTTTCAAAAGTTGACCAAAACGGGAAACTTTTTTGGAATTTTGAATGGAAATGTTTTCCAAAACGTATAACTAAAAACAATGAGGGATTATACTATTCTGAAGCGCGACGGCAAGCGCGACCGTTTCTCGCTCGACAAGATCATGACGGCTATTATCAAGGCCTTCCAGTCTGTTGGAGAATCTGCTGATTTGGGCTCTATCTCAAAGATTATCAGCCACTTAAATATCACCGACAATATCACTGTCGAGGATATCCAGAATGAGGTGGAAGAGGCTCTGATGCGTGAGGGCCATTTCAAGGTGGCCAAGTCATTCATGCTCTATCGTCAGAAGCACACGGAAGACCGTGAGACGATGGAGCGGTTGAAATTTTTGGCAGACTACTGTGATGCTGCCAATGCAGCCACCGGTTCGAAATATGACGCCAACGCCAATGTCGAGCATAAAAATATCGCCACGCTCATCGGTGAGTTGCCCAAGTCGAGCTTCATCCGTCTCAACCGCCGTCTCCTGACCGACCGTATCAAGAAAATGTATGGCAAGGAACTGGCCGACGAATACCTGGACAAATTGTCACATCATTTCATCTATAAGAATGATGAGACCTCACTGGCCAACTACTGTGCATCCATCACCATGTATCCATGGCTCATCGGAGGCACCATGTCCATCGGCGGCAACTCCACGGCTCCCACCAACCTGAAGTCGTTCTGCGGCGGATTTGTCAACATGGTCTTCATGGTGTCGAGTATGCTCAGCGGTGCCTGCGCCACCCCGGAATTCCTCATGTATCTCAACTACTTCATCGGACTGGAGTATGGCAAGGACTACTGGAAGGACCCCGACAGGGTGGTGGACCTCTCCATCAAACAGCGGTCCATCGACAAGATGATCACCGACTGCTTTGAGCAGATTGTCTATTCCATCAACCAGCCCACCGGTGCGCGCAACTACCAGGCCGTGTTCTGGAACATCGCCTATTACGATAAGTATTATTTTGAGAGCCTCTTCGGCAACTTCTACTTCCCCGATGGCTCACAGCCCGACTGGGAAGGACTCTCCTGGTTGCAGAAGCGCTTCATGAAATGGTTCAACAAGGAGCGCACGAAGGCCGTGCTGACCTTCCCCGTGGAAACCATGGCCCTGCTCACTGAGAATGGTGACGTGATCGACAAGGAATGGGGTGATTTCACCGCAGAGATGTATGCCGAAGGCCATTCCTTCTTCACCTATATGAGCGACAACGCCGACTCGCTCAGTTCATGCTGCCGCCTGCGCAATGAGATCCAGGACAACGGTTTCAGCTACACCCTCGGTGCCGGTGGCGTCTCCACAGGTTCCAAGAGCGTGCTGACCATCAACCTCAACCGCTGCATCCAGTATGCCGTGAACAACAAGCTCGACTACAGGGAGTATCTCTCTCAGATCATCGACCTCTGTCATAAGGTGCAGCTCGCCTACAATGAGAACCTCAAGGAACTGAAGGAGCACGGCATGCTGCCGCTCTTCGATGCCGGTTACATCAACATCGGACGGCAATACCTCACCATCGGCGTCAATGGCCTGGTGGAGGCCGCTGAGTTCATGGGACTGAAGATCAACGACAATCCCGACTACCTCGCCTTCGTCCAGGAGGTGCTCGGACTCGTGGAGAAGTTCAACAAGCAGTACCGCACCAAGGACGTGCTCTTCAACTGCGAGATGATCCCTGCCGAGAACGTGGGTGTCAAGCACGCCAAGTGGGACCGTGAGGATGGCTACTTCGTGCCGCGCGACTGCTACAACAGCTACTTCTATATCGTAGAGGACGACTCCCTCAACATCATCGACAAGTTCAAACTCCACGGAGCTCCCTATATCGAGCACCTCACAGGTGGTTCGGCCTTGCACATGAACCTGGAGGAGCACCTCTCCAAACAGCAGTACAGGCAACTGCTGCGCGTGGCTGCCAAGGAGGGATGCAACTACTTCACGTTCAATATCCCCAACACCATCTGCAATGAGTGCGGACACATCGACAAGCGATACCTCAAGGAATGCCCGCACTGCCACTCCAAGGATGTGGACTACATGACACGCATCATCGGATACCTCAAGCGTGTCAGCAACTTCTCTGAGCCGCGGCAGGAAGAAGCTCACCGCAGATTCTATGCCGGACAGAAACAGTTTACCGCAGAATAATTCATAACCTATCAAAATACCAACCGAAGATGTTGAAGTACGTAAATACTGGAATTGTCTTTCAGGAGATTCCTGATGAGGTGACATTGGCTATCAACGTTTCTAATTGTCCCTGCCATTGCCCTGGATGCCACAGCAAGTATCTTTGGGAGAACATCGGCACGCCTCTCACTGCGATGGCCATCGACCAGATGGTGCGTCAATACGGAAACGACATCACATGCATCGCCATCATGGGTGGCGACGCCGAACCGACCTATGTGAATACACTGGCACGCTACATCCACCGGGAGCACCCAAACCTCAAGGTGGCATGGTACAGTGGACGCCAGCGTATTCCATCGGCGGTGCGCAAGTCGGATTTCGACTACATCAAGGTCGGACCCTACATCGCCCACCTGGGCTGTCTGAAGGACAGAACCACCAATCAGCGGCTTTACAAGAAGGCCGCCGGTGATGACTTCACCGATGTAACCTCAGTGTTTTGGAAGTAGGAGGAATGAACATCAGGCCTAAGATGGCCATCGTGTGCGCCAATTCCCTCACGGTGCTGGGACTGAAGCAGTTGCTTCAGAGCGTGATGCCGATGATGGAGGTGGATGACTATGCCTCGGTCGAGGAGTTGTGCGACCATCAGCCTGAGTCTTACTTCCATTATTTCGTAGATATCAGCATTCTTCTGGCCAGCAGGCCGTTCTTTCTCGAACGGGCCCGCCGCACCATCGTGCTGACCACTTCCGCCGACCATGCCGCTCAGTTGCCGGAGTTTCATTGCCTTTGCGTCACGGTGCCTGAGAAGCAACTGGTGCGCAACCTGCTCATCTTGCAGCAGCAAGGTCACAAAAATGGGCGCAACATGCCCGACAACTCCCAGATGGCCAAGTCGCGCAGCCTGTTGTCACCCCGTGAAATCGAGGTGCTCTCGCTGGTGGCCAAAGGTCTGATCAACAAGGAGATTGCCGACAAGCTCAATATCGGCCTCACCACGGTCATCACGCATCGGAAAAACATTGTCGAGAAACTTGGTCTCAGGAGTGTCTCATCCCTGACCATCTATGCCGTGATGAACGGTTACGTCGATTTGGAGAACATCTGATCAGAGCCATGCGCTCAGCAGATGAGCAAACCATCCCACTCTTTTTTGCCACCATGTGCGCATGCCGTTCCAGGTCTCCGGCGTGAGCTTGAAACTCATCGTCTTGTCATGGTCGAACATGTCGCTCAGCTGTTGGGTCACATGGGGGTCGATGATCACGGCGTTCTCCTCGTAGTCGAAGCGCAGGCTGCGTGAGTTGAGGTTGGCGCTGCCCACGGTGCAGAATTTGCCATCGACCATGATGACCTTGGTGTGATGGAAACCGGGCTTGTAGATCCACACGTCGGCGCCGTGCTTCATCAGCCGGTGCACATTATAAAACACGCAGTCGGGCGTCAGGGGGATGTCGCTTCTGGCCGACACCATCACCTCCACCTTCACGCCGCGCTTCACGGCATCGCGGAGGGCTTTCTTCAGGCGCCGGTTGAGGGTCAGGTAGGGGTTGATCAGTTTGATGCTGTCCTGGGCGTCATCGATGGCCTTCACGTAGAAACTGCGGATGATCTTGTTGGAGGTGCGGGGCTCACGGTTGATGATGCCCACCAGTTGATGTCCTGCCGAGGCTGTGGTGTCGGGCTTCAGACCTTTGAAATAGTCTGCTCCGTGGGAGGTAAGCCTGAAGTATTTCGGTTCACCGGCCAGGTTCTCTCCGCTTACCTTTTTCCAGAACTTCAGGAAAATGCGCTGGAGCGTGTTCACCTCTTCTCCCTCGATGCGGCAGTGCATGTCGCGCCATTCTCCCACGATTTCCGTGCCGTTGATGTAGTAGTCTGCCACATTCATACCCCCGGTGTAGGCCACCTTACCGTCGATGATGACGATCTTGCGGTGGTCGCGGGTCCACACATGGTTGATCCAAGGGAAGCGGATGGGGTCATACTCGTAGATCTGCACGCCCGTGGCCCGTATCTTCTTCAGATGGTGCTTCTTGAGCGGCCGGTTGTTGGAGTCGTTGCCGAAACCGTCGAAGATGGCGCGCACCTCCACGCCCTGGGCGGCTTTCTCGGCCAGGAGGTCGAAAAGCAGGCGGGCGATGGAGTCGTTGCGGAAATTGAAATATTCCAGGTGGACGCTGCTCCTGGCCTGGCGGATGGCGGCGAACATATCGTCAAATTTCTCCTGTCCGCTCATCAGCAGGGTCACGCTGTTGTCGTTGGAGAACGTCACGCCCTCCTCACGCATTTGCCGGTAAATCAAACTGTCGCTGCTTTCGGCCCATGTCCCCATGATGGAGAGGAGCCACGCTGCGACAAACAATAAGATTCTATGGATTCTCATTCCAATCGTCGGATTCAATAAATGATCATAACATACACCTGTAGTGGTCGACGATGCCCAGCAGATGGCGCTCCTGGTCAACGACGAGCACGGTGTGCACCTTGTGCTTGTTCATGATACGCTGGATTTCCGTCACCTTGGTCTGCGGACTGACGCATTTGGGATGGATGGTCATGATGTCGCGCATGGTCTTGTCGAAGAATTCCGACTGCCACCGTTCCATGGCGCGGCGGATGTCGCCGTCGGTGATGAGCCCCTCCACCTTCCCGTCCACCAGCGATACACCCAGTCCGAGTTTGCCTTTGCTCACATGGATGATGGCCTCTCCCAGATGCATGTCTGAGGGGATGATCGGCAGGTCGTCGGTCTTCATCACGTCAGCGGCGGTGGTGAGCAGCCGCTTGCCGAGTTCGCCGCCGGGGTGGAACTGTGCGAAGTCGTGGGGCTTGAAGTTCCTCACCTCCATCAGGGCCACGGCCAGGGCGTCGCCCATGGCCAGTGCAGCGGTGGTGCTGCTGGTCGGCGCGAGGTTGAGCGGACAGGCCTCTTTGTCCACCTTCACGAGGATGTGGGCATTGGAATACTTGGCCAGCAGCGATTCAGGGTTGCTGGTCATCGAGATGATGGGGATGCCCATGTGGAGCACGATGGGAATGAAGCGGAGGAGTTCGTCGGTCTGCCCGGAGTTGCTCAGTGCCAGGACGATGTCGTCGGTGGTCATCACGCCAAGGTCGCCGTGATAGACGTCGAGGGGGTTGATGTAGAAGGCCGGTGTCCCTGTGCTGGAGAAGGTGGCGGCGATTTTGGCTCCCACATTGCCGCTTTTCCCTACTCCGGTGACGATGACCTTGCCCTTGCAGTGGAAAATCATCTCCACGGCGCGGTCGAAGCCCTCGTCCAGTTGTCCGATCAGGTCGGTGAGTGCCTGGGCCTCATCTCTGAGGCATTGGGCGGCATATCTTCTGGCTTTGCCGAGTCGTTCTTGTGTGGCGTTGTTGTCCATTCTATCGATAATGATTTAGAGCAGGGATTCTATGACTTGGCCAAGTTGGTCGAGATACAGCATGTTGGGACCGTCACTCAGCGCATGGTCGGGGTCGGGGTGCACCTCGAAGAAATAGCCTGTGGCACCGAAGGCTTTGGCTGCCAGGGCCATCATCGGGGCGAAACGGCGGTCGCCGCTTGTCTTTCCGCCGCCGGCACCGGGCCGCTGCACACAGTGGGTGCAGTCCATGATGACACCGGGCACGATGTCGAGCATGTCGCTGATGTTGCGGAAGTCCACCACCAGATTGTTGTAGCCGAAGATGTTGCCGCGCTCGGTCAGCCACACCTCGCTGGCTCCCGCGTCGAGTGCCTTCTCCACGGGATAACGCATGTCTCGCCCGCTCAGAAACTGCCCTTTCTTGATGTTGACGGTGCGCCCCGTGCGTGCCGCCGAGGCCAGAAGGTCGGTCTGCCGGCAGAGGAAGGCGGGTATCTGGAGCACGTCGGCCACCTCTCCCGCAGGTTTTGCCTGCCAGGTCTCGTGGATGTCGGTGAGGATGCGCAGGCCATACATCGACTTGATGTCGGCGAGCATCTGCAGTCCTTTTTCCAGTCCCGGACCGCGGAATGACGACACCGAGGTTCGGTTGGCCTTGTCAAAGGACGATTTGAAGATGATATCCACCCCCAGACGGGAGTTGATGGCGCTGATTTCCTCTGCCACCTTGCGGAGCAGCAGCTCGGACTCAATGACGCAGGGTCCTGCGATGAAAATGGGTTTCTTATGGGTCAACATAGTCGGTGGTTTTTTAAATGAGCTGAATGCAATGCAAAATTAGTGATAAAAATTGAATAAGTGTGCGATGTAGGATTGATTTCTTCGCATTTCTCTCTTTTTTGAGGCAAAAAGGCCATGGCCGGTATCCACAAATATAGCCCAGCAACAGTATCGGAATACCGCTGCTGGGCTGATGAAAATGAAGGATTCGGTTTCCTGGGGGATGCTTATTTGAATTTGAGCGTCGAGAGGAGCTCAGCCAACTTGGCGATGACAGCTGCATCGTCGGGGGCATTCAGACCGCTCGGTTTGGGCAGGAATACTCTTGCCGTTCCTTTGTCGCCAAGGTCTGCATAGAGCACGAGGCTCTTGCCGTCAGGCTGCCAACCGCCCTGGAAGGATATGTTGCCTACCTTGATGGGGTCGATGGCTGTCAATTTGGCGATATCTGACTGACGGGCATCGAAAGTGATGTTGGAGTCATGATTGATCTTGATCTCGTAGGTGGGAGTCACACCAGCCTTGGTGCGGAAACTGATCTCATGGTTCTTCTGCAGATACTCAGGTTTGCCGTTGATTTCAAAATCTTCGGGAGTGGCCATGCTGAAAGCATCTGTGCTCAGTGTGTTGGCGTCTTCTTCCTCGGCCACTTGTTCTGTTGCCTGCTCACCCTCGGCGGCAGCCTCTCCGGCTGCGGCGTTGTCGGTCTTGTTACCACATGATACCATTGTTGCAGCTGCTACGGCTGCGATGGCGAAACTGAAAATAGTCTTTTTCATAACTGTTTTAAATTTGTTGTTGATAAATGTAAATGATGTATTGTTTCATTGATGTTTTGACGATGCAAAGGTAGGATGCGAAGGCTCTTTCTCGCTTATCATTTCGTGAAATAATCTTATCATTTCGTCAAATATGTCCCCCAATCCGTGATAAAATGGGGATTCTGCCCATTCCTCCTTCAGAAAATAGTTGGGTAGGTCATTGATTATTCGATTATTCGTTCTATCTTTGCTGAAAACTTCGTAAGATGGCAAAAGTTATGAGACGGATGAGAACAACACTGATCATATTGGGCATTACCATGGCATGCTCAGGAAAAGCGTCGGCATTCATGGACGAAGGTCTGGGCGGATCATCCTCGACGGATGAGGGATTGCTGACCAGCCTCGTCGATCCCTTTATCGGAACGGGTGGACACGGCCATGTGTTCCTCGGGGCCAATGTGCCCTTCGGACTGGTGCAGCTGGGACCCACCGAACCCGTCAGGGGATGGGACTGGTGCTCCGGCTACCATTACAGCGACTCCGTGCTGGTGGGATTCAGCATGATGCACCTGAGCGGAACGGGCATCGGCGACCTGGGCGACATCTCCCTGATGCCTGTGGGGGATGAGGTGAGGCGCACGACGGTGTTCAGCCACCGCAACGAACGGGTGCGTCCGGGCTATTATTCCCTGTTCATCGACGAGAGCGGCATCCTGGCCGAACTGACGGCCACCGCGCGGTGCGGGATGCACAAATACACCTTCCCGGCCACCCAACAAAGGCAGCAGTTGCTGTTGGACCTTGACGAAGGGATAGGCTGGGATAGGACCAGTGCCATTTCCCTGCGGCGGGTGGATGCCCGGACACTGGTGGGATGGCGCAGGTCAAGGGGTTGGGCGAGTGACCAACAGATCTTTTTTGCCGCCGAATTTTCCAAACCGGTGGATGTCACACCCCTGTCGAACGACACCCTGACCCTGGTGAGTGCGCCCAACGACGGCAGTCCGCTGCTCGTGAGGATCGGATTGTCACCCGTGAGCACCGACAACGCCCTGCTCAATCTCCATGCTGAGATGACGACATGGGATTTCGCCCAGGTGGCCGCGGCTGCCCGGAAGGCGTGGGAGGAGCAACTGGGCAAGATCAGGGTGAGCAGCACCGACGAGCGTGCGAAACGCATCTTTTACACGGCTTTGTATCATACCATGGTGGCTCCCTCGGTGTTCAGCGATGTCAATGGCGACTACAGAGGTTCTGACGGCGGGGTGCATCATGGTGATTTCATCAATTACACCACGCTGTCGCTGTGGGACACCTACCGCGCCGCCCATCCGCTGATGACGCTCATCCATCCCGAACGGCAGAAAGACATCGCGCAGACCATGCTCCATATCTTCCGCGAACAGGGCAAACTGCCCATCTGGCATCTCATGGGCAATGAGACCGACTGCATGGTGGGCTATCCGGCCATTCCCGTGCTTGCCGATCTCGTGCTCAAAGGCTATGACGTGGATGCCCGTGAGGCGCTGGAGGCGATGAAGACCTCGGCGATGCGTGACGAGCGTGGACTGAAATGGCTCAAGGAATATGGATACCTGCCTTATGACCTCGACAAGGAGAACGAGACAGTGGCCAAAGGCATGGAATATGCGCTGGCCGACGCTTGCATCGCCAAAGTGGCCAAGGTGGTGGGCGACAAACAGGCTTATCGCTATTTCCTGCAGCGGAGTCAGGCCTACAAAAAATACTACGACCCTCAGACGGGGTTCATGCGGGGGTTGGACAGCAAAGGGAAGTTCCGCGAACTTTCCGGTGAATTCCAGGCCACACATCAGCACCATGACTATACGGAGGGCAATGCTTGGCAGTACTTGTGGCTCGTGCCGCACGACGTGCCGGGACTCGTCAGTTTGCTGGGCGGCAAACAGCGCTTCGTCGAGAAACTCGACTCGCTCTTCGTGGTGGAGGGTGACCTCGGCGAGAATGCCGCTCCCGACATCAGTGGTCTTATTGGTCAATACGCCCATGGCAACGAACCAAGCCACCATGTCATCTATCTCTACAATGCCGTGGGGATGCCGTGGAAGTCGGCTCCCCTGTTGCGCCGCGTGTTCTCCGAGATGTATAATGACGAAAAAGACGGTCTTTGCGGCAATGAGGACGTAGGACAGATGTCGGCCTGGTATGTGCTCTCCACGATGGGCATCTATCAGGTGGAACCTGCCGGAGGGCGTTATTACATCGGGTCACCGCTCTTCGACGAGGTGGAGATGCGGGTGGGTGGAGGAAAGACCTTCCGCATCGTGGCTCACGACAACAGCGATACCCATATCCATGTCCGCTCGGCCTTGTTGAACGGCCGGAAATACATGAAGCCCTATCTCGATTTCAAGGATATCGTCAAAGGGGGGACGCTGGAGTTGTGGATGAGCGACCAGCCCAGGCTCCTTCGTTGACAAAGGAAAATCGCAGCCCCTTCGTTGACAAAGGAAAATCGCAGCCCTCATCGTTGACAGAGAAATTATGCGCAGAAGTGATAGGTTAGGGGATGCTGATGCCTCTTATTAGCGTAACCTTTGAGTAGGTTTGGCTGATAAGAAAGCATGTTTAACCCATAAATAGAAAAGAAAATGATACTGACAACAACCCCGACCCTTGAGGGAAGACCCATCAGAGAGTATAAAGGCGTAGTGACTGGCGAGGTGATCATCGGCGCCAACGTGTGGAAGGATTTCACAGCCAGCATCCGCGACATCATCGGCGGAAGGAGCGCAAGTTATGAGCGGGTGCTCATCGAAGCCAAGAACTCCGCTTTCAAGGAGATAGAGGAGCGTGCCATGTCCATTGGCGCCAACGCCGTGGTGGGCATCGATATTGACTATGAGACCATCGGCGCCAGCAGTTCGATGCTGATGGTGGCCGTCAGCGGCACGGCTGTTGTGCTATAGCGCGGCATTGTCGCGGATGATGTGCAAGTCACGCTGCGGGAATGGAATGCTGATGTTGTTCTCGTTGAGGGTATGATAGACGCATTCCAGCACCTCGCAGTCGTTGACATACTGCGTCAGCACGGGCACCCAGACCAGTACCTGCAGGTTGACGCTGCTGTCGCCAAACTCGCGGAGCACGACCCTGACGTCATGCTCCGGGTCGATGAAGTCGAGGCGTGATACCGCATCCACCAGCAATTTGCGGGTCTTGTCGATGTCGGTGCCGTATGCCACGCCGACATCGAGCATGTGCAGCTCATAACCATGATTCTTGGTCATGTTTTTGTAGTTCTTGGTAAACAACTGGCTGTTCTGGAAGGCAATGACCGAACCGTCGATCGACTCCACCATCGTACTGGTGTAGCTGATGGAGTTCACTTTTCCGCGGATGCCGTCGCAGATGATCCAGTCGCCCACCTTGATGCGGCCGGCCATCAGCGAGATGCCATAGTAGATGTTTTCGAGGATGTCTTTGGAAGCGAAACCCACACCGGTCGATAAACCGCCCGACACCACGACCAGCCAGGTGTTGTTGACATGGCAGATGGCCAGGCTGATGATCAGCCATACGCCCCAGATCAACAACTGCAGCACGTTTTTACCCATGACAAACCGGCTCTCGGCCGTCGTGGGGTCTTTCAGCATGAAATTGTGTTTGAGCAAGGCCTTGGCGGTGCGGTTGAAATAGGAGAACAGCATCCAGAGGATGATGACCAGGGCGATGTTGAGCACGCTGATGGTGATCGTGGTTGAGTTGATGAACTTATACGTGAAGATGCGCCAGGTGAGTTCGGTCAGGTTGAACACCGAGGCAGCCCAGTAGATGGCGAGCAATACCGACATCACACCCAGTGAGGGCAGCAGCACGCTGTAGAGCAGGTCGTAGAACCACGTCTCCGTGATGGGTTTGCCGCTCATATCCTTGCGCTTCCCATATTGTTTGATCCATGAGCGCAGACAGGTGATCGTGAGGATGCAGGTGAG
Source organism: uncultured Prevotellaceae bacterium (assembly GCA_902776475.1). Taxonomy (GTDB): domain Bacteria; phylum Bacteroidota; class Bacteroidia; order Bacteroidales; family Bacteroidaceae; genus Prevotella. Next base: position 23,081 of record CACYQD010000017.1, on the reverse strand, counting down.
CTGCATGATCCACCAGATGAGCAGCTGGACGCTCAGCAGGGTATAGCCGATCCAGGAACAGACCACGGAAACGATGAACACCACCATCGAGATGTAGGTGTAGAACATGTCGGAATGGGGGATGTTGTGGTTGTAGCGGTGGATGACCCACCACTGCCAGATGGCGCACACCAGCAGTATCGGAGGCAGGATCAGATTGACCAACTCGTTGGGAATGAGGATGATGCGGAAGGCAATCACGATAAATCCGATGACCATCAGCGGGGCATAGATACGCAGGGCGCTGATCAGTTGGCTGGCATCCACACGCAACAGCAGCGACACCAGGATGACACCGAGCAGCCAGGCATATTGGGTGAGCAGGCTACTGGCCATGATAAAGAAATTCTGGTCCCAGGAGATGCGGATCAGCTGAAGGGCCACGGCGAAGATCAGTACGGTGGCTGTCATGATGATCACCGTGCGCTTGGCGATGAAAGAGGCGGACTTGAATTTCCTTGTCAGCACCTTCGCACCGAAGAAACTGATGGCCATCGAGGCCAGGGCGAAAATGCCCATCGTGACAAACAGACCGATGATCATCCGGCTGTCCCATTGCGATTCCACCTCCCGGTGGGGCTCGTATTTCTCAATGACGCTCTCCTTGGTCTTCGACAGCTGCATGTTGAAATTGGAGAGGATGCTCAGATAGTTCTCGCCGCCGTTGATGAAGATATTGTTCTGGATCTCGTTGTACCGGATGTTGGCAAAGTCGTTCAACTGCTTCAGACGCTCCTCCGTGGTGTTGTAGATCTTGATGTAGTCGTTCATGCTCTCACGGTTCTCCCGCAGCATGAGGTCGATGCAGACCGCGAGGGTGAGGCAGACATTGCGGTCGATCTTTGCCTTTTCCGACATGTTCCTGACCGGTATCTTGTTGAGGCTGTTGCGCAGACTGTCATAACGGGCAATCTCCGCATCGATGTTCTCGATGCTGTTTTTGAAGGGCTGTATCCTCCGGTTGTAGTCCTTGTAGAGTTTGGTCACCTCGTTGCAGGCGTAGGTGAGGTCAAACACATAGCCTTGTTTCTGGGAATAGAGCATCAGGGCGTTCTGGTTGCTGCGCTTGGAAATCTCAACCAGTTCCCTGATGACTTGTTGCCGGTAATCCTTGTGGCCCTCCGCCTCATTGAGCAGTTCTTGATAGTAGGCGGTGATGTCCTCTCTCAGGATGACGAGGGTCTGTTCGAGGTCTTTCTCCTTCAGCACGGCATAAGAAGGCATGACCATGCCCATGAGGAGGATGATCAGGAGTGTCCTCTTGATGTATAAAGCGATTTTTCTTGCCATTTCCAAGTTTCAACCAATTTCGCCACAAAGTTAGTGGATTTATCTCATTATCGAGGATTTTTCAACCATTTTTTTGTTCTTCAACGGTCTGTTGTCCGAAATTATTGCTACTTTTGCCTTGCTTTTCATGGATTGTTGAAATTGTAGGAAAAAATGCAGCCGATGATACTTATTGCAGACAGTGGAAGTACGAAGACCGACTGGTGCCTCACCCGGCAGGGGGAGCGCGTGGCGCAAGTGGCCACCCAGGGCATCAACCCTTTTTATCAGACGGATGAGGAGATAGAGACCATCATCCGCGGTGAACTGCTGTCACGCCTCGGTCGGGAGAATGCGGAGGCGGTCGCTTCGGTCTGCTATTATGGCGCGGGCATCCGGCCAGAGATGAAGGAGCGGATGAAGACGCTGATGGCCAGGGTGATGAATGCCGGTAGGGTGGAGGTGGAGAACGATCTCCTCGGAGCCGCCCGTGCGCTCTTCGGGCGCGGGGAGGGCATCGCCTGCATCCTCGGGACGGGCTCCAACTCCGGGCGCTATGACGGACAGGCCATCGTGGCCAACACCCCTCCGCTGGGCTTCATCCTCGGCGATGAGGGCAGCGGGGCCGTCTTGGGCAAACTGTTCCTCGGCGCGCTTTACAAAGGTCTCCTGCCGGCCGCCTTGGCAGAGGAATTCCACCGGCAGACCGGACAGACGGTGGCCAGCGTCATCCAGGCCGTTTACCGACAGCCCCTGCCCAACCGTTTCCTGGCTTCTTTCTCTCCATTCATCCATGCCCACCTCCATGTGGCTGAAGTGCGCCAACTGGTCATCGATAATTTCAGGTCGTTCTTCCGGCGCAACCTGGCGCAGTATGGCCGCCGCGATCTCCCCGTGGGTGTGATCGGCAGCATCGCATGCCATTATGAGGCGGAACTTCGTGAGGCCGCGGAGGCAGAAAACTTCCATGTCAAAAGCATCCTGCGGAGTCCCTTGGATGGCTTGGTGGCGTTTCACCAATTGATATGAATCACAAATCGGTTGCGACATTCAAAAAAAAAGCAAATAATAGTTAATGTTTGCCTTTTTTTTGCTACCTTTGCGGACAAAAGTAACAAGCCTTGTGAGCACATAATCATTATAACACACATTTATATGTATTTCACTTTGTTAATTACCGTCATTTTGACGGCAGTTGTCTTGGTGTTGGGCGCTTACGTCATCGCCAAGTTAATTGGACCTCGGTCGTACAACAAGGTAAAGGGTGAGCCATACGAGTGTGGTATTCCGACACACGGATCCTCCTGGATTCCCGTGTCAATCGGCTATTACCTCTTCGCCATCCTCTTCTTGATGTTCGATATCGAGACGGTATTTCTTTACCCATGGGCAGTAGTAGTGAAGGAATATGGTGTCATGGCTGTGGCCAGCATCGGTTTCTTCCTCTTGGTGCTCGTATTTGGCCTGGCTTATGCCTGGCGGAAAGGAGCGTTGGAATGGAAGTAAGGAAACCGAAAATCAAATGCATCCCCTACGACGAGTTCAAGGACAATGAGAGCCTGGAGAAAATCGTGGAGGAACTGCATGAGGGCGGTGTCAATGTCCTCACGGGAAGCCTCGACCAGCTCATCAACTGGGGCCGGTCCAACTCCCTCTGGTCTCTGACCTTCGCCACGTCTTGCTGCGGTATCGAGTTCATGGCTGTCGGCTGTGCAAGATACGACTTCTCTCGTTTCGGCTTCGAGGTGACCCGCAACTCTCCCCGACAGGCCGACTTGGTGATGTGCGCCGGCACGATCACCCATAAGATGGCTCCGGTCTTCAAGCGCCTCTACGATGAGATGGCAGAACCCAAGTATGTCATCGCCGTCGGTGGCTGTGCCATTTCCGGCGGACCGTTCAAGTCGAGCTACCATGTCGTGAAGGGCATCGAGGAAATCGTTCCCGTCGATGTCTTCATCCCCGGTTGCCCTCCCCGTCCCGAAGCCATTCTCTATGGCATGATGCAGTTGCAGCGCAAGGTGAAGGTGGAGAAGTTCCTCGGCGGTGCCAACCACAAGCAGACCCGTGAGGAGCGTGAGCTCGGCCTGTCCAATGAGGCCATCACCTACGGCTGGAAGAAACCCATCGTGGTGACCGACGTGCCTGAGGATTTCGTTGAACAACTCAAGAACAATCAGGAGGACGCGAAATGAAGTTAGAATTCCAGATTTTCAGTTTTGACAGTTTCGCAGCAAAGATGCGCGAACTGAAGGAGAAGAAGCATTTCGACTACCTCGTCACCATCGTCGGCGAGGACTTCGGCGAAGAAGGACTGGGATGCGTCTATATCCTGGAGAATACGGAGACGAATGAGCGCACGAGCGTCAAGACCATCGCCAAACAGGTCGGCGACGACTATGTGATTGATTCCGTCATCGGACTGTGGCGCGCCGCTGACTTGCTGGAGCGTGAGGTCTTCGACTTCTACGGCATCAAGTTCCTGGGCCATCCCCACATGTCACGTCTCTTCCTGCGTTCTGATTTCAAAGGCTATCCCTTCCGCAAGAACTGGGAGTTTAATGACTCCTACACCCTTGAGGATGACGTGGAGAGCGACTACACGGAGGAATATGCCCTCGTCGACGGCAAACTCGTGACCAAGCGCAACCGCCTGCTCACCGAAGATGACTATGTGGTCAACATCGGTCCCCAGCACCCCTCCACCCATGGTGTGCTGAGACTCCAGACCGTCCTCGACGGCGAGATCGTGAAGCGCATCTACCCCCACCTGGGTTACATCCACCGCGGCATCGAGAAGATGTGGGAGAGCTATACCTATCCCCAGACCCTCGCACTGACCGACCGCCTCAACTACCTCGCGGCCATGATGCACCGCCACGCTCTCGTCGGCGTCATCGAGGAGGCCATGGGTGTGGAACTCACCGACCGCATCAAGTATATCCGCACCATCATGGACGAACTGCAGCGACTCGACTCGCACTTGCTCTACTGCGGATGCTGCGCACAGGACCTCGGTGCCCTGACGGCATTCCTCTATTGCATGCGCGACCGCGAGCATGTGCTCAACGTCATGGAGGAGACCACAGGAGGACGACTCATACAGAACTACTATAGAATAGGTGGACTGCAGGATGACATCGACCCCAATTTCGTGAAGAACGTCAAGGATCTCTGCAAATACCTGCGCCCCACAATCCAGGAGTATATGGATGTCTTCGGCGACAACGTCATCACCCACAACCGCTTCGAGCAGGTGGGCGTGATGGGACGCGAGGACTGCATCAACTTCGCTGTCACCGGTCCCGCAGGCCGTGCTGCCGGATGGGCCAACGACGTGCGCAAGAACCATCCCTACGACTTGTATGACAAGGTGGAATGGAAGCAGATTACCCTCTCGGCAGGCGACACCATGGACCGCTACCTCGTGCATATCCAGGAGATGTATCAGAGCCTCGACATCCTCGAGCAACTGATCGACAACATCCCGGAGGGCGATTTCTACGTCAAGCAGAAACCCATCATCAAGGTGCCGGAGGGACAGTGGTACTACTCCGTGGAGGGTGCTGCAGGCGAGTTTGGCATCTATCTTGACTCCCGTGGCGACAAGAGTCCTTACCGCATGAAGATGCGCCCCATGGGACTCACACTCGTGGGTGCTCTCGATAGCATGCTGCGTGGTCAGAAGATCGCTGACCTCGTGGCTACGACCGCTGCCATCGACATCGTCATCCCCGACATTGACAGATAATAAAACGTTCAAAATCAAGAGTAATTTCTATGTTTGATTTTTCGATAGTAACAAAATGGTTCGACTCGTTGCTGCATTCCATCGGTCTGGGCGACTTCTGGTCGATACTGATTGAATGCGTGATCGTGGGCGCGCTCATCCTTGTGGGATATGCGCTCATCGCCATCGCACTCATATTCATGGAACGTAAGGTGTGTGCCTACTTCCAGTGCCGTCTGGGCCCGATGCGTGTCGGACCGTGGGGACTGTTGCAGGTGTTCGCCGATGTGCTCAAGATGCTCATCAAGGAGATTTTCTTCGTTGACCGCGCCGACAAATTGCTCTATGCCGTGGCTCCGCTGCTGGTCATCATCGGATCGGTGGGAGCATTCTCATTCCTGCCTTGGAACAATGGAGCTGTGGTCCTCGACTTCAATGTGGGCATCTTCCTGCTCACAGCCATCTCCTCCATCGGCGTCGTGGGTATCTTCCTCGCCGGATGGGCTTCCAACAACAAGTATTCCGTCGTGTCGGCCATGCGTGGCGCCGTGCAGATGATCTCCTATGAGTTGTCACTCTGCCTCTGCCTGATCACCGCGGTGATCCTCACAGGCACCCTGCAGGTCAGCGGTATCGTCGAATACCAGACGGGTCCTTGGAACTGGCTGATCTTCAAGGGACACCTGCCCGCCATCATCGCTTTCCTCGTCTTCCTCGTAGCCGGCAACGCCGAGGCCAACCGTGGCCCGTTCGACATGGCTGAGGCAGAGAGCGAGCTGACCGCCGGACACCACACCGAGTACTCGGGCATGGGATTCGGATTCTTCTATCTGGCAGAGTTCCTCAACCTCTTCATCATCGCCGGCATCGCCGCCACCGTGTTCCTCGGTGGATGGGCACCGATCAACATCGGTATCGATGCTTTCGACAACGTGATGAATTATATTCCCGGCATCGTATGGTTCATGGGCAAGACATTCATGATCGTGTGGCTGCTCATGTGGGTGAAATGGACGTTCCCCCGCCTGCGTATCGACCAGATTCTGAAACTGGAGTGGAAATACCTCATGCCTCTGGCACTCCTCAACTTAGTGCTGATGACTGTCATTGTAGCTTTCGGACTCTACAGGTAAAGACCACTCATAAAAGATTAGAAAAATGGAAAACAAATCATATTTTGGCGGTATCGCGGATGGCATGAAGACGCTTGCCACGGGAATGAAAGTCACTTGGAAAGAGTATTTCAAGGACTTCTTCACCAACAAGTCGACCGAACAGTATCCCGAAAACCGCAAAACCACGCTCCATGTGGCCAAGCGTCATCGTGGAAGGCTGGTCTTCAAGCGCACTGAGGACGGAGCATACAAATGCACCGCCTGCACGCTGTGTGAGAAGGCTTGCCCCAACGGGACCATCAAGATTGTCTCGGAGATGCGGACGGATGAGGCTACCGGCAAGAAAAAACGCGCCCTGCTCGACTATCAGTATGACCTGGGCGACTGCATGTTCTGCCAGCTCTGCACCAATGCCTGCAACTTCGACGCGATAGAGTTCACCAACGATTTTGAGAATGCCGTGTTTGACAGAGGCTCTCTCGTCCTCCACCTCGACAAGGAAGTCTATCAGGGCGGTTCACTGCCCGGACTCATCGAGGGCGGCGCGGATATCACAATCGGTAAGTTCAACACCAAAACGAAATAGGGAATATGGCTAATATCGTAATGTTCTGCATCTTGGCCGTCGTCATACTTGGTTCGGCCATCCTTTGTGTCTCAACAAAGAGCATCATGAGGGCTGCCACTTTCCTGCTCTTCGTGCTCTTCGGCGTGGCCGGCATCTATTTCCTCCTCGACTACACCTTCCTCGGTGCAGCCCAGGTGAGTGTCTATGCCGGCGGTATCACGATGATCTACATCTTCGCCATCCAGCTTGTCTCGAAACGCACGCTGCAGGGCCTTTCCGAACGCCTTCATGGCGGACGGATGCTGGCCGGCTGCCTCGCTGCCGTTGCAGGCTGCGTCATGGTGTTATTGATTCTTCTCAAGCAAAAATTCGTTAGCCTGGCCATCCCCAATGAGGAGGTGCCGATGAAACTGGTCGGCAATACCCTCATGGGTTCGGAGAAATACCAGTATGTGCTCCCCTTCGAGTTCATCTCCGTCTTCCTCCTGGCCTGCATCATAGGCGGTATAGTCATCTCAAGAAAGGACAAGTAATATGATACCAGTAGAATTTTTCCTCATTCTCAGCACTTTGCTGTTTTTTATCGGGGTCTTCGGCTTCGTGACACGTCGCAACTTGATCGCGATGCTCATCTCCATCGAACTTGTCCTCAATGCTGTTGACATCAACTTCGCGGTGTTCAACCGCCTGCTTTTCCCGGGGCAACTCGAAGGCTTCTTCTTCACCCTCTTCTCCATCGGCGTCGCTGCCGCGGAGACGGCGGTGGCTGTCGCAATCATCATCAATGTTTACCGCAGGTTCCACAGCGATCAGGTGAACAGTATTGAAAACATGAAACTATAATTTAAAACATTCTGAAACATGGATTACAGTTATGTCTTTCTGATACTTCTCCTGCCCGCACTCTCTTTCCTTGTACTGGGACTGTGTGGTATGAAGATGTCACATAAGGTGGCTGGATGGATTGGTACCACGTCGCTCGGACTGGTCACCGTCTTGTCCTACTTCACCGCACTCAAGTATTTCGGAGCCGACAGGTTGGCCGACGGCACCTATCAGACCTTCGTGCCCTACAACTTCACCTGGCTGCCCCTGGGCAACCTGCATTTCGACATGGGCATCCTGCTCGATCCTCTGTCGGTGGTGATGCTCATCGTCATCTCGACCGTGAGTTTCATGGTCCACATCTACTCTTTCGGATACATGCACGGTGAGAAGGGCTTCCAGCGCTACTATGCGTTCCTGTCGCTCTTCACCATGTCGATGCTCGGACTGGTCGTGGCCACCAACATCTTCCAGATGTACCTCTTCTGGGAATTGGTGGGCGTGAGCTCTTATCTGCTCATCGGTTTCTACTACCAGCTGCATACCGCCGTGGCGGCTTCCAAGAAGGCGTTCATCGTCACCCGCTTCGCCGATATGTTCTTCCTCATCGGTATCCTGATTTTCGGCTATTACACGGAGTCGTTCAGCTTCTCGTTCGTGCCCAACGTGGTGATGGGCGACGGCACCACTCCGTTCATCGCATGCAATACGGCCAAGGCTTTCGCTGCCGCCGGATTCATCCTGCCCACAGCCCTGGTGCTGATGTTCATCGGCGGCGCCGGCAAGAGTGCCATGTTCCCGTTGCACATCTGGCTGCCCGACGCCATGGAGGGTCCGACCCCTGTGTCGGCATTGATCCACGCCGCTACGATGGTGGTGGCCGGTGTCTTCCAGCTGGCCCGTATGTTCCCGCTCTGGATAGAGTATGCTCCCCAGACCATGAGCATCGTCGTATGGGTGGGTGTCTTCACCGCCTTCTACGCCGCTGCCGTGGCCTGCGCGCAGACCGATATCAAGCGTGTGCTGGCATTCTCCACCATCTCGCAGATTGCCTTCATGATGGTGGCCATCGGCGTGTGCCTGCCCGGCCATGAGGCCGTGCTCGACAACCACACGCAGCTCGGCTACATGGCAGGTATGTTCCACCTCTTCACCCATGCCATGTTCAAGGCTTGTCTCTTCCTCTGCGCCGGCTGCGTCATCCATGCCGTGCATTCCAATGAGATGGCTCTCATGGGTGGTCTGCGCAAGTACATGCCCGTCACCCACCTCACCTTCCTCATCAGTTGTCTGGCCATCGCCGGCATCCCGTTCTTCTCGGGATTCAGCTCGAAGGATGAGATCATCACGGCTTGTTTCGCCTACAGTCCCGTGGTGGGCTGGATCATGACCGGCATCGCCGCCATGACGGCGTTCTACATGTTCCGCCTCTACTTCGGCATCTTCTGGGGAACAGAGAACAAGGAGGCCCATGAGCACCACACGCCGCATGAGGCTCCGCTCACCATGACGGTGCCCCTGATCATCCTCTCGGTGATCACCGTGGGCGTGGGTGTCTATACCACCTTGGCAGGTTTCCTCGGCTGGGGCGGTTCGTTCGGTAGTTTCGTCTCTGCCAACGGCCAGGACTACACCATCCACTTCAACACTCAGATTGCCTTGACCTCTACCGTCATCGCCATCCTGAGCATCGCTTTGGCCACCTATATTTATAAGGGAGAGAAACAGCCCGTGGCCGACAAGCTCTATGCTGCGCTTCCCCGCCTGCACAGGGCAGCCTACAAGCGTTTCTATCTGGATGAGGTGTGGCTCTTCATCACCCATAAGATCATCTTCAACCTCGTCTCCAAACCCATCGCCTGGTTCGACCGCCATGTCATCGACGGCACGTTCAACTTCATGGCCTGGGGTGCCAGCGAGGCGGGTGAGAGCATCCGTGGATGGCAGAGCGGCGACGTGCGCCAGTATGCCGTTTGGTTCCTCACCGGAACGGTGGCTTTAACCTTATTATTGTTATGCGCATTGTAAAAGACTGAAGACATGAGTATATTGACAATTTTCGTAATAATACCCGTCCTGATGCTGCTGGGCCTCTGGCTTGCCCGCACGCTCAATCAGGTTCGTGGTGTGATGGTGGTGGGATCCTCACTGTTGCTCCTGCTGTCCATCTATCTGACCATCGATTTCATTCATCTCCGTCAGTCGATGCCGGCTGAGACGTATCCCATGCTCTACACCGCCACGCATACATGGTTCCGTCCGTTGCACATCGCCTATTCCGTGGGTGTCGATGGCATCTCCGTCGTGATGCTGCTGCTGTCGAGCATTATCGTGTTCACCGGCACGTTCGCCTCATGGCAGCTCAAACCGCTCACCAAGGAGTATTTCCTCTGGTTCACGCTGTTGAGCTCGGGTGTCTATGGCTTCTTCATCAGCACCGACATGTTCACCATGTTCATGTTCTATGAGGTGGCTCTTATCCCGATGTATCTCCTGATCGGTGTCTGGGGCAGTGGCGCGAAGGAATATTCGGCCATGAAACTGACGCTGATGCTGATGGGCGGTTCGGCCTTGCTGATCCTGGGTATCCTGGGCATCTACTTCTTCAGTGGCGCCTCGACGATGAATGTGGTGGAGATCGCACAGAACAACAGTCTGCCGGGCATGGCCATTCCCGACCATGTGCAGAACATCCTCTTCCCGTTTGTCTTCATCGGTTTCGGTGTGCTGGGCGCGCTCTTCCCGTTCCACACATGGAGCCCCGACGGTCACGCTTCCGCGCCTACGGCAGTGTCGATGCTCCACGCTGGTGTGCTGATGAAGCTCGGTGGATACGGCTGCTTCCGCATCGCCATGTATCTTCTTCCCCATGCCGCACAGGAACTGTCCTGGATCTTCATCATCCTCACCACCATCTCCGTGGTCTATGGTGCCCTGTCTGCCTGTGTGCAGACCGACTTGAAGTACATCAATGCCTACTCGTCGGTGTCACACTGCGGTCTGGTGCTCTTCGCCATCCTGATGATGACCCGCACCTCCTGTACGGGTGCCATCATCCAGATGCTCTCCCACGGTTTGATGACGGCCCTCTTCTTTGCCCTCATCGGTATGATCTACGGCCGTACCCACACCCGCGACGTGCGCAAGCTCGGTGGTCTGATGAAGATCATGCCTTTCCTGGCTGTGGGCTATGTGCTCGCCGGTCTGGCCAACCTCGGTCTGCCTGGTTTCTCGGGCTTCGTGGCTGAGATGACCATCTTCGTCGGTTCGTTCGAGAACAACGACGTGTTCCACCGCACGGCCACGATCATCGCCTGCGGCAGTATCGTGGTGACGGCAGTCTATATCCTCCGCGTGGTGGGCAAGATCCTCTACCAGAAGGTGGCCGACCCGCATTATGAGGAACTCACCGATGCCACCTGGGACGAGCGTGTCGCTGTCTGCTGCCTGATTTTCTGTGTCGCAGCCCTCGGTATCTTCCCGATGTGGGCCAGCAATGTCATCTCCGACGCCGTGGCTCCGATCCTCTCCGTTATCCAACCATAAAACATGAAGTGATATGAATTACAGTCAATTTCTAAATATGATTCCAGAGGCCATCCTCGTGGCCATTCTGATCGCATTCTTCATTGCTGATTTCGCCTCCGAGAAAGACGACAGCCGCGGTTGGTTCAACCCGTTCGCCTGTGTGCTCATGGGTGTGCTCACTGTGGTGTGCATCCTGCCGCTTGAACCCAAGTCGGCCTTCGGTGGCATGTATGTCACTTCTCAGGCTGTCAACGTGATGAAGGCCATCCTCGCGCTGGCTTCGCTCATCGTGGTCATCATGAGCCGTCCCTGGATCACCTCCGAGGAGGGCAAGGCTCGTGAGGGAGAGTTCTACATGCTCGTGGCCTCCACCCTTCTGGGTATGTTCATGATGATGTCGGCCGGCCATTTCCTCCTGTTCTATCTCGGACTGGAGATGGCCTCCATCCCCATGGCCTGCCTTGTGGCGCTCGACAAGCACCGCAACAACTCCGCTGAGGCTGCTGCCAAGTATATTCTGACCGCTGCTTTCTCGAGCGGTGTGATGCTCTTCGGCATCTCCCTGCTCTATGGTGCCTGCGGCACGCTGTATTTCGGCGACGTGGCAGCCAATCTCTCCGCCAATACCCTGACCGTGATGGGCATGGTGTTCTTCTTCAGCGGACTGGGCTTCAAGATCTCGCTTGTGCCGTTCCACTTCTGGACAGCCGACACCTACGAGGGTGCTCCCACCACCGTGACGGGCTACCTGAGTGTGGCTTCCAAGGGCGCTGCAGCCTTCACGTTCATGGCCATCCTGTTCAAGGTGTTCCCCGCTCTCTATACCCAGTGGCATTATTTCCTCTATGTGGTGATTGTGCTGAGTATCACCGTGGCCAACCTCTTCGCCATCCGTCAGAAAGACCTGAAGCGCTTCATGGCGTTCAGTTCCATCTCCCAGGCCGGTTACATCATGCTGGCCGTGACGGGTGAGCAGACCATGGGCATCACGGCACTGTCGTTCTATGTCCTGGTCTATGTGGTGGCCAACCTCGCCGTGTTCAGCGTCATCAATGTGGTGGAGCAGAACAATGGCGGCACGACCAACATGGATGCCTACGATGGTTTCTATACCACCAACCCGAAACTGTCGTTCCTCATGACACTGGCGCTGTTCTCACTGGCCGGTATTCCTCCGTTTGCCGGTATGTTCAGCAAGTTCTTCGTCTTCATGGCAGGTGTGAGCGGACATACGTTCGACACGACCATCGGCACATGGGCTTATATCGTGGTGTTCATCGCCTTGGTCAACACGGTGGTGAGTCTCTACTACTATCTGCTCATCGTCAAGGCCATGTATATCAAGAAGACTGAGAAACCGTTGCCCACGTTCAAGAGTGATGTCAACACCAAGTTGGCTCTCGCCCTTTGCACGGCCGGCATCGCCTTCTTCGGTGTCGCAAGCTGCATCTACGACTGGATCTACGCAGCCGCAGACAAGTTCTGATCACACATTTTTATGCATCATATCATCGGAGCCGCCCTTCAGGTGGCTCCGATGACTTTCATCCAACAATCATTTGCTTATGCCATCTGCTTTCCAGAAAGTCATCCTTGCCAGCAAGGAGGTGTCAGGGAAGACGGGACGCAATTTCCTCTGTGTCATGTCCGACTTGATCTATTCGAAAATCCGCTATAAATGCGACATCTACGACTATACCGTCGGGAAGTTTTACCGGTTGTCGCCCAAGGAGCGGGAGGCGTTCCTGACCAGTGGGCGCACAGCACCTCTCTACAAACGGTTCAACGACCGGAAATTCGTTCCTTGTGTCAACAACAAGAGCCAGTTTCATCAGCTTTACAAGGATGTCGCCAAAAGGGCATGGATCCAGTGCGATGCGTCCAACAAAGACCAGGTGAGCGCGTTCATCCGACAGCAGGGCAGGGTGTTTGCCAAGCCCAATATCGGCACCCAGGGCTTTGGCATTGCCATCCTTCAGGCCCGGGATGTCGACGACGAGCTCCTCGGGAAATTGTGCGGCCATCACTACCTCTTGGAGGAAGTCGTCGAACAGGATGAGCGGATGTCGTTTGGCGGCAAGTCGGTCAACACGCTGAGGGTCTATACCGTCATCGACAAGCAAGGCCGCATCGAGGTCATCAAGGCCCTGTTTCGCGTCGGCGTGGGAGATGCTGTGGTCGATAATTTCCATCAGGGAGGTGTCGTCTATCCTGTTGACCTGGCATCGGGCATCGTCGAGGGCAAGGGAGTGCTCTCCGATTTCGAGCCCGTCATCCTGATTCATCCCGGCACCGACCGTACCGTGGTGGGCTTCCATGTCCCCCGTTGGCAGGAAGTGCTGGAGACGGTGCGCAAGGCGGCTTCCATCACCCCCGCACTGAGGTATTTGGGATGGGATGTCGCTGTCACGAAGACCGGCATAGAGATTATCGAGGGCAATGACATGGCCGACATGGACTTGCTCCATCTGGTAGGTCATAAGATTCCTTTGCAGTATTTGTTGGACCGGGCATAAGACATCATGAGGATCAATGGCCCCATCCAACTCTTCCCCCTGCTGCGCATAGCTGTCTTCCTCGCCGCAGGCGTTTTCCTCGGCTATGAGACAGACGCCCTCTTGGGCCGGTATGGGGAGTGGGTGTCTTTGGGCGCCTTTGTGGTCAGCGTGGTCCTGGCGGTGTGCCTGCGCCGTCATGAGGTGCTGCAGGGAGCATTGCTGTGCCTGGCCTCCCTGTTGCTGGGCATGACCCTGGTCGTGCATCAGAACCGTTCACTCCAGAGGCCCTTGCCTGCAGACACGGTGACCTACGAGGCCGTGGTGGCCAGCGAACCCCAGCAGCGGGGCAAGGTGATGAGAATGGACCTCTGGACGGTGGGGGAGGAGACGATGCCCCGCAAGGTCAAGGCCTCCATCTTGTGCGACACCATGGCGCAGCGGCCGCTGAACCTCCATGTGGGCGACGGCATCATCGCATCCTCCCGACTTGAAGTTCCTGAGAATTATTACCACAGTCAGTTTGACTATCCCCTCTATCTGCGCTGTCATGGCTTCACGGCCACCACGCTTATCCTTCCGGGCAACTGGCGGAAGGCTTCGGTCAGCCTTACCAGCCTTTCCTATCTCGACCGTACCATCCTGGCGGCCATGAAATTTAGGCAGCAGACCCTGCGGCATTATCTCTCCCTTGGTCTTGACGACGAGGATATGGCCATTGCGGTGGCCATGGCACTCGGCGACCGGTCAAGGCTCACCAATGATCTCCGCGACATCTACTCCATTTCAGGTGCTTCTCATGTGCTTGCCCTTTCCGGCCTCCATTTAGGCGTCATCTATATTCTGCTGTCGCTGTTGGCGGGAGTCCGCCGCTCAGGCATGTGGCGTGAGTGGCTGGTCATCGCCGGCATCTGGTCCTATGCGGTGTTCACGGGCCTGTCTCCTTCTGTGGTCAGGGCTTCCACGATGATCACCATCTATTCCATGGCAGGCATGCTGCATCGGCAGCGCATGTCGCTCAATGCGCTTGGTCTGACGGCCATCATCATGCTCGTTGCCAATCCGATGTGCCTCTATGATGTGGGATTTCAGATGTCGTTCATGGCCGTGCTTGCCATCCTTGTGTTCTACAAGCCGGTCTATGGCCTGGTGTCTTCAGAGTATTTGTTTGCCCACCCCGTCATCAAATGGATATGGGCCATGGTGGTGGTGTCTTGTTGCGCCCAACTGGGTGTGGCACCGCTCACAGCGTACTATTTCGGGCGCTTCTCCGTCTATTTCCTGCTGACCAATTTCATCGTCATTCCTTTGGCCACGCTGGTGCTTTATCTCACGGCAGCCATGCTTGCCGCTTCCCTCCTGCCTTCCTTGTTGCCCTGGGTGGCCAAGGCCTTGGCCGCAGTCGTGGGGTGTCAGACCCAGATGGTGAGATGGGTGTCTTCTCTCCCCGGCGCGAGCATCGAACCGATCACCATCAACCGCCTGCAGGTGCTGATGATCTATGTCTTCTTAGCCGCCGCCTCGGTGGTCGTTTTTAAAGTGTTGAAATTGAAAAACCGGATATAATCCTCTTTAGAAAAAAAAGGTTGGCAAACTTTTACCGTGTGACTATCTATTCTGTACCTTTTTCTTGCGTAGCATAAGCAGTGCGATCACGCCCGCCAAGATGTTGGCCACGAAGGAGGCTGCTATCAGCAGCAAGATGACAATCAGACCGTCAAAGGCCGGCAAAGCAGTGTGATGATGAGGTAGCTGTCGGAGTAGGGGGTGTTGTCCTTGACGAGGCGGATCATCCGCTGTTGTTCCAAACGATAGAGGATACGGAAAAGAGTGGTGCGGTAGATGCCCAGTTGTCTCGACAGGGCATATCCGCTGCTGTGTACCATGCGCTCATGTGCGATGGAGCGCAGGAAAAGATAAACAAGACCGTCGATCTGCCTGGGAAACTGACTTAGGAATTGTTGGGTGATTTCTTGGTCGTTCATGGCGTAAAAAATTTAAATGACATGGCAAAGATAGCATAATCATCTATCCAGTACCATGTCATTTTAAGATCGGCGTTACGAAAAAATGACTCGAAAGAGTTTTTGGGGTGTTCTATGCCATTGAACAAAGATTGGGCCTTTGGGTTATGGTGTCATCCACACCATGGTATCAGATACGGTTACTGAATATGAAGTCACCTATCTGTCCTGAAATCCTTCATTCAATACCCCTTTGCCCATTAGTGTTATGGCCAGCACAGAAAAGCCGACAAGCAAAGAGCAGAAGATATAGAGCACATTGTCCTCCCATCTTTTGATGGTATCAGGTTGTCGAATTTCGAGCAGAACCAGGTGTTCCGGACTGATGGCTCCATGGCGAGTATTGCATGTGGCAGCAACAGTTTGGTATTGCTCGAAATGGTCACTTTGGTGAAGAACCTTGAAGATATGCGCAGAAGGAGCCACTCTCTTTATGGAATCTTTTTCCCGGTTGATGAAATCTGTTTTCCATTGTTGCAACCTATTTTCGGATATCGTTCTGTAGGGATGTGTCTCTTTCGTCCGTGTACAAAGGAAAACGCCTTTCTTGTTTTTTAGCGGACAGACCTGATATAGCAAAAAACGAATGTAGTCGGAACCTCGTCGACTTGGTATGACGGCATCCTCAAAAAGATAGTTGCATGAACTTGTGTCAGGTTCAACACTTTCTATCTGAAGATAATCCGCCCTCTTGATCTCTTCGTTTGATAGTGTGGTGATACTATCAACCTTCACGACCTTGGAACAGGCTTCTCGCGCAATAATCCCGGCATTGACAAACACCAATGTGCCGGTAAGAAAAATGACAAACATCACGAATGGCTTCCATTTGCCGTTCAGGGCACCAACTTCATGACGTAGAAGAAACACCAACAAACCGCCAAGCAAAATAGGGATGACCACTCCGGGTATGATAGTCTTGACAAAGGGTAGCCAGTCGTACTTCTCCCAAGCCAATATGATGAGAGCAAACGCCAAAGCGACTGCCACGATATTCAACAAGGTCTTGCCAAGTATTGTGAAGACAACAGTTTTTCTTTCTTCTGATTTCATATCTCTCCAAAAAGTGAGGCAATTATATAGGGTTAGGCCCCGATTATGTTTTGGGGGTAATCTTGATGTATGGTTGATGTGATGGATGAAAGGATGGTTATGGGGTTGAAGGGGTGATTGTCAATGGGATATCTTGAACATATAAGGAAATTGGCGATAGACGAATTGTTCCGGGGCATTGGCGCCACGCGGACCAAGCTTCGTCTTGATCTCAATCACTCCATTGGAGCCTTGCGAACCCCAGATGTCGGTGGCGGCGGCACCCTTGAGCACGTCGATGCTCTCGATGTATTTAGGGTCGAGGTTGATGAGTTCTGCACACTTCTCCTTATTGGCGGAAGAGAAGTCGAAATTCTGGGTGTTGATTTCCCATACGTCGCCATCGACGACGATGAGGGGTTCGCGGGAGCCTTTGGGCCTCGACACACCACGCGAGCGCCTGGAGGGGCCGGGGGATGTCTCCTTCACGTCTTCGTGACGCTGTGGCGCTCCCATCACCACCAGGTAGAGATGCTTCAACCGCATATTTTTAGGGATGCGCAACACGGGGCCGTTGACGGCGCCATAGAGATTTTCGTCATCGGTGGTGACCCCCACGAAACCATAGCGCAGGTTATTGCCTTTGACACGCACCTTGAACGTGTTGGCATTGAGGTCCACGCGTTCGTCCAGTCGGATGGCATTGAAGCCATAGCCCTCGGGCAAGTTTTTGGGACCAAGCCACCCTCCACCTTTGTCCTCCAACTCCGTGTCGAACGTACAGGCATAGGGACGTGTCTCACGCCGTGCATGCTTGAAGTCGAAATTGACCAGATGCTGATAGCCTCGTAGCATCTCATCGCAGAATGCCTCCTGGCTAAGTCCGTACATACGCATGTAGGTCGTCGCAGGGTCTTCACCCAATCTGCCTTGGCGGAAAAGCTCGGCGATGCTCTTCCGTCCGTGCAGGTCGCTCCACCACTGTATGACGTAAGGTGAATGATAGATGTTGTCTATATGGAGGAAGGCCTTGTGGGTCTGTTTCCTGAAGGCTTCGAGATGGTAGTACTCGTCGGTGACCCAGTCGGGGTTGACTTGCCAGAGCATCCACTGTGAGGTCATCTCGAAGAAGCCGGTGCCGCCCCAGATCATTCCTATGCTGTCGGCCGCAATCTGTGACTGGAAGGAATGCCCCAGTTCATGGGCTATGACATTCATCTTCTCATCCTGTATGCGTTTGGGAGTCACCCAGAGCGCGCCGATGAAATTGTCGTACGTCCCACCATAGGCCGTGTCGTCAAGGGAATACTTGATCATGACCATCATTTTGTAGCGGTCGGTTTTGGACGGGCCTTTCACCCATCCCAGCGTGTCGCGGAAGAAATGGTAGAAATGCTGCGCGCTGTATCTGATATTGTCCAACCGGAAAGCCATCGGATTGCCCTCCAGGAGAGGCGGGTGGTTGAGGTCTTGCCCGAACCCCTTCTCCCACATGAAGATGAGGTCGGGGGTCTCTATGCTGCGCTGAAACGACCATTGCGAAGTGTCGCTTGCAAGGTCCATGCCACGCAGGCTTTCCGGGACATACACTTTCTTCTGAGCATGGACGCCATTCGTTGAGATGAGCGCCATGGCGAAAACGAGGCAGAAAAAATGTCTTGACATCATATTGACATTACAGATTTAAGGGAAATGATCGGCCCTCAATAGAAGCCCCGCCTTGGGATAAGCCTGGATAGGGTGGGGGCTTACGACAAGGCGGGGCTTTGATGGGAAGGGAAAATTATTTGATCACCTTCTTGCCGTTGACGATATAGATGCCTTTGGGGAGGTCATCCAGCGATGTGGCTTTCAGACGGATGCCGTTGAGGTTGTAGATGCCCTTTGAGGTGTCGATGGCCTTGTCTGCCTCAACCTTCTCAATGCCGTTGGGGACGCCGCCCAGTCCACGCACGAAACCGGCATAGACATGTTTGCGGTAATAGTTGATGTCCCAGATGCCTACCGGTGTGTTGGCGCGCCATCCGCTGTTGGCAGGAGAGTCGGTAGGACACCACTGGCAGATGCCCCACTGCTGTGCAGGAGGAACGAGGCGGAAGAACTCCTTGATGATCCACTCGTAGAAGTCGGCCATATTCTTGTGCTGCGTTTCCGTCATGTTGGCAGTAGGAACATCTTTGCCGCTGGCATCCACGTAGCCCATGTCCATCTCGCTGACGCGTACATACTTGCCGGTCTCAGCCATCAGTCTGAACATGTTGGTGATGGCGTTCTTCTTGCTGTTCCTCGTGCCGCTGTTCTCATAGTAGGAGATGTGCATCTGCGTGCCGATGCCGTCGATCTTGGTGACGCCATCCGACTCCCACTTCTTGATCCAGTTGATGAGCGACTTCAGTTTCTTGTTGCCGTCCCAGTCCGACTCCAGGTTGTAGTCGTTGATGAAGAGGACGATGTCTTCCGGTCCATACTTGCGGGCCAGACGGCAGGCCTGTCTCACGTAATCCAGGTCACCCATGAAGTCCTGCCAGTAGAAAGCGTCGCCGCCGACATCCCATGTGCCGTCAGGGTTATACCCCTCGGAGTGCTGCAGGGCGTAGTTGCCCTGTCCGTCATTGCCGCCGCCGGAGATGGCCTCGTTGACGAGGTCCCAAGCCTTGACCTTGCCGTCGCAGGCCTGCATCATCCCTTTGATCCACTTGTCCATGGCATACACGAGGGTGTCGTGGCGCTCCTGCTGTGTCTGCGGGATGGAGGACGGTATGTAGATATAGGTGAGATTCTCACAGATGGTAGGAGTGACCACGCTGCCCCTGTTTTCCTTCACCCTGAAAGAACTGACGTCAGTGCCTTCAAAGTCACCGTTCTTGATCTTCTCCACTCCGCCGATCTTCAGGCTTACATTGTCGAAGTAGTAGTTGTTTTCCTCGGCCAACTCGCTGAGGTTGAAGGCGATGCTTTGACCAGCAGCCTTGAAGGTGCCGCTCACGGTGACCGTCTTCCATTCGGTGGTGAAGTTCACATTGCCCAATGCCTCATAGTGGACGTAAGAACCGGGAGCGTTGTGGATTTGTGTCGATGCGAATGCAGGTTTGTCGGCACGCACCTCGGCTGTGAATACAAAGCTTGCGCCTGAGGAGAAAGATCCAGGCACCAGCCACATCTGGTTGTCCCATGCTTCAGACACCCTTTCCGTGGCGTGGGCCTTGAGGCAGCGGCGCTCCTCAAAGACGGTCTTGCCTTTCTTCTTCTCCTCAAACTTGATGCTCTTGATATACACTTCGCCTACGAAGTTGGGAACATGCAGCAGCAAGAAACTGCTCTCCATGGTCGGTTTGACGTTGACCTCGACATCCTGCCACTCGGCGGTAAAGGGAATCGTGACATTGGCGCCGCCGCCCCAGTCGCCGAGGCGTCCGTCCAGGTGTCCCGCTTTGGAACCTTTCACGGTCACGGTCATCTTGTAAGTCTTGTTCCTGTCGAGAAGGATGTCAGACATGGGCACAAACTGCACCTGCCATGGATACGACTTTGTGGTGGTCACTTTAAGACCATTGGTGGCGTCGAAACTTATGGTATAACCAAATTCTGATTCTGATGCCGTCCACCCCACGGTCTGCTGGGTGCGGAAGTCCTTGGCGGCGGCCTGGATCCAGACATCCACATCACCGTCGGTGAGATCAGGAGCAGGTTTGTCGGCAATGAGTTTCCTCAGCCATCCGTTTGGCTGCTGTGAATGCCATGCGAGGGTGTGGCCATAGACGCTGAGTCCTGCCGCAGTGGCCGCATTCACATAGTTCTTCACCGTGGTGAAATTCATGTTGCCATTGCCATCCACGCAACTGCCCATTTTCATGGCGTTGCCGGCAACGGTCTCGGTGAAGTTCTTGTTGATCAAGTTCTTGAACAGCGAATTGTTGAGATAGTCGCTGACGGTAGTGCCGGAACCAAGTTTGAAATTGGGATAATCGGTATAGTTGATATACTCTTTGAGGGCCAGATAATCATCCAGATATCTGTAGTTGTCGTCATTGGGCTTGCCCAATTCGAATTTCTCCTGTGCCACGGCAGATGCCGATAGACAGGCTGCGAAAATGAATAGTAATAGTTTTCTCATATTCGAAATAGTGATGTGTGAATGCTAAGGATGATGCTGAATTGTTTTTGTGCCTGCAAAAGTACAAAAAGATATGATGCAAACCAATTATTTTCCCGAAATTGACACATTTTCAGGGTAATAATCCGTGCTGAATGATCATTTCCTCTGAAGTTCTAATCAACGGGCGAAACCTATCCATTTTTGGTTAGATTTCGCCCGAAATGTTTTCCTGTATCAATAGATACTCCTTTTATTCCTGTTTTTTCTTGCCTGATCTTCTTTGTTTTTCCCGATGTGCCCGTGTCTCCTCGTTCTCCAGGAGATCAATGGCAAGTTCTGTCATTTCCTTTGACATCACATTTCCGCTTGCCTGAATATTGGTCCAGGGGCATAGCGCTGCATAGTTCTCGTCGACCACCATGTCGGTGGGCGGCCCGATGGGACTGTCCTCACTATGATAGAGATGCCTGCCGGAGTGAATCAGTGCGTCTGGATTTACATCTGGTTCACCAAGCTGATGATAGATCTCAGCATTGATCTCATAGAGATCGAAAGTTCCTCTCCATGAGGTCTTTGCGGTGTAGATGTTGTTTTCATCGTCATAGCATGCTTTCCAGCCAAGTCCTTGCTTAAAATGAAACATATATAATCTGTATTAGGTGTTGTTGTCTGATGATATGCCCGCATCGGCAGCGGGCTTCTCGATGGCATTCCCGACAAGAGCGACTACTCTTCGGTGACGAACCGGTCATCATCGGGACGGGCCTCCTCGGCCTGGATGAGCTCGATGTTCAACCGCTCGAGGAGGTTGGTCGTGACTTCATCGTTGGAGGATAGTGGATGATACCAGGAGCACTTGGAGAAATAATCCTGCAAATCCTTCGACTGGAAACGGTAGCCGTTTTGGGCGAGGATGGAATTGCGCATGATGCGGAGGGTGGATTTCTTCAGTTTACGGAACTGTCCGTCATTGAGTAGGAAAGCGCTGGCGAAGTTGAAACGGGGGAAATCGTTCCTGGCCCATTTCAGCGTCTCCTTGCGTCCCTTGCGGTAGAACATCCCGTATTCGTCGGCTGCCACCTCGTAAAGCGTGATGCCGTCGAGTGTCATGACGGCCTCCCACTGTCCTTTGAGGCGGTTGTTGCCCGTGACGCTGATGACACCTGTGACATGGTCGTTGAAGAGCAGGTGATCCAGGGAAGCCTCTTTGCCTCCCACCGTCAACGACCGCCAATCGATGACGACAGGCTCGCCGTTGGCTGCAGTATAGCGGCCCTGCAACTGCGCGCCCCATTTGCTCTTCGCCTCTTGTGCTGCGCTGACAATAGCCTTCCCGTCAAGCACATTCTGCAACAGGCCTTTCTGGTCATAGAGGCAGAGCAGTTTGTAGCCGTCTTCATCGATGAGACACGCCCTGGGCGTATTGCCGAAGGGATTGAAACCTTCAGCATCGGGGTCCTCACCCAGCACATACTCATTCTTCTTGCTTGGGCTGGGCGTGAGCCGGAACGACAGTTCCTCACCTTCCGACATCGCAGTGAAAGATATCGTCTTGTTGGCATGGACCTTGGCCGTATAGCTGAGGCTTCCGACACTCCATTCCGAACCGTCGGTGATGCCTGGATTGCTGGGGATGAGATGGCCCTCTCCCGGCTTGATCGAGTCAATCTTCCAGTCCTTTCCCACTTTGACGAGCGTGAGCTGGACGGGATACTCATACACATCTTCGTTGAAATGAGAATGACAGAGCACTTTATAGGTATTCGCCGTGACCTTCTCGACCAGGATTTCCTTGAAATCACCTAAATCCCAACCGCCTTGCTGATAGAACAGCCATGTGGCCAAGCCTTCTCCCGTGTCGTCGTCATAGTCATAATTGTCATGGAGATATGCCAACGCCTTTTTCGTGAGGTTTTTCCTCACGAATCCCCCATCAAAAAAGCATTCAGCGCCCTTCTGATAGAAATTTTCCAAAAACGTCTTGCCATCATCCGCCATCGGGGCGGCCTGTGCCTGCAGGAAGATGGCTGTGAGTAGTAGAACGAAACTAAATAATCTTTTCATATTCAGATTTTTTCGAATACAAAGAAATGGAAAAAAAGTGAGAAATGCAAACAATTTGTTGGAAAAGGCCTCGCTTGCGACAAAAATGGAGGGCGTTTGAGTGATTTGTCACAAAAAAGGGCGGGTGTCGCATCAAAATGAAAGGAAAATGGGGTAAAAATAGAAATCAGATGATCTGGTGTTTATATTTGCATTGTCAAAAGTGTGTCACGAGAACAATCGGCCGTTTGTAGGGTCGTAGTTCGTAACTTCAGATGAGATGGTAGTAGGCCTACCGCATACGGTGTACAGGCACT
>CACYQD010000016.1 GCA_902776475.1 uncultured Prevotellaceae bacterium | reverse complement strand
GAACGTTAAATATTTTAAGAGTTATTTAGGACTCTTTTTACAGCCTGCAAAGTTAAAGAGTTATTTAGGACTCTTTTTACAGCCTGCAAAGTTAAAGAAAGGGCAAACCTTCAATAGTCCTGGGCACCGCCCTGGGGATTTTAAAATTCAAGTTCCTCCCAGGAACTTGAATTTTTTTGTTTATTACCCCATGATTGTAGTTTTTTTTGCCTAATTTTGCAAGCATCATTGATTATTGTGTATTCCTTAATAAGTATCTGCCTTGAAGCATTTATTGAAGTATATACCGCTTGCCATCATCGTTGCAGCCATCTGCGCGGCGTTCGTGTGCCTTGTCCTCTATGAGAATGACTTCCTGTGGAAGGCACAGGAACTCAATCTCTTCCTGAATACATCCATGTTTTTCCAGCAACAGATGGAGTTCGCTGGAGGATTGCTCGTGTGGACAGCCTCTTTCCTCACGCAGTTTTTCTATCAGCCTTGGTGGGGTGTGGCCATCCTGTGTGTCTGGTGGATGGTCCTGATGTTGCTCACCAAGATGGCTTTCCGCATCCCGCTGCGATGGGGCGTGCTGTTGCTCGTGCCCGTGGCGCTGCTGTTGCTCACGGATGTGGATCTTGGCTACTGGATCTATTACCTCAAGTTGCGTGGCCATTTCTTCGTGGCTACGGTGGGGTTGACGGCCGCGGTGGGTTTGGTGTGGCTTTACCGCCTGCTGCCCCCGAAATTTTTCCTGCGCCCTGCCTTCATTGTGCTGACGGTGGTCGTGGGATATCCCCTGATGGGATTCTATGGTTTGTTGGCCGCCTTGCTCATGGCTGTTTTGTCATGGCGGCTGCCTGATTTCTCCGTCGGGCAAAAGACGGTGTCCACCATCGTGGCTTTGGTCTGTATTGTCGGTGTCCCGCTGCTGTTCTACCGATATGTCTATTGCCAGACCCATATCGCCAACATCTATTGGGCGGCCCTTCCGGTTTACAGCATCGTGAAGGCTTTCCCGGCCTACTATATCCCCTTCTATCTCTTGGTCGCTTTCTATGTGGCCGTGGCTTTGGGGTATCATGAGCCCAACAAGTCTAAGGATATCAAGCGCCCTCTGGTGGTGCTCCTCTCACAGTTGGCACTGATGGTTTTGCTCCTTTGGGGAACTTGGCATTTCTGGTACAAGGATTACAATTTCCATAAGGAACTGGCCATGCAGCGTTGTATGGAGTCTGCAGACTGGGAAGGCATCCTCGCCGAAGCCGCAGACTTGCGTGAGGAACCTACCAGGAGCATTCTCATGATGAAGAACCTGGCCTTGTCGCGCCTGGGAAGGGTGGGGGATGAGATGTATCACTACCGTTCCGGGTCGAAAGCCAGCAATACCCCGTTGCCTGTGCGCATGACGCAGGTGGTGGGCAAGGCTATCTATTACAACTACGGACAGGTCAATTTTTGCTACCGCTGGTGCCTGGAAGACGGCGTGGAGGGCGGATGGCGCGTGGAATACCTCAAATACCTCACACGTTGCGCTTTGGTCAATGGCGAATACCAAGTGGCCAGGAAATATCTCAACCAACTGAAGCATACGTTGTTTTATCGTTCATGGGCAGAAGACCAGGAAAAATTCCTTGATCATCCCGAAGTGGCCAAGGCAGATAAGGATTATGGTCCAGTCTTCCACATGATGGGGTATGAGGATGTCATCAACAGCGACAACAACCTCGTGGAGTCATTCTTGATGAAACAGTTGGTGAGGATCGACAGCGAAGACCCCATACTTCAGGAACAGACTTTGATCGCAGCCCTCTGGATGAAGGACATCCAGCTGTTCTGGCCGAAGTTCTTCCAGTATGTGAACCTCCATCCGGGACAGCACATGCCAGTGCATTATCAAGAGGCTGCCTATCTCTATGGACATCTTGAGCATGACGTCGATATCAGCCGCATGCCTTTCGATGATGTCGTCGTGCGCAATTACGACAATTTCATGGCCCGGGCACAGCAGAACGCAGGAATGACAGAGGACATCCTCCGCGACGTCATGCGGCCTGAGTTCGGACATACATTCTATTACGAATACTTCCTCAACAGAGACCAGCAACTATATTGAATCCATCGTGACCATCGCAGTCATATATACATGAGACCATGAGACGAACCAACCCACATATTTTCATACGCTTCGCATGCTGGATGTGCGTAGCTGTCCTGGGCCTGACGGCCTGCCACCATGCAAGCGTGCCCGATACTTTCTCGCCAAGCGACGAACTGCCCCGCATCTATCCTGATTATGTCAATGTCACTGTTCCGGTCAACATCTCGCCGCTCTCCTTCCTGATGGATGACGGGGCATTGGAGATGGTGGCCCGCTACTCCTGTGCTGACCAGGAGATCGTCTGCGGGGGAGAGAAAGCACAGCCACCTCTTGATGAGTGGAAACAACTCACCGCACAGGCACAGGGTAAGGATATCCAGGTGGAGGTGTATGCCCGATATGACAGTGGATGGAAGCGATACAAACCATTCTCCATCACGGTGTCGCCCGACAGCATTGACCCTTATGTCAGTTACCGCATCATCTCCCCGTCTTATGTCACCTACGAGGAACTCTCCATCAACCAGCATAGTCTGGAGAATTACGACGAGAGCATCATCTACAGCAATATGCTGTGCAGCACAGAGGAATTGGGACAGTGCATCAATTGCCATAATTACCAGCAGTATCATCCAGGACGGATGCAGTTTCATGCCCGTCAGAATCTTGGAGGCACCGTGCTCGTCTATGATGGAGATGTGCGGAAGATCAACATGAAAAACGACTCCATCCTCTCCGCTGGAGTCTATCCCGCCTGGCATCCCTGGTTGAAACTGATTGTCTATTCCACCAACAAGACCAATCAGGCGTTTCATACCCGTGATCTCAACAAAATCGAGGTCTTTGACTCGGGCAGTGACCTGATCGCATACGATATCGACCGCAACGAGGTGACCAATATCCAGAATGCTCCTGATGAGTTTGAGGTGTTCCCCTTCTGGGCCCCCGATGGCAAGACGCTCTACTATTGCAGCGCCCATTTTGAGTTCAAGGATACCATAGGCCATGAGGAGGAGGTTGTCCAGAGGGCAAAGGAGGTGAAGTACAACATCTGCCGGATGTCCTTCGACCCGGAGACGTGGCAGTTTGGCAAACCTGAGGTGGTGTTCCGCGCAGACTCCCTCGACAAGAGCGCCACGCTGCCCCGTGTGTCGCCTGACGGACGTTTCCTGATGTTCACCCTGGGCAGTTATGGTTGCTTTCATATCTGGCATCGTGACGCCGACCTTTGGATGATAGACCTGCAGACAGGTGAGGTGAGGGCTATGGACGAGATCAACTCTTCCAATACTGAGAGTTATCATTCCTGGTCGAGCAACGGCAGATGGGTGATCTTCAGTTCTCGTCGTGACGACGGTGGATACACCAGGCCTTTCATTGCCCATATCGACAAGAACGGAAAGGGCAGCAAACCCTTTGAGATGCCGGAGGAAGACCCTGCCCGCCACCGGGAGTACATGAAATGCTACAATATCCCCGAACTCATGTCGGGTCCGGTGACCATCTCGCCACAGACTTTCGCTGATGTCCTCAAATCCGATGGAGAACCTCCAGTCAACTATGTTCAGCAACTTAGAAACCATTAAATTTGCACCTCATCTGAAAAAAACAAGCAAAACATTCGTCTTTTCAATGAAAAATGTCTAATTTTGCACTCCGAATCACGGTTCAACCCTGGAGAGATGCTCGAGTGGCTGAAGAGGCACGCCTGGAAAGCGTGTAACCGGCGAAACTGGTTCGGGGGTTCGAATCCCCCTCTCTCCGCAGATAAGTCGCTATAATAATCTGAATTTGGATTGCTATAGCGACTTTTTTCTGTCCGACGTCACCTTTTGCTTTCCCCGACTGTTATGTATATGAATCGGTTCAAGAAAACAAAAGTTTAACAATAAAAACAAAAAGTATTATGAACTTAATAGATTTAGTCCCGATTTTAGTACCCATCGCCTGTGGATGCGTGCTTCCCATCCTGCTCGCCTGGTTTGGTATCCGTAAGAAGATGAATGATACCAACAAGCGTACTGAAATTATACTGGCGGCCATTGAGAAGAATCCGGAAATGGATATCGAAGAACTGATGAAGAAGATATCCCCCAAGAAAAAGCTGCTGAAGGAGAAGTTGCTCACCAAACTGCTGTGGGGATGCATCACTGCGCTGTTAGGGCTTGTATTAATAGGAATAGGTACCTACATGGGTCTTGTTGGTGGATACAATCCTGACGACATCATGACAGCTTCATGCTTTGGTTTTGTCATGCTGGCCATCGGCATCGCCTTCCTCATCAGTTATTACATGGGCAAGAAAATGCTCGCCAAGGAGATTGAGGCAGAAGAACAACTACTGACAGCACAAGCCAACAGCAAGTGACACGCAGCGTATTCATAGCCCTGGTAGAGCGTGAGCAGGAGGCCCTTCGAGGCTTCTTGCTCGCCCTCTGCTGTGGCAAGAAGAGCGATGCCGACGATCTGGCGCAGGACTCGCTGGTGAAGGCTTACCTCTCATCGGCGGGCTATCAGGAAAAGGGACGGTTCCGTTCTTGGCTTTTCAAGATTGCCTACAACACGTTCCTCAACCACAAGGCGAGTTGTCGGACGATGGACACGCTCGATGAAGCACGCACGGTCATCAGCAGCCAATCGGCAGAGAGCAGTTTTGAGCACCAGAGCCTCTATCTTGCCCTGCGTACCTTGCCGCCAAAGGAGCGCTCGGCCATCACCCTTTATTACCTGAACGGCTACGACATCAAGGAGATAGCTGCCATCACCGACACCTCGGAGGATGCTGTGAAGAAACAACTCTCGCGGGGCCGTGACAAACTTAAAGCAAGACTGAAGTTATGAGCAAAGACAAAGCACTTGAGGATCTCTTCCTCGCCCAGAAACCACATTTCGACGACAAAGCCGACTTTATGTCCGCACTCAACCGTCGGCTCGATGCGGTAGAATACGTCCGTCAGCATCAGGAGGCAACTATCCGGCGTTATAAGATGGCTATGGTCGTTGCTTTTATCGTAGGCGTAGTCAGCGGGGCCGTCACCCTGGCATTTGTTCTTTCCATGCCAGCCGACATGCCCCTGTTCACCGTTCATGTGCAGTCGGGCATACTCGTATGGCTTGCCGAGAACTCCCGCATCATTCTAACCACCCTCCTTGCTTTGTTGATGAGCCTCGGCATGATGAGCATCATCAGCAATATACACGATATTCTGCATTTACAGAGAAATCACATCATAGCAGAAACTGCATGATAAGGCCGGGCTGTTGCCACCGCCGCCATAGCCAATGGTATCATCGCCGAGGTCGGTCACCACATTGAAGGATTACTGGATGTCATTGAAAATCATGTCCACCAGTTTCATCACGTCGGTCACGGTGATTTTTTCATCGCGGTTGATATCGGCATTCTCCTCAATGAAAATCTCATTGGCATGGCCCAGGATATGGTTGGCCAACAGCATCAAGTCGGTTACGTTGATTGCCCCGTCAGCATTCACATCGCCAAGTTTTTCAAGGGTGGTGAATTTCACTACTGGGCTCCACTCGGAAGTCTTGCCGTTAGCCAGCACGGCCTGTACCTGTACCACATACTTGGTGCCCTTGGTCAGTCCGGAGAGAAGGGTAGTGAGATCACCGTTATCTACTGTCACCTGCTCCCATTCGCCATACATGGGCGATATCACGACATCCACGCGGTCGTAGTCGCCATCGAGGCTGACTTTGAACTCGTAGTGTTTGCCTGCCTCGAAGACGTAGTTGTCCTTTCGTCCACCGATGTTGCCGTGGGCAGAGGCAATGAATATCATTTCGATGGCGGGTGAGGGATTGGTGATGCACCAGTCGTAGGTGCCGGCAGGAATATCGATGGAGACGCTCTTGTTGAAGACGACATTCTGGGTCGTCAGTTCGCCATCGGCATATTCGGGAATCTTGTATTCAAATTCTGCATAGTCGTCGGCCGAAGCATCGCCAGGGTCGGTCAGCGGCCCGATAGCCGGTATGATGCGTCCGAAGGTGTTGGCATCCTGATCGAGCAGCATCTGGTAGCCCGAGTCATCTTCCCACACATCGCCTGCGGTGAGCGTCACCTTGGCCGTATTCTCGGTGGCCATGTCGACGGCATAGCGCACGTTGTAGCTGCGGCCATAGCCCTCCCAGTTCACCTTGGCAGAGGTCGCTGCCGGTGCCACGCTGACATGGGTCACCTGGGGCTTTTCCTCTACAGTCTGCAGGACGGCGACGGCAGAGGGATAGCTGTCGGCGTCGACGATGCCCACCACCTGGTAAGCATAGTAGGTGCCGGGAAGGAGGTCGGTGATGACGGCAGTGGTGCCGGTGACTTCCATCTCCTGCCATTCGTCGGAGGGCGAACTGGCATCGTAGAGGCCGAAGTCGTCGACATCGAGACGGTACTGGTCGGAGCAGTTGAAGTGGCGGATGGCGATGTAGCCCTGTTCGCCGCCATACTGGCTCAGATTGACGATGTATTCAACGTACTCGTTGGTGACGACGGTCTCTGGCAATATGATGTCGGTGAAGTCAGACACTTCGTTTCCGGTGGTGGAGACATAGATGGCGACGTGCTCCAGGAAATCGTTGGGATCCTGTCCTTTCATCCACACCTTCAGCATGCCGTTGAGCGGCAGTCGTGACGAGACGAGCCAGTTGTCGGGGGTGAGCACGCCTTTATCATTGTGATAGCTTGCCGACGACATAAAGGCTGCGCCGCCGTGGGCATAGTCGGGTATGTCGCCCGTGGCATCCCAGCAGTTGCCGTCGCCGTCGGCATCGATGGTTGTCCAGCCGTCGGGCAATCCGTTTTCGAAACCGGCGAAATAGACGGTGTTGAGGGTTGTGGGCCTGTAGCGCACCTTATAGCTCTCGGCGGCACCCGTCCAGCTGACGGTGGCGGTGGTGCAGGTGGCGGTGGAAGTGAGGTTCTTCGGTGCATACATGCTGACAGCGCTGTATTCAAACGTCTTGCTGCCGACGAGCCGGGCATTGGGAATGGAGAACGAAACGTCGGGAACAGCGGTGATGGTGACGGTGTACTTGCCTGTCACTTCGTCTTCGCGGCAATCGAGGTCGTAAATGCCCTCATCAGGGATGAGGATGCCTTCCTCGGTCATGATGGTCGGCACGGGCTTGACTTCCTCGTCAGTCTGGTCGAAGGATACCTGCATGGTGACGATGATCTTGCCGTAGTAGGTATTGTCGAAGGCTGGTAGCTCGTAGTAGAGTCCATTGTCGGCGACTTCCTGCTGGGTCTTATAGATTCTCTTGCCCTGTACACCGCCGAAGGTCTGGGTGTAGAAGCTGTTGGTGATGGTGGGATGCTCATTGTAGTCGCAACGGGCGAAAGTCTTGTCTCCAACCATAGTGACCTCCGAAGAATCGAAGATGCTGTTCTCGATGCGCAGGCTGTCGCCATTGGCCGCCCAGCCCACGAAGCCACCGTTGCTGTCGGTTAGCACGCCGAGCAGACGACCATCGAAGAGGCTGCCGCTGATGGTGGTTTCGCCAGACTGCATGATGCCTACGAAGCCGCCATGGGTGCCGTCGCCAGCAATTGAGCTGTTGATGGTGACGCGGCTGCGGCAGTGGTCGATGGCGACTATTCCGGCGGCCTGACCGATGAGGCCTGCAGCGAACTTCTTCGAGGTCGCGATGGTGCCGGCGACGGTGAGGTTGTGGATGGTGGCGCCATTGACGAAGCGGAAGGGTGCAGCATAGTCGGCTGTCGCGCTATAGTTGAGGGTGAGCGTGTGTCCATCGCCGTCGAAGATGCCATTGAAGGCATGTTGCCCATCGATGCCCACCATGCGGGTGATGGTGATATCACTGGCCAGCTGGAAGTGCTTGCCGCTGTAGTCGGTGCCCACAGCTACTTTGTCTGCCAGCAGTTCCCATTGGCTGGTGTAGCTGATGAGGTATGGCGATGCTTCGGTGCCGTTGCCCTCCCACGGGGTGATATCGATGTTGGCAGATACCAGCACATCTTCATTGGACATGGTGAGTGTGTAGGGGTTCTCGTCGCCCGATAGGGTACCGGCACTGACACGGAAGCCTTCGCCTTCAACGCCTTCGGTAAATGTGCAGCCGAGGTTGAGGCTCACGGCATCGCCCACGCCGGCATAGAGCACGTCGTTGTGCTTGATGCCGACACCGTAAGCAGTGATGCCGCTGACGGCGTATTCGGTGGCGGTGCCAGCGTTCTGCATCGTGACATACTGCCCTGCGATGATGCTACGGGCCTGCTTGCCCTGCGAGGTGCCGAGGGGCTGGGTGTAGTAGCTGTTGGTGATGTTGACCACGCCGCCGCTTGAGTTCCTCGCCAAGCTGTAGGCATTGGCTGTGCCTACCGTGACACTGGTGGGAGCAAAGAGGCAGCCGGTGATGTTGACAGTTGAATTGTCGGTATTCGTCTTCCATCCTATCAGTCCACCGCAGCCGGTGCTGTTCTCGCCGAGCAGGGTGCCGGTGAAGGTGCTGCCGATGATTTTGGCATTGATGGCATAGCCCACCAGTCCGCCGTGCTCAGCAGAGCCTCTGAAGGAGGAGTTGATGGTCATGCTGCTCGACACGTTCTCCAGCGTGAGACGTTCGGTGCCGTTGCGTCCCACCACACCGCCGGCATGTTTTTTGGAAGTATTGATGGTGCCGGTAGTAATCAGGTTCTTGATGGTGGCACCATAGGTGTAGCAGAACGGGCCGCAGAACTCATTATCGGTGGTATAGTTAAGGGTCAGGGTGTTGCCGCCGCCATCGAAAATGCCTTGGAATGCATTGAAAGTATTCTCGTCAGGATGTGTGCCCACCACGCGGCTGACGCTGATGCTTTGTGTCATCAGAAAGTGCTTGCCGTTGTAGCTCTCGCCTAAAGCGACATTGGTGGCCAGTCGGTGCCAGTCGTCGAAGGTGGCGATGAGGTAAGGCGACTGTTCGGTGCCCTCGCCAGTGAGGGAACGAGGAGTCATGATGGGCAACACCCGGCCGGCGTAGACCTCCCACGCCTCGCCGAGTTTCATTCGGAGTGTCTCGTTGTCCATGTCGCGGGCTTTTGTGGCACCCTGGGCATCCGTCAGCAAGTGCTTATAGTAGCAGTTGGTGAGATGAATGTCGTCGCCGCGGGCGAAAGTCTTGTTGCCTTCGTCGTTGACGTAAACATATGCCGGACTGAACAGGCAGTTGGTGATGTAGGCATCGGGCTCGTCTTCAACCCAGCCGATGAAACCACCCCAGCAATTGGAATGTGTGCCCGTGCCCTCAAGCCTGCCATCAAAGAAGCAGTTGTCGATGTAGGTGTCATCAGGGTCACTGCTGGTGCCGAGTTCGCCGATAAAGCCGCCGCTGGAGCAGTCGCCATCGTGGCCATGGATTTCGACGCTCGAGTGACAGTTGCTGATGTGGCAGGTGCCGTAAGCCACGCCCACGAGGCCGCCGGCAAACAGTTTATGGTTCTTGGTGATGCTTCCCGCCACATGCAGGTTCTTGATGGTGGCATTCCTGATAAAGCGGAACGGGGCGCAAGCGTTTTCCTCGTTGTTGTCCGTGTAGTTGACCGTCAGCGTGTGACCGCCTCCGTCGAAGGTGCCGCGGAAGTTCACGTTCTCGCCACGTCCCACCATCTTGGTGGGGGCTGTAGAGAATTCTTCTTCAACCGTGATGTCGGCCATCAGTTTGAAGTATTTGCCGTTGTAAGTGTCGGTGTTATTGTTCACCTTGGCGCACAGCGTGTTCCAGTCGTCAGCAGAACTGATTTGGTACGGGTCGGTCTTGGTGCCACTGCCTGTCCACTGCGCCCATGCACCTTGTGCAACTGCACACAATAGAGTGAGTGTAAAAAGTATTTGTTTTCTCATATTGTTAATATCTTGTTTGAAACGTGTTGTCAGTGTCGCAAAGGTTTTTCTATTCTGTTTCTTCAACCGGTTGGGTTGGAGATGCTCCGCTGTTGGGTGCTCAGCAGCCAAAAATAAGTACGGATGCTTTTAGCCTACAAAGTTACGTTTTTTTTGCCAATATATTGATGTTTCATGGTTTATAACGTGATGGTGAACTGAAATAAGCACAATTGTCTTTAATCAGATGACAGATTGTCTTTTGGATATCAGGGGGATGCGTAGTTTTTGCCCTCGTATCAGGGGGACGGGGAATTTGATACGTTTCGTATCAGGGGGACGGGGAATTTGATACGTTTTGTCTGAAACAGACTTATTAAGTTTGCTTTGCTAATTTGGTAGACGCCACGATGTGACGTCTCTACTGGTT
Organism: uncultured Prevotellaceae bacterium; assembly: GCA_902776475.1. Taxonomy (GTDB): domain Bacteria; phylum Bacteroidota; class Bacteroidia; order Bacteroidales; family Bacteroidaceae; genus Prevotella. The sequence goes on along the minus strand of CACYQD010000016.1, from coordinate 56,328 downwards.
TTAGATATCAGGGGGATGCGTTGTTTTTGCCCTCACCTAACCTCTCCCAAAGGGAGAGGGATAAGTTTGTTGTGTCTCCCAAAGGGAGAGGGATAAGTTTGCTGTGTATCCAGAGTGTGTGAACTATCGACTAAGCCAATAGAACCGATTAATCATTGTCAGTATAGGCTAAGACTTGCAAGAGTAATGTCTACACTCCCAAACTCCCAAACTCCCAAACTCCTAAACTCCCAACCTCCTCCACTCCTTTCAACTTAATAAAGTTGAGTTATACGTATAAAATAGTTTGTTGATTGAAAAAAATACTTTATCTTTGTCAATGAGATACCTGAATTGCTGTATTGTCCCTTGATAGAAAGAAGCAGGTTCATAGGTACAGACAGCCTTTTTACGATCAAGACAAAGTATAACCATAAAAACATAGAAGAACATGAATTTGGCAGAAGCATTAAGTATCCGGAAGGACCTTCAGAAACGCATTCAACAGTTGGGACAGCGTATTCAGTACAATGTCAAGGTGCAGGAGGGAGATGAGCCTTCAGAAAAGCCGGAAGAGTTGATGAAGGAACTCGACAACTGTCTCAAGCAGCTTGAAGATTTGGTGTGGCGTATCAACACCACGAACATGCTGACAAAAAATGCGGATGGAAAGACCGTCACTCAACTTATGGCCCAGAAGGAGGTACTCACTTTGCGTATCAATACCTTGCGCAACATTTTCGACAAGGCTTCTATGGGGCAGGACCGCTATTCCCGTTCGGAGATTAAGATGGTCACGGTCATTGACGTGAAGTCTCTTGGCAAACTTGTTGACGACTATTCTGCCCAACTCAGAAAGTTGGACATTGAGATACAGGCATTGAACTTCACGACTGAACTGATATAGGCAAATTTGGGGTATCCGCATTGATAGGGCGAACCAAAAAAACTCGAAATTGATCAGATATCAATCTGGTTGTCCGGAGCCGGCAGCACCCTATTTACTCATTTTACGGCGCAGGCTCAGCACGGTAGCATTCGAATGTATGTTTCAAGCTGCACTTTGCATTACCGCCTGGTTGACTATGAATGTCGGATACCCCTTTAGAAAATATCAATACTGAGTTTTGGAAGAAGGCTTCCGTTTTTTCACCCATATAGAATAAGGATATGAAGGGATTCTCATTGTTGTGCTTGTTGTCCGTGGCTATAACGTTGTCAGCCCAGACACGCCTTTACCTCTCCACGGGTGACCGTTCGGATGAGGAGAAAGACAGCCCCATGATCGAGGTGTATTTGCCAAAGGAGGAACTGGCCAATGGATGCGCCATCGTGCTGTGCCCGGGTGGTGCCATGAGATGGCTGTCGTGGGAAAGCGATGTGGAGAGGATGGCGGCATTTCTCAATGGGCATGGCATTGCTGCCGTAGGGTTGCGCTACCATCTCTACAAATCGCAGGGTAAGATGCCTCAAGGGATGACGATGCCACCAATGGTTGATGTGACTCATCCCGATCATTTCCCGAAGGCTGATGCCAACCCGATGCATACAGCTGAGGGCGACTCGATTATCCAACTGGCAGCACTGGATGCAAAAGCGGCCATCCGCATGGTCAGGGAGCATGCGGATGAGTGGCATTTGAGGAAAGACAGAATCGGCTTCTTGGGCTTCTCGGCTGGCGGTGGCGTAGCCATTGCCGCTGCGATGTCGGCGGAAGGCATGGAGCGCCCCGACTTCCTATGCACCAATTTCGGTCCATCCCTGATGCCCGTCACCGTACCGGCCGATGCGCCGCCCTTGCTGATTATGACTCGTGCGGATCATCCGAACGTGGCGGCTGGCCTCGTCGCCCTTTTTATGGAGTGGAAGAGAGCGGGAGGCAATGCAGAAATCCACATCTATGGCGATGGCAAGGGACCTTATGAGTTGATGCCGGAGACTGGGGAGACCACAACTGAGTCATGGAGCCATCAGCTGATACTATGGTTGAAAGCCAAAGGATTCGTCAAGCGATGAGGAAACTTCTTCCTCAAGGTTCCAGATGGAGAAGATAGTTGGATGGCAGTATGATGATAAGAACTGACATCCAGGATACTATAGGCGTAAGCCGAAGAAGGCGCGCATCCGCCATTTTTGGTTATGTATGGTAAAACTTTCCTCTTTGCCAATATTGGTGAAGTTGTAAACCATCGATAGACCGTAAAAAATATTGCCAGATTGGCGAACTGCAGCCCCACGACCGGTGATGATGGCCTCGGGAAAGTGATAGTGCAGGGGTATGCGGTCATCGCCGAAGGTCATCGATGTGTTGCTGTAAACGATGATGGTCGGCAGGGCAGAGATGTGCAGCAGCCAGCCCTGAGCGGGCACGTAGTTGTAACCATAGCCGGCACCGATACCGATATTGGTCATCTTCAGGTCCATCTTCTGTTCCCAGTCGAGTTTGGCGTGTTGGCCCATTCCTGACGCAGCCAGAAGAAAACTGCCGGCCGAACGACGTTGGATATAGCTCTGTGAGAATGCGGCGGGATAGGAAAACCGACGGCTGTTGAAGGCGTAGTAAGCATTTAGGTTGAGTGTCTTTACAGAAAGGATATCGGCAGGCAGTTCGATACGCTCCATGCCCTCATGATCATGCCATCCCGTGAAGTTGCGGGCGTCTTGGTAGATGAAGTCCCAGCCGAAACGCTTGCCGTATGAGTTGATATTCAACTCATAGTCGCGGTACTTGCCCATCAGTTTGGCTGGATTGAGTGCCATGCTGATAGAAAAGCCCAGATAGCTGATGCCCATGCTGAGTGTGGATTTGTAGTCGGCGAGCAATTCCGCTTTGAAATGCTGCCCATTGTCCATTCCCTCTGATTCAACCTTCGCCCCCGACACGTTATACCGTGCCTTGATGGTCCACTTCGTCTTCGGCCGCATGATGTAGGCCGTGTCGATGTTGCCTTTGTGGTAACCCGCGGACAATACGCTGTCAATACGCAGGAGAATGTTCTGTGCGGATAAGGGCAGGGCCAGGTTGCTCAATACAACGAGTAGTGTGGCTGCCACCCGAATCTTTCGGGCCAGCAGCCTGTCCGTCCTTGTCATACGATCAGCCAAAGTCATGATGCCAGGATCTTCTCTGCCATCCGCCTTCCGGCTTCAAAAGCCTTCTGCAAGTCCTGCTCCCAATGTTCGTCACGCCATTGGCGCTTGGCTTCCTCGGAGAAACTGGCAAGTTCAAAACGGTCATAGTTCTTCACCTGGTAGGTGTTGTAGGCTATCAGGTGCTCAGGTTCACCAAGGGCAGCTGTGATGCAGTATTCCATCGAACCGTAGCCTTGACTGTTGTTGCGTTCTGGTGTTCCGTTCATGGTCTCCATCAGCACCACAGGCATCCGTTTCGGAGCTGTCATGCTGTAGTCGTTGTAGGAGAGCCAGGGGAATGCCAGGCGTTCCAGGAATGTGCGCATCTGGCCAGTCACGTCGCCGAAGTATATGGGCGAGCCCATCACCAAACCGTCCGACTGGGCTATCTCTTCCAGAATCGGGGTCAGCGCATCCTTGTATTTGCAGACATTGGATGCTTTGCCCTTGATCTTGCATGCCATGCACGACATGCAGCCCTTATAGTCCATGCCATATAGACGTACGGTCTTCACTTCGATCTGGTCGCTTACAGAACTTACGCCCTCGGCGAATTTCTGCAGCATCGAGGCTGTGTTGAAATTCTTTCTCGGGCCTCCGTCGATGATGAATATTATCTTCATATCATGATCGTTTAGGTGCGTTTTCAAAAAGGGTTTATCTTACTTATTGCAAAGATAATATTTTTTTTGTGAATATGGCCTGTGCCGCTCACTTTTGTATGAAGCCCTTTCTTTTTTTATTCTTTGAATGATAAGAATGAGGGTCAAAGTTCAAGATTTTTCTTTGCACTTTCAAATGTTTTGCATATCTTTGTGGACCAATATACCTGTCATCAGCCGGTGGAGGACGCATGGCAAACGGCCTTTCAGGACCGGCGCAAATATCAGTTTCCGAACAATGAAAAAAACACATTCAACTATCTTATGTCTCTTGGTGGGATGGACGATGTCTTTCCCCGTTCATGCCCAGACATCAAAGGCCGAACTGCTTGCTCATATGGAACTGGCAACAGGCAACTATTGTAACTACCCGAATCCCTCAGGCAACGTGACACCGGCTCCCGAAGGGTATGAGCCGTTCTATGTCAGTCACTATGGAAGGCATGGCGCCCGTTATATGACCAGCGACAGTCACTACAAATATGTGATTGGGAAAATGGATACGGCTCAGACTCGTGGATGGCTGACCGACAAGGGTGAGGAGGTGCTGCTTCGGGTCAGAAAAGCGGCAGCAAATGCCTGGCATAGGGATGGAGACCTCACACGACTGGGCGCACTGCAGCATCAGGGCATTGCACACAGACTGGCCACCAACTACCCGTCGCTGCTCATGCAACCCGTTGATGTGAAGGCCAACTCCTCTACAGTGAGACGCTGTATGCTCTCGATGGCCAACTTCTGCCAGGAACTGAAAGCCATGAATCCTCAGCTGGACATCACGATGGATGCCAGCGAACACGACATGTACTACTTGATTCCGAACGACAGCATCGATATTCCCCAAAAAGGCATCGACGGCCATCTATACGACAAACTGGACAAGTTCAGACACGAGAAACTGAACGGACGCCACCAGATAGACCTGTTGTTCAAAGATCCGAAATTGGTGGCGGATTTTATTGATGGCTATAAGTTTGCCGACGGCTTGTGGAACATCGCATCCAACATGCACTGCCTCCCGGAATTGGAAATCTCGTTCAACGACCTGTTCACAGAAGATGAACTGATTGACGGCTTTTATGTTTACAATGCCAGCTGGTGTTTGTGGGAAGGACTGATGCCTGGCTCACGTCCCAATTACTATGCCATCTACCCTTTGCTGAGAAACGTCCTCGACGAGGCCGATCAGCTGATTGCATCAGGAGAGAAGCAAGTTCGGCTGCGTTTCGGCCATGACAGCGTTCTGCTGCCATTCTCTTACATTCTGGGCGTCAAAGAGGCAGTCAATGCTACTGATGACATGGAGAACCTGCACCACACATTTGCATTGTTCAGGCTCATTCCCATGGCCGGAAACGTGCAGCTCATCTTCTTCCGCAAACCAGGGTCTGACGATATTCTGGTGAAGTTTCTGATGAATGAGAATGAAACCTCCGTTCCTATCGAGACCGACTGCTACCCCTTCTATCATTGGAAGGATGTGTCGGCCTATTACCGCAACATGCTCAGCAAGGCAAACATCAAGTGTAAGGAGCAATGAGTTGCTGATATCTTATGGCACTTCATTCGTGCAGCGGTAGCTCCGACAGCAAGCTATGCCATTCCCGCTGATGGATGATGGATTTGACAGAATTACGAAACCTCATAAACAATAAAGAAATGAAGATCAAAATGTTTAGAACAATGATTTGCCTCATGGCGTGGGCCATTGTGATGCCGGTTTTTTCCCAAGGTGATGACTACAACCCCTGGCCATGGGATTTCCCTCAAACTGTGAAACAAAAGATGGAGGCGGGCCAGACCGTTCTAAGTCCTTTCACCTACTATCCCGGTTCGGTGGAGAAGAAGGAACCGTTGCACAAAGCAGTGCTTATCTTCTATGATACGACCATAAAGGAGGTGGGCGAGGAAAAAACGATCCTCAACAACTATGGCAAAGAGGTGGAAATGCCCAACTCGCTCATCATACCGCTGCCCAAGGAAGCCAAGGCCAAGAAAGGCGACGTGGTGCTCACATGGTGGCAGAAAGGCAGTGGACTGCAAAGGGCTATAGTAGTTGATGACAGCAAGCCACAGGAACCAAAGGTTTGCTATTTTGACCTGACTTGGCCTGATAATCCGGAAAGTCCCAAACTGGAGGAGAAAAGGAAGGGCGAGTCGCTGAAACCCGGTTCGTTTGGTGTCCTCAAGGACGGACAGTGGCAAAGTGGCGCACAGGTGGCCGTCCGAAAAGATGATGACTGGCAGAAAGGGATGCTCATTCACCAGGATGGCAACAAGGTGCTGGTCCTGGGCTTCGGCAGCAAGATTGATGCCTACGACAAGGCCGATGTGCGTCTCATCCCCTTCAAGGAAAAAATCAAGGTGGGTGACAAGGTCTGGGCTTCATGGGCCTTTGCCTACCGTCCCGGTTATGTCGTGAAGGCTGTGGACAACGAGACCGGTCATGTCTATGTCCAAAAGGAAGGCAGCAGCACGATAGAATCCAAAAGTTTCACCGAGGTCACCAAGGTCCTCGAATAGCGTGGGGGGAGTTGCCCCCCATTTTTTTTGCCACCTCAGCTTGTCATATCCCGTCCTGATGTCTTTGAAGGGTCATTGCTGACGCCATTTCTCTACCAGCACGCGCATCCAGTGGCCTCCCACCACGCTGCGGGCCTTGAACCCTATCATGTCTGCGGTTTTCGTGTCATACCAGTCGCTCGTTGGCACACGGCTCTTGGTCTCGTTCATGTAGGCATAAAGCGGCTCGACGAATTTCAGGAAGGTCTTTTTGTCCTTCGACATGGCGGCGGTCCACATGATCCAGTCGCTCTTGGTGTAGTCGCGGCGGATGTCAAGGGGCAGACCATATTTGTTTTGCTTGGTGAGATAGTATTTCACCTCCACGTCCATGGCGTTGTTGGGGAAGAGGTGGGTCTGCCACAACTTGTCCCATATCATGTTGTATTTCTGGCTCCAGGTGTCGGGACGGTCGAAGGCCAGACGGTAATGGTCGCCTTCCCTGGCATCTTTCTCCCATCTCTCCGCCATCTCGCGGGCTCGGTCCATGTATTTGTCGGCCACGCTTGCCAGTCCTTTCATCCGGGCCATCTCTGCATATCCGGCCACACCCATGATGGCTTTCACCGAGAGGTTGGCGTTGTGTGCCCAATGCCCGGCGAAATCGTCTGTGCACAACTGGTTGGAGGGATCCTGGCCGTTCTCCGAGAGATAGTTGGCCCAGGTGGTGATGATTTCCCAGTATTTGTCCACGTAATTGGTGTTGCCGTCAATCTTGCAGATCATGGCGGCAAGGGTGAGCATATTGCCGGCTTCCTCCAGGGGCATGTCGCCGCCATAGACCTGATGGTTGGCCTTGGGATATTGTCCCAGGTCGTGGGCGGCGAACGGCTTCTGCCATCGCCCGGTATAGCTGTATTCGAAAATGCTGGTCATCATGGCCTTTTGCAGTTCTGGGTTGTAAACCAGGAAGAGCGGGGATTCGGGATAGGTGAGGTCAACGGTATTCACGCATCCGTTGCTGTTGTTCTCCTTGGAGAAGAAGAGCAGGTTGCCCTCATCATCGCGGAACAGTTTGTGGGCGGCGATGCAATGGCGGTAACAGGCCGACAGCAGTTCGGCGTATGACTTGTCGCCGGCTTGGAGACCGTCGTCATAAATCGTTTTGTCAAGGGCACGGCAGCGCTTCATGATGCCGGTGTATTCGCGGCCCATACGGTTGAACAAGTCAAAAATGCTCACACTGCCCTCATGGGCCCAATAACCTTTGTAGCGTTTGTAGAAATACTCGATATCCCAGATCTCATCATAGCCGATCATCGCGAAGGAGGATGCTTGGCTCACGTTGCCGAAGTCATGGCGGTAGGCGAGGACAGGTGCCTCATTGGCCTTCTGTGCCACCACACGCTGCTTGCCCTCGGGCAACCGACCTGTGGAGGTGAAGGTGTTTTTCAGTTGTTCAATGTCGGTGATGCACACCTCGCCATTGATGGCTGGCAAGTAGAGATACCCCCAGTCGATGCAGATGCCGTCGCCGGTCTTGGCCAGGATGGCCTGTTCCACTGTGCCCGACTTCAGATACTGTGTGCCGTTGTGTGTCTCTATCGTTGTCACGTTGGGTTGTGCGGGTTTGTTGACGGCAAGCAGGGAAGAGGTGCTCAGCAGCAGTTGGGCATCATGTGGCCGGCCGTCGGTGGACCGCACCTGATAGGAGATGTAGTTCACGGGAGCCGACAACAGGTCATAGTCATCCATGAGCATGGGCGCCGTGAACACGACATCGAGTTCCATAGGACCGCAGGCAAATGTGTAATAGGTGTTGGTGGCCAGCACGCTGACGCTCTTTTGCCGGGCTTGCTCCACGTTGCCGGTCTTCGATTTCATATTCTTATAGAGACCGAAGTCGGTGTAGGCGCCGCCAGTGGTGTTGTGGCAGTGGGCGGCGATGATGTTCTTGCCGGGTTTCAGCAGTTTTTTCATCTGGCCGTCCAGGGGCAGGTGGATGCCCTCGCGCCAGGTCTCTCCCGTATCGGCCACCTTGGTGCCGTTGATAAACAGCTCAAACACGTCATCATGGGAATAGATGATGAGGAGGTCTTCCTCCAGGTCGGCGGCCGTCACGTCAATGGTGCGGCGCACATAGAGGTCGCTGTGCTCCTCACGCCATTCCGTGCGTATGTAGTTGAGGTCGGGCGAGCCGAAGGCGGCCATGCCCTCGCGCCAAGCCGAGTCATCAAAACCGGGCTTCTGCCAACCATCCTGTTGCTTTTCACGGGAATAGCGGGCTTTCCATCCTCCTTCATCGGCCATGGGGGCAATGGCATGGAGCACGTCAAGGTCCGCACCCATGAAACAGTAGGTCGCTCCGTCAACGCGCAACCACCCTTGGAGGGGTTTCTCATCGTTTGTCCAATGCCGGGTGACGCCATCATTCAACTTGTCGTAGGGAGACCAGATGGAAAAATAGGGGTCGTTGACCACCAATGGCACCGACGGCACACGCAGGTCGGTGGGCTGATAGGGACGGAACATGTCGGGTGTCTGGGCCTCGATGGCCAAAACGCCGAAGAACACAGCAAAAATCAGCAATAGCTTTTTCATCGCCTTTATTGTCTTTTGTTTGTTTCTATGTTGTAAAGGTAAGGCTTTTTGACAAAACCTCCAACACTTCAACGAAAAAAGTTCCCGCTCATTGTCCGTCCATGTGTTTTTGTTGTCGTTTTCTACTTTTAGGATACATAATGTGCAGTGTTGTCAAATGTTTTTCCTATATTTGCACAAGAAAATGCCGAAATGGATTAAACCTATCATAACAATGAAAAAGCAAATCTGTATTCTTTGGACTATGCTGATGTGCATGGCCGGTCATGTCTGTGCTCAAGACAGTTCACAACAAAAATCGTTCGCGGAGTTGATTGCAGCACCTGCCGACAATATCAGGGTGACTCGCCGGCCGGTTTTGGAGGAACGCCTGTTTACCTCAGATGCCATCGAGAAGAAAATCAAGGAAGTGAAAAAACTGCTCAAGGATGCCCCCTATCTGGCGTGGATGTTTGAGAACTGCTTCCCCAATACGCTCGACACGACCGTGCACTACAGCCAAACAGAGGAGGGCGATGATGACACATTTGTATATACGGGCGACATTCACGCCATGTGGCTGCGCGATTCAGGTGCACAGGTATGGCCTTATGTGCAGTTTGCTAAAAATGACGAGAAGATACGGCGCATGGTCAGGGGAACCATCCTGCGTCAATTGAAGTGCATCTGTCTGGATCCCTACGCCAATGCCTTCAACTTCGGACCTACCGGCAGCGAATGGATGTCGGACTATACGGACATGAACCCCAATTTGCACGAGCGGAAATATGAGATTGACTCGCTGTGCTATCCCATCCGGTTGGCCTATTATTACTGGCAGGTGACCGGCGATGCGTCGATTTTCGGTGACCTTTGGCGCGAGGCTGTGGACAAGATTCTAAAGACGTTCCGTGAGCAGCAGCGCAAGGAGAACAAGGGCCCTTATCGCTTCATGCGCAAAACCGAAAGACAATACGACACGGTGTGCAACGATGGATATGGCAACCCGGTCAAACCTGTGGGACTGATAGCCTCTGTGTTTCGTCCGTCCGACGATGCCACCGTCTTCCTCTATCTCGTCCCTTCCAATTTCTTCGCCGTCACCTCTCTGCGGAAAATCGCTGAGATTTTGACAACAGTCAACCATGATGCCGCTTCGGCTGTGCAATTTTCCAAGTTGGCTGATGAGGTGGAGACGGCGCTGCGGAAATATGCCATCCACAACCATCCGAAATATGGCAGGATCTATGCCTTTGAGGTGGACGGATTTGGCAACCAACTGCTGATGGACGATGCCAATGTGCCCAGTTTGCTGGCCATGGCCTATCTGGGCGATGTAGATGTCAACGACCCCGTCTATCAGAATACCCGGCGCTTTGTCTGGAGTGAGGACAATCCTTATTTCTTCCGTGGTAAGCAGGGTGAGGGTATCGGCGGCCCGCATATCGGTCACGATATGGTATGGCCGATGTCAATCATGATGAGGGCATTCACCAGTCAGGATGACAATGAAATCATCCAATGCCTGCAGATGCTTGTCGATACCGACAACGGAACAGGTTTCATGCATGAGTCATTCCATAAGGACAACGCAGCCAAATACACCCGTTCCTGGTTCGCATGGCAGAACACGCTCTTCGGTGAATTGATTCTCAAACTGATTGACGAGGGAAAAGTTGACTTGCTTCGGAAAATCCAGAAAGGCGCCTGATGGCTGCACGAAATATTGTACGTGGTTGCACAGTTTTAAATGCATAGATTATTCCAAAATCATTCATTTTAGCTTTTCGACGTTCTTTCCCGCCCGTTAAAAAGTGTTAATAATGTCTACCACAAACAAATATTCAATACAAACATTCATTATAATCAACTATGGAAAGGATAAGAGTAGAAGTACAATGGTGCGACAAGAACTTTGGTGCGTCACTTGGTGACAATGTACCGGGAGCAGTGGTCTTGACTGCCAAGACATACGAAGAGCTATTGCGCATGGTTCCTGAGACCCTCCGCTTCCATGTGGAAGGTATGGTGGAAGATGGGGACGAAGTTCCACAGTGGCTTCTTGCTGGCGACTATGAATTCGACTATCATCTCGTCGATGTTGCTACCTTGCTCCGCGCATACGAGCCTTATTTCACCCTATCTGCCCTCAGCCATGCCACGGGCATCAACCAGCATCTGCTATCCCATTATGCAAACGGCTTGAAGAAGCCGCGCCCGCATCAGCGGCAACGTATTGTGGAAGGCATGCACAAGATAGGCAAAGAACTATTGTCTGTTGTATAGTTTTATTGTTTGACGACATGCTCTACAGCAGCAACCGGGGCAGCAATGCCCCGGTGTTTTCATCAAGCGGTAGCCCCACAAGGTCTACCGCTTTTTAAAGGACATCAAATAAATCACATCAGTTCTCCTTTTCAAGGAGGAACTGTTTATCTTCGTAAACATACATCGGTTTGACAAACCTACAGAAATCCAGATAAGTTTCGATGAGTTTTCTGACGGCTTTTTTGCATTTCTTTGCGGTCTTTTTGAGGTTGCTCACTCTTGTCGTCTTTGCCGTGCTGTCGAAGCTGGCAATTGTTGTCGGGGTTAATTCGATGGTTTTCATAATAGTATCTTTTTTAGTTATTCATATTTCCTTTTCTCCATCAGGTTTTTCAATCTTCAATCTTCAATCTTCAATCTTCAATCTCCAATCTTCAATTTTCAATCTTCAATCTCCAATTTCCAATTTTCAATCTTCAATTGTTTCACCTGTTTGTGTTGCTTCTGATGCAAATATAAGGCGGAATGGAGCATCTGCAATAATTTTATTGCATTATTTTCCTATTGACATGCGACAGTCCCCCTCATCTGCGACAGACGGATAAAACACCCTTCTCATCTGTCGCTAAATGGATCCAAAATAGGGACCAGTAAGCGTTGCACATCAGAAGCAGTGGTAACCAGCTTGCCCTTCGATTGCTGAAGAAAAGGGATGAATAATTTGCGATAATGCGGATTATTTCCTATTTTTGTCGCCAAATCCAAACCATCTAAAAATGAAATATCTACTGAAATTCAAAATGGTGGTTGCCATCCTGATTTCGATGGTTACCGCCGCCCAGGCCAACGATGCCGTTTATTTTGTCAATGGCAGTCATCTGCAACCCCTGCAGGAGACGGATATCGCCGTCAAAAGTGAAGTGCTCACCATCACCATCCGCGATGATGGCTTCGCCTATGTGGAGGTCGATTACCAGTTTATGAACAATGGCCAGGCCAAGGATGTGACGATGGGGTTTGAGGCCCAGGCTCCTTACAACGACGGCAATGAGGTCAAACTCAAAGGTGCCCATCCGCACATCAAGGATTTCTCCGTGGTGATGAATGGCAATGCGCTCACTTACCGCAACGGAATCGTCTTCTCTTCCGGTGAGATGACCCAGGAGATGGAGCAGACCGGGAAGGGGAAATTCGGATTTGTTCCCATCGATTTCAAACAATGGAAATATGACGATGAGAACAGTGAGCGTTTCTACAATGCTAAGACCGATGAGTATGCCAGCTATTCTTTCGCCTATTACTTCGATGCTCATTTCAACAAGGGACTGAATACCGTCCGTCACACCTATGCCTATCGTATGTCGTTTGGGGTAGGGAAGGCTTTTGAGGTTCCCTATTGGCTGCTTCCGGCCATGCGGTGGGCCAACCATCAGATTGATGACTTCACGCTCCGCATCCGGGCCGACAAGTGCACCAAGCATTTCATCATCGACTGCACTTCCTTTGAGGGAACCCCGTTCCGTGTGACCGAGGGAAAAGGCAAGACCCGCCAGATGAAGGTCAGCAATGGTGATGAAGATGTGATGGTGACGGAGGTGGTGCTGCGCAACGGTACGCTGGAATGGCACCGCAACAACTTCCGCACGGATTCTGACATGACCATCCTGTCTGCCGACCAACTCGATTATATGCATGAATGGGGCAATGAAGCCGTCCCCGTTTATCATGACAGCGGTGTTTCCTACATGGGATGGATGTCATGGGTCGGTGACTTCAGCAAATACTTCCCAAGAATACGTAATGAACAGCAGGTCAACAAGATGGCTGCCCGTATTCAGCGCAACCTTCCTTATGCCCATCGTGGCTATGTGTTCAAAGACGCCACACTGCGTAAGTTCTTTGAGTCACAGTGGTGGTACATGCCCGACCCGACCTGGAAGCCTGATACGTCTTCGTTCAGTCCGTGTGAGAAGGAGATGATCAACAGCTCTAAATAGTTTATCCGTAGTTACATTCCATTGAGCGGGTGCGCTTGATTAGGATTATAAATGCCTGCCAACCATGAAAAGAAGATTTGTTTTTGGACTGTTGATCAGTCTCGTGATGTCGGTCACCGCACAGCCGCGGTATGACTTTGCACATCTGTCACGTGAGAAACTCAACCGTGGCGTCGTGGCCATCCGCGACGGCCATCGTGTGGTCGTCAGTTGGCGTACGCTGAGGTCGGACGCCACGGGCGAGAAATTCGACCTTTATCGTAACGGACAGAAACTCAACGATAAACCGATGAGGGAGGGGGGCACCTTTTTCATCGACGAGCATCCCCTGTCGGGCGACGTCACCTATGAGGTGCGTGGCGGTGGTTGCGACGGTTCCTACCTGCTCAGGGCCGATGCCCCCGACGGTTACATCCCCATCAAGATAGAGAAACCTGAGGGCGGGGTGTCGTTTGATGGTATGCGCTACAGCTACCATGCCAACGATGCCAGCGTGGGCGACGTGGATGGTGACGGACAGTATGAGATTTTCCTCAAATGGGATCCCTCAAACGCCAAGGACAACATGTTTGCCGGTTTCACAGCCAATGTCTATATCGACTGTTACCGGCTTGACGGCACACGGCTGTGGCGCATCAATCTGGGCGACAACATCCGCAGCGGTGCGCATTACACGCAGATGATGGTGTATGACTTCGATGGTGACGGAAAAGCCGAACTGATGGTGAAGACCGCCGACGGAACGGTTGACGGTCAGGGCCACGTCATCGGCAACCCCAAGGCCGACTGGAGATACGGAGCTGCCGCCATCAAGGCTGACCCGGAGGCTTATCTGCGCAAAATCCAGGAAGAGCGCGAGGATGCCATCAGGCGCCGGCAAGACTGGGACAGCATCGCGCGCACGCTCCCGCCCACACTCACCAATACCGAGGTGCACAACATGAGGAGACGCTATTTGAGCACCGAGGTTCATGGCGACAACAAGACCGGGCGCATCATGGATGGACCGGAGTATATCTCTGTCTTCAACGGACTGACCGGAGCCGTGATGGACACCCAGCCCTATATCCCGGAACGGGGAGAGCTCCGTGCATGGGGAGATGACCATGCCAACAGGTCGGAGAGGTATCTGGCTGGTGTGGGTTATCTGGACGGACGTCATGCCAGCGGCATCTTCTGCCGGGGCTACTACACCCGGACAGTCATCGCTGCCTGGGACTGGGACGGACGGCGGCTCACCAACCGGTGGACCTTCGACTCCAACCAACCCGAATGGCGTGACTACGCCGGTCAAGGCAACCACAACCTCCGTGTCGCTGATGTTGACGGCGATGGTTGTGATGAGATCACCTACGGTTCGATGGCCGTTGACCATGACGGGAAAGGCCTCTACAACACCGGATTCGGTCATGGCGATGCCATGCACCTCACGGTCTTCGACCCCACCAGCGACAAACTGCAGGTGTGGGACTGCCATGAAAACCGGCGCGACGGCAGCGACTTCAGGGATGCCAGGACGGGAGAGGTGATTTTCCAGATCAAGAGCAATGAGGACGTGGGCCGCTGTATGGCCGCTGATATAGATCCCACCAATCCCGGACTGGAGATGTGGAGCAGCGAGAGCGGCGGCATCCGCGACATCAAAGGCCGTGTGGTGATGCCCAAGAGAGAGGTGTCGGAGACCCATGACGAGGGAGATAACAATGCACTAAGATTTCATGGTGTGCGTATCCCCACCAATTTCGGTATCTGGTGGGACGGCGATCTGTTGCGCGAGATGCTTGACCACGAGACCGTTTCCAAATATGATTGGGAAACCGGCCGCATGGTCACAGTCCGGCACCTGGATGGCGCCAGGTTCAACAATGGGTCGAAGTCGAATCCCTGTCTCTCCGCCGACCTCCTGGGTGACTGGCGCGAGGAGGTGCTCGCACGCGATGCCGAGAGTACCGAACTGCGGCTCTATGTCACCAATATCCCCACAGCATACCGCATCAACTGTCTGATGGAAGACATCCCCTACCGCCTCAGTGTGGCTGCGGAGAACACGGCCTACAACCAACCCCCGGAGACGGGCTTCTATCTCGGTCCGGACAAGACGGTCAACCCCTTCCTGAAATAGGATTCCGGTTCGTCGGCAGTGATGCCGAAAGCACTGAACGCTATGTTTGAGAAACGACTCTCCTTAGAAAGTCTCCATGTCCATCCCGAGGAAGTGTATCGGCAGATGGGTTATGGAAAGGATGCCCCCGATGAGCGCACGGCGGTGGAGGTGATGCGGCTGCTCACCAGTGCCTCGCAGATCGCCGTGCCCCGTTATTGTTATAGGGTGTTGGACGGCAGTCTCGACAAAGAGATGTTGCGGATGGGTGGATACGAGTTTCATCTTGGTTCCATCATTGTGCGGCAGTTGGCTGGAGCATCTCATTTTGCGGTTTTTGTAGCTACGGCAGGCGCCGAATTCGAGCAATGGAGGAAGCGGGAAGATTTGCTGGAGTCGTTCATTGCAGATGCGCTCGGTTCTGTAGTGGCAGAGCATGCAGCCGATGAGATGGAGAAGGACTTGCAGGCGAGTATCGACAAATTGGGATGGAAACACACCAACCGTTTTTCTCCGGGCTATTGTGAGTGGACCACCGCTGAGCAACGGCAACTGGTGCCGCTGCTCGGTGATCCCAATCCCTGTGGGGTATGGCTGACTGAAAGCGCGCTGATGTGGCCTGTCAAGTCGGTGAGCGGCATCATCGGACTTGGAGAGAAGGTCTCATACCATGACTACGTCTGTCAACATTGCCAACTCACCCATTGTTTCCGTCGTCGCTAACGGAGCAACTTTTTGGCTACAGCCACAGCCGCATTGGCATTGTCGCTGTAGCCGTCAGCACCGATCTCGCTGGCATAATTTGCAGTGACGGGGGCTCCTCCCACCATCACCTTCACCTGGTCGCGGATGCCGGCAGTTTCCAAAGCTTGGATTACCTCTCGCATATAACCCATCGTGGTGGTGAGCAGCGCACTCATGCAGAGAATGTCAGGACGGCTTCGCTTCACCTCCTCTATAAAACGGTCTGCTGAAACGTCGATGCCGATGTTGATCACCTCGAAGCCACAACCCTCAAGCATCGAAGCCACCAGATTCTTGCCGATGTCATGAAGGTCGCCCTTCACTGTTCCAATCACGATGCGCCCCAATGTCTGGGGACGCGGACCCTGTGCCTGCGACTGGATGGCACTCAGCGCTGATTTCATGGCGCGGCCTGCCATCAGCAACTGCGGCACGAAAGCCTTGCCTTCCTCAAAATCCTGTCCCAGACGGGTCATGGCGGCAATCATTTCCTGGTCGATCACCGTCTTGAGCGACTTGCCCTGGTCCATCGCCTGTCGGGCGAGGTCCACAGCTGCTTTCTCTTCGCCCTTGTAGATGGCGTCGAACAGCGTCTCCGCCCTCCTTTCATTGGACTTCGTTTCTCCTCTTGCAATCTGCCGGTCGAGTTCACTGATGTCCTCCTGTTTCAGCAGACGATGCTGGCGGTCTCCTGTTGGGGCGATGCGGGGCTGATAGGGAGAGAGGAAGAGACTCGGCGCAGGTTGGACGACCTGGGCAAACTGACTGATGTAGGCATCGGTAGTGCCGCAACATCCTCCGATGATGTTGAGCCGGTGGCCATCGAGCAATGGCCATACCTCAGCCACCACTTCTTCTGGCGTTTTGGAATAGACACCCTGACTGTCGGGCTGTCCGGCGTTGGGGTAGAAGGAGATGCGGAAGGGGACCGTTTGTGCCAACTGGTGCAGCAGGGGGGTGAACCGCCTTACCTCCGACAGGCAGTTGAGTCCGACGGAATAGATGGGAAGGCCGGCCAGAGATTTGACAAACGGGATGATGGACTGTCCGAGCATGTTGTGCCCTTCGGGCGTGGCGACGGAGAAACTGAGCATCAGGGGCAATTGCTTGCCACGACGGTTCATGGCATCGAGGGCGGCATCGCAGGCGATACGGGCATTGAGAAGGTCGAAGATGGTCTCTATCAGGATGGCGTCCACGCCACCGTCAATGAGGGCTTCCATCTGTTCGATATAAGCTTCACGGAGCAGGTCTGTGGAGAGCGGATTGCCATTGGCGGCTTCCGGTGAACAGATGCGGCTGGTGGGTCCCACGCTTCCCAGCACATAGCGGGGCTTCTGCGGTGTCCTTTCGGTGTAAGAATCGGCGGCGCGGCGTGCAATCTGGCAGGCTGCGAGGTTGATGGCGCGTGCCTCTTCGGCGAGGCCGTAGTCACCGAGCGAGATGCGTTGTGCGTTGAAGGTGCAAGTCTCTATCATGTCGGCACCGGCCTCGAGATAGCGTCGGTGGATGTCCTCGATGATGTCTGGCCGTGTCAGACAGAGCAGGTCGTTGCAGCCAAGCAATTGTCCGTCATGTGCAGCAAACTGTTTTCCTCTGAAGTCATCTTCACTCAGGTGGAAGCGTTGTATCATCGTTCCCATGCCTCCGTCGAGCACCATGATGCGGTCGGTGGGAAAGGGATGCTGCGGAGTGGCTGCGGTGGTGGGCGATGTGTGCTGTGCCTTCGCCACGATTTCCATGGCTTGTTCCACCTCCTGTTCGTTGTGGAAGTCCATCTCGAGATGCACACCCTCCGTACCGATGTGGTCGAGTAGGTCGGGCAACTCATCGAGCGTCACCCATGAGGCCATGATGCTCTTTCCGCCTTCAAGGATCTGTCGGTAGAGGCCGTACCATTTCCTGTTTCCACCCTGGGGCTCACCCACGCCGGGCGTCCACTGGATGGCGTTGAGTTCTTTGATTTCCAAGAGGGCGGGCAGATGACGGATGGCCCCCACGCCGTCGAGATGAAACAATGTGTAGTCGATGCGCTGGCATTGTTCCCTGATGAATGGCTGCACGAAGCGCCTGTAGTCGTCTTCGCTGATCATCGTTGAGATGTCACTCTGCAGTTTGGTCATCTTTCCGGGTGCCCAGGAAGAGAAATAGCAGAATGCCATCTCGTCGCCCTCGCGGATGATGTCGTAGAGCTCATCAAACACGGTGAAGTAGATGTCGTTGATGCGTTGCATCTGGCGTTCCACCTCTTCGGGACGCATCACGGTGTCGATGAGCACCTGGTCGGTGCCTTTCAGGGCGGCCAGCACGTCGAGTCCTTCCATCAGGTCGGGCATGCCCACATAGTAGTGTCCTTGTGAGCGTTGTTTGCAGCAGCGTAGCAATTGCTTGTGCAGTAGATAGTTGGGATGGTTGGGGTCAAATGGTATGGATGGGTCGAAATTGGGGTGGGGATAAATCCAGATGGTGTCTTCGCCGCCTTCAAACACACCGCCGAGGATGGCAGCCAATGACCCTGGTCCCAAATGGGTGTTGGCCACGGGGAGGATGTCGGCTTTCAGTGAACTGTGCGCCACATACCAGTCGAGATAACGGGCCCGCCATTCGGGGTCGAACCATTTCTGGTGGAGGTCACGGGGAGGGGGTGGGGGAGCGATGTCATCGTGGGCGGTCACGCCTTCCTGGAAATGTTCCCACATGTTGAGGATTACTCCTTGATGGTTCCACCACTCGATATAGCGACGCTTGGTCGCTTCCATATTGGGTTTCCACGTATTCATCATAGAGCGATTGACAATGGTTTTTGCAAAATTAACCAATCTGCAGGGATTATCCAAGCAAACCATGCATTTCTCTCATCGGGGAGGCATATCTCGCCTGTCCCGAAAGACAAGCATCTTCACGACCCGATGGTATGCGCGATCTTGTCCACATTCATGCTCCTGGCGCTGGCGTCGAAGATATCCTTATAGACTCCTCCCTGGCGATAGACTTCTTCGGGAGTGCCGCCCTGGACCACGCGGCCCTCTTGGAGCACGTAGATCTTGTCGGCATCGATGATCTGACCGATATTGTGGGAGATGATGATGACGGTACGCCCGGCCTTGATGGCGTCGATGCTCGACTTGATCTGTTCGGTGGCGATGGCATCAAGACTGGCGGTTGGTTCATCAAGGAAGATGATGGGCGGGTTTTTGATAAACATCCGCGCGATGGCGATGCGCTGCTGCTGGCCGCCGCTCAGTTGCAGGGCATGGGTATTGAAACCATTGGGCAACTGCATCACCTGGTCGTAGATATAGGCTTTTTTCGCTGCTTCCATCACCTGTTCATGGGTGGCGTTGGGATTGCCGTATTTGATGTTCTCCTCAATGGTGCCGTCGAAGATATGGTTTTTCTGGAGCACCAGTCCCACGTTGTTGCGTAGCCAGTGGGTGTCCCAGTCCCGCAGTTCCACTCCGTCGAGGCGTATGCTGCCTTTCCCGGGATGATAGAATTTGTCGAGCAGGCTCACGATGGTGCTTTTACCGGCTCCGCTCAGTCCTACAAGTGCCGTGATCTTGCCGCTCTCAATGTGCATCGACACATCGTGGAGGGCCTGTGTGCCGTTGCTGTAGGTGAAATCGACACCTTCGAGCACGAAGTCGCCCTTGACGACATCGGGATGGTGTGTGCCTGTGTCCTCCACCTCTTCCTCGGCATGGAGGATGCCGAAGAAGCCCTCGGCATAGATCAGGGCGTCGTTCATGTCGTCGTAGATGCGGTGCAACTGCCGGATGGGTGCGCTCACGTTGGCGAAGAGCATCACATGATACATGATTTTTCCGATGGTCATGCCCGGGTAGTCGATGAGGACCAGATAGGCGGTGAGGATGATGATGAGCACCGTTCCGATCTGTTCCAGAAAACTCTTGAGGCCGTTGAACATGTAACTCTGCTTGCGTGTGTTGAGTTGCAGGTCGGTCATCGTGCGCTGGATGTTGGCCTGACGGTCGGCCTCTGATGCCTCACGGTTGAATGATTTGATGACCGTGATGCTCTCAATGATGCTCAGGATGCCTTGGCTCACGGCCTGATGGCCTCCAAAAATGCCCCTCCGGCCGCCTTTCATGCGCTTGGCCTGGATGTAGGTCACCCAGAAATAGATGGGCACGATGCAGAGCGCCACCAGCCCCACATAGACATTGGCCATGAACATCAGGCCGAGGGCAAGGATGGCACTGGTGAAGAGCGGAAGAATCTCGATGAAGAAGTTGTTCACCGTGTTGCTCAGACTCATGATGCCTCGGTCGATGCGCGACTGCAACTTGCCCGTCTCATTCCCTTCCGACGTAAAAAAGGTCATGCGGAAAGAGAGCATCTTCTCCACGACGCTGAGCGACAGGTCACGGCTCACCAGGATGCGCATCCGTTCACCATAATACCGTTGGAAGAACGTGACGAGGGCTCCCACGACCTCTTTGCCGAGGAGGATGACACTGATGGTGGTGAGGATGCGCACGGCACTTCCCCATTCAAATGTGGATTGCTGGATGAGGGCGTTGATGGCATCCACAGCGCGGTCGAGCACCACGGCATTCACCTGTGCCATCAGAGACCCCACGAGGGTGAGGGCCAGTGTTATGCCGATGAGCCATTTGTAGGGCAGTACGAAGGGCAGGATGTTCTTCAGAAGGTCGAGGAGATTCATCTTCCCTGAGACCGTGGTTGGCTTGTTCTCCATAAACTCCAATGTTTTTGCAAATTCAAGTTGGACAAATGATTAAAAAAAACTCTTTTCTGCAAATCCCGCTGGATTTTCTGTTTACATGTCAGCCTTGAAAAGACAAGGCCACTTTTAATAATGTTCAAGGATGTAGCGGGCTTTCTCCCTTCTCTTGGCTTTTGAACTCTTCTTGGAAATCAATTTTTCAATGGCTTTCCCGATAAGTGCGAAGAGGTTGCCGCCGTTGGCGGGGTCATTGCCAAGCAGTTGGGCATCGGTCTTGCTGAGCGACACCATTTTGCTGATGCTTTCTCCGAGTCCGTTGTCCTTTCCCCTGCCGAAAACCACCACTTCGTGCATGCCTAAGAATTTGGACACAAGAAACACCGTGTCGCGCACCTCGTTGAGATGGAGCATACGGCTCTCGTAATTGAGATGCGAGAGCATGATGCTCTTGCAGGTGTCGGGCACGGAGAAATAACCCAGTGAGTCGGTGACTTCGACACCAGCACTGCTGCGCACGCTCACACTGCTGATGGGATCGAGTGTCTCCACGTCGCACACCACCAACCGCCGCTGCGCTGCTGCAGAAGCGGATAGCAGTATCAAGCATGTGAGAAGTACAATTCGGTTCATAGACAACAAAAGTAGGCTTTTTCCCATGGTATGCCAAAATTTTTTACCCAAATTAAAAACTATTAGCACACCTTTACATAAAACGTTTTGGCAGGTGAAGACATTGCTCCACCTGCCATATCGTTTATAGCCATCCTCTTTCTGCCGGCTATGGAAAACCATATTTGTAAATTTGCCGCAGTATGACTTCCTTACTCGCCGCCGAAAATGCCTTGCAGCGCACTCGAGTAGTTGATGATGGCGGTATTCAGGTTGCTGTTCACACCGTCGTCTCTGTCGTCGGTGCTGTTGTTGAATGTCCATTTGAAATCGCCGTGGTTCATTCTGCCTGCGCCATACCATCCTTCCAAGGTGGCGGGCACATCGGCTGCAGGTTCGGGCGTATAGCTGTACATCAGACTGCTGTTGGTGTCGAAGTTGTCGTAGATAGTGCCGCCTTTCTTGGCCTTCACCGTCGAGGGCACCTGGTCGTTGCGGTTGGTGGCTTCCCAGGCATCAAACTCCACCTGATCCTGCTGATAGGTGACATAGCGGAAATTGCTGCCCTTCTCGGCAAATACGTTGCCGTAGCTTTTGATGATGCCGCCGTCCTCACTGCTGAAGGTTCCATTGCCGCCGGCGATGTCGCTGCCCTGCATCGAACTGAGCATCGGCTTGGGGGTGTTGCGGAAATAGTTGTTTTCCACGAAAGCACTGGCTCCGAAGGTGACTCCTGCGCCATATTTAGATACGCCGTCGTAGTAGTTATTCCATACA
This sequence comes from uncultured Prevotellaceae bacterium, assembly GCA_902776475.1. Classification (GTDB taxonomy): domain Bacteria; phylum Bacteroidota; class Bacteroidia; order Bacteroidales; family Bacteroidaceae; genus Prevotella. The sequence goes on along the minus strand of CACYQD010000016.1, from coordinate 34,266 downwards.
TGCACCGACATCGTGCGGATGCGGGGATGACGGGAGTCGGTGTGGTCGAACCAGTTGTGGTGGTAGGTGATGTAGTTGGGGCCGCTCTCGCTCTTCATGCCACAGAGGGAGGACTTGCCGCTGTCCCAGAAATGGCAGTGGTCGATGGTGACGTATTTCGAGTCGCTCTTGACGTCAATCGAACCGTCGCCCTTGATCTGGTCTTTGTCTGAACCGGGCTTCCCGTAGAATATATCCAGATGGTGGACCCAAAGGTTCTGGTTGTCGGTGTCGATGGAGATGCCGTCGTCCATAAACCGCATCACGGCGAAGTTGCGCAATTCCACACTCATAGCACTGCGGACCAGGAAACCGAAACCATGGATTGTAGCATCCTCGCCGATGCCTTCGATGGTGATATTCATGGGCTTTCCAGCCTTGCCTTTCACTTGGAGTCCCTCTGCCGAACTGCCCATGGCATCGAGGTCGCTGTCGGTGATCTTGCCGATGAGCCGGATGGACATCGGGGTATGGTCGTATCCTTTCTCGTAGGCGGTGAGAATGGCCTGAAGACCCGTGCAGGCTGTGGTCGTCCCATTGCTGGAGGTGATGACATCGCAGGTCACAGTCTTGGCGGTGTTCTTCGTCACGTAAAGGATGCGGGCGCCGCTTTTCAGCGAACCGTCATCATTATAGGCTCCAACGCCGCTATATCCCTTGTGGGCGAATCCTTGACGGATGTAGTTGACGACCTTGATGCTGGAGGCCGTACTGGCCTTGGTCTGGTCTTCTGTCCCGTTGATGATGGGCACGACCTTGAAGGCATAGTCCGTGCCGGCTTTCAGTCCCACCATGTCGGCACGACCATAACTGCCGTAGTCTCGTACAAGCATGTTGTCAAGCCGGGTGTAGGTGCTGTAGTCGCCTCCTTTGATATAGACAGCATAGGAGGTGGCTCCGTTGTAGGGCTCCCATTTCACATAGGCTGACTCCAGCCATCCTTTCGACTTGGTGATGACCACGCCGTTGTTGACAATCTGGGCTTCATCGCCTTGTGACGTTGCCTTGGAGAAGGAGATGTTGCGCACCGAACCGTAATAGATGTCGCTGTCGCTGGATTTGGGGGTGATGGACACGGTGCTGCGGTCTTGGTTCATGTCAACATGGTCGAGTTCGCTGGTGTTGTAATACATGATGCTGCCGTCAAGCAGTTCCACCATCATCTGGTTCTCTCCGGCATCCCGGCTGACAGCATGGGCCGTCACATTCTGATAGGTGGCTGCCGGCTCTCCGGGAACGACCGTGGCACTGCTGGTGTTGTCATCGCTCACCTCGATGCTGTAAACATACAAACCGCCCGTGGGGGTCAGCACCACATCTCCGTCCTCGCTCACCACACCGATACCTTCCTGGTCGGCTGTTGATGGCTCGAATCCGGCGGTCACGGTCAGGTTGCTGGGGGTGAAGGTGCGCTCCGTGTCTTTTTTCGAGGTTTTGAAAAGGACGGTGACGGTCTGCCCCTTCTTCAGGTCGGGGATGATGATCAGCGAACTGCTGCCCGACACCCAGAGACGGGCGTCAGAACTGGTTCCTACCCGGTAACTGTCTCCGGAGGCATTGCAGGTGAACCTCAGCCCCATCGTTACGTTCAGCTCCTGTCTGTTGGCGGTCAATGCGCCACGGGTAAGGGCAGGCTTGAACTTCCAGCGGTTGTTGTCTTTTGTCCAGTTTTCGGTGTCGGCGTTCAGGTTGTCGATGTCAGCCTGGCCCAGTGACTTGAAATCCCAACTGGCGGCATTGGCATAGACCATGCCGGCAAGGGTCATGACGAGAACCAGAGCTGTTCTGATAATATCTTTTTTCATGTCTTTGGAATGAAGGCTTATTGGTTTAATATGATGTTGACGATGCCCATGATGTCGGAAACCGTGATGGTCTCATCGCCGTTGACATTGGCGTTCTCATAGATGAAGGGGGTGGGGGTGCTGCCCAGGATATGGTTGACGATGGCCATGATGTCGGACACGTTGACCTGGCCGTCGCCGTTGACATCGCCGATGATCTTGTTGAAAGATTCTCCATCGATGGTGAATGTCTTGAGGGCACTGTCACTGGTCGTTCCCGTAAAATAGGCGGAAAGGGGAGAAATGGCCGTTCCGCTGTTGAGCTTTTCTATCTTGCCGTTGAGGATTCGATAGACTGCGCTTTCCGGCCTCATGCTGTTGATGGTGCCGGTTTGGCTGAAATACGGCGTGCTGACCGTACTGCCCGTTCCCATTTTCCCGATGGTGACTTGGTCGAGGCTGAAAGCACTGGCAGCTCTTGCAGGAGCGATGAGATATGGGGTTCCGCCTTTCATCTCCGTTGTGGAGGTGAAGTTGATGTTGTCGGTGGTGGAACTTTCCATGACAGCCACTTTCGTGCCGGGACCGAAACAACTGATGATGTCTTCTTCCGTCATGTCGAAGGGCAGGCAGATGCTGTTCCATTGTCTGGCATTCAGGGCAAGCGTCACTTTGGCACCTACCGTCTTGCCGCCGAAGGTTTTGATGACCTCCAGGTTGTCATAGCTGGCGGTGACGCCATTGAATGAGGCAACGTAGTCGAATGTGATGCTGACCTCGTGCATGTCTTGGCTCCGGCTGCTGCCGTCGGTGAAGAAGAGCGTGACATTGTCGCCGGAGAAAGTGATGCGGGTGGCTTCCTTCTCTATGACCTGTCCTCCCACGGTGATGGTCTCACGGGAGTCAGCCATGACAGACGATACGGCCAGGCACAGCAGGATGAATAGGGTGAATGGTTTTCTCATTGATTGTTTCATGATTAGGTTCTGCCTACAAAATTACTCTTTTCAACCCATTTTCAACTACTTTGTTGCCGCAAAAAATCGAAAGACTCACGAAATCGTTTACGTGGTTCAATGATAATTGTATTCCGCAAATCCCTCTTCCCTGTGGAAGAATGAATGAAGTCTGGGATGCAGCCCCAGAAAAGAACGTAGCCGGAACCTCCGGCAAAGGTGATTCCGACTACGCTTTTGATGAATTTCCAAAGTATTACTTCGCTTTCTTTGTCGTGCACTCGTTCACGAGATAGACGATGCTCATGTAGGGGATGCCTGTGTTGGTCTGCAAACCGATCTCGCAGGTGCGGCTGTTGGAGTAGCCCACCTCGATGTGGTGCTCCTCAATCTGCGGGCGCAACTTGCGCAGGGCATATTTGTTCATCTCGGGGAAGGTGAAACCACGGTCGCCGGCGAAACCGCAACAACCTACGCCCTCGGGCAGATAGACATTGTTGGAGCAGAGCTTGGCCAGGGCGATGAGATCGTCGGCCACACCCATCTCACGGGTGGAACAGGTGAGGTGGAGGGCGATGCGGCGGTCGATGGGATGGAAGTCGAGACGGTCTTTCAGGAAGGTCATGATAAACTCGGCGGGCTCATAGAGCTTCATCTTCTTCATCACTTTCTTCATGCGGTGCAGACAGGGACTTTGGGCGCAGAGCACGGGATAGCGGCCTTGTTCGCTGGCTTTCCAGAGCGCCTCCTCCAACTCACCGCTCTTGCGGTCGGCAATGTCGAGCATACCCTTGCTCTCCCAGATCTGACCGCAGCACATCTTGTTCATGTTCTCGGGGAAAATGACCTCGTAGCCGGCCTTGTTGAGCAGATGGCAGACCTCATCGACGAGAGGATGCTCCACGGGGGCTTCCTTCGAGAGACCCATCGTCTGGTTGATGCAACTGGGGAAATAGACGACCTTTAGGTCTTCTGTCTCTGCCTTGCCGACATGCGAACCGGGCTTGGGCTGTTTCTTCTTCTTGGGCATGGCGGTGGTCCAGAGGGGCAGTCCCATCTTGTTCATGCCGCGGCAGATATTGGTCATCAGTTTCGGACCCAAGGTGACATGGCCCAGATGGGCCACATCGAGTACCACGCGCAGACCTGACTTGATGCCGCTCATGTGGTTGGCGGCAAACTCACCGACCTTGTATCCCATCTTGTTGTGGAGCATGTCCATCTGGCGGATCAGGTGGGTCAGTTCACCGGTGTTGATCTTCATCGGACAGGAGGTGGAACAGAGTCCGTCGGTGGCACAGGTCTGGTCGCCGTAATACTTGTATTGTTTCTTGAGGGTCGCCACTCGTTCGGGATTGGCGCCGGTGTTCTCCAGTTCGCGGATCTCTCGCTGTACGGCGATGCGCATGCGCGACGACAGAGTGAGACCGCACGACATGCAGTTGACCTCACAGAATCCGCACTCGATGCACTTGTTGGCGCGCTTCACGGCGGCGATGGTCTCCTTGGCGGTGGAGACGGTGCCGCCCTCCAACTTCAGATAGACACCACCGTCGGGCACCTTGTCGAAGTCGTAGTCGAGCACGGGAAGGGGCTTCAGACACTTGATGAAGCACTCGGGGTCGTCGTTGAAGATCACGCCTTGGTTGAGCAGACCGTTGGGATCGAAGATGGCTTTCAGCTCCTTCATGGCCTCGTAGGCCTTGTCGCGCCACTCATACTTCACAAAGGGAGCCATGTTGCGGCCCGTGCCATGCTCGGCCTTCAGCGAACCGTCATATTCCTCGACGACGAGGCGGGCCACGTCGCGCATCATCTCCTCATAGCGCTTCACCTCGCTCTCGCTCTTGAAACTCTGGTTGAGGATGAAGTGGTAGTTGCCCTCAAAGGCATGGCCGTAGATGCAGGCATCGGAATAGCCGTGGTCGGCGATGAGCTTCTGGAGCTTCACGGTGGCCTCAGGCAGGTCCTCGATATGGAAGGCGACGTCCTCGATCAGACAGGAGGTGCCCACAGGGCGTGTTCCTCCCACTGAGGGGAAGATGCCTGAGCGGATAGCCCAGTATTTGCCATAGACGGCGGGATCTTCGGTAAACTCAGCAGGGATGTAGAGGCGGAACTGGCCGAGGCATTCCTTGATCTGCTTGATCTTGCTGAGCAACTGCTCGTGGGTGATGCCCTTGGTCTCGGTCAGGATGGCGGTCAGGTTGTGGTAGTCGCCGGGCTTCACGCCTTCGATCTTACCGGCATCCACGTCTTTCTTGTATTGCAGATAGACAGGGTCGTCGACAGAGTTGAGCGACATGTAGTCGAGCATCTCTGCACTTTTCACCACCAGGTTCTCTGCGCTCATCTTCAGGTCTTCCTCGCCTGACTTCAGCTTCTTCATCGCCACGACAGCCTCGCAGCTCTCTTTCATCGTCAGGAAATAGACCATGGCGGAGGCTTTGAACTTGTAGTCGTGGAGGGTCTTCATCGTCACTTCGGAGAGGAAGGCCAGCGTGCCCTCCGAACCGACCATCGAGTGGGCCATGATGTCGAAGGGGTCGTCATAGGCGATGAGCGGACGGAGGTTCAGACCGGTCACGTTCTTGATGCTGTATTTCACCCGGATGCGCTCGGCGAGTTCCTTGTCGGCCCTCACTTTGTCGCGCAGGGCTTCGATCTTCTGGATAAACTCGGGATGGCTCTTCCGGAAGGCGGCCTTGCTCTGCTCGTCGCCGGTGTCTACGACGGTGCCGTCGGTAAGGATGAGGCGCGCGCTGACCATCATGCGGTCGCTGTTGGCATGCACGCCGCAGTTCATGCCGGAAGCATTGTTGCACACGATACCTCCCACCATGGCACTGCCGATGGAGGCTGGGTCGGGCGGGAAGACGCGGCCGTAGGGCTTGAGGATCTCATTGACCCTTGAACCCACGATACCGGGTTGCATGCGGATGGTGTCCTGGCCGGGACCGATCTCGTATTTCTCCCAGTGCTTGCCGGCCACAATCAGGATGGAGTCGCTGATGCTCTGTCCTGAAAGGGATGTGCCGGCGGCACGGAAGGTGAAGGGAAGCTTGTATTTGTTACAGGCACGGATGATCTTGGATACTTCTTCCTCACCGTCGCTGCGGATGACGGCTTGGGGTATCTGGCGGTAGAAACTGGCGTCTGTACCCCATCCAAGGGTGCGCAGTTCGTCGGTGTAGATGCGGTCAGAGGGGATAAACTGCTTGATCTCGTCAAGGAATACCTTGTACTGCCGTGAATCCACTTTGGGCTTGGCGTAGGTTGATGTTGTCATAGTAATAGTATGGGTATTTGATTATATAAGTTTTTGCAAAAATAGAGAAAAAAAGTGATATGGCACGCTCAGGAGACAAGTTTTTTTCGCTATATCGGGAAAAAACAAAAGAAAAACTACTCCACTCCGTCGAGAAGGATGAAGGCGGCCCAATAATAGGGGTCTGCGTATAGTTTCTTTACTTTGTTCTGACGGGCACGCTTGGCGTGGGATGAGATGGCACGCCGGCTGCTGTTGCGTCCTTCCACTTCCACATCCATATTGCGCAGGTCACACTGCGCACGGCGTAGGGCCTCGTGCTTTCCGATGCCTTCCATCAGGTAGTTGTAGAAATGGGTCATCAGGATCCTCGTGGCTTTGTCATCTACTTTCCACAGACTCATCAGGATGGCATTGGCTCCGGCTTTCTTGAAACCGCGCTGAAGTCCGAACACACCATCGCCAGTGATCTTGCCCAGTCCGGTCTGACAGGCGGACAGAACGAGCAGATCAACATTGCGGAGGTCGAGCATGGAGATTTCCTTGGCGGTGAGGATGCCGTCGTCGCTCTTGCGGATGCCACGGAGCCCCGTCAGTGCTTGGTTGGCTCCCGAGAGCAACAACCCCGAACGGGTCATGGCCTTGTCGGCATCGTCCATGTTGCCATACATGGCGAGAAACTGCAACTTCTCGTCCATTCCGCTCTCGCGCACTTCACTGTCTGTCCAGTAAAAGCCATGGGTGGCGATATGGATGACATAGGAGGCATTGCCGGAAAGTTGCTTGAACGACTGTTCTGATGCGGTCGTGCTGAGATGCACGATGCTCGGAATGTCGTTCTGGCTTAAGGTGCTGTTGATCTCTTCTGCCTCCTTGCGGGTGCCAGGGAGGTATTTCGCTCCTTTCTTCTTCTGGTTGGAAGCGGGGGATGAGGCGGCGGACTGATCGCCGTCATAATCGACACCTCCATAGATGGTCACGTTTTTGAAAGGCTTCTTGCCGCGCTCTCGGGCCAAGGCTATCTCACGGGTGGATGACACCCGGTAGAAGGTCCACCGGTCCATCAGCAGCGTCTGGTCTTCTTCCCAATGAGGCAACGACTCGATGCCGATGTTGTAGAGTTCGCCCGACGGGGCGAAATACACATTGCGGGCCTCCTTCAGATAGGCTTCGAGGGGTTTCCATACCAAGGTGGAGACCTTGCCCGTGGTGTAGATGTCCTTCGGGCGGATGGAGGAGAGTTGCTGGCCGTTCATCAACGGGATGAAGACGGGAGCGGGGTGGGAGCGGGAGATGACGAAGGCGGCATATTGTTCCTCTCCTTTCTTGGAACGGTAGCACAGGAACTCAACAGCCACGTCCTTGGGACCGAGTTGACGCAGGATGCGTTGCCATTCCACCCGAAGCGGTTTGGTGTAGTTGCCATAGGCCTTCGAACGGCTCACGAGCCTGCGCTCTTGTTTGGTGATGGCCCGTTGGAGCGAGTCGGTGTTGATGGTGCGCTTTGACTTGGGCAGGGTGTACTGCAGAGTCAGAAGGGCCTGGTCGGTCTGCAGGTGATGATAATTGTCGATCAATGCGGAGTCTCCGCTCTCAATGAGCAGGTTGACCATCTCCAGTTCGCTGTTCAGGAGCAGTCCCTTGGCCAGCAAGGTGGCGTTGTATGCGCTGGACACCATCTGCGGACTGGGGTTCTGCTCGACAAGTTGGGGCAGGGTGTTGGAGAACCATGGTTTCACGCGCATCCAGAATTGTTCGCGCTCGCTGGAGGTGAGGTCGGCGAAGGTGTTGAGGATCGAACGGGTGTAGTCATTGGTCGCTTCATAAGCACAGACAGAAGCGGAGTCGAGTTGTTCGTTGGCGGAGTAATACACCGCCAGCTTGCACAGCGAGTGGGCGTAGGACAGGTGCTGCTGACCAAGGAGGCGCCGACGGAGGTTGACGGCTTCCCTCCCGTAGTCCACGGCTTCCGCATAGTGGCCTAAGGCATAGTTGTAACTGGCCAGGTTGCTCACCGACTCTGCAAATTCCGGGTGGTCTTTTCCCAGAACCTCTTCCCGGATCTGCATGGCTTCCCGGCCATAGACCATGGCCTTGTCGAAGTCTCCGGTTTTGAAGTAGTAGTCGGCCAAGTTGCTCAGGGCGGTGGCGTAATCGGGATGATGCTTGCCCAACAACCGCTCCCGGAGACTCAGGGCTTGTTCTTCCAGCCTGATGGCTTCAGCGTATTCGTTTTTGAAATAATGGTATTTGGCCAGGTTGTTGAGGGATTGGGCGTAGTCAGCACTGTTCTCTCCCAATATCTTGCCCCTGATCTGGAGGGCGGTCTCTCCCAATCTGATGGCATCGTCATAGTCGCCGAGGCGTGAGTGATATCCGGCCAGGTTGCTGGCCGACTGGGCATATTCCTCGCTCTCCTTCCCAAGCAGGCTTTCCCGGAGTTCCAATGCCTTGCGGCCCAATCTCACGGCCTCGATGTAATGGCCCAGATAGGATTGATAGCGCGCCACATTGTTGAGCGACTGCGCATAGTCCAGCGACTCTGTCCCCACGGTCTTCTCGCGTATCTGCATGGCTTCATTGCCCAGACGCAGGGCTTCGGAGTAGTTGCCTGAGCGGGAGTAGCATCCGGCCAGGTCGGAGAGGGCTTGTGCATAACGCGGATGGTGGTCGCCATAGAGGCGCAGTGCGGCGGAGACCCCACGCTGTCCCCAACTGATGGATTCCTTCAGCCGGCCCATGCGCGCCTGTTCCTTGGCGAACAGCATGACTTTCTCGACATAACTCTCGTCCTCTTCTCCTTCGGGAATGGAAGACAGGGCCGTTGCCGTCAGCGCAAGGGTGTCTTCTTGCAATGACGAGGGTGCCTGCCCGTAGGATAGGTTGAGGGTCAGCAGGAAAATGATCAGTAAAGCCGCTCTCCGCATCATTCTGCTTTTTCGGGTTATTTGGATTCAAGACCCATGCGGTCAATCAGATCTTGGGAGATGATCTTCGCAGGTGCTTTCAGGGTGGTGATTACCCATGACTGGGTGATCTCATCCCATTTCTGTTTCGACACCATCTGCCAGCTTTGCTCAAGCAGGCCCAGTTCCCTGCCTTTCTTGGCCATTTCCTTCCGGTGCTTGTAGTCATTCTTCCAGTTGGCCCGGTATTGTTCGGTCACTTCGCAACTCTCCTTGATGGTGACGGCCAACTTGTATTCTCCCGTGCCCCAGCAGTCCTTGAAATTGTCGCGCTCGTCACGGAATCCCATGTAGGAACGGGGAACGATGAAGCATTCGCCCATGACGCGGTAGCGGGGGGCTTCGTCTCCATGCCTCACGTAGTGGAGAAATCCTTTGCTGTCGAGCACCTGGGGATCGACGGGCACGTTGATGTGGAACGAACCGAGTTCCTGGTTCTTCTGCAACTGCACGATCTCATTCATCCAGGAAGAGGAGATGGTGATGTCCATGGAGAGGGTGTAGTCCTTGCGCTCCTCGAAAGAGTATGGGATGCTCAGCTGGGTGTTGGGGAGGTTGGAATGGGTCGGACTGAGGATGAGCGTGTCGACCACCAACTCAAATTTTGAATGGTTGATGATGCGGTGCAACTTGTCTCTGTCGATGTGGCAGGAAATATAAAACATGGTGTCGTTTCCTTCCTTGCGCAGACAGCCGATGCCGTCGAAGCGCATGCCTTTCGGGTCCATGGCGCCGTCAAAGGAGGGGGAGTCATAGAAGTCGCTCATCTCCGACACGGAGTTGATGACGGTTTGATAGACATTCTCTTTCTTCACTGCTTCTTCCCATTCCTTTTTGTGGCGTGCGTTGCGCGTCACCAAGGCTCCGATGGCAGAGACTCCCATGTCGATGAAGGAGGTCACATAACCGCCAGCAAGTCCTTTCATGGCGCCTGTCGTAGCGGAGAACAAGTCGCCAAGGTATCCTCTGGAGGAATCCCGCTCGTCGTTCAGCTTGCTGATGTCATTGGCCAGGTCGTCGCTGGTGTAGATAAAGGTCTTGTACTCCACGACCTTGTCGGATTTTTCCTGGGCTGACAGGGTGGTTGACACGAAAGGCATGAGCAGCAGGGTGCTCATGAGGAAGGTTAGGGCCGCCTGCCTGCTGCAGAGGCGAAAACAAGTTGATTTCATAGTCTGTCGTTTGGGTCTTTGTTATTCTACCGATAAGAGACAGGGTCTCTCATCAAATCGAAATGCAAATATAATGGATTTTGTTGGAATATCACGCTTTTCTTCCCTTTTTTCGGTTGGTTATGGGTCTGTTGCCGTTCTTTTGCCTGTGCTCCCGTCAAATTCTGGTGATTCTGGCCAGGTAATCGTAATGGTCGCCTTCGGCGGCGATTGTGGCTTCAAAACCATTTTCTCGGGCTTTTTCAGCCAGGGTGTCCTTGTCGATGTACAGCCATGGGAAGGGGTCGCCGATGGTGTCTTTATACTGCATCCGGAAGACAAGCTCGCCATAGTAGTTGGTGCCGGGATAGTCAAGATGCCCTTCCTCGTCTTCAAACAGGTATCTGATGTCGGAAGAGTCGCAGAGCAACTGGCCTCCGGGGGCAAGGAGATGGTTGAGATGCCTGAAAAATGCGGGTATGCGCTCCATGGTTCCGACGATTCCGATGCCGTTCATCAGCATGAGGATGGTGTCATACCGGCCTTCAAGCGTGAAGAAATCTTGTTCCCGTACGTCTATGACTCCACGCCGGCGCATGGCTTCCACGGACAGCGGGGAGATGTCGATGGCGGTGACTTTGACACCACGCTCTTGCAGTACGAGGGTGTGGCAGCCGGCTCCTGCGCCCACGTCGAGAACCTTGCCTCTGGCCATGTCAAGTGCCTTGCGCTCGATCTCGGGCATCTCCTCGTATTTGCGGAAGAGGGTCTGCAAGGGCATCTCATCCTCTTCAAACATCGGAGAGAACACCCTCAGCGTGTCTGCCGTCTTTGTCTTTTGGTAGTCGGCGATGGCTCTGCCCATTGGATCCTGTGACCGGTCCTGTTTCCGTGAAACCTTTCCCATCTCTATAGCTGATAAAACTGTTGCGTGTCGTATAAATCTTTGCAAAGATAGCTCTTTTCTGTTCAAAATGATCAAAAAACCGTCCAAGAAACTGACGGATGATCAAAATGCCGGACTGAAGGCGCGAAAATGTCAGCCTTCACAGGATAATTGCTCTCTGAAATTGAAATAAATGTTATTTTCGCTCATGGTGTCGATTTTTTGCAGTAACTTTGCTGCGTTGCAGCGGAATGCCGCCTTCGCAATCAATGTATCAAACTGTAATTGAGAAAAATGTTGAGAAAAATGTGTTTGAGATTCTTCCTGGCTTTCGTCGGTTCGGCCTTGTTGGCTGGCGTGGCTTTGGCTCAGGTGCCTGAAGACTCCTTGGTCATGACAGAGACAGAGACGACCGTACAGCAAGACGCTTCTTCGGCTGAAAAAGACGCCTCTTCGGCAGATATGGACGCTTCATTGGCTGATGTGGACCCGTCGTCGGCGGATATGGACTCCATGCTGGCGGAAGACATGGCGGCTTTTGAGCAACAGCAGAGGGGCACGGCTCAGGATGAGGGATTCTATAAAGCCTTGAAAAGAAAATTCATCGAGGGAAACGTGGGCTTCATGTCGCTGGTGGCGCTGGCCCTTATCCTCGGACTGGCGTTCTGCATAGAGCGCTTGATTTATCTCACGTTGGCGGAGGTCAATAGCAAAAAACTGCTGGAGGATATCGACGCCAAGGTGATGCAGGGGGATGTGGAAGGCGCCAAGGACATTGCCAGGGAAACACGCGGTCCGGTGGCCTCCATCTGTTATCAGGGCCTCCTGCGCATCCATGAGGATGTCGATGCCATCGAAAGGTCCATCACTTCCTACGGACAAGTGCAACTGGCTAATCTCGAGAAGGGGTGCTCATGGATAACCCTGTTCATCGCCATCGCTCCATCACTGGGATTCCTCGGCACGGTCATCGGCATGGTGATGGCGTTCGACCAGATCCAGGAGGCGGGTGATATCAGTCCCCAAATCGTGGCTTCGGGCATGAAGGTGGCTTTGATCACCACCATCTTCGGCATCATCGTGGCCCTGATCCTGCAAGTATTCTACAACTATATCCTCAACAAGATTGAAACACTCACCACGCAGATGGAGGATGGGGCTATCTCGCTGATGGACACCATTGTCAATTATAAAAAAATGAGCCGATGAGTTGGTGGGGAAAATGGCGAAGGGAAGATGCCTCGCACCGCGTGTTGTATGCCATCATCACTCTCACGGTGGTGATTTTCGCCGCATTCTTCTTGATCGGGTATGATCACCCCTTCTCGGAGAATCCCGATTTCATCGAACCACGGCTCACCACGGTGCTGCTGGTCTTTATGCTGCTGGTCGTACTGCTGGCGGTGGGCGTCACGCTTTGGGCGGTCATCTCAGCCATGAAAAAGCGGGGAAAAGCCGACAAGACGGTCAACCGGGTGCCTGTGGCGCTCATCTCCACCTCGGTGGCGGTGGGCACGATGCTGGTCATGGTCGTGGCTTTCCTGCTGGGTTCCAGTTCGGCAATCAGTGTCAATGGAAAGGAATATGACCAACCGACTTGGTTGAGAGTGGCCGACATGCTGGTCATCTCCGCACTGGTGCTCATGGTCATTGCCACCACCGCGGTGGCCATCGCTACGATCAGGTCGCACTTCAAACGGAAGTAGAATGAAACTCAGAAGACGAAAACGCCGCAGAGTACCAGGCATCAATACGGCTTCCATTGCCGACATCTCATTCACCTTGCTGATCCTCTTCCTCGTGGTCACATCGATGGATGACGACAAGGGCTTGTCGCGCCTGCTTCCGCCTCTCGCCACGCAGACCGAACAACCTGCCGTGGTCATTGAGCGGAATGTGCTCAAGGTGGCCGTCACGGCCGACAATCAGCTGATGGTCAACGAAGAACCCATGACTTTGGACAAGCTGAAGGAGAAAGTGATGACGTTCGTCGATAATCCTCAAAACCTGACGGATCTGCCCGAGAAAAACCCGCATGACATCCCATTGCTCGGACAGTGCATGGTGACGGATGCCCACGTCATCCAACTGGCGGCAGACCAACAGGCAAGCTACGAGGCTTATTTCAAGGTGCTTAACGTCATTGCCGATGCCTATAGGCAACTGCGTGAGGATCTGGCACAGAAACGGTTCGGATGCTCCTATGTGGAATGCTCCGAAGACCAACGGTCGGCCTTGCGGGAGTGTTACCCTCAGCGGGTATCGGAACTCTATGCGAAGGAAGGAGGCAAACAATGAGGTTTGAGCGCAACAGGGACAGACGGATACCGGAATTGAATATGGCGTCGCTGCCGGACTTGATTTTCACGGTCTTGTTTTTCTTCATGATTGTCACGAGCATGAGAAGCGTGCCCATGAAGGTGAGGTATCAGACTCCGGAGGGTCATGGACTCACCGAGATGAAGAAACAAAGCAGCACGCTATACTTGTTTATCGGAAAACCCATCCTTCCCAATGGAAAGACGGGAGATACGGTTGTCGTCCAGGTCAACGACCGCTATGTGTCATTAGATAAGGTGGCCGACCATGTGGCAGCTTTCCGTGAGAATCTTCTCCCTGATGAACAGGAAATGATGACCGTGTCGTTGAAAATCGACAAAAATGTACCGATGGGCATCGTCACGGACGTCAAAATGGCGCTGCGCAAAGCGGAAGCCCTCAAGGTGCATTACCATTCCTCGCCCGCCATTCGTGAAAAATAATTACTTTTTGCGCCCGTTTTCTTGTCATTTTGACAGTTTTTTGCCTAAATAGTTGCAAATGTTAATTATTTGAACTATCTTTGCAGAAAATACAAAAACTATGGCACATCATCATTTAGACGCATTAGACAAGAAAATCCTCAAATTGATTGCTGAGGATGCACGAATCCCATTCCTTGAAGTGGCAAGAGCCTGCAATGTGAGCGGCGCCGCCATCCACCAACGTATCCAGAAACTCACCAGCTGTGGCGTGCTCAAAGGATCGCAGTTTATCATCGACCCGGAGAAGATCGGATATGAGACCTGCGCTTATATCGGACTCTATCTCAAGAATCCTGCCAGCTTTGATACGGTCGTGGAAGAACTCAAGAAAATACCAGAGGTGGTGGAATGCCACTATACCACTGGCGGATTCGACATGTTCATCAAGATCTATGCGTACAACAACCATCATCTGCTGAACATTATCCACGACAAACTCCAGCCACTGGGCTTGTCACGTAGTGAGACCATCATCTCATTCAATGCTGCCATCAGCCGGCAGTTGCCCGTGGTCAATGCGATCAAGGATAATGTGGATGAGGAATAAGACCGGCGCACTGCCGGCTATCCTCTGACATAATCCACAAAGTCGTAATCAAACTGGTGCTTCTCATCCGCACCATGTGACTCCCTGCTTTCCTCATGCCAGTCGTCGTATGGGGGAAAGAAGGTGTCTGCCTCCGCTGGCGTGTCATGCACTTCCGTCAGGCAAAGCCTGTCGGCGAGGGCGATGGCTTGCTTGTAGATGCTGGCTCCGCCGATGATGTAGATTTCTTCATCGGGGGAGCAGTGCGACAGGGCCTCTTCAAGGGAACGGTAATGATCGCAGCCGGGAAAGGTGCGCTTGCCGCGGCTCAAGACGATGTTGCGGCGGTTGGGCAAAGCGCCCTTGGGGAGTGACTCAAACGTCTTGCGCCCCATGATGATGGTGTGGCCAGTGGTCAACGACTTGAAACGCTTCATGTCATTGGGCAGCCAATACAATAATTTGTTGTCGAGTCCGATGGCGCGGTTTTCTGCCACCGCCGCGATGATGTTGATGCTCATACCTAATCCTTTTTCTTTTTATACGGATACCTCACCGGCGATGTGGGGCCATGGATCATACCCTGTCAGTTCGAAATCCTCATAGGTGAAGTCCGTGAGTTCCTTGACATCGGGATTGAGTTTCATGACCGGCAACGGACGCGGAGTGCGGGTCAGTTGGAGTTTCACTTGTTCGATGTGGTTGAGATAGACATGGGTGTCGCCTGTCGTGTGGATGAAATCGCCGGTCTGAAGACCCGTCACCTGAGCCATCATCTGGAGCAGCAGCGCATAGGAGGCAATGTTGAAGGGCACACCCAGGAAGGTGTCGGCCGACCGCTGATAGAGTTGCAGGCTCAGACGGCCTTCGGCGACATAGAACTGGAAGAGGCTGTGGCAGGGGGGGAGAGCCATCTGGTCAACTTCCGCCACGTTCCATGCACTGACAATCATGCGGCGGGAGTCGGGATTGTGCCTGATCTGATCCACCACTTTGGCGATTTGGTCTATCGTGCCGCCATTGTAGTCGGGCCATGAGCGCCATTGGTGGCCATACACCGGACCGAGTTCGCCGTTCTCGTCGGCCCACTCGTTCCAGATCCTCACACCGTGCTCCTGCAACCACCTTACGTTGGTGTCGCCGCGGAGAAACCACAGCAACTCATAGATGATGGATCGCAGATGGAGTTTCTTGGTGGTGAGCAGGGGAAAACCGTCTTCCATGTGGAAGCGCATCTGGTGGCCGAAAATGCTGCGTGTGCCGGTTCCGGTGCGGTCGGTCTTCACCACGCCTTCGGTCATGATTCTGTTGAGCAGGTCCAAATATTGTTTCATATCTTGCTGAGTATTACGTTGTCGTCGGGGATGTGCGCACTCTTGACCTTCCATTCCTGTGGATAGAGGTTGTTGGCGCGGTTGCCGATGTTCTTGACGAAGCCGAGGGGTCTTCCTTGATAGGTGAGCAGCACATAGCCTCGTGGGGTGTCAGGAGGCAGCACCACAGCTTCTTTCCGCAGGTAGGCGATGGCCTGACCGTGGGTGATGCTGACACAGGGGAAGGCTTCTGCTTGGAGCGCACGGGAGAGTGCGAGGGAGTGCTGCGGGAGGATGTCGTGTCCCTTGATCACGGCAGCCTTGATGCCGCGGTGGAGGATCCGGAGCGGCGACGTATTGTCGATGGTGGACTTCCATGACTTGGGGATGGCATATAGCGTGCTGTCATCGAGGGTCAGGACATAGTCCTCGCCATCGGTCAGCCAGTCCTTGATGGCGGCGGCATTGGAGGGGAGGTGACTGACCTTTTTCTCCTTTCCGCTTTTGCCTTTTGGCTTTCTGGTCTTGCCACTCACATCGTCGCCGGGCTTTCTCATCACGGCCATGAACTGTCCTTCGCCACGGACGATGCCAGGCAGGAAACGATAGACGGGATGGGGACATGAGGAGGTGAGCGAACCGATGATGCCCCATCCTTCGTCGGTGTCGATGTCTACGGGTTCGGCTCCAAGTTCCTCCACCATCCAGACCACTTGGTCTTCGTTTTCTCTCGTGTTGATCGTGCAGGTGGCATAAATGAGCAGACCGCCGGGGCGCAGACATTCCCAGGCCGAACCGACAATCTCCCGTTGCAGGCGCTGACATTGTTCCACATGCTGCACGCTCCATTCCGAAATGGCACCTTCATCCTTTCGGAACATGCCTTCTCCGGAACAGGGAACATCGGTGAGGATCACGTCGAACGACAATCCTGACCTGACATAGTCCTTGGGGTAGTTGTTGGTCACGACCACATCGGGGTGGCCGTATTTCTGGATGTTCTCCGAGAGGATCTGCGCCCGGAGCGCGATGGGCTCGTTGGAGAAAAGCAGACTGCCCTCGGGCAAGGCAGACAGGCAGGCGGTGGATTTCCCGCCGGGAGCGGCGCAGAGGTCGAGCATCATCACGGGATGGTGGACTTGCTGACGCAGGATCTCATCGATGAACATCGAAGAGGCGTCCTGAACGTAGTAGGCGCCGGCATGCAGCAGCGGATCGAAGGTGAAGTTGGGACGGTGGCTCAGGTAATAGCCCTGACGGCACCAGGGCACAGGCTCCGGGGCGTGCTGCGGGGCGATATGCCATCCTTCGCTCTTGAAAGGATTCAGACGGATACATACAGGTGATGGACTGCACAGCCCATCGGCAAAACGCTCATAGAGGCTGTCGCCCATCAACTGGCGGGTGTAGGTCGTGAATTCCTCAGGAAGTGGCATGAAAATTAAAATTCGATGTCGAAACCGTCGTCGAGGGTCTCTCGTGCTTTCTCCTTGGGCTTCGGCGGGTTTTTCAGGTTGCCGTCTTGGTCAAACATGCCGTAGGTGGTGCGGAGGACGATGAATTCAGTGCGGCGGTTGAGCTGGTCGCAGATGGCTTGCTTGTCGGCATCGAGGTTCTTGATGAATTCCTCGGTCAGCACATCTCCCTCCTTCAACCAGTTGTACTGGGCTGCCAGTTTCTTGCGCACGACTTTGGGCTTCTCCTTGCCATAGCCCTTGGGGGTCAGTCGGTCGTTGGCGATGCCGTGCTCGACGAGGTAATTGACCACCGACTCCGCACGGCGCTGGGCAAGACCGATGTTGTAGGCCTGACTGCCGTGGTAGTCGCAGTGGGCACTCAGTTCGATGGTCACATTGGGATTCTCGTTGAGCAGCGTCACCAGTTCATCGAGTGCCTGGGTTGATTCCGGACGGAGCGTGGCCTTGTCGTAGTCGTAGAAGATATTGTCGATCATCACGGGAACGGTGATGGATGCGAGCGGGAACTGCAGCACATGCTCTTCCGACTCGGTGGTCGCTACGACATGCAACTCTTCCTTGTGGTTGAGGTAGCCTCGGCAGGTGGCCAGGAAGACATAATCGACTCCGGGGGTGAGCACCTGTTCAAACGAACCGTCGCTCCTCACGCTCAGTTTCTCGTTGGTGCCGTCGTTGCCGACCATATAGACCTGGGCGGCGGTCAGCTCATAACCCTCCATCTCATAGACCCAGCCTTTCACCGTCTGGATGATTTCCGGCTTCTCAAAACTGAAGATGTGATCCCAGCCACGGCCGTCACCTCTGTTGGAACAGAAGAAACCGCGGTTGTGGGGACCTTCGAAGGTCATGCCGAAGTCATCGCCCTGGGAGTTGAGGGGATAGCCGGGATGTTCCAGTTCATATTGCCCGAACTCATCGACCGTGGCAATGAAGATGTCGAGACCGCCCATTCCGGGATGTCCGTTGGAAGAGAAATAGAAGTCGCCGTTGGGGCGGAAGGTCGGAAACATCTCGTCACCGGCTGTGTTGATGGGTGCTCCTACGTTCTCGACGCCTCCCAGACCGGAAGAGGTCAGTCTGACGCGCCAGATGTCGAGACCGCCCTCGCCACCGGGCATGTCGGAAGTGAAGTAGAGCCATTCTCCGTCGGGAGAGATAGCGGGATGGGCATAGCTCGACAGGGTGTCGCGGGTCAGCGTCACCTCAGAGGGCTTGCCCCATGCAGCGTCGGAGCGGCTGGCTTTCATGATCTTGGCAAAACGGGGGTAGGAGGGGTCGGAGGAACACTGGGTGAGATACATCTCACGCTCATCGGGCGTGAAACAGCACGCACCTTCGTCATAGGAACTGTTGAGGCCGCTTTCCACCCGTTGGGGCTTGCTCCATTTCCCCTTGTCATCTTTCTCTGAGAAAAAGATGTCGCCGTTCTTGGTCCCGGTGATGCCGCTCAGCTCATCACCTTCGGCTTCATTGCGGGTGGAGGAAAAGAAAAGCTGGTCGTGCTCCTCACCCATCAGCATGGGGGAATAGTCTGCACGGCGGGAGTTGAACACATCCATCTTCTTCACCGTGTACCGTGAACCGGCTTCCTTGAGCTTGGGGGCTGACAGGGCGGCGGAGAGACCGTCGCGGGCAATCTGAAGGTCGGGCATGGAGTCGATGACCAACTGAAATTCGGTCGCGGCTTCCTTGTAGTTGCCGTTTTTCATCAACTGGCGGGCGAAGGCGAGGTGGGTGTCCGTGTCGTCTTGCTTGTAGCGGATCACATTGCGGTAGGCGGCGATGGCTTTCTGCGTGGAGTTGATCTTGTCGTAGCAAAAAGCCATCTTCTTGGCGATCTTTCCTCTTTTCTCTCTTTCCTTGGATGGGGTTTTCGAGTAGGCGGTCTTGTATTCCGTGGCGGCATCATAATATTCACCCAAGGCGAGGTATTTCTCTCCCCGCTTCAGGTTCTTATCTACACCGCATGAGACCAGCAGCACAAGCAGTAACAGTGCCGGTAAAAAAATATTCTTCTGCATCTATTCTAAAAACGTCACTTTCCCTGTTTTATTGTGTTCAGGTCTATAAAGCCGTGTGGATGGCCACAAGGATGGGGGTCTGGCAAAGGGACTCTCTATGCGTCGAATTTCAGTCGGAATGTGCACCCTTCCTTCCATCGGCTGCATCCGTATGCGGTCTTGCCTTTGATGATGGTGCCTTGCCCGCATACGGGACAGGGCTTGCCGATCAGGGCATCGCTGGCTTGGAGCGGGGTGGGAGAGGCTGGCACCATCTGGTGGGTATCGGGTGCGGCCGGTTTCGGTTGGCGCGACTTGCTGCCAGTGGCAGTTTTGGGGCGCGAGGGCTTTTTCTTCTTCAGCTCTTCATCGGAGACGACGGTGATCCGGCGGTTGCTGTTGTCGGTGAGCACCTGGGTCACGATTTCGCTGATCTGCTGCTTCAGCTCCTCAATAAACTGTCCCGCATCATAATGCTGATGCTCGATGTCACGCAGTTTTTTCTCCCAGATACCGGTCAGTTCGCAACTCTTCAGGAGTTCCTCACGGATGGTGTCGATCAGTTCGATGCCAGTGGCCGTCGCCAAGAGGTTCTTCCGCTCACGGCGGATGTAACGCCGCTTGAAGAGCGTCTCTATGATGCCTGCCCGTGAGGATGGACGACCGATGCCGTTCTCTTTCAGGGCGGCACGCAACTCCTCGTCTTCAACAAACTTTCCGGCGGTTTCCATCGCACGGAGCAGGGTCGCTTCGGTGTAGTATTTGGGGGGTGTCGTCCATTTTTCCGTCAGCGTGGGGGTATGCGGACCGCTTTCTCCCTTGACAAACTCGGGCAGGATCTTCTCCTCATCGTCTTTCTTGCTGTCATCCTCCTGGCTGGTGGCGACATCCTTGCTGTAGATCACTCGCCAACCGGGCTGTTGGATTTGCTTGCCGGTGGCCTTGAACTCCACCTGATCGACTTTGCCCATCACGGTGGTCGTGGTGAAGAGACAGTCGGGGTAGAATACGCTGATGAAACGGCGGGTCACCAGGTCATAGACATGGCGCTCCAGATCGGTGAGACCAGAGGCGGCCACTCCGGTGGGAATGATGGCGTGGTGGTCGGTCACTTTGGAGGTGTCAAACACCTTCTTGCTCTTTTTCAGGGTGGTGCCTGCCAACGGGGTGGTCCATTGCTCATAGCCCCGCAGTCCTTTCAGAATGCTCGGACACTTGGGATAGATGTCATCGCTCAGATACTGGGTGTCGACACGGGGGTATGTGGTGAGCTTGCGCTCGTAGAGGGTCTGGATGATTTTCAGTGTCGTGTCGGCGCTGAGACTGAATTTCTTGTTGCAATCGACTTGCAGGGAGGTGAGGTCGTAGAGATGAGGCGGGGCCTCGGTTCCCTTCTTCTTCTGCACATCGGTCACGGTGAAGGGCTTGTCCTTGATGAGGGCAAACGACTGCTCGCCTTCCTCCTTGCTCATGAACTTGCCCTTGGTGGCAGTGAACAGGGTGTCGCGGTAGATGGTGGAGAGCACCCAATAGGGTTCGGGCACAAAATTGTCAATCTCTTTCTGGCGGTTGACGATGAGGGCCAGCGTGGGGGTTTGTACACGGCCGATGGAGAGAACCTGACTCTGCTGTCCGTATTTCAGCGTATAGAGACGTGTGGCGTTCATCCCCAGGATCCAGTCACCGATGGCACGGCACAGTCCGGCCCGGTAGAGCGGGTCGTACTGGGCTTGTTCCTTCAGGGTCTGAAATCCCTCCCGGATGGCCTCGTCGGTCATCGACGAGATCCACAGACGGCGGACAGGGCATTTGGCCTGGGCTTTCTGCATCACCCAGCGCTGGATTAGTTCTCCCTCCTGGCCTGCGTCACCGCAGTTGATGATGCCGTCGGCAGCCTGCATGAGTTTCTCAATGATGGCGAATTGTTTCTTGATGCCGTCATCCTCAATGAGTTTGATGCCAAACCGGGGAGGAATCATCGGCAGGGCTGAGAGGGACCAGCGTTTCCATACCGGAGTGTAGTCATCGGGCTCTTTGAGGGTGCACAGATGGCCAAAGGTCCAGGTCACCTGGTATCCGTTGCCTTCCATGTATCCGTTGTGGGCGCTTGTCGCTCCGATAATTCTGGCGATGTCTTTGGCTACGCTGGGTTTTTCTGCTATGCAAACAATCATTTTATGGGAAGTCTTTGGGATATCTCCTGCTGACGGGGCTTAATAGCCCAAGTTGAGGTCAGTCAGGATCACAATGTGGCGCTTCTCGGGATGGGAGTTGCGCAGGAAGTGGATGTAGTTGCAGATGCTTTGGGGTGAGTTGCAGTTGTGGCATATCCCGTCTTTCTGGCAGGGGGTATCGATGTCGAAACGGGCGGCATTGATGGGCGAGGCAGTGCTGCGCGCCCGCTGAAGGGCTGCGCCCACGTCCTGGGCCACTTTGTTGAGGCCCACCACGAATATGACATGCTTCGGTCCCCAGGTGATGGCGGCCACGCGGTTGCCGTTGCCGTCGATGTTGACCAGCACACCGTCTTCAGAGATGGCATTGGTACTGGCCAGGTAGTAGTCCACCTCGAAGGCCTTGCGATAGACGGCAAGTTTCTCCTCGGCGGTGTCCACGTCATCACGGTCATAGACCACATAGTTGCCGTCTTTGAGGGCTTGGGTAAGACCGATGTCGCGGATGCTCATCGAACCTCCCCAAGTGATGCTGCTGCCCTCGGGGATGATGGACTTGACTTTGGAGATGATGTCTTCTGCCGTGTGGCAGTAATGGGCCTCGAAATGCCGGCGCTCAAGGTTTTTGATGAGTTTGGCGGCCAGTCGTTCGTTGCGTATTTCTGTTGGTGTCATAAAGCTTGATATAATGTGATTCTACTCGTTTTTTTGTCGTGGGAGACGCCACGATGTGACGTCTCTGCTGCTTGTCGGGGGTGTTATCCGTGATGGATGCAAACTTCACTAAAGCATTTCCCGTCCTTTTCCGCCAGGAAGCCGTAGGCTTCGGCAGTGCCTCCTTGCCGTTCAATGGCTTGGCGGAGCGAGGTCTGGCCTTTGGGCAACCTGCCTATTGTCTGTGAGCCAGTGCAGACAATGATGTCATCGTCCTGGATGCGTGCTGCTCCCTTGAAAAGTCCGAGCGGCGGACGTTTGGCGGATGACGAATCGACTTCAAGTTCCAGGTGCCGGTAGCCTTTCTTGACCATCAGTTGGAGGTCGCCTTCATAGTCGGTGAAGGGGGTGTCGTCGAGTGGGGGATGGTCGATGTCGAGAATGCCGTTGAAGACCCACTGTTTGCCGCTGTGCTCAAAACGGGGCTCCACATAGTCTGATGGCATCTCACCACGACGTCGGAGGAAAATGATGCCGAGGATGATGACGATGGCTGCGATAATGATGATGTATTCCATGGATGATGCTTTTGAGGGTGATTATTTCCACTCTTTACCGTTCACGAACACGTTTTTGTAACGTATCTTGTCGGTGCCGGTGATTTTGACAATCTCGGGTTCGCTGACGCCGTCGAAACGGCAGTTGCGGAATGTGATATCGCGGGCCTGCACCCTGCCGTCGAGACCCTCCACATGCAACATGTAGCGGCTTTTCTGGCTCGTCACGTTCTCAAACAGGATGTGGTGGAAATAGGGGTAGTATTTGCCTTCATTCACATGCCAGTAGTTCAGTTCGATGCCTAAGATGGCCAGGTCGCAGACGCCCACATCGACGTTTCTCACATAGACGTTCTTGACTTCTCCTCCACGGTTGGGGTTGGACTTGATGCGGATGATCCGCGCCAGATTGGGACTGTCCATCTTGCAATCCTCCACCCACACATTCGTACAGCCACCGGTGATCTCGCTGCCCATAGCCACGCCGGCATGGCCGTCGCGCATGGTGCAGCGTCGCACGATGATATTCTCGCTGGGAATCATCCACCGCCGTCCGTCGTCATCCTTGCCGCTCTTGATGGCGATGCAGTCGTCGCCAGTGTCGAAGAAACAGTCCTCAATCAGCACGTTGCGGCTCGACTCCGGGTCGCACCCGTCGTTGTTGTAGCCATGACTGTCGAGCTTGAGGCGCCTTACGGTGATGTTCTCCGACATCAGCGGATGGATGAGCCAGAAGGGGGAACGGTTGATCTCGAAATCCTCCAGGAGGATGTTCTTGCATTTGTAGAAATTGATAAACTGCGGACGCATGCCATACTGGCCTTCGAAGACGCGGCGCTCCATCGGCCAGTGGTACTCCAGGGCTCGGTTGAGTAGGTCTTTCTCCTTGCCTTCTGTTCCGTCGGGCAGGGTGACTTTCCACATCCGGTCGGGATGCAGCCAGTTGGTCTTGTCGGCTTGTCCGTCAAGGAGTCCCTTGCCGGTGATGGCAATGTCCTTTTCGCCATAGGCATAGATGAGTGGGGACAGGTTGTAGCAGTCGATGCCTTCGATACGGGTGATGACTGTAGGATAAAGCCGTGGATCTGTGGAAAACAATAATGTGGCGCCGTCCTCAAGGTGCAGGTTGACACCAGAACGGAGATGGATGGCTGCGGTCTTGAAAGTGCCTTTGGGCACGACGACCCTGCCGCCGCCTTGGGAGGAACAGATGGTGATGGCCTTGTTGATGGCGTCGGTATAGAGGGTGTCACCGGGTTTCTTGTAGTCGGTGATCAGGTATTGGCGGTCGGGGAAGGTGGGCGGCTTGATGGCTTTCTCTACCTTCCGCATCTGCTTCCACGGGTTGGAAGCCCAGGCGCTGGATACACCGCAAAGTGACAGCAGGAGCGTGGCGCAAAGGATATGGATGGTTTGTCTCATGGAATCAGCTGATGTAATTGTTCCGGGGTGTAGATAATCTCAAGTGGCTGGTCGCTGCCTTTGACGTTGTAGCGGTATCCCAGTCCCATGTTGAGGTCGCAGAGCAGGGAGACGAGGATCTGGATGTTGGCGTCTTTGATGTTCAGCATCTCCTCTGGATGGTCTTTCAGGCGCTTGGCGTTTTCTTGCAATGTCTTGATGTCGAAAATTCCGCCATCTACTTCATATTGGTAGATCTCATTGCTGCCTTCGATGGCTACGTGGGTCATCATGATCCCTTCCGCTACCTTCAGCGGCAACTCGCTTTGGCTCTGGCGGTTGAAGAGTTTCAGGGTCTGGATATTGATGTCTTTGCCTGGCTTTCCCGACTGTCGGATGATGCGCTTGATCTCCTCAAGAGGAATGTCGATGGTGGTGGCTTGTGCGCCGTCGGTGGATTTCACGTGAAAAGACAACCCCGTCTCTGTGCTTAGGAGCAAATCGATGAATTCGGGCTTCATCCGCTTCAGGTTGGTCACCAACAGTTCGGACGAAAGGGTGCGGTTCACTTGCGAAAGGTCTGCCGTGCCGTCTTTCAGGTCAACGTTGAAAACCACCATCCCGTCATCGTAGTCGATGGACGTGGCGGTACCGAACGAGCCCATCTCGACGGGACATTTCTTGTTGGCCTCATGGATGGCAACCTGCATCTTGGGACTGTAATGGCATCCGGAGAGGGCAAATGCCAGGAGCATCAAAAATAGGAATGGGGGCCATGTAAGGACCTTGTTGGGGGTTGTTTTCTTTTCTTGCATGTTTGTGGATCGTGGGTTAGGTCAATCAACGGTGATATCGGACAACAGGGCAGCGGAAACCTGCATTTCCCGTCTTGGAGACCGCTATTCCGTCGAACAACGGCAAAGATAGACAAAAAAATCGAAAATAAAGCAATTCGGTTTACAATTTATCTGATAGGATGGATTTGACCAAGCTCAGGTTCCCTCTGGTTTGGGGGCCGCGTGACCCGATTGATCGTTTTGTGTAAAGAACATGCCCCAAAAACTTTCAGTTTTCAACTATTTTTCGTACTTTTGCAGCCAATTAACATATATGTATCATTTTTTCTATCATTTTTATGTCCCAACACAATTCCGTCGTCGGCCACAAAATCAAGAGCGTCAGAGAATCCAAGAACCTCTCTGTGGAGGAAATCTCTGAGCGCAGTGGCCTTGCTGTCGAGCAAATCAACTCCATTGAAAACGACCAGCATCTGCCATCATTAGGCCCGCTGATCAAGATTGCCAGGGCTCTTGGTGTCAGACTTGGTACTTTCCTGGATGATAACGATGAACTCGGTCCCGTGGTGTGCAGGGCTGAGGAGCGCACCGACAGCATCAGCTTCTCCAACGGCACGGCAGATGCCAGAAAGCACATGGAATACCACTCTCTGGCCAAACAGAAGGCCGGTCGCCACATGGAACCGTTTATCATCGATATCCAGCCCAGTGAGGAGCGCAATTTCAAGTCTTCTGCCCATGAGGGTGAGGAATTCATCTACGTCATGGACGGTGAGGTGGAAATCGATTATGGTAAGGATAAGTATTTGTTGAAAGAGGGAGACAGCATCTTCTACGACTCCATCGTAGAGCACCATGTCCATGGCGCGGTAGGAAAATCTGCCAAGATACTGGCCGTCGTGTATATCCCATTCTAAACAGAAGCCATGCAGCAATTATTTGAGAGAACATTGGGCGGATGGCTCGAATACTGGGCCGAACAAACCCCTGACAAGGAATATATCGTTTATTCCGACCGTGACTTGAGGTTCACCTGGAAGGTTTTCAACGAGAGGGTTGACAATCTGGCCAAGGGCCTCTTGGCCATCGGTGTGAAAAAAGGCAGCAATGTGGGCATCTGGGCCACCAACGTGCCCGACTGGTTGACCTTCCTTTATGCCACAGCTAAGATCGGTGCCGTGCTTGTCACCGTGAATACCAATTATAAGCAGAGTGAGCTGGAGTATCTTTGTGAGAATTCCGACATGCACACCTTGTGCATCACAGACGGCACATGGGAGTGTGACTATGTCGATATGACTTATAAGATGTTGCCCGAACTGAGGACCTGTGAGCGCGGACATCTCAACAGCAAGCGCTTCCCGTGCATGAAGAATGTCGTCTTCATCGGCATGGAGAAATACCGTGGCATGTACAACACCGCCGAACTGCTTCTGCTGGGTAAGAACATCGACGACGAGACGCTCGCCGAGGTGAAGAAGAATGTCTCCTGCCATGATGTGGTCAATATGCAATACACCTCTGGCACGACAGGATTTCCCAAGGGCGTGATGCTCACGCATTACAACATCTCCAACGATGGCTTCATCACGGGAGAGAACATGGAGTTCACCCAGAACGACAAGTTGTGCGTCTGCGTGCCGCTCTTCCATTGCTTTGGGGTCGTGCTGGCCACGATGAACTGCCTCACGCATGGTTGCACGCAGGTCATGGTGGAAAAATTCGACCCGCTGGTGGTGCTGGCATCCATCCACAAGGAGCGCTGCACGGCAGTGTATGGCGTGCCGACCATGTTCATCGCCGAACTCACTCATCCCATGTTTGATATGTTTGACCTGACCTCCCTCCGCACGGGCATCATGGCAGGTTCTCTCTGTCCGGTGGAACTGATGAAACAGGTAAGCGAGAAGATGTATCTCACCATCACCAGCGTCTATGGTCTGACGGAATCGTCGCCGGGCATGACGCAGTCAAACATCCATGACACCTTCGAACAGCGTTGCACCACGGTGGGCCGCGACTTCCCCTTCGTGGAGGTTAAAGTGCTCGACCCGGAGACCGGAGAGGAATGTCCGGTTGGCGTACAGGGTGAGATGTGCTGCCGGGGATTCAATGTCATGAAGGGTTATTACAAGAACCCGGAGGCCACGGCCGAGGTGATCGACAAGAATGGTTTCCTCCATTCCGGTGACCTGGGCGTGAAGGACGAACAGGGCTATTACCGCATCACAGGACGTATCAAGGATATGATTATCCGTGGCGGTGAGAATGTATATCCGCGTGAGATCGAGGAGTTCCTCTATCACATGCCAGGCATCAAGGACGTGCAGGTGGCAGCTGTTCCTTCCAAGAAATACGGAGAACAGGTGGGTGCCTTCATCATCTTGCAGGATGGCGTGAAGATGCAGCCCGAGGACGTGCAGGATTTCTGCCGCGGGAAGATTGCCCGCTACAAAATCCCCAAATATGTCTTCTTCGTTGATGGCTTCCCCCTGACAGGTTCTGGCAAAATCCAGAAATTCAAGTTGAAGGAACTGAGCCTGCAGCTCTGTGAGAAGATGGGCATTGAGGTGATCTGAGAAAGGATGCAGCCCCTCTATATGAAAATGGCGGTGAAAGTCTTGTGCTTCCACCGCCATTTTCTGTATGCCTTTCCCAGCTTATACTTTATGACTGATAAAATCATTTTTGTCGGCGTATTCATACCGCAGCCTTGTCAGGATGTTGTGGCGCAGCATGCTGATTTCCATGGGGATGATTTTCCATGATGGAATCTGCACATGATATTCCGACAGGGCTTTCCTGCCGATGAGGATGCGGAGCGTCAGGGTGATGGCCAGGGCTGCCACGCTGGCACCCAGGAGAATCCATCGTGAGGTGAGACCGGCAAACACTCCTGTCAGCAGGATAAGGAGGTAGTTGAGATGCAGTGCCCATTGGTCGAGGCCATGGAGCAGACGGGCCCACGCGCCGCCTTCCAAGTGCCTGTCCACCTCGTGGGCATATACCTGCCTGTTTTGCCAGGTCTTGTCACTGACGGCGTTCTCTATCAGCCAGGAAGATTCGTCGAGTGCGGTCTCGGTGTGGCCCAGACGGGCGTATTTATCGACGAGGAAATCATATTCCCCGATGGAGTATTTCAGATACTCCAGAAAACCGTTGCGCTCCAGAAACTCACTCTTGCGGAAGGCCACATACGGACAGTTGGTGGCGTATGCCCGTCCTTTCTGCGCTTCCCGCATCTGGTAGAGTGCGGTGTGCAGGCGCTCGAAACGGTGATAGCCGGATGACTCATCGGCGTAATTGCAGTAGCCGAGCACCATGTTGCTGTGGGAATTGAGCGACGAGGACAGAGATGAAAGCCATTGGCTGCCAGATGGTTTGCAGCGCGGGTCGGTAAGCACAATCCACTCGTTTTGTGATGCTTTCACACCAAGGGTGATGGCCAACTTGCTCTTGCTCATGTAGCGGGAACTCTCAGGCACAAAGGTGTGATACAGCCTTTCGTTGTTGGAATACCGTTTCAGCACATTCTCTGTCTCAAGGTCAGCTTTCTCGGTGACGACAACGATATTGTAGCCTGGGGCGTATTCCTGGGTAAGATAGATGGGGAGATGTTCATCAAGGGCGGTATGGTCGCCGTTGGAGACCAGCAGGACGGTCACGGGTGACTGTTCTGTGGCGCCAGCATCCGCATCCTCCCGTCTCGGCCGCCTGAAGAAAGGATTCATCAGGGGCGTGATGAGAGCCATGAGGAGCAGAATGACGGCGAGGACCGCTGTGAGGGGTTCGATGGTCATAGGTCTTCTGTGATATAGCCGGTGGGCAGGCGGCGGCAGTTGTATTGCGAGGCCATGATTTCACCATAGGCACCGGCGGAACGGATAGCAATCAGGTCGCCCCTCTTAGTCTCGTTGAGGTCGACGGATTTACCGAAGACATCGCTCGACTCGCAGATGGGACCGACCACGTCATAGGTGGCCTTTGGACCGTCGCTCGAAATATTCTCGATCTTGTGGTAGGCTTGATAGAGTGCGGGACGGATAAGGTCCGTCATGCCTGCATCGACGATGGCGAATTGTTTCACGGCACCTTGTTTGACATAGAGGGTGCGGGTGATCAGCGATCCGCATTGGGCCACCACAGCCCGGCCGAGTTCGAAATGCAGCTTCTGTCCCTCACGGAGGTGGAGGAGGCGTGCATAGGTGTCGAAATACGATTTGAAATCGGGGATGGACACTCGGTTGGGGTGGGTGTAGTCGATGCCGAGACCGCCGCCTACATTGATGTTCTCAAGCATGATTTTCCTGCGCTCCAGTTGGCGCTGCAGGTCATTGACCCGGTTGCAAAGGGCGGCGAAATCTCCCATGTTGAGGATTTGCGACCCGATGTGGAAATGCAAACCAATCAGTTGGATGTTGGCCATTTCCGTAGCGATTTCAATGACACTTTCCATGTCGCGCATGGCGATGCCGAACTTGTTCTCGGCAAGTCCTGTGGTGATATTCGAGTGGGTATGGGCACCCACGTCGGGATTGATGCGCAGGGCCACGCGGGCAATCTTGCCACGGCGGTCCGCCAGCTCGTTGATCACTTCCAGTTCGGCGGTGCTCTCCACGTTGAAGCAGGAGATGTCCTTGTCAAGTCCTAAATTGATCTCCCAGTCGGCCTTGCCCACGCCTGCATAGACAATCTTGCGGGGGGAGAAACCGGCCGACAGCGATGCCTTGATCTCTCCGCCACTGACACAGTCGGCTCCCAGTCCGGCTTGTGCGATGATGTTGAGAACCTTGGGGTTGGCATTGGCCTTGATGGCATAATGCACCACAAAACCTTCATGCTTCGCCACCTCCTGGTTGATGGCCCGGAGGGTGTCGCGGAGCAGGTCAGTGTCATAATAATAGAAAGGTGTTTCTATTTCTTGGAATTTGCTGATGGGGAATCTGCCTTTCATCGTCGGGGTCAGAATAGTTTGGCACTGAGGTTCTGCAGGGCGCGCTTCTTGTCTTGCTCTTTCACGAGGAAGGAGATGTTGTAGTTCGAACCTCCGTAAGAGATCATACGCACGGGGATGTCCTTCATGGCATCGGTGGCCAGGGTCTCGAAGCCCAGGTTGCTCCAGTCGAGGTCGCCCACCACGCAGATGATGCACATGTGGGTGTCAACCGTCACCGTGCCGTATTTCTTCAGTTCATTGACAATAGCCGTCAGATGGGCATCGTTGTCGATGGTGACGGATACGCCGACCTCGGAGGTGCACACCATGTCGATGGGAGTCTGGTAACTCTCGAAGATCTCGAAAACCTTGCGCAGGAAACCGGTGGCCAGCAACATGCGTGAACTCTTGATCTTGATGGCGATGATGTTGTCCTTGGCAGCAACGGCCTTGATCTGTCCGCGCATGATGACATTGTCGACGATGGTGCCTTCGGCGTCGGGCTGCATCGTGTTGAGCAGACGGACGGGGATGCCGGCGTATTTTGCAGGCTGGATGCAGGTGGGGTGGAGGATCTTGGCGCCGAAATAAGCAAGCTCGGCAGCCTCCTCGAAATTGAGCTGACGCACGGCCTCGGTATCATCGACGATGCGCGGGTCATTGTTGTGCATGCCGTCGATGTCGGTCCAGATCTGGATCTCCTCAGCACCGATGGCGGCACCGATCAGCGATGCGGTGTAGTCGCTGCCGCCGCGCTGCAGGTTGTCCACCTCGCCGTAGGCATTGCGGCAGATGAATCCCTGGGTGATATAGATCTGGTGACCTTCCTGCTCATTGAGGATGGCGGTCAGTTTGTCCTTGATGTATTGTGGATCGGGCTCGGCGTTCTTGTCCGTACGCATGAAGTCAAGGGCCGACAGCAGGGTGGCGTCAATACCTTGCTCGTGCATGTAGTTGGCCATCATGTTGGTGCTGATGATCTCGCCCTGGGCCACGATGCTCTTCTCCTCGAAACTGGTGAACAAGTCTTTGGTAAACGAACGGAGGTAGTCAAACTCCTCAGCGAGGAATCCGCGGGTCTTCTCGCGCCACTCTTCGGTACTGAAAAGCTCTTCCACATGCTGCATGTACTTCTTCTCGAGCATGTTGATGACCTCATTGGCTCCGTCAGGGTTCTTCTTGTAAAGGTAGTCGGAGATCTCGATGAGGGTATTGGTGGTGCCCGACATGGCAGAGAGAACCACAAAAGTAGGCTCGCCGCTGCGTGTGGTGAGAGCGGCTACTGATTTCATCCTGGCCGGGGTGCCGACGGACGTGCCGCCGAATTTCATTACGATCATATCTTGTTGTTTTTGGGTGTTTGTATTCTGGGGGTTAATCTTTTGCGTCTTCAGAGAGGTCCATCTGGCGGTATTCGTGGGTCACATCGGTCACCGAACCGTCTTTGCAGCGGTAAACAGTGCCCGGGAACTCGTCGAGCAGCTGGATGTTGTGGGTGGTCATCACCACAGCCGTACCGTCCTTGCTGATTTTCTTCAGAAGGCTGACGATATGGCGGGCGGTCTCGATATCGAGGTTTCCGGTGGGCTCGTCAGCGATGATGATTTTCGGCTTGTTGAGCAGGGCACGCGCGATGGCGATGTGCTGCTGTTCGCCGCCTGAAAGCTCATAGGGCATTTTCTCGATCTTGTCCGACATGCCGACAGCAGAGAGTACGGTTTCGATGCGCTCATCACGCTCCTTGCGCTTGCGCCATCCTGTGGCCTTGAGGACAAACTCGAGATTTTTCTTCACCGAACGGTCATGGAGCAATTGGAAATCCTGGAAGATGATGCCCATCTCACGGCGCAGGGCCGGCACGTCTTTGCGGCGGATGTCATTCACGTCGCGGCCGAGCACTTCCGCTTTATCAGGTGAGGAGTGGTCCAGTTCGCAGTACATCGTCTTGAGCAGTGAGCTCTTGCCCGAGCCCACCTTGCCGATGATATAGACGAAGTCGCCTTCATTCACTTGCAGGTTTACGTCCTTGAGCACGATGTTGCTGTCCTGGACGATATTCACTTTTTGGTAGTCTATCAGCATGGTGTATGAGTTATTATTGTCTTCTTTTTATTTCAGTGTTTGTGCCAGGTGGGGTCGTGGCGCGTGCGGAGCTCGCTGGCGAGGTCCTCGATCCTCATGCCTTTGCTGGTGAGCAGCACGATGAGGTGGTAGAGCATGTCGGCACCCTCGTAGACCATCCGGTCGTTGGTGCCGTTGGTGGCCTCGATGACGAGTTCCAGGGCTTCTTCTCCCACTTTCTGTGCCATGCGGTTGAGGCCGTCGCGGAAGAGGCTGGTGGTATAGCTGCCCTCAGGCATCTCCTCATGGCGCTTCTCGATGAAGTCCTGGAGTTGGGTGAGGAAGAGCAGGGGATTGGCAGTGTTGGTCTCCCCCCAGCAGGTGTCTGTGCCGGTGTGGCAGACAGGACCGGTGGGAATGGCTCTGACGAGCAGGGTGTCGTTGTCACAGTCCACTTTGATGTCAACGAGTTTCAGGTTGTTGCCAGAGGTCTCTCCTTTTGTCCAGAGGGTCTGGCGCGAACGACTGTAGAAGGTCACGAGACCGGTGGATTGGGTCTTCTCCAGTGCCTCCTGGTTCATATAGCCAAGCATCAGCACTTGGCGGGTATTGGCGTCTTGGATGATGGCGGGTACGAGTCCGCCGCTTTTTTCAAAATCTATCGTCATGTCATTTTTGTTTATAGTCTTGTCTTGATGCCTTCCTGGCGGAGGTAGCGCTTCAGATCGGGAATGGCAATCTCGCCGAAGTGGAAGACGCTGGCGGCCAGTGCGGCGTCGGCCTTGCCGAGTGTGAACGCATCGCGGAAATCTTCTTTCTTGCCTGCACCTCCACTGGCGATGACCGGGATGGGCAGTAGCTCATGGAGTTCGGCGAGGGCTTCCAAGGCAAATCCCTGTTTCACGCCGTCGTGGTTCATGCTTGTAAACAGGATTTCTCCGGCACCGCGGTCGGCCACTTCCTTGGCCCAGTCCATCAGCCCTCTCTCGGTGGGGATGCGCCCTCCGTTGACGTAGCAGGTCCATCGTCCCCCGTCGAGACGGGCATCGATGGCGCAGACGCAAACCTGGGAACCAAAGCGTCCGGCGATCTCGTCGATGAGGGCAGGCCGACGGAGGGCAGCGCTGTTGACGCTCACTTTGTCGGCACCGGCATAGAGCAGGCGCTCCACATCGGAGAGTTCGTTGACACCGCCTCCTACGGTGAAGGGTATGTTGACCTCAGCGGCGACACGTGTCACCATGTCCGTGAAAGTCTTGCGGCCTTCATGGCTGGCGGTGATGTCGAGAAACACCAGTTCATCGGCACCGGCGTCGCTGTAAGCCTTGCCGAGTTCCACGGGGTCGCCGGCCTGGCGCAGGTTGACGAAATTGGTGCCTTTCACCGTCATGCCGTCCTTGACGTCAAGGCAGGGTATGATTCTCTTTGCTAATCCCATGTCCGCAACAATTGGTTGATATCGATCTTCCCCTCATAGAAGGCTTTTCCGAACACCACGGAGGGGATGCCGTGGCGGTCGAGCTGGATGATGTCGTCGTTGGATGACACGCCGCCGCTGGCAATCAGGTGCAGCATGGGGTAGGCGCGCATCACCTCAGTATAGAGTTCAGTGGCGGGACCGCTGAGCGTCCCGTCTCGTGAGATGTCGGTGCACAGCACATTTTTCACTCCTTGTTCCACATAGTAGCGCAGGAAGGGCAGGAGCGGTGTCGTGGTGTCTTCTTTCCATCCGTTGATGCTGACCATGCCGTTGCGCACGTCGGCACCGAGGATGAGCCGGTCGGCTCCGTATTTTTGAATCCATCCCGTGAATAGGTCGGGGGAGGTGACAGCTACCGAACCCACGGTGACCATCGCTGCTCCGCATTCGAAGGCGGTCTCGATGTCTTCGTCGGTCTTGATGCCGCCGCCGAAGTCCACGATCAGGTTGGTCGTGCTTGTGATGGCCCGCAGCACATCGTGATTGACGATATGGCGCGACTTGGCACCGTCGAGATCGACCACATGGAGCCGTTTGAACCCCAAGGATTCAAATTGTCTGGCGGTGTCTGCAGGGTTGGTGCTATAGACGGTTTTCGCCTTGTAGTCGCCCTTGGTCAGTCTGACACATTGTCCGCCGATGATGTCTATGGCTGGTATGAGTTCGATCATGGTGCTGTGGAAATGGGATGAGACTGATGGCCGGAGGCGATGCGGAGGAAGTTGCTGAGGATTTGCTCTCCCACACGCCCGCTCTTCTCGGGGTGAAACTGCGTGGCAAAGAAATTGTCCTTGTGGATGGCCGCACTGTAGGGAAGAACGTAATCGGCCACGGCTATCGTATGCTCGCAGACGGGCACGTAGTAACTGTGGACGAAATAGACGAAGTCGCCCTCATGGAGACCTTCCATCAGCGGCGACTGGAGTTGACGGATCTCGTTCCACCCCATTGCTGGGATCTTGTCTTCATGAAGGGTGGGCTGGAAACGCTTCACATCAACGTCGAAGACGCCAAGGCAGTCGGTGTCGCCTTCCT
>CACYQD010000015.1 GCA_902776475.1 uncultured Prevotellaceae bacterium | reverse complement strand
CTAAGGGGCTTACTTTTTGGAAAACGAATCCGCAATGCCAGCTTATCGGCACTGCGGAAACGTATTCTGTCAGTTATTCATTTTTAGCGGACACCAATAATTTCAAAAAGGAAACAGCCCCTCTCCCAGAGGGAGAGGGATCAGTTTGCATTGTCTCCCAAAGGGAGAGGGATACACTGAGCGATATTGGGATGAAATGAGGACATCTTTCACCTCTTTGTTACAGTTTGTAAGTCCTTTTTCGGCATAGAGGGTGAAACAGAAAAGGTCACCCTGAATTCTTACTAAATCTTAAAATTGTTCAATAGTTCCTATAAAGTGATTGATTTTTGGTGAATTTTTCGTATCTTTGCACCGAGTTAAGTAAATGAACGTGTTTCCTGTCGTTTATTGGGGAGCGTTCAAAGTAGTAACAGGAGTCATTGCTCGGCAGTTTTTTTGGCTGTAGCTTTCAAATGATTAGTGATAATTTCATGACTCCATAAAAGATATGATAATGAAGACAGCATTGAAGTATGTATTCGTCGTAATGGCATTTCTTACTATGACAAATCATTCCTATGCACAAAACTCAGAGTATGACTGGAGTTCTGTGGTTGACGCTATTATGATGGTAGAAAGCAGAGGAAATGTCAATGCCCGCAATGGTATTTATTGTGGACCGCTGCAGATCTCACCGGTTTTGGTGTCTGAGGTTAACAACATCCTCAAAAGAAGAAACAGCAGCAAGAGATATTCTCTTGGCGATCGTTTCAACAAGCAGAAATCAAAGGAGATGTTTGTGATTATCCAATCCTATTACAATCCCAGCAACAATGTCGAGCGTGCCATCAGAATGTGGCAGGGTGGTATCAATTACAAAGTGAGCCGCACACAGCGCTATTTTGAGAAAGTAATGAGTTATCTCAACTAATATTTCAAATCCGGATGATGCATCCGGATTTTTTTTTGCTGTTTCTGTCATTTCGTTGATAGGAACAGCTTCTTTTTTCATTCTTTCCTTTTGAAAGCACCTTACTAATATGTTTTAACTTCAAAGAAAGGATGAATACATGACACAGAATGCTACAATTGTTAAGTTGCTGAGAAACCTTGGTTTCCCGACACATGACATCGATGGAGAAGCCACCGACTTTATTTTCAGATTCAGACATTTGGGATACTTGTTGATGGATAACAATAATGATGAGCATTTTATCAGGATGGCTATCCCTCAGGTTTTCTCGGTGACAGATGACAACAAAGTGATGATTTATGGACTGATCGAGAGGCTTGGATATCGCCTCAAATATGTGAAGGCCGGAATCAGCGATGATGAAGTGTGGATCTATTATGAGCATTATGTCGATGATGAGACCGAACCTTCAGAGGATCTTGTCGAACACATGATTCGTTCGCTGTATGCAGCTTATTCATGGTTCAAAGACGCATTGGACGAATTTGGGGAGGACGATGATGACGACGAGGATGACGATGATGATGACGATGACGACGAAGACGACGAGGACGATGAAGACAATGAGGATGACGATCTTGACGACGAAGATGACGATGAGATCAGTGAAACGGAAGAATAATGTTTAATGAAAAAAAACTCAAAGAATGAAAGCAAGCGATGTGATGATCAGATTTCTTGAGGATAGAGAACTCAAGTATTCGTTGGAAAATGGAAATGTGCTTTTCAAGTATGAACTCGTGAATTATGTCATGATCAACAACAGCAATGATGACTTGTTGCAACTGGTCATGTTGTTCTATGACGTGACTCCGGAGAATCACCTTCAGGCGCTCAAAGCTGTCAATGAAATCAATCAGACAAAGGCATTGGTCAAGTTGACCGTAGTCGATGATTCGATATGGGTGAACTGTGAGGATATCGTCGATGACAACTACAATCCGGACAAGATCGAGAAGATGCTCGACTTGATGGAGGGCTCGGTTAAAGCCTTTTACAATTGTATGGAATAGCAACCTCAACTTAACACATTCATGATATGAGTTTCCTGAAAGTGAGAATGACCATAGGCAATTATACTGTGATCAAAAGATTGGATGATGGCCGTTACGCCTTCCGTGAGGTGTATCAGGTCAGGGACGCTCTGAGTGATGATGTTCAGACGTATGTCTTTGTCGTTTACGACGTGGAAGCATGGAGGAAAGAGGTAGGGAATAGGCTGGAGTCTGTGCCCGAATTGGAGATTTACGCTCAGTTGCATGGCA
Source organism: uncultured Prevotellaceae bacterium (assembly GCA_902776475.1). Lineage (GTDB taxonomy): Bacteria > Bacteroidota > Bacteroidia > Bacteroidales > Bacteroidaceae > Prevotella. The sequence continues at coordinate 71,878 of CACYQD010000015.1, read as the reverse complement.
AAGCTTTCCCTGTGAAGAGAGGTGAAGGCGTGTACAAACTCAATGATGGGCGCCATTTGAACTGGACCTGCCTCCACCCGATTGCCGGTATAAGTTTGGCTTCCCTTATCCATCAAAGAAAGGCTTTCGATGGTCCAACGATTGCCCAGATCGGTTTGCAGCTGACCAGGGCTGCTCGTGAAATCTCTGTTATCATGAGTGGTGGCGGCCATTATAACTTGCAGCCAGAGAATATTTTCCTGACGGATGAAACTCAAGTGAAGCCAAAGGTTCAGGTCTGTGGCTTTACCCATACGGGCAAACCTTTTCATGGTCGTCCTAATATTTGCGGACAGCCCCCGATGAAGGAGTTCTGCGCACCGGAGGCGATGATAGGAGTCTATTCAGAACTATCCGACGTCTTCACCATCGGCAAGGTCATGAAAACCCTGGCCGAGATCACGAAAAGCCATGAGAATATGGATTTGGATGCCGGACTGTGGAAGTTGATTGAAAAGGCGAGCAACAAGAAAAGGAGTCAAAGATACCGCTCGTTGACCGCTTTGGAGAAAGATATGACCAATTGGATCATGAAGTCAGGTGCAGATGATGCAGCTGCTGATGAGAAGAAAGACAACGACCGCTCTCCCTCTGCGAAACAAGACCAGCTGTTGCAATATGATGGCGTCATCGAAAGAAAAAAAGGGAAAGGTTTTGCTGCCGTAGCCGGTTGTGAGGAACTGAAGGACAACTTCATGTGCAATTTCGTGTCTATCTTGAAAAATCAGGAACTGGCGCGACAAATGGGAATCAAGCCACCAAACTCCATTTTGCTGTTTGGTCCTCCGGGCAATGGAAAGACGTTCTTTGCTGAACGATTGGCAGAGGAGTGTGACATCAATTTCACGATGATCACTCCGTCTTCCCTGGCCTGCAGTTACCTTCACGGCACACAGCAGATCATGGCTGATCTTTTCCGTAAACTGGAGAAAAAGGCTCCTGTGCTGCTCGCCTTCGATGAGTTTGACGCCATCGCTCCCGACAGGGCCATGGAAGAAATCCATCATCAGGGAGGGGAGGTCAATGAGTTGCTCTCCCAACTCAACAACGCTGCAGATAGGGGTATCTATGTGCTGATGATGACCAACTATCCGGAACGGGTGGATCCTGCTATCCTCCGCAAGGGCAGGGTGGACAACATCATCTACGTGGGTCTGCCGGATGAGAAAACCAGAAAACAGATTTTCGAGTTGGAGCTCTCTGAAAGAGAACACGAGAAGGTGATGGATTTCGAGGAGTTGTCCTTGTTGACCAAGAATTTCTCCTCCTCCGACATCTCTTATGTTGTCAAGGAGGCTGCACGCCGGAATTTTAGTTATTGTGTCAAAGAGAAAGTGATGCGCCCGATTCCCTTTGCTCTGATCAAGGAGGTTATCAGCCAGACCGTCCCTTCCGTTACTCCAGAGCAACTGAGGCATTATGAGAATGTACGCAGGAAAATGCTTCAACAAACGCCAGAAAGACCAAGAATAGGCTTCTAAAAAAGTCCGGAGAGGTACTGTTCCTCTCCGGACGATTTGTATGAGAATGTGAGGATTTTGCTATTTGGCCCAACTGCACTCCTTGATGACGCTGGTAGTATGGCTCTTTGTGGAAGATCCCATCATTTTGAATTCCAACAAACTGTCGGAGGATTTTACCCAACCGTTGTCGAGAATATCAAAAGAACTCTTCTTCGTGCCCTCTACCTTCATGATGTCGGTGCCCATCAATGCGTCAAAACTATCTTTGAGCGTTTCTGCCATTTCAGGCATCATCTTTTCCATCTGGGTGATAATCATGGACTTGATGTCTTCTTTGGTCATGTCACTCACCGAAGAGGATTTGATGGTGCGAACCCCTGCTTTCTGGATGGGAGCCACCTCATAGGAGGTCTTGAACTTGATGCCAGCGATCTTTTGGTTGATGGTCATACCTGTGGATATGGTCTTGCCGTAGAGGGAGAACTGGTCGTTGGCGTCTATGCTTTCCAACAGTTTCTCCTCCGTGATTTCTTCAAGCATGATGTTCCTCATCTTCTCTTTTGAGATGATATCCTGGTTGTTCATACCCTCACCGCTGAACAATTTATCAAGCAGTCCATCCATATAGTCTTCCATTTTTTGCCTGAGCTCGTCCATATTCTCGATTTTGATGATTTTGCCGTCGAGATTGGCTCTCATGATAATGGCCTGTCCGACGAGCATCGTCATCGAAGACTTGACCAAGTTGGATGCGAGATCATCCTCGGGGGAGTTCTGGGATTCCCATTTCTGGGCCTTGCAAGAAATTGTATAACCCGTTTTGTCTGCATCAATGACATCATATCGGGTTTCTCCTGCAATGACGAATTCATGGGTGTCATTAGCGTCAGACACTTGTGTGGTGGTCTGCTTGATGTCATAAACTACATAGTCACCTTTCTTGAATTTGGCGACTACCTTGACGGCATCTTGTCCCATGGCCATGACACAAAACAGTGTCATCAGGATTGTTAATGTCTTTCTCATTCGAGGCTGATATTTGGTAATGTCATTAGCGCATTCAAAATCCATCAATAGCTTCTGGCGATGATTACGCGGGCCACGGAAGGCTTGCCGCTCACCATGTCGATGCCAGGAGTCTGTTCCACACCGAAAGGCACGCAACGGATGGTGGCCTGTGTCTCCTCCTTGATCTTGGCTTCGGTCTCGGCTGTTCCGTCCCACGGACAGAGGAAGAAACCGCCGTCTTTCACGCGCTCCTTGAACTCCTCGTAATTGTCGCAGGTGTAAATCCGCTCGTCACGCCATTTGCGGGCTTTCTCAAACATGTTGGTCTGGATATCCTGAAGCAGCTGCTCCACGTACTCCACAATGCCGTCCACCTCACGGGTCTCTTTCTCCAGCGTGTCACGACGCATGACTTCAATCGTACCGTTCTCCAGATCGCGGCCGCCCATAACCAAGCGCACCGGTACACCCTTCAACTCATAATCGGCAAACTTGAATCCAGGACGCTTGTTGTCAGCATCATCATATTTCACGCTGATGCCTGCTCTACGGAGGGCATCGATGACAGGTTGCAGGCGGGCTGTGATGGCATCCAACTGCTCCTTACCCTTGGTGATGGGAATAATCACCACCTGGATGGGTGCAAGCAGCGGAGGCAGAACCAGACCGTTATCATCGGAGTGGGTCATGATCAGGGCACCGATCAGACGGGTGGACACACCCCATGAGGTGGCCCAGACGAGTTCGGGCTTGTTGTCTTTGTTGAGGAACGTGACATCGAAAGCCTTGGCAAAATTCTGACCCAGGAAATGGGAGGTGCCACTCTGGAGCGCCTTGCCGTCTTGCATCATGGCCTCAATCGTATAGGTGTCGAGGGCACCGGCGAAACGCTCGGTCTCGCTCTTCACTCCCTGTACCACAGGAAGGGCCATCCACTTCTCTGCAAAGTCGGCATACACCTTCAGCATCCTGCGGGCTTCTTCTTCAGCCTCCTCACGGGTAGCATGAGCTGTGTGCCCTTCCTGCCATAAGAACTCAGAGGTGCGAAGGAACGGACGGGTACGCATCTCCCAGCGCATCACGTTGCACCACTGGTTGCACATCAGTGGGAGGTCACGCCAGGAGTGAATCCAGTTCTTGTAGGTATTCCAGATAATGGTCTCTGAGGTGGGGCGGATGATGAGTTCCTCTTCCAGACGGGCTCCGGGATCAACCTCCACGCCACTTTTGTCATCTTTCGCACGGAGACGGTAATGGGTCACAACGGCACATTCCTTGGCGAAACCTTCCACATGCTCGGCTTCCCGGGAAAGGAAGGACTTCGGTATCAACAAGGGGAAATAAGCGTTCTGGACACCGGTCTCCTTGAACATTTGGTCGAGTTGGTGCTGCATCTTCTCCCAGATGGCGTAGCCGTAGGGTTTGATGACCATGCAGCCGCGCACAGCGGATTGTTCGGCAAGGTCAGCCTTTACTACTAAGTCGTTATACCACTGACTATAATTGTCAGCTCTCTTGGTCAGTTCTTTCAGTTCTTTTGCCATGATTGCTTGAGTGTTTTTATTTTCGGATGCAAAAGTACTTAAAAAAATGGAAATGATTGTGGTAACGTAATCCTTTTTTGTCACAACGATTCGTATTGCTCGTTTTTTTTGTTAAAAAATGGTTTTATAGGGGTTAATTTTAGTTTATTTCATAAAAATAAAACCCATTTCTTTTGCATCAACCCATATTTATATTATCTTTGCAAGCAAATGTCATGTTTTTTGCATGCCAAATATCATCATATGGTATTATTTTTAACACTAATAATTTAAAACAGTAAAATGATGAAAAAGACGAATTTGATCGCATACGTTATGTGTGCATTAATGGTAGTAGGTTGTGGTACCAATGCTGGTACAGGTGGTTTGCTTGGTGCAGGTGGCGGTGCAGCCCTTGGTGGACTCATCGGACAGCTCATTGGCAAGAATACCAAGAGTACTGTTATCGGTGCTGCCATTGGTACAGCTGTTGGTGCTACTGCAGGTACGCTGATCGGCAAGCACATGGACAAGGTGAAGGCAAAGGCTGCCGCTGTGGAGAATGCACAGGTGTCTGAGGTGACCGACCAGAATGGTCTGACCGCTGTGAAGGTGGCTTTCGACGGAGGTATCCTCTTCGACACTGGCAAGTATGTCCTCAAAAACAACACCAAGACCGCTCTGACCAAGTTTGCCAACATGCTGAAGTCTGAGCCCGATCTCTACATTGATATTCAGGGACACACCGACAACACTGGCTCCGACCGCGTCAATGACCCGCTGTCAGAGAACCGTGCACAGGCTGTGGCTAAATATCTCGTCAGCTGCGGTGTTCCTTCAAGCCAGTTCCAGAATGTCTCTGGTTTCGGCTCACACCAGCCCATCGCTGACAACAGCACTGCTGCTGGCCGCGCACAGAACCGCCGCGTGGAGGTTTACATGTATGCAAGCCAGGCTATGATCGATGCTGCCAACGCTGGTACTCTCCAATAATTGGCCATTCTTTCGTAATCATATTAAGAGGGCGGATGAATATCCGCCCTTTTTACCATATCTATAATATACACATTCTGATCTGATAAGATGATGAAATGGTTGACAGGTATCCTGAAATGGATTACCATCTTGTTTTTCTCCTCCACCATCCTTGCGGTTGTGGCCTACCGTTTCATACCAGTATATGTCACTCCATTGATGATCTCCAGGGCTTTAGGACAGGCCATGGATGGTGAACGGGTGGTGTGGCATCATTCCTGGCAACCATTGGATCAGATTTCCAAACATTTGCCTGTGGCCGTCATGGCCAGCGAGGATCAGCTTTTCCTCCTGCATCATGGTTTCGACACGGAAGCCATCAAGAAAGCTGCCAAGCATAACCAGTCACATGCCAAGAAGATGGGAGGCAGTTCCATCACCCAGCAGACAGCAAAGAATGTGTTTCTCTGGCAGGACCGAACTTGGCTGAGAAAAGGACTGGAGGCTTATTTCACGGTGTTGATCGAACTGTTCTGGAGCAAGCACCGTATCATGGAGGTTTATGTCAACTCCATCGAGATGGGACCAGGTATCTACGGAGCGGAGGCTGTTGCAGAAAATCATTTTGGGAAAAAGGCCTCCCAACTGACCCGGTCGGATTGTGCGCTTATAGCTGCTACGCTGCCCAATCCCCTCAAATACAGCTCGAAATCACCCAGTGCCTATATGCTCAAAAGACAACGGCAGATTGAGCGTCAGATGAAATTCATGCCGGCATTTCCCAAAGAGGGAGAAGATTACGACCCGAACACCTCCTCTGGGGGAATCTACCATAAAACAAAGAAATAGCGAACATATCGATGAATAATGACTTCCTCAGTCAACTGAATGAAAGCCAAAGAAAGGCCGTGGAATACTGCGACGGCGCATCTCTGGTCATTGCCGGTGCGGGTTCTGGCAAAACCAGGGTGCTGACCTATAAAGTGGCCTATCTCATTGATGAAAAACAATATCAGCCTTGGAACATCCTTGCCCTTACTTTTACCAATAAGGCTGCACAGGAAATGAAGCAGAGGATAGCAAGGCTGGTGGGTGCAGAGAAAGCTGCCTATCTCAACATGGGAACATTTCACAGCGTCTTTGCCAAAATACTCCGCGTGGAGGCTGAGCGGATCAACTATCACTCCAACTACACCATATATGATGAGACCGATTCACGGACGCTGATCAAGAATATCATCAAGGAACTGAATCTTGATGATACGAAATACAAACCAGCGTCTGTTCACAATATCATTTCACTGGCCAAAAACCGGTTGATCACTGCTGAGATGTATTCGAATGACAACGATGCCCTGAGCCGGGACCGTTCTGCAAATGTGCCTATGGTGCATCAGGTTTATACCTTATATGCGCAACGATGCAGACAGGCTAATGCGATGGACTTCGATGACTTGCTGCTCAATACCTACCTCCTCTTCTCTGCCCATGAGGATGTCAGGGCCAAATATCAGGACCGCTTCAAATTTGTACTGGTCGATGAGTATCAGGACACGAACTACGCACAGCAGCAAATCGTCTATCAGCTCACCGAAAAGCATCAGCATGTGTGTGTGGTCGGTGATGACGCACAAAGCATCTATGCTTTCAGAGGGGCGAATATCGACAATATCCTGGGTTTCCAGGGGCTATATGACAATACTCAGCTTTTTAAGCTGGAGCGCAACTATCGTTCGACACAGAAGATCGTCAAAGCCGCCAACAGCTTGATCAGCCATAATCAGCGGCAGATCCACAAAGATGTGTACAGCCGTAATGATGAGGGTGAGGCATTGACGTATTATCCGCTTTACAGCGATAAGGAGGAAGTCGTTGTCGTCAGTAAGACCATTCAGCGCATACGTCAGCAAGACAAGTGCGCTTACGGCGATTTCGCCATCCTCTACCGCACCAATTCACAAAGCAGGGCTTTTGAGGAACAATTCCGTAAGGAAGGTATTCCCTATCGCATTTTTGGAGGTCTGAGCTTCTATCAGCGCAAGGAAATCAAGGATATCATCGCCTATTTCCGGATGGTGGCCAATCCAGACGATGAGGAGGCCTTCAGGAGGATCATCAACTATCCCTCGAGGGGGATTGGTAATGTGACCGTAGGTAAAATTGCGGATGCGGCCCATCGGAATGGAGTCAGTCTTTGGCAAGTCATCTGTGATTTGCCGGGCTATGGGGTGCAACTCCCGAAAGCGACAGCGGAGAAAGTCCTGGGGTTCAAAACGATGATCGCTCAGTTTATTGAACGGACCATCATCGACGATGTCCTGACGCTTGGCCAGAACATCATCCATGTTTCCGGCATGGCAAATGAGATTTCTTCAGATACATCCACCGAAGGACTGGCCAGGAAAGAAAACCTGGAAGAATTGTTGTCGGGCATGAAGGATTTTGTGGATCTGAGACGAGAACAGGGACAAGGAAACGAAGTTTTCCTGACCGATTATCTGCAAGAAGTGTCATTGTTGACCGATCTTGATGGCGGCGATGAAGATGATTCGGAGGGTAGGGTGGCCTTGATGACCGTTCACAGTGCAAAAGGATTGGAGTTTCCCACGGTCTTCGTTGTTGGATTGGAAGAAAACATCTTCCCCAGTCCATTATCTACCAATACCTTGCGCGAATTGGAGGAGGAGCGCCGGTTGCTGTATGTCGCCATTACCCGTGCCGAACAGCATTGCTTTCTGACCAGCGCTCAAAACAGAATGAGGTATGGGCGGATGGAGTTCAATCCCAAGAGCCGTTTCCTCAACGATATCGACCAGCATTTCATGAAAGTGGAGGGCGGCAGCAGTCGGGATAGCGGTTCTTGGAGAGACGCGCGCTCTTCATCCAAAAAATGGCTGCAGAATTCCAATCCCGTGGGAAGCCAGTTCAGGGCAGATCCCCAACCAAGAATCGTTCCTCCCCGTCAACCCGAAAAACCGGTGGATCCCTTCTCGGATGCGTTTAAAAGGCTACAGCAACAGCATGGAGGCAGACTGCGCAGGGTGCCTACAAACAATGCCACACCTGCGCCCTCAGCGAAGATGGATACATCGGCGTATGACGGCCTGCGGGAGGGTTGTACGGTCGAGCACATGCGCTTTGGCATCGGACAGGTCCTGAAGGTCGAAGGCTCGGGCGAGAATATGAAGGCCACCGTGCAGTTTAGAAATGCAGGGCTGAAACAACTCCTGGTCAAATTTGCAAGAATGAAAATAATCGGATAATGATGAAGATGAAAAAGTGGATGCCGGTTTTGATCCTGGCGCTGTTGATGCCGGTGATGATCCAGGCACAGTCTGTTAGCAAGCAATTTGTCATCGACATCCCTCACGGGAACGATACCACCAGCTTGTATGTGTTCCTGCCTGATGAGCAGATGGCCACCGGCAGGGCTGTGCTGGACTGCCCGGGTGGAGGATACACCCACCTCTCTATGCAGAATGAGGGTGTGGACTGGGCAGAATTCTTTTGCAGTCGAGGAATCGCTTTTGTCGTATTGAAATACCGCATGCCCAAAGGTGACCGCAATATCCCCATCTCTGATGCAGAAGGGGCTGTCCGTATGATTCGAGACAGCGCAGCCCTCTGGCATGTCAATCCCCATGATGTCGGCATCATGGGCTTTTCAGCCGGCGGACACCTTGCTTCGACGATATCCACACATGCAGAAGGGGATGCCCGACCTGATTTCAGCATTTTGTTCTACCCCGTGATCACCATGGGGAAGAACGGACAACATGAGGGTTCATGCCGTAATTTCCTGGGAGAGGAGAGGGACGACGAACGTGTGATCGAGCTTTACAGCAATGATCTTCAAGTGAAGCGCCGTCTCACCCCGAGAGCCATCGTCATCCTGGCCAACGATGATAAGGGTGTGCCTCCTGCAACCAATGGCATAGCCTATTATACGGCCATGAGAAAGGCCGGCAATAAGTGTGCCTTGTATGCCTATCCTAAGGGTGGACATGGGTTCGGACTGAGAAAGACCTTCCCCTCTCACCAACAGATGTTGGATGACCTTTCGGAATGGCTGGAGCGCCTGAAATCTCCTGGCAGGAATAGTTTTATGAAAAAGAACAAAAAACGCAAATAAAACCATGTTTGAGCAGATCTTCAAGAAAAACATCGCCTTGTTGTCCGACACCTCGATAGAGGAGGGCATCGTGGCTGCCTGCACCAATCGCACACTGCCATCCGTACAGGCCCTGCGCTCGATAGTGGAACTGGTACGTGATATCGTCTTCCCAGCCTATTTCGATGACAAACAGGGGGACGCTTCATTCCGTGAATACCACATCGGCGTGAATGTGGAACGTCTGAGCATCCTGCTGCGTGAGCAAATCGCCTTGGCTCTGCAGTTTGAGAAAGGGTGTGATGCGGATATGACAGAGGAGGCCGATCGTATCATGCTGAAATTCATCGACACATTGCCGGAAATCAAACGGCTGCTCTTCACCGATGTCAGAGCCATTTACGACAACGACCCTGCTGTGCATAACTACAGCGAGGTGATCTTCTGCTATCCCGTCGTGCAAGCCATGCTACACTATAGAGTGGCTCACCAGTTGCATGTCATGAAAGTACCTGTATTGCCGAGAATCCTCACCGAGAGGGCACACTCGGCTACCGGCATCGATATCCACCCGGGGGCACAGATCGGAGAATATTTCTCCATCGACCATGGTACGGGTGTCGTCATCGGTGAGACTTGTATCATAGGCAACCATGTGACGATTTACCAAGGAGTCACTTTGGGTGCGAAGAATTTCCAGATCGATGATAATGGAAGGCCTGTCAACGTGCCGAGACATCCGATTATCGGTGACCATGTGACCATTTATGCCAATTCCACCATACTTGGACGGATCACCATCGGGCATGATACGGTGGTGGGTGGTAACATCTGGCTCACCCATAGCGTCCCGCCAGGTTCGAGAATCCTTCAGAGCAAGGCGGTGGATGTCTCTTTCTCAGGAGGACTTGGCATATAATCTCTGCGATGGATACGGTCAGTCAGGCCCAGCGGCACAAGAATATGGCGGCCATCAGGTCCAAAAACACCAAGCCTGAGATGATCGTCCGCCGGTTCCTCTTCTCCAGGGGGTTCAGATACCGTCTCTACCATAAACGGTTGCCAGGACATCCTGATATCGTCATGAGAAAGTATAGGACCTGCATTTTTGTCAATGGGTGCTTTTGGCATGGGCATGAAGGGTGCAGCGCATTCAGGATGCCTAAGACCAACACCGAATTCTGGGAAAAGAAAATCACCAGAAACCAATGCCGAGACAAACAGGACCTCGTCGCGCTTGCAGCCTTGGGATGGCACTGTATCACCATCTGGGAATGCCAGCTGAAGCCTCAGACGCGACTCTCCACGCTGACATCGCTGGAATATACGCTCAATGCCATCTATCTGCAAGACCATTCCGTCGCATATCCTACCTTGGAGGAAGAATCTACATTGGAGCGGGCTGCGGAACAAGAAACCAAAGGGTATCCTGAGCAAAACAAATGACTTCAACTTTTAAATCAATTATATATGGAACTGACATTAGGTTATATCATTGTTGGAATTCTTGCAGGTTATGTCGCCAGCAGAATTACAAATGGACAAGGAAAGGGATGCTGCATGGATTTCTTTCTTGGTGTCTTGGGTAGTGTGGTCGGTGGATGGGTTCTCAATCTGCTCGGCATTACATGGGGTGGACCTTTCAGCAATTTCGGAACTTCGGTGCTGGGAGCTGTCCTCGTTTTGTGGATATGGAACAAGATTAAGTAAACAAGTGTTAAAATTGGAGCAAGATTGTTAATAAACGATAATTTGGTTAACAAAACGATTGTTCTGTACAGAAAAATACATATCTTTGCTTCGTGTTTTTCAAACACAGATTTAATTAACTGTATTAATACATTTAAATTTTAACCATTATGAAGAAGATTTATTCAGAGCCGATGACAAAGGTTATGTTCCTGAATGTGAACGCTTCAATCTGCGAGACTCAGCGTCCTGCTTCCGAGCCGAAGAATGAGGATCCCCAGGAGGACATGCCTCTGTTCTAATCCAATCGGACAGAAAAATGGAACAGCCAGACCTAAGGGTCTGGCTTTTTTGTGTAAAGTGTCTTCCTCTTTCGCTGACCGCTATTGTTTCTTTTGTGTCTTCTTCTTGCAGAGTGCTATTGTTTCTTTTGTGTCTTCTTCTTGCAGAGTGCTCTTGTTCCTGCGTGTCTTCCGTCTTTTGCAGATTGCTATTGTTGGTGTGTTTCTTCTCCATTCTACTGAGGACAATAATGTATGCCGTATCCTTTTCTCTTTGCAGAGAACCGGATATGTGGGTAAGAAGAGTCAAAATCAACAAATAGACCAATTAACTGGACATCCATGAAGCTGTGTCGTCGAGCCGGCTATTTCCTGTATAGATGGTTTAGCATTTCTCTTTATATATTTATTTATCAAGTAATTAAGCTTAAATGTTTGACTTTTACTTGAACGAAGCAGTCTTTTTCCTTGTTTCGAAGGTGGGGGAATAAGCATCCGTTCCCTCTGATGAACTATTGGCCGGGAATAAAAAAAGCCAGACCTGATGGTCTGGCTGTTCTGTCTTGTCCGAATGGATTAGAACAGAGGCATGTCCTCCTGAGGATCCTCATTCTTCGGCTCAGAAGCGGGGCGCTGAGTCTCGCAGATAGAAGCGTTCACATTCAGGAACATAACCTTTGTCATCGGCTCTGAATAAATAGCTTTCATAACTGATTTTTTTAAAGATTAATAATAAATGTGTTTAAAACGGTACAAAGATAATAATAATTTTCTTTTCACCAAAGATTTTTAGTAAATATTTTCAAAAGAAGGGATTTTCCAAGGGTGTAAAGGATATTTATACCTATTTTATATAAGACATGAATTCTTTCCGTATTCCTCTGTGCCCTCCGGCCTGGTTGAAGATCAATTGTCCCCAGTTTCCTTCCACCAAGAACCATCCTTTATCCGTGAGTGCAAAGTCAAAGGCGATGTATCTGTGGTAGGAGGGGAGGGTACGATGAATCTCTTCCGTCAGTTTGCATAATTCCTGCCATTGGGGGATTTGCCAACCTTCGAAGACTATGCCTGAGTCGGGGTGTGACTTGAAATGGCGGCCATCCTCATCCATACCCTCCGAACAAAGTTTTCCTGTTTTTTCATCAACTCCTGCGATGATGCCGCCGCTGAGGGCGTTGTCAACAACAGATCCCACCCTTCCAGCACGGAAAAACGGGACGATGTTGTGATGTTCTCCTTCTGCGGTGAGGAAAGAGGCTACCCTGACCGTATTGACTGAAGAAGCATTCCATGCAGAGAAAGCCTCTGCTTGAATAATCAGTTCCTCAACCATCCATGAACCATTGGCGATGAGCTTTTGGTAGATGTTCTCCGTCTCTTCATCGCTGTTCGTTTTCAGTCGGTAGGCGTTTCGTCCAAAACAACCTTCAAGAGGTTTGACGAAGAACTCATGATGACGGGACACAAACTGTAAGAAATCTTCTTTTTTCGCATCTGGGCCTACCTTGCAGGCATCACGGTGGAAATAAGGTTTGCACATTTGGTAGAAATGCCATTTGTCGGCATGTTCCTTGCGTACTTTTTTGCCAAAACGCTCATGGAGAATGCGCCAACGATCGGAATCCGAGAGATATTCTTTCCGTCCCCAATAATCGAGATGCTCATAACCGTACAAGAAGTACTCAGCGGGATGGGTCTTGTTGGTCAGGAAACTCTTGATAATGTCATCCTTAATGGAGGTGGCGTATTTGGTATCGGCCAACTGTTCGGGTGTGAGATTGATTTCCATGTGTTTTTCGGCACATTTCCGATATGCACCGAGTACGCGGTCACACAAATCATAGTTGTGCCATCTGAATATGGCCAACTGCATCGGCATATAAGTGTTTTCGTAAAACCTAAGCCTGGAGGGCTTTTTCTCGCAGAAGCGACGCATGTGATAATTGCTTTTCAAGAAAAGCTTTTTTAGGGAATTGTTGACTATTTTCATCTTCAAAATGACATTGTTCTGGGGATGGTAAGATATCGTTTGGCATCCATCTCATTTTCAGAGAGAAAAAGGATGCTTTTGAGGGTGCAAATGTACACAATTTTATGGAAATCGACTAAAAACCGATTGTTTTTTTCATCCTTTAGCCGTATAAATTCATAAACTTTGGCCTTTGGCCGAAGTTACTCCCGCTCTGAAAAGCCCAAATAAATTTGACCTGTACGGTTGATTTTGGGGCAAATCCGGTCTGAAAGGCCCAGGAGCCCTTAGCCCAGGGCAACGCCCTGGGTAATAATAGATGGTGATGATTCGCCCTGAAGGGGCATAAGCATGATTGTATGATGAAACTTCTGCCCCTTCAGGGCGATTTTTTGTTGATGCCTGGTTACCCAGGGCGTTGCCCTGGGCTATATACTTGATGCCCTTTCAGGGCGTTTTGCCAACTTTGGCCTTCGGCCGAAGTTACTCGTGCTCTGAAAAGCCCAAATAAATTTGGCTTTTCGCTCGCTTGTAGCCAACTTTGGCCTTCGGCCGAAGTTACTCCCGCTCTGAAAAGCTCAAATAAATTTGGCTTTTCGCTCGCTTGTAGCCAACTTTGGCCTTCGGCCGAAGTTACTCGTGCTCTGAAAAGCTCAAATAAATTTGGCTTTTCGCTCGCTTAATCGTAACTTTGAAGACAAAAACGGAAAATGGAAAAGATGAAATGTAAAATGCTCATGATTCTCGGGTTACTGATGGCCTTGTCATGGATGACGGGCTGCAACCAATGCGGCAGGCATCAGCAAGAAGTGGTCAGAATACCCAATGAACGTTTTTTCTCAGGCATGAAACCTTATCTCCAACAGGGATACGAGGTCTTGATGGTACCCAAAGGAAGAAGTATGCTCCCCACGATACAAGACAATGCTGATCTTGTGACACTCAAGGCCCCAGACAAGGTGAGTGTCGGGGATGTAGTCTTGGCGGAGATAGATACAGGACATTATGTGATGCACCGCATCATGAAGATTCATGGGGATCAGGTGGTATTGAAAGGGGATCATAACAAAGGAGTGGAACATACCACCTTACACCAGATTGTCGCTAAAATGGTGGATCTGCAGCCAGGAATGGGGCAGGAGCAGTCTGTCCGTCAAGCGTTCACAGCAGATGAGAAAGCTCATTATCGTGTCAACCCCAATATCCGGCTCGATAGTCTCCGCCATGAAGAGGTGATTCTGGTGGATACGGTTGTGAAAAGAGTCGATATGCAACATCTCCTTGCTTTCAACGAGGCAGCCAAACTGATCTGGAAGGGTGTCAGTCACGAGTCCTTCACCCTGACCGATATGGTGGATATCCTCATGCAGAACTATGAGGTGGAAACCGCTGTCGCCCAAAAAGATTGCGCCCAGCTGTTGGTCAACTGGGCGCAATATGGACTCGTAGAAACCATGGACAGAGGGGCTATTCACCCTTAATCATCATCCGGTGATTCCTCAACTCGTTGTCCTCGTTGTGGAACAGATTGCCCAAAAACATCTCCATGAAAGTGGTGGTGGGATAGATGCCTTGGTGCATGTTGGTGTAGAAGGCGCGTATGATGGCGTTGCGGAAATACCAGGCTTCCTTGGCGAACGTGTCATTCTGAAGACGATAGCCACGGGAGAGCATGTATTTGATGCCATATACAAAAGCTGCGCGGCTGTTGGCATATTGGAAGGCATTGATCATGAACAGCTTCGAGATGAAATAGCTATAGCAGGTCAGTTTGTGCCTTTGTGACAGTCGGGAATAGTCGATACTCCTCTCCTGTTCGAAGAGATAATCCAAGTAACTGCTGATCAAGTCTGGTGCGGGATAGATCACCGAGGCGTTGTCCAGCACCCATTCCTTTTTGCTGAAAGGACGCTCACGCCACTGGCCTGAGTGGTGATAGATGCCATGAAACATCTGGCGGTGCACGGCGCTGAAGCCTTCCGGAGACAATTCGAAGTCATTCGACAAAAAAGCCTCTACAATACGCGAGGAAACAAGGTCTGCCTCCTCACTGCGATGGATGTGATGGTCGCCGCTGCCTCTTTTGGCTTGGTCATAGAAACGGTGAATCTCCTGTTTGGTGCGCTTGATGTCGAATTCCCCCTCGATATGTCGGCTGATAATGGGGATGAGGTCTTCTGAGGGCCTTAGGTCGACCACGGACTGGATGCCGAATGCTGTAAGCCAATAAAGACTGTATTCTCGTTCTTGAGAGTTGCTGCTTTTAAGGTATTGATTGATGGTTGGCATATTGTTTTAGTTTTTTTGCTGATCTTTTCCTTGCAAAAATAGGAATTTAAGTCAAAAACAACAAATTTATGGGAGAAAAAAATGAATTTAAGATGACTTTAGACGGCCTTCTCCTTTTTTTTGGTGGTTATGGAGCCGATATTCGTTTTTTTTCATTAAGTTTGCAAGGATAAATCAACATACATATGAATCACATGATGGATTTTGAACAAGATGCTTCAGTCAAAGACATGAACTTGGAAGCCAAACTGGATAAGGAGTTGCTTCTGCACGGCTTTCTCAGGCGTGATTTCTCTGAGGAGGAAATTGCCCAGCTCAGAGCCGAGTTGCAGGCTCTTGGTGATGGCAACTGCTCTGTGTTCAATGGCTTTTTCAATAATGAGAACATGGGACTTCCGGCCCCGAAAGATGACAATCCAGATAAAGAACCCGAGGCGAAGTTTGCTGTCGGCGACAGGGTCTGGGTGACTGACAGTTCGGCCATCGCCTGCGTGCCAGGCGTGGGCGTGGTAAGAGGAGTCGACAAGGAATGGGTCGATCTCGGTGATGAACTGCAGGGCTATTGGGAAATCTCCTACAAACTGCGCAATTCCCGGACGCCATATACCGAAGACCACGTCTTTGCTACGGAGTTGGAGGCATTGGCGGCCATGACCGCCGAGTTCAGGAAGAAGACAGTCGCACAGGCCAGTGATATCTGCCGCCGTCTCAGGGCTCTTGGCATGGACCTCTCCACCAAGGAACTGTTGGAGAACATCGCCGGGATACGATAATCCTCTCAGATCACAGCATCTCGTGCTCCCGGCGATACGACAGGGGGTTGCTGCCATTGAGCCTCTTGAAGAATTTGGAGAAAGAGGCCTGGTCTGAGAAATGGAGAATGTCGCTGATGTTCTGTATGCTGTAGTCTGTATTCTTCAGAAGCCAGCAAGCTTCAAGCATCAACAGGCGGTTGATGTATGTGGATACCGTGGTATGAGCTATTTGCTTGGTTACCAGCGCCAAGTAGCGGCTTGATATCTTCAGATGGTCAGCATAGAAAGAGATGTCATGATGCTCACGGAAATGCGTGCGGAGCAGTTTGTTGAAGTCAATGAATATCTGGTAGTAATGCTTGTTGTATTGTTCTGACTTTGTCTTGTTGATGGCCGACAGCAAGTCTGCCAGGAATAGGCCATAGAGCGAATACAGGGCTTCCAGTGTGTAGGAGTGGTGATACTTGGCATGATAGAGGATCATGGTCATGGTCAGTCTGAACTTCTCTTTCTCATACCGATTGAGTCTGATGATGGGGTCGGTGTCGTGGATCAGCGAGAACGTGGCAGACTGGAACACGTTGCGTGACAATGGACAGCCATAGACAAATGCATTGCTGACAATCAGGCAAATGGCCTGATAGTCGTCACTGCTCCATGAGATGCAGGGGGTGATATGCGGGGGAAATATCAAGAGGTCGCCGGGATAGATATCGATCTCGTTTTTATTGAACTTGATTTTGGCCTTCCCTTTCTCGAACAGAGCATAGACATAGCTGTTGGCAGATGTCCTCACTTTAGAAGTGTCTAATCTTACGAAATGGTTGACTCGTTGACAGGATATCTTGTCATGCCAGGAAGGAAGAGAGGCTTGTGTTTCGTTGTTGGTCATAGTGTCGTTTTGTATTTGGGCAAAGATACAGAAAAACCCGCGGAGAACAAAGGAATTCCCTTCCATTTTTCTTCTTCATGGGCAAAATGAGTGTAATAGTAATAAAAATGAGACATGAAAAGCGTTTTGTTTGTTTGTCTGGGCAATATCTGCCGTTCACCGGCGGCGGAGGGCATCATGAGACATTTGGCGGAAATCCATGGTTTGGAGCATGAGATAAAAGTAGACTCTGCGGGCATCGGAAACTGGCATGTGGGCGACCTGCCAGATCCGAGGATGAGGGCTCATGGAAAACGGCACGGCTATCTGTTCAACAGTCGGGCGAGGCAGTTTGTGGCAGAAGATTTCGACCGGTTTGACTTGATCGTGGCCATGGATATGGAAAACGTGAGGGATTTGATGTCAAAATGCCGGAGTCCTTACGACAGTGCCAAAATCGTATGTATGGCAGATTATCTCCGTCATCATCCCACGCATAAGACCGTCCCCGACCCCTATTATGGAGGAGAACAAGGGTTTGAACTGGTCATCGACTTGCTGGAGGACGCCTGCGAGGGACTCCTGGAGTCTCTGAGGAAAAAAATCAGGTCGTAGTGTCGCTTTTTTGGTAGTTTTTTGCTAATTTTGCACAATAATCCAACCATAAATTAAATATCATCATTATGAAACCAACATTGTTACTACTCGCCGCCGGTATGGGAAGCAGGTATGGTGGCTTGAAACAACTTGACGGTCTTGGCCCCAATGGAGAGACCATCATGGACTATTCCATCTACGATGCCATCAAAGCCGGATTCGGAAAAATCGTCTTTGTCATCAGAAAAGATTTCGAACAGGATTTCAAAGAGAAAATATTGAGCAAGTATGAGGGTCATATACCAGCCGAACTCGTGTTCCAGTCATTGGACTCCCTGCCAGAGGGATTCACAGTGCCGGAGGGCAGGGTAAAGCCCTGGGGTACCAACCATGCTGTCATGATGGCCGCCAAAGCCATCAACGAACCTTTCTGTGTCATCAACTGCGACGATTTCTACAACCGCGACGCTTTCATGGTGATCGGAAAATTCCTGGCCGACCTGCCAGAGGGCAGCGCCAACCGTTATGCCATGGTCGGATTCCGTGTGGGCAATACGCTTTCCGAGAATGGCACCGTGGCCAGAGGTATCTGTTCCAAAGATGAGGAAGGAAACCTGACCACCGTGGTGGAGCGCACCGAGATCATGAGGGTCAATGGACCGATCTGCTATAAGGATGAAGTGGGTGAGTGGGTCGCCGTCGAGGAGAACACGCCTGTGAGCATGAACATGTGGGGTTTCACACCCGACTATTTCCAATACAGCGAGGCTTACTTCAAGGAGTTCCTGAGTGATCCCAAAAATATGGAGAACCTGAAGGCAGAGTTCTTCATTCCGTTGATGGTGAACAAACTGATCAATGAGCATACCGCCACAGTGAAAGTGCTTGACACGACGAGCAAGTGGTTTGGCGTGACCTATGCAGCCGACAGACCAAGTGTGGTGGAGAGAATCCAACAACTGATCAACGAGGGCGTCTATCCCGAGCGTTTGTTCTAATCCCACCGTATCGTAGTACCAAATTGTCAAGGGCAAAGGCCGAAAGGCTTTTGCCTTTGACATCATTCATGACGACAATGAATCTTGACCTGCTTAATGAGGCACAGCTGGCCTCACTCAATGGAATCATAGCGCAATCCGAACGGATAATCCTCTGTTGTCATAAAAGTCCGGATGGTGACGCCATCGGGTCATTGCTCGGATGGGGAGAATTCTTGAGGGCCAGAGGCAAGCAACCGCTGCTTGTCACACCTGATGCTTATCCCGATTTCTTGAAATGGATGCCGGGAAATGAGAGGATCGTCAGATATGACAAGCACAAGGAGGAGGTGGATGCGGCTTTCGAAAAGGCCGACCTCGTGTTCTGCCTCGATTTCAATGAGACCAAACGTGTGCTCGACATGCAGCCGGCCCTCGACGGGTCAAAGGCGGCCAAGGTGCTGGTGGACCATCACGATGGACCGGCTGTCGATGCTGTCATCACCTTGTCCTTCCCGGAGATGAGCAGTACTTGCGAGCTGATTTTCCGTCTGATATGGCAATTGGGCGGATTTGAACGCCTCACCAGGAATGCGGCTGTGGCTCTCTATACGGGCATGATGACCGATACGGGTGGATTCACGTATAATTCCTCTCGTCCGGAGATCTTCTTTATTATTGGACAACTTTTGACCAAGAAATTCGACAAGGACAAGATCTACCGCAATGTCTATAACCACTACAGTGAGTCTTGTCTGAGGATGAGAGGTTATGTCATCAGCCAAAAACTTACGGTCATCAGTGGAAGCCATGCCTGTTACTACATCCTCACCAAGGAGGACATGAAACGCTTCCATTTCATCAAGGGAGATGCGGAGGGACTGGTCAACGAACCATTGCGCATCAAGGATATGCGGCTGTCTATCTCCTTGCGGGAGGATACCGAACGGGAGAATACCATTTGGGTGAGTTTGAGGTCTGTGGATCAATACTATTGCCACATTCTCGCCAGGAAATTCTTTGGCGGCGGCGGACACAAGAATGCTGCAGGAGGCAAACTCAATTGTACGGTGGAAGAAGCTGAGCAGATCGTCCTCAAAGCCATCCTGTATTTCGCCTCTCACGACGGGATTGTTGAGGGATGATGGGCGCACTGGCGGTTTTCCGGCTATTTTCAATACATTAACATAAAAAAAGTGCAATTCTTTCGCGATTTGTCGTACCTTTGCAAGGTTTAATCATCAGTTTTACGAAATGAAGAATTTATTCCGCTTGTTCATTTTGGGATGCATGGTCTTGTTCATGGCTTCGTGCCACGATACGGAGACTTATGCGGACCAGAAGAAGAAAGAGCGCTCTGCCATCAAGCAGTTTATTGAGAAACAGGGCATCAAAGTCATCTCAGAAAAAGAATTCAAAATCGACAGTATCACAGATGTCAGCAAGAAGGAGTTCGTCCTTTTTGAAAACACAGGCGTCTATATGCAGATTGTCAGGAAAGGATGTGGCGAGAAGATCAAATACGGAGAGAGCGCCAACGTACTCTGCAGGTTCAATGAGTACAACCTCCTCACTGACAGTCTCTCCCTGTCCAACAATGTGCTCTATTTCTCTTCTTTGCCCGACAAGATGGCTGTCACCAACACACTCGGCACCTTCACGGCTACTTTCGTGAGCGGTGTGATGAGTACTTTCTATCAAACCACCTCTGTGCCCTCGGGCTGGCTCGTCCCGCTCAGTTATGTCAATATCGGCAGGATGGTCAATGAAGACGACCAGGTGGCTAAGGTCAATCTCATCGTCCCTCACAGCCAGGGCACATCGAGGGCCTTGGCAAGCGTCATCCCTTATTATTATGAATTAACTTTTGAACGAGGAATATAAATTATGACACTGATCAAATCCATCTCGGGTATCCGGGGAACTATCGGAGGTCCTGCTGGAGATACCCTCAACCCACTTGATATCGTTAAATTCACCTCTGCATACGCCACCTTCATCAGAAGGGCTGGCCATTCTTCCAACAATAGGATTGTCGTCGGAAGAGACGCCCGTATCTCGGGCGAGATGGTGCGGAGCGTGGTTTGCGGCACGCTCATCGGTATGGGCTATGATGTCGTGGATATCGGTCTTGCCACCACACCCACGACAGAACTGGCGGTTACCATGACAGCCTCTGATGGAGGAATCATCATTACCGCAAGCCATAACCCACGGCAGTGGAATGCCCTGAAATTGCTCAACCATCATGGGGAATTCCTCAACAAAGAGGAGGGTAACGAGGTGCTGGCCATTGCCGAGAAGGAAGATTTCGAGTATGCCCCTGTGGACTCATTGGGGCATTATGAGCGTGATGACTCGTTTGACATGAGGCATGTCGAAGAAGTCTTGTCCCTTCGCTTGGTCGACGCTGAGAAGGTGGCCAAGGCCGGTTTCAGGGTTTGTGTTGATACCATCAACAGTGTCGGTGGAGTCATTCTTCCCAAGTTGTTGGAGAAGTTGGGCGTGGAATACACCATCCTCAATGGCGAGCCCACGGGCGACTTTGCCCATAATCCCGAACCCCTGGAGCGCAATCTGTCAGGCATCATGGAGGAGATGAAGAGCGGGCGCTATGACCTTGGCATCGTCGTTGATCCTGACGTTGACCGTCTCGCATTTATCTGTGAAGATGGCCGGATGTTTGGCGAGGAATATACCCTGGTCTCTGTGGCGGACTATGTCTTGACCCATACACCTGGAAACACCGTGTCAAACCTGTCTTCCACCAGAGCGCTTCGTGACATCACGGAGAAGCATGGCGGCCAATATGCCGCTGCGGCTGTCGGTGAGGTGAATGTTACCACGAAGATGAAAGAGGTGGGGGCTGTCATCGGAGGCGAAGGAAACGGCGGCGTGATTTATCCTGAGAGTCATTATGGGCGCGACGCTCTCGTCGGTATTGCCCTCTTCCTGACTTCTCTTGCCTCGAAAGGTTGCAAGGTCAGCGAGTTAAGGGCCTCCCTTCCAGAGTATTCCATCGCGAAGAACCGTATAGATCTCACACCATCGACTGATGTCGATGCCATTTTGGAGAAGGTAAAGCAGATGTATGCCGATCAGCAGGTCAACGATATCGACGGAGTCAAAATCGATTTCCCCGATAAATGGGTCCACTTGAGGAAGTCAAATACCGAACCCATCATCAGGGTCTATAGCGAAGCAGCCACGATAGAAGAGGCTGATCAACTTGGCAAGACCCTCATGCAAGTGGTTTATGACATGCAGTGATCTGCGACCTTCCAACCTGAATCGACATGAAAAACATTGAGATACGAAAAGTAGAAACCAACAAAGCATTGAGGCAGTTCGTACAATTCTATTATGATTTGTACCGCGACTGCCCCTATGCTGTGCCTTTTCTTTATTCCGATGAGTTGTCAACGCTCAGATCAGACCAGAACCCAGCCTTCGACCATTGCGAGGCCGAGTACTTTCTTGCTGTCCGTGACGGAAAAATAGTGGGAAGGGTAGCTGCCATCATCAACTATACGGCTAATAAGCGGTGGAACCGTCAGCAAGTGAGATTCGGATGGTTTGACTTCATTGATGATTTGGAGGTGTCGTCGGCGTTGCTCCAGACTGTGGAGAAATGGGGAACCGAGCGGGGTATGACTGAGATCTGCGGTCCTCTGGGCTTTACGGATATGGATAGGGAAGGCATGCTGGTAGAGGGCTTTGACAGGCTCTCCACCATGTATATCAATTATAATTATCCGTATTATCCCGCGCATCTTGAAAAGCTTGGCGGATTCCATAAGGATAACGACTACATGGAGTATCGGGTCAACTTGTCGGCCAGTTTGCCTGTCAAATATCAGCACATCGCGGAAATTGCCCAAAAACGCTACAATCTCAAGATTCACAAGTTTTCGAGAGACGAACTGCTCAGACAGGGCAAGGGACATGAACTGTTTGAAATCCTGAATCAGACCTATGATGGCCTCTATGGCTTCTCCCGTCTTGACGAGAGACAGGTGGACAAATTGGTAGAGGACTATATCCAGAAGGCTGACCTCAAATTGGTGACGGCCATTCTTGACGGCAATGACAATGACCGGATGATCGGTTTCGGAATATCCTTCCCCTCTTTTTCGAAGGCATTGAGAAAGACGCGTGATGGCCGGCTTTTACCATTCGGATGGTGGCATCTGATCAAAACCCTGAAGTTCCATAAGACCGATACCGTCGATCTCTTGCTCATCGGGGTCCTGCCACAATACCGCACCAAAGGTGCCACAGCTATGATTTTCACCGATCTGATGGGGGTTTTCAAGGAATATGGGTTTAAATGGGCTGAGGCCATGCCTCAAATGGAGGACAATACGGCTGTTCGTGCCCAATGGCATTATTTGGATTCAGAACAGCATCGCCGTCATCGTTGCTTCTGCAAGCAGTTATAGATCACTTTTGTTTATCCTATTTTACTCACTTAAAATATATCATTATGACTCATTACAACACCATTAAGAAATTGTTGGTTTGCTTGATGTTCATGCTCAGCATTCCTTTTGTTGCCGTGCAGGCCAGTTCCTCTTTCGTCATGGAAGAGATCAACCAGTCCGACCAGTATGTCACCATCACCGGCACTGGCGTGAGAATGAGATTCGGACCGGGACTCAATTATGGATACTATAAGAATGCCAATGGTACAGCGATGAGCCCGAAGAAAGGCACCAAACTCCTGCTGCTCGGCCAGTCTGGCGACTGGTATGAGGTGAAGTACGGCCAGGACGTAGCCTATGTCTTCAAACAATATGCCAAATTATCCAATGGAACAGTGGCACAGGCTCCGGTTACCTCCAAGATCCTCGTCACGGGCAATGGGGTAAGACTTCGCAAGGGGCCCGGCCTCAACTATGATTACCTGAAATGGCAGGACGGAACGATCCGTGGACCCAAGAAGGGTGAGAAATTGATTTGCACAGGCGAGACGACCGATTGGTATAAGGTGAAATATGCCAACTCGGAGTATTACCTGTTCAAGCAGTATGGCAAGAAAGTGAAATAATTATTTGTTGAATTGGGCGCGGTTTTCCGCGCCCATCATTGATTAATCTCATGCGTGCAAGACTGATGATGGGCGTGCTGGCTCTCTCCCTGTTGACAGCACATGCTCAGTTTGCCCCGCAGGATGCGGATGCAAAATATGCAACGGATTTGTTGCCGAAGGGAGCTGTGGCCCCTGATTTCAAAATCAAGGATATCAATGGCAAGAATCAGAAATTGAGCAAACTGGTCAAGGGCAAATACACGGTGCTTGATTTCTGGGCTTCTTGGTGTCCGGACTGCCGGAAGGATATCCCCAACATCAAGCGGATGTACGAGAAATTCGCTCCGATGGGAGTGCAGTTTGTGGGCATCTCCTTCGACAATGAGGAAGAACAATGGAAGAAGGCTGTCAGCCAATATGGTTTGACCTATCCTCAGGTCAGTGAACTCAAGCGGATGCGTGATTCGGAGGTGGCCAAGGCCTATGGGGTGAAATGGATTCCTTCGATGATGATCCTTGACAAGGAAGGGAAAGTTATGCTGAGTACGGTTCTTTCCGATAAACTGGAAAAGACGCTGACCGAGGTCATGGCCAAGGAGAGACCGGTGTCTCTGAAGGGTTCTTCGGAACGTGTGACCATCGATGGGAGCAAGGGCCCCTTGGCCGCCATCATTCAGAAACCTGTGCTTGAGACGGGACAGCGCTGTCCGATGGTCATGCTGTGCCATGGCTTCTCAGGACGCAAGGACGGACCGATGTTTGAGCTGATCGCTGATTCACTCATGCAACATGGCATTGCCAGCATCCGTTTCGATTTTAATGGCCATGGTGAGAGTGCGGGTGATTTCGTCGATATGACCGTCCCCAATGAGATAGAGGATGCCATGCATGTTTTTGAGTATGTACGTGACCTGCGCTATGTCAGCGACATCGCTATCGTCGGTCATTCACAGGGTGGCGTCGTGGCGGCAATGACAGCTGGGAAGATGGAACCAGAGTCTTTCCGTGCCGTGGCTTTGATGGCTCCGGCCGCTGTACTGAGGGATGATGCCATCCGTGGAAGTACGATGGGAGCCACATACGACCCGCTCGACCCTCCTGAGTTCGTGCAGCTTTACGGCAATCTGAAATTGGGCCGTGAATACATCAAGTCGGCATTCTCCTTGCCCATCTATGAGACAGCTTCGAAATACCATGGTCCTGCTCTCATCGTCCATGGTACAGCCGACCGTGTAGTGCCTTATACCTATGGTGAGCGGTTCCATCAGCTCTGGCCGGGCAGTGAATGGGTCTTGCTGGATGCTTTTGATCATGGTTTTGCGCAAAACATCTACCGGGCCACCACCATCGTCTCTGATTTTCTGATTCAATCACTTCAATAATTATTTACCATGATATTAAGAAAAATTACATTGTTTTCCCTGTTGCTGACCACAGGGGCAGTGATGGCCGATGACCAGGATGTCATCCGCATCAACCAGATCGGTTATTTCTCCCAGCAGGAAAAAGTGCTGGTGGTGGACAATATCAAACCCAAGTCCATCGTGCTGATGAATGAGGCGGGTAAAAAAGTGGCTAAACTTCGTCCCACGCGTTCTGCAGTGTCGCCGTTTACGGGAAAGACCCGCTATGTGGTCGATTTCTCCAAAGTGGCGTCTCCCGGACAGTATGTCGTGGATGTCGACGGACGGCAGACGTCTGTCTTGGTCAGCGACCATCCTTTGAAAGATCTGGCCAAGGCTTCTGTTCAGGCGTTTTACATGATGCGTTCGGGCATGGAGATAGAATCCTCCCTGGCAGGAAAATACGCCAGACCTTTGGGACATCCCGACATCCAGGTGATGATTCACCCGTCTGCGGCTTCCCCCATGCGCCCGGCAGGGATGGTGATCGCTTCTCCCTATGGCTGGTATGACGCAGGAGATTACAACAAATATATCGTCAATTCCGCCTTCACGATCGGTATGATGCTGGCTGTCTATGAACAGATACCAGATTATTTCGCTTCCTTGAAACTTGATATCCCTGAGCGTGACAATGCGACTCCTGACCTGCTCGATGAGATCATGTACAACATCAAGTGGATGTTCACCATGCAGGATCCTTATGATGGCGGTGTCTATCACAAACTGACCACACCCAATTTCGAGGGATTCGTGATGCCTGCTGATTGTCATCAGCAAAGATATGTCGTGCAGAAATCAGTCACGGCAACATTGGACTTCGCAGCTGTCATGGCACAGGCTTCTCGGTTGTTCAAGGGGTCGCCAGACTATCCCGGACTTTCCGAACAGATGATCAAAGCCGCTGAGGCGGCCTTTGCATGGGCAAAAGATCATCCAGATGCTTTCTACCGGCAGGGGATGATGAATCAGCGATTCCAACCTGCTGTCAACACCGGAGAGTATGGTGATGGCTTTGCAAAGGATGAATGGTTCTGGGCGGCTACCCAGTTGGCTCTGGCCACGGGTAAAACGGCTTACCGCGATCTCGCCTTGAGCAATATGCCTGAGCGCTTTGCTGTTCCTGTGTGGGGAATGTTGTCTGGTTTGGGCGTTTATGCTTGGCTGGCTTCCACTGATGCTGCCATGGCTGACAAATGCAAGGAATTGTTGAAGGCTTATGCCGACCAGGCCCTGCAGAATACGGCTACTTCCAATTTCATGGCTCCTTTTGGCGACAAACCCTCGGATTTCGGCTGGGGCTGTCTGGCAGAGAGCTTCTGCTCGCCCGCCGTGGCACTGCTTTTCGCTGATCGGTTCATCCAAAGCGGAAAATACCGCAAGGATGCGCTCCGTTCCTTGGATTATGTCCTCGGGCGCAATCCCCTTGGCTATTGCTACGTCACAGGCTTCGGACAGAAGAGTCCTCTTCGTCCGCATCAGCGCCTGTCGGCAGCCGATGGCGTGGATGCTCCGATGCCAGGTCTGCTGGTGGGTGGTCCGAACCCAGGGCAGCAGGATAAGGGGTCTGGGTTGAAATACGCTTCGTCAGCTCCCGATGAGTCTTATCTCGATCTTGCAGAGTCCTATGCGTCGAATGAGATCGCCATCAATTGGAATGCCTCACTGGTGGCTGTGGTTTGCTGGCTCGATGCGTTGATGTGACATACCCGGTCAGGATGACCGGTCCATGCAATAAATGGACAGTTGCTCCGTTATTTATATAATGTATAAGTATTTTTGCCACCTCGTCTGGTCATTGCTCTTGCTGGCAATGCTGTTCTCCTGCTCCGACGACGACAGCTTCACGGTGTCGCCATCCAACAGACTGACCTTTTCCTTGGATACGGTCTCTCTGGACACGGTGTTCTCGCAGGTGCCTACAGTGACCAAGACCTTTTGGGTCTATAACAAGTCGGGCGATGGCATACGGTGCAGCACCATCCGGTTGGAGAAAGGCAACCAGACGGGTTTCCGGGTCAATGTAGATGGGTCATATCTGGGAGCCTCAGAGGGGTTCCTTGTCAATGACATCGAAGTGCGTCACAGCGACAGCATCCGGGTGTTTGTGGAACTGACCTCACCGGCCAACAACCGGGTCGACCCGACCCTGTTGGAGGACAATCTCGTTTTTACCCTCGAGAGTGGGGTGGAGCAACGGGTGAACCTCAATGCGTGGACATGGGATGCCCGGAAGATTTCCAACATGGTCATTGACCGGGATTCCACCATTGTGGCCGACACACCGGTCATCATCTATGGTGGCATCACGGTGGAAGAGGGTGCCGTGCTCACCATCGGGGCGGGCACAACACTCTATTTCCATGAGAATGCTGGGATAGAAGTCTATGGTTCGCTCAACGTGGCAGGCGAGGTGGACCGTAATGTGGTGCTCAGGGGTGACCGCATCGACAATATGTTTGACTACTTGCCTTATGACAGGGTCAGCGGACAGTGGCGGGGCATTCATTTCCATGAGTCCTCTTATGAGAATACCATCAATTATGCTGATATCCACAGCACCTACAACGGTATTGTATGCGACTCCTCTGACGTGTCAAAACTGAAACTGAGCCTCTACAACTCGGTGGTGCATAATTGTCAGGGATATGGACTGCTCTCTACGCATGCCGTGGTGGATGTGGTCAACTGTCAGATCACGAACACGCTCAACGACTGCGTGGCTTTGTATGGCGGCGTGGCACGGGTGATGCAATGCACCCTGGCTCAGTTCTATCCCTACGATGCCGAACGAGGTGCAGCCCTGCGGTTTGCCAACTTCAGAGAAGACAAATTGTATCCCTTGTATGACTTCACGTGCGTGAACAGTATCGTGACAGGATATGCCGACGACGTCATCATGGGCGAGGCCGACTCCACGGTCAACTATAATTATGCCTTCGACCATTGCATCCTCCGCACTCCGGCCATCTCCGATACCGTCAGGATTCATGATGTGGTGTGGGAATCTCCAGAGGATACCGTGGGGTGCGGGATGAAGCATTTCAAGAAGATTGATATCGACAATCTGAGTTACGATTTCAGATTGGACTCTGTCTCCACAGCCATCGGCAAGGCCTCGGTCATAGAGACGTTGCCTTTCGACAGGTTGGGGGTACGGCGTGACGAGGAACCCGACCTCGGATGCTATGAATATGTGAAAGAACCCGAAAAACAGTAAAATCTTGCCTATGAAAAATATAGAACTGAAAATCAATGTCCAATATCTGCAGTTGGATGAACTCCCCAAGGATGAACAGGAACTGGTGGCGGCGGCTATCAAGGCGACGGACAATAGTAATGCCAAATACTCCCATTTCAGGGTCGGTGCAGCCTTGTTGCTGACCGATGGTTCGGTGGTTATCGGAGCCAATCAGGAGAATGCGGTGTTCCCGCTCGGACTATGCGCTGAGCGTACGGCCATCTTCGCGGCTCAGGCCCAGCGTCCTGAGATGTCGATGTCGAAGTTGGCCATCGCAGCGAGAAATGATGCAGGGTTGGTCCGCAATCCTGTCACGCCCTGTGGATCCTGCCGGCAGGTGATTCTCGAAATGGAGGAACGCTATGGTCAACCCATTCGTATCCTGCTCTATGGCACAGACGGTGTCTATGCGGTGGATACGGTGCGTGACCTCCTTCCGCTCTGCTTTGTTGATGGCAGCATGAAATAACGTCAGTTCTTGATTTCCACCTGGCGTTCATACAAGTCCTGAATATTGATGGTGTTCGGGACTTCTCTCCTAATGGTGTCTTTCTCTTGTTTCAGCCCCTTGCTGGCTGACTCAGGAAGTATTCTTGATGTGTCGATGCGCTGGGGTGGGAGAGGCATGCTGTCAATAGGCGAGACCAAGGATGGCAAGGCAATGGCATCCGTGATGTTTCTGGTGATAAACTCGGTTGGCAGTACATTTTGCTGCTCGTTTTGCAGTTCGTTTTTCACCTGGTTTTGCAGTTCATTTTGCGCCTCATTTTTCCCATCATTTTGTGTCGCTGCTGCGGTTTCGGTGTCTTTCTTAAGGTGTTGCTCACAACCTTTCATCATGTGGGCGGTTTGATGGATGCGGGCTTGCATGTCTGGGGTGTCCCGGAGTGCAAGAAACAGGTCCAGGGCCGTGTCATAATGGTTATAGGCTTCCTGCCATTGTTCTGCAAACATGTGGCATAGTCCCAACCGGTAGTGGATGTCACCCTTCTCGTTGTCATAACAGACGGTGAGGGCTTTCTCGAAATAGGGAATGGCTTGGGCATATTGCTGGAGTTGAAAATGGCTTTCTCCAGCGGTAAAGTAATAGACCGAGCGCTCATGGGGGGCAAATTGTTCCAGTTGGGGAATCGCTTTGTCCAGGTATTGGCAGGCTTCCTCATACAGCCATTCATGATAATAGCAGATGCCCATGAAGGCTTGGTAGCGTGCGTTGAGCGTATATTCCTTGTCCAGTTTCTCAAAGATGAGCAGGGCTTCGTGGTATTTCCCGCTTTGGAAATATTCGAGGGCCATGCCTAATCGGTCGCGGTCGAGTGGCTCCTGTGCCATGAAGGGCAGGGAGAGCACGATGGTCGTGAGAATGGTCCAAAGCGTTTTCCGCATCTATTCGGTATAGAAATTGATGACTTGACGGAGTGCCCTGTCACAGACAGGACAGAATGTTGGATTTTCGTTGGTGCGCATGCGGCAGTCCTGGCAGCCTCTGTAAACGCCTTTCAAGGTATAGCCGGCTCCTTCGAATACACCGACTCTGTTCTTGATGGTTTCCGGGTCATTTGACAACGGGGTGGGAACCGGCGTGCCGGGCTTGATGAGATCTTCCCATTTGCTCTTGAAATCCTTGAGCGTGGTCAGGTTGGGTTCCCATGGCTCCACATCTGATGGATACATGGGGATTTGTTCGGCCTCGTAGGCATATTCGTCGCCAAGGCCGGCGAAACTGTGACCGAATTCATGCACGACGACGGGTTTGAACAACCGGTGGTGGGTCATGGAGAGGTTGTAGGAATTGAGGATGCCGCCTCCGCCATATTGTTCGGTGTTCACCAGGACGATGATATGCTCATAGGGCGTTCCGGCAAGCCAGTCGTGCAGGTCTTTCAGATGGAGGGTCGTCAGATAGCGCTCGCTGTAGAAGGTGTCGAAATGGGAGTGGAGGGCGGTGTTTTTCCAGATGCCCTTCCGGGGGATGCTGGTGCCGCTGTCCACGGAGGGAGACAGCAGGGCCGTGATATGGAAGCGGTTGCGCAGCGACTTGAAGGGCTCGTGGGCGAACAGGGCTTCCGTGGCTTCCTTGGCATCGTGCAGGTAGGTGTCCATCTCCTGTTCCTGGTATCCCTCAGCGACGTATGCGATATGGATGCACCGTTCGGGGGTCTTGGCTTCCTGGATGGTGACATAGGGAGTGACACGATCATACCCTGTGCGGCGGATCAGGATGTCGCTGGGCACCACGAGGTGGGTGAGTGCGGCCATCACTTCCTGCCGGTTGTCATAGAGCTCAACAGTCACGTCGGCGCTGTCCTTGGGCATGGGAGCGAGGAATACGTTTTGAAAAGCCTTCCTCACCGTTTGGGCTTCGTCATAGGATAGCCACTCCTGGAAAAGGGTGGAGAAGGAGTTTCTGTAGATGACCTGCTGAGTGGCATGGTCCCTGATGATGAGCTGGCCGTTGCCCCTGACGGGCACTTCCGCCAGTCTTTTCCGTTTGCCCCACCAATGCGGCACCTGATGGAGTTCATCGACGGCGATTTCCTGATGGTTGGCGTCTCCTGCAAAGATGTAATCCACCCGGAGGGTGGCATCAGTGAAGAAGCGGTCGAAATCCTGGGCTTTCAGACGTGGACATGCCAGTATCATGCCTGCGAGGGCAAGAAGACATAGGAAGTTACGGTTTCTCATCATCTTTTTCTTTGGGTTGGGTGGGTTGATGCTCGTTGATCTCTGTCAGGAGCTGTCGTATGTAGGGCCGTTGCCAGTCTTTGAGGTGATAACGGTCACCGTCATACTCCATGAGGTCGATGTCCATCACGATTTTCCCTTGCCGGCGTAGGGATTTCCGGTCTCCGCAGCGCCGCTCGGTTTGCTTGAGCTGCCGGGTCAGCTGATCCACGGGCGCAGAGGTGTAGCCCGTGACCAGGCAGTTGTGGAAGGGACCCGGCAAATCCCCTATGGGATGGGTCTGCATGATGGAGGAGACCTTGGTCACGTCCAGGATTTGCTGGAGTATGGCCAGTGCCTGTTTTACCCGATGGTCTCCCTCATCATTGGACCCCAATGCCAGAATGACGCTTTTCACCATGATACTGTTGCGGAGCTCTCTTCCTCGTAGCAGGGATGACCGAGAGTCTCAGATGAAGTAGTACAGGAAGGAGGCGATGCCTTCCAGGGCCGGTTTCCTCTGTCCCTCGATCTCTATCTTGAAGTCTATTTCTGTCTTGCAGATGCCTCGCAGGTTTTGGATGTTGTGCAATTTCGTGACGAGACGCACGCGGTTGCCGGTGATGACGGGTTGTCCGAAGCGCATCTTGTCCATGCCGTAATTGACGAGCATCTTGATGTTGTTGACTTTAAGAATCTGTCCCCACATATATGGAAGCAGCGACAGGGTGAGATAGCCATGGGCAATTGTGCTCTTGTATGGACTTTCCTCTTTGGCGCGTTCGGTGTCAACGTGTATCCATTGATGGTCGAGCGTGGCATCAGCAAAAAGGTTGATGCGTTCCTGGTCAACGGCCAGCCATTCTGAATGGCCGAGTTCCTCTCCTAAGTGTGAGGCAAATTCTTCGTATGAATTGATAGTCAGCATAATTATTGTTGGTTTTTGATTTGATGATGCAAATTTAGCCAAAATTTCTGTTTTTCACCCCCTTAGGTATAAAATATCGGGATTTTTATCTATATTTGCAAGATATTAATCAATGTTTCATCCAAACACACCATTACTATGCGACAAATCATCACCCATTTCACCGACGACGATCTTTATAAGTTTTCCATGTGCTGCGCAGTCATTGACAATTATCCACGTGCCATGGTGAAGTACAAGTTTGTGGATCGCAACAACACGGTTTACCCCCAGGGGTTCGCCGATGAGCTCAACCGGCAGGTGGCTGCATTGGAGAGTGTGGTGGTGACCCAGGAGGAGATAGACTTCATGAAGCGCAAGTGCTACTATATCCCCAACTGGTTTTATCCATACCTGAAAGGATACCGCTTTGATAGAAACTGGGTGAAAGCTTGGCAGGATGACGAGGGACACCTCAATCTGGAGATTGAGGGCTATTGGTTCAACACCATCCTTCTCGAAGTGAAACTGCTGGCCATCATTTCCGAATTGTATTATATCATGACTGGCCAGACGGCTCTGCTCGACTATGAGAAATGCTACACCAAGGCATACGAGAAGGCGGAACGATTGCTGGGAGCCGGGTGCTCCTACAGTGATTTCGGCACCCGCAGAAGGGCTTCCCTGGAGTCTGAGGACGTGGTGGTGAGGGCGATGAACGACTGTCAGAAATCCAAGCAGTGGCCGGGTGTCTTCGTCGGTACCAGCAATGTCTATCTGGCCATGAAATATGACCTGACGCCTGTTGGCACTATGGCCCATGAGTTTGTCTGTGCCATTGCGGCCATGTATGGACCGCAGATGGCCAACCATATAGCGATGAACTCCTGGCGTCACACATTCCGCGGCGCACTGGGCACTTTCCTGTACGACAGTTTTGGATGGGACTTGTTCAGCCTGAATTTCTCAGAGGATTTTGCCAATCTGTTCAAGGGACTGCGCATTGACAGCGGCGACAATTATGAGCAGTTGGGTAAAATCGTTGAGAAATATAAGTCTTTAGGGATTGATCCTCGTACCAAACAGGTGATTTTCAGCAATGCCCTGGATACCGACAGAGCCATCAAGATCCATGAGTATGCCCAGGATTACTGCTTGCCTTCCTTCGGTATCGGAACACATTTCACCAATGATTTTGAAGGCATCAAGCCGATGAATATCGTGATCAAGCTCATTGCGGCGAAAATCACGGAGTCATGGGATTTCTACAACGACACCTGCAAGATCAGCGAGGACAAAGGAAAACATACCGGCAAACCAGAGGTGATTCGCCGGTATATGGAGACCATCCATTTCAAGGAGGATTAATACTTGATGCCTAATCCGTCGAGGATACCGCGGATCTCATTGCCTACACCAAGAATGCCGTTGATGGCACCGTTTTTGATACCTTGTACCATGTAGCGGGCGCACTGTCCTTCCAGTTCACCGATCTGGCGGCGCTCGGCAGGGGTATAACGGTAACGTGTCATCTTTTCACGGATTTCGCCAAACTCCTTGGCGGCGTCCTGCCAGTCTTTGATGGTGTAGTAGCTGCTGTTGTCGCGCAGGTCATAGGAGAGGTCCTGCAACTGGCGTATGGCACCTCGCTTGGTGGTGCATGAATTCAGCATGGTGAGGCTCAGCAGTGCGGTCACCAGCATGGTAAGAATGATTCTTGGCTTCATTGTGTTGTAGGTTTGATATTTGCTTGATTATGTTGTCGGATATTACCAACTACCTGTGGCACCGCCGCCGCCAGATGATCCACCGCCATAGTGTCCTCCCTTGTCTTGCGGTTTGGGTGTCTCGGATTTAACCGTATGTTTCTCGTGCTGATCCGGCTCTTCCTCCTCTTGGAGGTTGGCCGCCGGGGCGATTTTTTTCGAGGGTTTGGTCCACTTGTAGAGGTTGTCGTAATAACCCAGAAGCATGCAGAGCAACAGGATGATCAGCATGTTCATGCCCGACTGTCCACTGAAAATGCCTCTGTCTTTCAGTGCGCTGAGGGCGCTCTCGTCACCGGCGTTTTTCTGTAGGTCGAGGACATATTGGCAAAGTGCTTGGGTGAGAGAGAGCATGGCACTGTCGGGTTGCTCATTCTTCAGATAGGGTTGCAGGTAGTTGCGCCCAAGTTGACTGCACAGGGCGTCGGGCAGTTCTCCTTCCATGTCACGGCTCGGTGCGATGGTGTAAGCATGCTGGTCGTAGGCCACAACGATGCAGACGCCCTTTCCGGTCTCCCTGCTGCCTATGCCGTATTTGTTGACGAGATCAACAGCAGTCCTGTAGGTGTCACCGTTCGACAACTTCCGGCAAATTACCACGGCAGGTTTCACCTTGCCGATGGAGTCAAGTTCATTGAGGATGGCATTCATCTGGTCAACGGTCTCCTGACTGAGGATGCTGTCGCTGTTGGTGACATATTGGTTGGAGTCAGCCAAGTGCACCATCTCAATATTGTTGATGTTCCATTCTTTCACGGCGCTTGAATCAGCAAGTGCCACCTTTCTACCCTCACCGGAGGGAGTGGCTTCATGGAGCCCAAGGAGGGCGGCCTTGCGCTCACGCTGAGTGGCGCTGCTGTGGATCATCTGATAGGAGCAGCTGAGCATGCAGGCTGACAGGATGGAGGAACCCAACAACGGGTAGAACTTGTTCTGAAACCGTTTGATGGGACTCTCTTTGGTCTCATCCTCCGGGTCGATGTCCACAAACTTCACACCGGCTTTCTCTGCTTCTTCAGTAGCCTTTTTGGCGGCCGGCATCTCTTTCTTCCATTTGTTGACGAGGAAGAGCACTGCAACCAGCATGGAGACTCCAAACACAACGACAGGGTCGAAAGGATGGAAGATGAAAAACAGGATGGGGATGAACAGACCAAAGAAAATCCATGGTTTCACTCCCATGAATATACCATTCAGACAACTTTTGAGGAATTTTCCCATAGTCAGCGGTTTTTATGGATGATCAATGTGATTTTGGTGGCAAAGATAATAAAAAACCTGCGATATAGGGTAAGCCTTTCCGATTTTATAACAAAAAAACCGCCAAATCTCTCGATTTGACGGTATCTCTTGATTCAGTTCGTAAGGAATTACTCAGCAGCAGCTTCCTCAACAGCAGCAGCAGCGCTGTCAGCAACTTCCTCAACTGCAGCAGCAGCGCTGTCAGCAACTTCCTCAACGGCAGCAGCGGCGCTGTCAGCAACTTCCTCAACAGCAGGAGCAGCTTCCTCGGGAGCAGCTTCCTGAGCGGGTTTGGAATCTGTACAAGCAGCGAAAGAGATAGCTGCCATTGCTACGAACATAAATACCAATTTCTTCATTTTCTTTGCTTTTTTAAAACTGTAAATATTCAAATGTTTATTAAAACGACGCAAAGGTATATAATATTTTTGATACGCAATTCTTTTTTTTGAATTTTTTTCTTGCATTTTTGTAACTTTTTTGCAAGTCACTGATTGATAATGATTTGCAAATAGTTAATATGTGTTAAATATTTTGTGTGCCTACACACTTTTCCGCTTTTTGGTGATTTCCTGCCAAAAAATGCTTGTCTTTCTCTGCTTTGTCGAGATATTGTTGTAATTTTGCATCGTTCAGGGTTTGACCTGTTTTTATCTGTTGATTTCATGATAGATTCTTCAGCATTTCAAGGCAAGAAGGCGGCTTACTACACATTGGGATGCAAGCTCAATTTCTCCGAGACCTCTTCGTTTGGTCTCTTGCTACAGGAATTGGGTATTGTGACAGCCAAGGAGAATGAGGTCGCTGACCTTTGCCTCATCAATACCTGTTCGGTCACGGATGTGGCCGATCATAAATGTCGTCAGGCCATCCATCGGATGGTGAGAAAACATCCGGGTGCTTTCGTGGTGGTGACGGGTTGCTATGCGCAACTGGCTCCACAGACAGTCAGCGCGATTGATGGGGTGGACTTGGTTTTGGGTGCCAATGAGAAGGCTTCTTTGGTGCAGTTCTTGTCAGAGGCCTGGGGTGGAGTGCCCAAACAGTCTTCTTTACACAGATATCATACCGTGAAGGTGAAGGACATCAAGACATTCACTCCAAGTTGTTCGAGAGGCAACCGTACCCGTTTCTTTCTGAAGGTCCAGGACGGATGTGACTATTTCTGCACCTATTGCACCATCCCTTATGCGCGTGGCTTCAGCCGGAGCACGTCTATCGCCTCGTTGGTGGAACAGGCCCGTCAGACAGCCCGTGAAGGAGGGAAGGAGATCGTCTTGACGGGAGTGAACATCGGCGACTTTGGCAAGAATACAGGAGAGAACTTCCTCGATCTGGTGAAGGCACTCGACGAGGTGGAGGATATTTCCCGGTATCGGATCAGCAGTCTGGAACCCGATTTGATTTCCGATGAACTGATCGCCTATTGTGCCCAGAGCAGGGCTTTCATGCCCCATTTCCATATTCCTCTGCAGAGTGGTTCCGACGAAGTGCTCCGGTTGATGCACAGACGATACGACACGGCTTTGTTCGCCCACAAGATCCAGTTGATCAAACAGCTGATACCCCATGCCTTCATCGGCGTGGATGTCATCGTGGGCATGAGGGGCGAGACCGACGACTGTTTCGCTCAGTCGCGCGATTTCCTGGAGTCTTTGGATGTCAGCCAACTGCATGTGTTCCCATACTCCGAAAGACCTGGGACCACGGCTTTGCGCATACCTTATGTGGTCAGCGAACAGGAGAAAAAGCGCAGGTCGGCGGTGCTGCTTGAACTGTCTGACCGGAAAACCCATGCTTTTTATGAACAATGGAGAGGTAAGGAAGCCGAGGTGCTTTTTGAGAAAGCTTCACGGGGTAGGGCGATGCATGGCTTTACACCTAATTATATACGTGTGGAGTTGTCGCCCGAACAGGCAGATGCAGCGCTTGACAACCAACTGGTCGATGTGAGGCTGATGGACTTCAACCGCGACAAGACGGCATTGATGGCACAAATCATAAAGGAAAGATGATGGACAAAGTGGCTGTGGTGATCTTGAATTGGAACGGAAAGAAAATGCTGGCACGTTATCTTTCCTCCGTTCTGAAATTCTCCCAAGACGAGGCCGTGGTGTATGTTGCCGACAATGCTTCGACGGATGACTCTGTGGCTTATCTGAAATCGGAGTTTCCTGCTGTCAGGCTCATCTTGCTTGAGCAGAACTGGGGCTTTGCCGAGGGTTACAACAAGGCCTTGCAGCAAGTTGAGGCAGAGTATTTTGTCCTGCTCAACTCCGACGTGGAAGTCACCCCGCACTGGCTCACCCCGCTTATCGATTTTATGGACAAGCGCCAGGATGTGGCGGCTTGTCAGCCCAAGTTGCTCTCCGACACCGACCGCACTTCATTCGAGTATGCCGGCGCTGCCGGTGGATTCATCGACCGTCTTGGCTATCCCTTCTGCAGAGGCCGGATTTTCGAAGATGTGGAGAAAGACCAGGGACAGTATGATGAAGCATGCGAGGTGCTGTGGGCCACAGGAGCTTGTCTGATGGTCAGGGCTTCGGATTATTTCAAGTATGGTGGACTGGATGCCCGCTTTTTTGCGCATAACGAGGAAATCGACCTGTGCTGGAGATTCAACCTCATGGGGCGCAAGGTCTATTGTGTCACAGATAGTAAGGTCTTTCATCTGGGTGGAGGCACATTGCCGAAAGGCAATTCCCGGAAGACTTTCCTCAATTTCCGCAACAACCTGACGATGCTTTACAAAAACCTGCCGGAGAACGAGTTGCGCAGGGTGATGATAGAGAGATGGTTTCTCGACTATCTGGCGGCTTTCCAGACATTGTTGCTCAATGGCAACTGGGGCGATTTCAAGGCTATCTTCCGCGCCAGGAGGGCATTCCGCAAGTGGCTGCCCGATTTCAAGGCCGACCGGGAGAAAATACAGCGTGAGCGCACGGTGCAGCGAGTGCCCCAGCGTAAGCAGATGTCATTGTTGTGGCAGTATTATTTCCATCGCAGGAGAACCTTTGCAAAATTGCCAGAAAAGATTTAGGGCTTTAAGGTCCCTAAAGTCCTTAAAGTCCTTAAAGTCCCTAAGGTCCTTAAGGACCCTAAGGACCTTAAAGACCTTAAAAACCTTAAGGCCCTTTTAAAAAACCTTCCACAAAAACCGCTTATTTCCAGACTTCTTGTATCGCATTTCCGATGCAGCAGTCGGGCATCTGGATGTGGAGCATCGCGCATACCGTGGCAGCGATGTCTGTCATGTAGGTGGGGGTGCTCGTGCTGCCTTGTTTCACATGCCATCCCATGAAGATCAGGGGGATGTGGGAGTCGTCGGGATTCCACGTGCCGTGTGAGGTGCCTTTGTAGTCGGGGCCTACGGTGCCATGCATGTGGCTGCCCTGCAGCACAATCATGAAATCGCCGCTGCGCAGACGGTGGTAACCGTTGATGATGCGCTCACGCAGGAATTGGGGGACGCTTTGGTTGTTGACATCCTCATAATCCACCACGAATGCGAACTGCGGGTCTTGTTTCAGCCATTTGATGGCCTCTTTCTTCACCGCTTGGGCGTCAATGCCGTTGGCTTTGAGGAAATCATGGTCCAGATAGAAACGGCAGTCCATGACAGTCTTGATGTATTTCCCCTCTTTGCCGAATTTCTGTCCGAGGTATTTGTCCAGTCCAGCGCTTGTCTCTCTGCCAGAGAATCCACCGCCAGGCAACTTGTGACTGTTCAGGAAATTGCCGTTGTGCACGGCGCCGTGGTCAGCGGTCAGGAAGAGAAGGTAATTGCCACGGCCCACTTCCTGGTCAAGAGTGCGGAGGAAATGGGTGAGGTCTTTGTCGAGTTGCATATACACGTCATGGTTTTCCTTTCCCCGGGTGCTGTAGGCGTGGCCGATGGCATCGGTCGAGGAGATGCTGACGGCGATCATGTCGGTCTGCTCGTGCTTGCCGAGTCGTTCGCGTGTGATGACCTCCTCAGCCATCTTGAAGGTCATTGTGACGCCTTTGGTGGAAGTCTTGATGTCAAATCCCGGTTCCGTATGGTGGATACGGTTGAAATTGTCCATCCAGCGTGGCAACTGTTCCATATAGTAGTTGCTGGTGATGAAATGCCCGGCCTTGGTGTCCCACCAGTAGGCGGCGTCGGCGGCATGGCCGGCGGGGAGGATGGAGGCACGGTCCTTCAGGGCCACACCGATGACTTTTGCCTTGAAGTCAGTGGCGATTTTCAGTTGGTCGCCGATCGTGTTGGCCAGCAGGTTGCGTGGTGAGCATTTCCCGTCTTTGTTTTCTTTATCGCTTCCGACGGCATAAACTGTGGTGTCGGTCACGCTGGTCACGTTCCTGCCGTTGAGCATGAAATTGTTGCCTGCAATTCCCGTAAAGGCAGGTACAGAACCTGTATAGACACATGAGTGGCCGATGGCGGTCACTGTGGGGACGTAGCTGATCATGGTGTTGTCACAACTGAAACCGTCGTTCAGCAGGCGCTTCAGTCCGCCTTCACCATATTGTTCGTAATAATAATGAAGGTAGTCCCACCTCATTTGGTCCACTACGATGCCCACAACCAGTTTGGGACGATCCACTTTCCCAGCCCATGCCATGATAGTGCAGCCAACGAGCAGGGCTAATGTGCAAAATAATTTCCTCATGTCTTAATAGAATGTGTTTTAGATATATATGATGCAAAATTATAAAATACTCTTTAAAAATACAAATTTTAGGTGTTTTTTGCTCAGGAAATGCCATTTCTGTGAATAATTTGACCAAGTTTTCAAAAAAAAAGTGTTTTTCTTTGCAAATGTCATAAAATAGTATTATTTTTGCGTCATAATTGATTGAGGAATAAACACAACTTTGACGATTGATTATTGCTGATGATGAGGATAATTGTATCCTTGTCTTTCTTGCGATAGCGACGACGGGATTCATACGCCGGTGCTGATGCATAGGCGACGTGGCATCCTTGTTGGGGTTTCTTTCTCATCGTGCATACAAGTGTGGATGCACGGCTATGTGATTATTCTCATAGATTAATTCATATTTTTACTCAACAGGATAATTTGAGTGTTAGTTTCAGGGTATTTAAAAATGAAAATTTTTCAATGCTGATCTTTTAATTCTGTGACACCCAAAAATTCCTCCACCGTGAGGTGCAGGAATTGGCGGGGGTCATTTTTTTATGCCCGTACATAAAAGGGGTTGACCCATAAATTGGGTCAGCGGATAAACCTGGTTGGCAGGGCAGTCCGGTCAAAAGTAATTTGGAGGTCAGTGGATAAACCGGTTGGCAGGACTGTCCGGTCAAAAGTAATTTGGAGTCAGCGGATAAATGGGTCAGTTGGTAAATAGGCCCTGTCTATAAAAGTAGAGACGCCACATCGTGACGTCTCCATTGTATTCATCATTGGACTTCCGGCAATTTCTTCGCCGGCCAACCATAGTCTTGATACATGGTGGCGCCAAGGTTGTGCTTTTGGGCATAAACGGCCAGCATTTCGGCCCTCAGCCTCTCACGTGCTTGTTCATCGCTGTTGATGGCTTGAAACGCATCATACTTGTCGCCGAATATTTTCTTGGCCGATGGCAGGTTGTTGGCGCCGTCTTCCACTTGGTCAAAGCCGGTCACCTCAAAGCCCTTCTCTGTCTGTCGGATATGCATCAGACCGGGATGACTGCCGCCGGAGATACATTTCAGCGTGTCGCCCACCTGATTGTAGTTGAACACCCAGAAATCGCCCCAGACGAGGATATCCTCTGCATTGCGCTCATCGACAGTCACGATGCTGTGAAGGGGAACGCAGTGCTCGCCCTCGGTATATTGCTTGCCGAATTCATTCACCAGGTATCGGTCGATGGCTGGGAAATAATTGGTCTCTATTTCGCTTGTCTCAGCAATCTCTTTCTCAGGGGTGGCAGGTTGGTTGTCTCCTTTGTTTCCACATGCCGCCATGACTGCGAGTAAGCAAGCGCAAAGCCAAACGTGTCTGAACTTAGCCGGGCGTGAGCAGGTCCGACCTGAGGTCAATGCTGTCAGGGTGGCGAAAGCTGTAAAGGTTGTTCTTAGCTGTTGAAAGTTTTTTTCCATATATTATAAGGATTTGTGTTTGTGAATATTTTCAAGAAATCATTTGCTGACCACTTCACGCTCGAAAAAGTCAAGAAAGAAAGGCCAGTTGGGACCGGCTTCATGTCCCCCGTGGTGCTGCCGATAGGTGAGGCGACCCTCCATCAGACCATTGTCCATTCCAGGGAAAAGGTCAGTGCCTATGCCTTTGTATCCGAGGAGTTCATACACGGGCGATGCCTTGGAGGCCGATATGAACGAGCCGACCACATCCTGCCATTTGTCGCCGTTCCAACTACCGGTGGAAATAAAGCAGGGGCGCGGAGCACAGAGAGCTATAAGTTCATGTTGATCAACAGGTATGTCGTTTTCTGTCATCGGGTCTGTACCGTATTTGATCAGGTTGCCACATACCCAGTGATACTCCTGATTTGAAACGATGTTGCCGATACTCTCACCGCAATCACGGCGCCATCCTGCTGCACCCGCCTTGCCTGATGAGGCGATGAATCCGGCAGCGACGCGCTCATCAAATGCCATAG
This sequence comes from uncultured Prevotellaceae bacterium, assembly GCA_902776475.1. Taxonomy (GTDB): domain Bacteria; phylum Bacteroidota; class Bacteroidia; order Bacteroidales; family Bacteroidaceae; genus Prevotella. Next base: position 30,461 of record CACYQD010000015.1, on the reverse strand, counting down.
CCACAAGAGAAGCTTTGCCATAACGCGAGACGCCCTCAATGGCACACTTGGTGGCATCGAATGTCTTGACTGTCTCAAAATAGTCAATCAGACGAGAAAGACCCCATCCCCAGGCGCGGAGAGAGCCCCAGTCTGTTGGTTGGCGGTACTCACCCTTGTTACAGAGTCCGATGATGCCATTTGTCAGACCAGACCCTGCATCTGCCTGAATGGAGGAGGGGACGATGGTGGCGGCAGCCCATCCACGTTCGATGACCATCTGTTTCCAGGATACGGTGCCGGGACGGGTACGGGTGGGATCACCGCCTCCGAATCCGAATTCAATGATCACGGGCATGTTTTGCTTGCCGTTGTCGGGATAAATCACGTTGGCCTCCATCTCCACCTTTATGGATGGATAACTGGAGTTGTCCACTACACCTTTAAGGTAGCGGATCACCACCGGCTTTCCTGCAAAATCCTTCTTCTCCTCCTTTGTGATTTCCCATTTTACACCAGGTACGTTGTTGGGAATACGGCCATATACGTTGTCCTCAAACAGTTTTACAATCTCCGGACGGCGTACCTTATACCACATCTTGGCACTGGTGACCTTCTTTCCATTTTCAGTCACCAGCGGATCAGGATAGAAAGGATAGGGGTTGGCTGTCAACTCATCATAGTTGGGGTGTTTGCTCTCATCAGGGCTATTGGGCTGGCGCCCTTCACGGGGCTGTCCGACTCCAACCTTAGCCAGCATGTCGGCATAATCGGCTTCCGCAATCTTGCGAAGGCTGTCCCGGCTTGCCTGGTTCCCGCCTCCGAACATCATAAACTGTGCGTTTGCTGCGAAGGGGATGCAAGCTATAAGCATTGCCCCGAATAAGTGCTTCCACGTATTCATGTCTTTCCTTTTTGTCAACTCAGAAAATGCTTCTTTTGTATTACTTTACTTTGTAATAGAAATATTCCAGCCCCTTAGCTGGGAAGTGGACCATGCAATTCACGAATTCAGGCTTTTTCTTTGTCACCGAATCCACAATCTTTGCTATCTGCTCAGCGCTGAGTTTCTTCAGGTCGAGTTGAGTAGCGTGTTCGTTGTCATCGGCAGTCATTGCCAGGCTCTTGTTGTACTTGCAGTAGAAGCGGCCCTCAGTCTCATCGATGATAATGTCTTTTTGTTCATTGTCCAGATAACTGTCAATGTAGTAAACTACGGGAGTGACCACGAAACCGTCAATCAGCACACCCACTTGCAGCGTCTCTCCGTCGAGTTCGTCATATTCGTCCATAAGGACAATGTCCTTGTACTTGCCATCCTTTATCACACGGCACTTGAAGTCATTATCCTCCGCTTCCAGCATGTCTGCCTTGATGGGAGCGGGTTCGATGTCTCCGACACAGGCTTTGGGGATGTAGGCACTCTCGATAGTGCACCATTCGTTGAGGGTGCATACCTTATAGAAATCGCCTTCCTCGCCGAGCACGGGAAAGACCCTGCCTTCCCATGGCATGATGTCTGTGCTTAACTCGAACCCTGGTTTGGCGGGCTGGTCCGACCACTGGTAGATATTCTCGCAGAAGTCACTCTCGCAGTCCGATTCTATCCATCGAGTCAAGGTGGGGCTATCGGTGTTAGCCTCCTTGTAGAGTCCCTCGTCCTCAGTGGTCACCACCACGAATTTCTTGATTGACGGAGCGCTCACTTTGATCACGTTCTCTGTCTCTGCCGTTGTCTCTGCTGTTGTCTCAGCCGTTTCGGTCTTCTCAATAGTCTTCTTGTCGCTGCAGTTTGCGGTCAACATGGGGATCAGCATGCCCCAAAGCATAATGAATAGCCTGGTCTTGATGGTTTTCATAATTCGTTGATTAATTGGTTTTTCTGCGACAAAGATAATAAACCTTTTTCGATTGGCAATGAAAAATAGGGAGAATGATGAAAGAAAAAACGGGTGGATTGCAAATGATTTTTCTTTTGTCATGGTATTTCGTCGAAAAGAATCCGGGAGTTCGTCGAAAACCATTTTGAACAGGCTGGTTTCCGTTATAACTTTGCAAGTGAAATAAAAAACGAAATCAAAATATTAACAATTAAAACCATACCATTATGAAAAAGATTTTCACAATTATCGCAGTTTGTTTGATGTCACTTCAGTTCGCCACCGCACAGGATTTCAATTTCGAGGAAACTGTTCAGGAGCAGATGCCGCAGTTTGTTGGTGGAGAGGATGCCTTGACCGAGTGGATTGAGAACAATATCTCTTACCCGCTGATGGCGGATGTCAACGCCGTAGAAGGCAGGGTGGTCGTGAAATTCGACATCGACGAGAATGGATACATCGACAATATCCATGTGGAGGAATCCGCCGACCCGATGCTCGCTGACGAGGTCGTGAACAGGCTTCAGACCATGCCTCAGTGGATCCCGGCCATGCAAAACGGAAGATGTGTGAAAGTGAGATACACATTGCCCATCACTTTCTACCTGACATTCTGAAAAAGACAAGGCGAGTGCCCGGACGTCTATTTCCCTAAGAATTTGGTTTCCAAATAAGCTTGAAAGGCTTCTTTGTACATGTCACCGATGGGAAGACTGGTCTGGGCATCCATTTTCACACGGTTTTTGTTGACCTCCTGAATTTTTGTGAGGTTGATGATATAGGAGCGGTGGATGCGCATAAAGTCATCCGGCAACCGCTCCTCCATTTTTTTCATTGACAACAGGGTGATAATGGGTTTCGGTTCACCCTCTATCCATACTTTCAGATACTCACTCATGGCCTCGACATAGCGGATGTCGGGGATGCTGACCTTGACGATGCGGTAGTCGGTCTTGAGGAAGATATCTGACTCATCCCGATGCCCCTCAAGTCTTTCTCTCAGCCTGTTTGCCGCCCTTTGGAATTCCTGCAGGCCAAAGGGCTTCAGCAGATAATCTACGGCATTCACACGGAAACCCTCAACGGCATATTCGGAGTAGGCTGTGGTGAAGATGACGAGTGGTGGTACGGCGAGCGACTTGATGAAATCCATGCCGTTGAGGTCGGGCATGTTGATGTCGCAGAAGATAGCATCTACTGTGTCATTTTCCAGGTATGCGCGGGCTTCCACCGCACTTTGGCACTGGGCCTCCAGTTCGAGGAATGGCACTTTATTGATATAGGCAACGAGTTGTTGCAGAGCCAATGGCTCATCGTCGATGGCGAGACAGCGAATGTTCATTTGAGAATAGGGATAATGAGTTCAACAGTATAGATGTCGGTGGTGTCGTCGATGCGGAGCGTGTAATCGTTGTTGTAGAGCAGTTTGAGGCGCTCTCTGACATTGGCGAGGCCCACGCCGCCCTTTTCCTCGTTGGATTTCTCCGCTTTTGAGTTGCGGCAAGAGAAACGCAGCTTGTTTTCCTCCATAGTGACCTTCACGTCTATGAAAGACTCATGCTGGTAGCTGACACCATGTTTGAAAGCGTTCTCTATAAACGTGATGAGCATCAGCGGCGGAACCTGACGTTCGGGCACTTCGCTGGGAAGGTCGATGCTGATGCGTACTTTGTCGGTATAGCGCAACCGCATCAGCGCGATGTAATGCCGGATGAAGTCGAGTTCACGCGACAGCGGCACACCCTGTTTGTTGCCCTCATAAAGCACGTTGCGCATCATTTTCGAAAGTTCCAGAATGGTGTCTTTGGCCTTCTCCGGGTCGATGTCCACAAGTGCATGGATGTTGTTGAGGGTGTTCATGAAGAAGTGAGGGTTGATCTGGTAGCGCAGGTATTCCAACTGCTGTTCCAGGTTCTGCTTCTCCAGTTCGGCCAACCGCTTGCGGTCGTCACGTGTCTTGAAGTAGAACTTGATGCCAAGGTTGGCACTGAATATGAGGATGAGCACTACGACGGCCATAATGTCGCGCTCGCCGACGATGTGGGGCGGGGCGCCGGACGGTCGGAATTCGTGAGGCGGACGTTTGTCGGGCATCGGCGGGCGCTCCCCCTCAAATTCCATCGGCGGTTCTCCCATCGGCGGTTCACCCATCTGTGGTTCTCCTGTCTGCGGTTCACCCATTGATGGTTCATCCATCGGCGGCCATTTCCAGTCAGGCTGTTCCATGCGTGGCGTCATGTCAGGTCTGTGCCCTCTGTCTTTTGGCCTGCTGCTGCATTGATAAATGACGAAAGCCGCCATGACAACGGCCACGAAGGAAAAATAAGCTGTGCGCCGATGCCCATGCACCAGCATCGGAGCCAACAGGAAATTGTGGATGAGAAACAGAATCAGATAGACTGCGAACATCCGCCACACGACGAACACCTCTGTCCAGTCAAATCTGAGGTTGGCATCACTGACAGTCCGTACATACAGACTCAGCAGTGGGGCTGCGAAGAGCAAGGCCCACACTGCCAAGTAGATCATATTCTCCTGCCGTGACTGTTTCATCCAGAATGATTTTGCCATATATGATAACGTGGATTATTGTGATATATTGCTTTACCACCAGCCGCCACCGCCGGGACCACCGCCACCGCCGGGACCGCCACCGCCTCCGGTATAGGATGAGAGGTTGACCGACGAGCCACCGCTGACGCTGGCTCCTGTATAGCCCATGCCATCGAAGATGCTGGTACCGCCGCTGACGGAGACTCCGCTCTTCAGCGTGGGTTGTGAGGCTCCCGAGACGACGAGGGTTGAACCGCCGCTTGCAGGTGTCTTGAAAGCAAAAGTCTCACTGCCGATGGTCATGGCATACCAAGTGCTTTTGTTCCATGAATTGGTGGAGTAGCATGACTGCGTGAGTTGAGAACCTCTTTCCAGACCACCGATGGCGATGATAGTACCTCCGGTGACGTAGAGCTTTTTCTGCTGTTCGGAGTTGGCATCGATGGCCACCTCGGGTTGTGAACTGCCGATGGCATACACCAGTCCGCCTTGGATGTAGCAGTTGCCGTTGGCATCGATGCCGTCATTGCCGGTAGAGCGGGCATAGACATAACCGCCGCTGACGGTCAGGTTGCCTGTGCCGCTGGCTGTGGTGTTATACGAGGCGTTGATGGCATCATCGGCCGCATTGACGGTCACCTGTCCGCCCGTGATGTCGATAGAGGTTTTGCTCTCCACACCCTCGCCGCCAGCGCCTGTCGTGGTGACGCTGATCACGGCATTGTCGCTGATGGTGATGGCCCCGTCGATCTTGACGCCTTTGGGTGATGATTTGTAGTTGCTGCTGTAACGGTCGAGTTGCTGTGAGGAAGAGACGGTGGAGATACTGCCGCTTGAAGAGGCGACGACGGCATTGCCAGACGTGTTGATGGTCATGGCACCACCTGTAGCGGTGAAGGTGCCGTCGCCGTTGATGCCCTTGCCGCCGGCACCCGTACTGGTCAGGCTGATCGTGCCGCCACTGATGCCGATGTTGCCGTCGGCACTGAGGCAGGATGAAGCCTTGGTCTTCTTTTCATCGCTGTCCCAGACCCCACCTCCCGTGGTTTTCACGGTGATGTCGCCGCCACTGATTTTGAGGTCGCCTGCACTCTTGATGCCCTTGGCGGCATTGGCTGTCACGGTGATGTTGACGGTGCCGTCCTGCAGGTAGATGTTGCCGCTGTCCTCTTCCTCATGATCGGCAATCTCGCCCGTCGAGGCATCCCCGTCGAGGTCGCATTGGATACCGTCATCACCTGTTCCGCTGATGTTGACGGCGCCGCTCTCCATGAGGAAGTATTCGGCGCTGTTGATACCGTCGCCCACGGCTTTGGTGACGTTGATGGTGGCGTTTTTCAGTGTCATGTATTCACCGGTCTTGATGCCGTGCTTGGTATTGCCCACCACATTGAGAGTGCCTTTTTGGGCAAACTCGGCGTGCCCTTTGATATAGAGGCATCCTTTCTGTGAACCATTAGCGGCATCTGTCAGTGTACTGGTGGTGCCACTCACCACTTTCACCTTGATGCGCTTGCCGTTTTGAATGTGCACGGCAGCACCGCTGTATATGGGTGTCGTGTTGGTCAGTGTCAGGCTGTTCAATTCAATCGTGGCTTTGTAAGTCCCTGACATATAGAACTCACCATCTGTGGATGAACCGCTCAGCGAGTAGGTGATCTCTTGATCCAGGTCGTCGCTCTGGACGATGGAAACGTGTGCGCCACTGATGGTCGGCGTGACGTATTGCGCCACGTTGCCCGCCACGGTGACGGAGGCTGTCGTGCCGCTGTAATTGACGGCAATGGTTCCGTCGGCGACGCTGGAGTCATCCACTGTCATCGCATCGATGGCGTCCAACGAGAACGTTTTTCCCATGATGGTCACCGTCTGGCCATCAGCGTATGCCATGTCGCCCGTCTGTGAGGACGGAAACTGATAGGTGACGCTGCCCATCTTGACATTCAGCGTCTGGCCCGTGGCAGCTATCGTCAGCATGATAGCTGTGAGGAGAGCATATATCTTCTTCATTTTACTAAGATTTTCTGGGTTTTACTTTTGGTTTTGACGATATATACGCCCTTTCTCATTTGCTCTTTGGTGATCTGATGGCCCTGCAGGTCATAGATGCTGATGGCTTCGTCGAGCACGTCGCTGGTCATCTCCTCAATGCCGGTGGTCTCGTCTGTGTCAGAGAAATACATCTTGGAGAGGTTGGAGAGCGTAAATGTCTGGGAACCGGCCGTCAGAGTGTTTCCGTTGAAGGTCAGTGTCAGCGACGATATGGCGACAGAGACCTTTGCCCCGTCTGTCATCTCAAAGGTCAGATAGGTGTAGGCATTCTGCGCTACCTGGGGGAGGGGATAGAGTCTGCCGTGCATTGTCAGTGCTCCTGCAAGAGTCATCATTAATAAAACAATCTTTTTCATATTTGTAAAGTAGTTGTTGTTTTGCGGTTTCCTATATCCGATAGTACTCAGAAGTACACTGCAAAGATAAGCACAAATCAGGACACCAGAAGAATTTCTTCAACGAATAGGCCGATTCGTTCAGTGAATTTCAGGTCTGTCTGACGGATGTGGCCTCAGGCAGAGGGTGGTTTCAGATGTTGGTTGAGGATGGATATTTTCATCTTTTGGGCAGCCTATAGTAGTTATTCATGTATCAAAAACTTCTATTATTGTTCCCTATTGGCTGTTACTTTCGTTTGTTTGAAGATTTTTGATTAACTTCGCAACAAATCTTTAATCTTCATTACTATTTTTATTTATGAAAAGACGTGCTTCTCTTATGGCTGTCTGCCTGGCAGCCGCATTGGGCGTCTCCGCCCAGAAACCCGTTTCTCCTCCCGCAGGAGGAAAGGCCATCAGCGACGAACTCATCGGCATCTTCTTCGAGGACATCAGCAGTGCTGCTGACGGCGGACTGTATGCCGAACTGGTGCAGAACGGTTCATTCGAGTACAATCCCTCAGAGCGTGACGGATGGGGACCGGGAACTGCTTGGCGCACCATTCGCCCGGGTCATTCCCTCGGATACATCCAATCGCGGTCGGAGAACCCCATCCACCCCAACAATCCGGTCTATATGCGCCTGAACATCGAGCGCGTGGGGCATTATTATGATTTCAGGGGATGGACAGGTTTTGGCATTCAGAACGATGGTTTTGACGGTTTCTCCCTCAAGGCAGGTGCGAAATACAATTTCTCGGCCTTCTTCCGCAATGTGGAGGGTGAGGCCAAACAGGTGCGTGTAGCCTTGGTCGAACAGCAGCCGGGGTGGGGAAGAGACCCCAAACTGATTGCTGACGCAGTGATCGACGTCACTTCACCTGACTGGAAGAAATATGAGGTTGAACTGACTGCTGCGGAAGACGCACCCAAAGCCACACTCCAGATTCTGGCATTGGCCAAGGGCGTAATGGATGTTGATATGGTGTCGCTCATGCCACAGGACACCTATAAAGGTCATGGACTGCGGAAAGACCTCGCAGAGGCTCTGGAAGCCCTCCACCCGAAATTCATGCGCTTCCCCGGTGGTTGCGTGGTGCATGGAGGCGGTGACGGCTTTTGGGATACCTACCGTTGGAAAACAACTGTGGGTCCGAAAGAACAACGCCGTGGATTGAAAAACACCTGGGGATATCATCAGTCAATGGGATTGGGATACTTTGAGTATTTCCAGTTCTGTGAGGATGTGGGCATGGAACCGCTGCCTATCCTTCCCTGCGGTGTGAGTTGCCAAGGCACCAACGGTGGCTGGGGCATGAAAGACCAGGCGCAGGACTGGGTGCCGATGGACCAGATGGACGAGTGGGTGAATGAGGCCCTCGATCTGATAGAGTGGGCCAATGGTGACGTCAACACCAAATGGGGACGCGTGCGCGCCGAGGCCGGTCATCCCAAGCCTTTCAACCTGAAATATCTGGGACTGGGCAACGAGGAGCGCATCTCGCCGGAGTTTATCGAGCGCTTCAAATATATTTATAATAAGGTGACGGCCGCCCATCCCGAAATCGTCATCGTGGGTACGGCAGGGCCGGGCTCACATCCGGGCAACCGTGACTTCGAGGCCGGATGGAAACTGGCTGATGAACTTGGAATGCCCATCCTGGACGAGCACTATTATGAGCCGCGTGATTACTTCCTCACCAGCAGGCAGTATGACAATTATCCCCGTGACCGGAAGACGAAGGTCTATCTGGGTGAGTATGCCGCCAAGGACAAGAAACTCATTGATGCCCTGGCAGAGGGACTGTATCTCCTGCATGTGGAGCGCAACGGCGATGTGGTGTGCATGACTTCCTATGCTCCGCTCTTCGCACGCAAGAATGCGACCAACTGGAATCCTGACCTGATCTATTTCGACAACGACAACACCTTCCTCACCTGCAGCTATTATGTGCAGCAGATGTTCGGACAGTCTTCGGGCAACTATTACTATGGTGACTGCGTGAAGATTGATGATGCCTCCAACCTGCAGGGACAGTCGGTGGTGCTCAACACCAAGACCCGCCAACTCTTCGTCAAGATCTGCAATGCAGGTGCCGAGGCAAAGAAGGCTTCGATTGACCTCTCACGCTTCAAGAGTCTGAAGACCGTGGCCACCAAGACCGTGATCACCGGACAGCCAGATGATGAGAACAATGACAGCCAGCAGCCCATCAAACCGCAGACGGAAACCGTGAAGATCAAGAAGAAGATGACCGTGGATGTCGCTCCATACTCCATCACGATGTGGCAGATCGCACTCTGATGCGATAATCCTGTCAGAACACCAAAACGAATGGCGTGCCATGATTGTTCATGACACGCCATTTGAGTGTTTGACAGATTGTGACCGGTAGCTTATTCTTCCACGATGCCAGCCTCAATCCATTTCTCTAGCATGGCCTTGGAGTCTTTCAGCGCACGCTCGCGGTCAAGCGGTGTGTTCTCGTCGATCATATAGTTTTCCACGAGGATGTCAGCCAGGTCATCAAGGGTGAACTCCTTGCCCTGTACGCTTCTCCACAACAAGGCGGAAGACTCGTTCATGCTGATGATATTGGTGAAGTCGATGTTCTCTCTTCCTTCTGCCACGATGATCTGCTCACCGCAGATCTCACGCAGGTTGAATCCTTTTTTTGCTTTCATAATGATGAATTGATGGTTATTATGTTTTCTTGATTTTGTAATCTGTGGGTTGGTCCAACTGAATCTCGTTGGAGTATTTGGGGTACTTCAAGGGGAAGATGTTGAGCCAGATGTAGCGGTAGGCGGCCAGCAGATAACGGCGAACCGGACGAAGAGTGGTCCAAATCCAGGAGTAGACCTTCCATTTCAGACCGTCGGTGCGGTCCATCTTGTCATGTCCCTTGCGGAAGAAACCTATCACACCGGCGCGGAAATCAGAGACCTTGCAGTATTCGCAGTTGAGGTTGCCGTCGCCCATGAGCGTGACGTTGTCTCCCTCCATCTTCCTGATGCGATGAAGCACATAGTGGCCAGGCTCAATCTCTGCCAGCACAGGGTCGCCGATACCGAGATTTTCCGGACGGGTCAGCATGGCCCTGTCGCGCTCCGACTCCAGAAACGGCCTCATGCTGTTGCCGCGGAGGTTGATGGTCACGGTATGTCCATCTTTGATATATTCCACAATGACCGGGAAGAAAAGTCGGTTCTCCAGTGGGATGTTCTTTGTCCCACGCTCACGGATCACGTTCTGTCCGCCGTCATGGGTGTGAAGCCATCTGAAAAAACGGTTGTTGCGGTTGATCATAACCAGATTGGCGTTTGGGTTAGGCTTTCACGGCAATTCCGGCATGGCACACCTCTGCAGCTTCCTTGTCGGGAAGACAATGCAGGATATAGGTGCCGACATTCTCCACAATCTTGGTGACGGTGTCACAAACGTTGCGATAGACAGGAATATCCCATTTCAGTGAGGAGCAGGAGGGCAGAACAGAGGTGAAGCCCTGGATGGGCGACAATTTCTCCACCCAGTTGTGGTCATCGCGGTCGATGCGGGTCAATGCACCCAGAGGTGCCTTGATCTTGCGGTAGCAAGTGGTCTTGCCGCTCCACGGTGAACCATAAATATAGACCTTGCCGTCGATGACACGGATGACGGGATTGTCATCGTTCATCAGGTCGCAGTTGGGGATATAACGGAGCCAGTTGCTCACCTGAGTGGACTTGCCGGTGCCGCTGACGGCGTGGAAGGCATAGCCGTAACCATTGTGGCGCACGAGAGAGGCATGGATCATCACCGTATGCTTGAAAGAGCCTGCGATGGCATAGCACAGCATCAGTGTGGACTGCAGACCAAACTTCCGCATGTCGAAAGTGCCGTTGAGAGCGCAAAGCACGTTCTTGCAGTTCTTGTCGATCTGAAACATGCCACATTCGGCTCCACGTGGGTCCTTGAAGATAAACTGGTAGCCACCGCCCTCGATGAGATCGACGATGATATTGCCGTTGCCTGACTCGAAATCGCGGATGCGGTCGCGGCGGCTTTTCTCAATGGGTTTCGTCGTGTCGTCGATGACGATGTCGAGAAGCAGCTCTTCATCCTTCTTCTCTCCCACCATGAAAGGGAAAAACGAGGTGAGCATGCCCAGGTTGTTGTACTTGTTGTCAACGAAGGTGATCTTGATGAAATGCTCGCCTACCTCAAAATATCTTGTTTCGTTCATTGTAATGTGGTGTGGTTTATGTGGTTTTAACGGCGGGGAGGCATCGACGGTGGCGTGTCGCTGTCTTCGGTTCCCGCACTGCGTTTCTTGGTTTCCTTGATGCCGCCCTTGGCAATTTTCTCTTTCGATTTGGCGGCTCTCTTGGCTGCCTTCTTGCTGGTCTCGGTCACGGCTTCCGACAGGTCGTTGGGAACCAACGCTTGGAACTTGAACTCTTCGGAATCAATCTCCCGGAAGTCAAACACCTTCGTGCTCTGCTTCTTTTTGGTCTTCGTGAGTTTGGAGCGCATCTTCGCATATTTCTTCAGGATGTCTTTCTCCTTGGTGGCAAACGACACCAGGCAGGTGCGTGTCCCATTGCCGAGGGCACTGAGGTGGTCGCGGAGCTGGATGGAGTAGTCGCTGCGGTTCATCAGAAAATCGGTCTTGTCGTCAATCCAGGCACTGTCGAGCACTTGGATGTCGGTGAAATAGACGATGGAGTCGTTGAAAGACGCTGATACGCCGAAAATATAAACGGGAGTGCAGCGCAATTTGCCTGACGCTTGCATACCGTGCAGCATCATGGCGACCAACGCTGTTGCGAATAATAATTTCCTCATGAATGATAAATGATAACCTTATTACCTTAAAAGACCTGTATGGTCTGTGCTGCTTATTGACCCAAATAGGATTTGAGCAGCTTGTTCTTTGTGTTGTGACGCAGGCGGCGGATGGCTTTCTCCTTGATCTGGCGCACCCGCTCACGGGTCAGGCCGAATTTCTCGCCGATTTCCTCCAACGTCATCTCCGGCTGGTTGATGCCGAAGAAGGCTTCGATGATGCGTCGCTCCCGCTCGTTGAGGGTGAGAAGCGCACGGTTGATCTCATTGCGCAGTGATTCCATCACCAACTCGTTGTCGGCCATGGGTGAGTCGGAGTTGGGAAGGATGTCAAGCAGACTGTTCTCCTCGCCATCCACGAAGGGCGCATCCACGGAGATGTGGCGGGTGTTCACCTTCAGCGCATCCTCAATCTTGTCTTCCGGCAAATCGACGGAAGCGGCCAGCTCGTCGAGGCTCGGACGGCGCTCATGCTCCTGCTCAAACTGGTTGAGCACCTTGTTGATCTTGTTGACTGACCCCACTTGGTTGAGGGGAAGTCTCACAATGCGGCTCTGCTCGGCAATGGCTTGCAGAATGCTCTGGCGTATCCACCACACGGCATAGGAGATGAACTTGAAACCACGGGTCTCATCGAATTTCTCAGCAGCCTTGATCAGTCCGAGGTTGCCTTCGTTGATGAGGTCGGGCAGGCTGAGACCGTGGTTCTGATATTGCTTGGCCACAGAGACAACGAAACGGAGGTTGGCGCGGGTGAGCTTTTCCAAGGCCTTGCGGTCACCTTTTCGGATCCGCTGGGCCAGTTCCACCTCTTCTTCTACCGAGATGAGTTCCTCGCGGCCGATTTCCTGAAGATACTTGTCGAGAGAGGCACTCTCCCGATTCGTGATCGATTGCGTGATTTTCAGTTGTCTCATGTAGCATTAATCTAAGTGAATGCAAAAGTACTACCTTTTCAGCGAAAAAACAAACAAATGCGCAAATATTTGCGCATTTGTCCGATTTTATGATTTTTGCTACTTTTTCCCTTTTTCAGGGGAAATATGGCATGGTCAGTCGTTGAGCGGTACGGCGAAATACTTCTTCTTGCCAGTAGGATAGATACCTTGGATGTAGAGAACCGGCTCTTTGCTCATGGAGGCTTCCTTCACGGCTTTCTGGATGTCATCGACGGTCTTGGTGGGTTCATCGTTGATCTTCTGGATGATGAAGCCCTTGGTCAGTCCTTCTTCCTGCAGTTTGCCTTTGTTGACCTTGGTGATCTCCACTCCGTAGTTGATGTTCAGCTGTTTCTTCTGCTCATCGGTGATAGCCTTGAAGTTGGCCCCCAGGATGTCGAGGTCGGCAGACTTCATCACTTCCGTGTTGCCTTGGGCATTCTTCAGTGTCACGGTCTTGTCTTTCTTTGACTTGTTGTGCAGGTAGGTCAGCTTGACTTGGTCGCCCGGACGCTTGCTGGCCACAATCTCTTGAAGCTCAGCCATCTTTGTGACTTTCTTGCCGTCGATGGAGATGATCACGTCGCCCTCCACGATGCCTGCTTCAGCAGCTGCGCCGCCATCTTCCACCTTGCTGACATAGACGCCCTCGTTGGTGCCCAGATCAACTTCTGTGCCCTTGGCTTTCTGGCTGTCGATGTAGTTGTGCACATCCTGGCCCATGATGGCCAGCATCGCGCGCTGCACGGTACCATATTTCTTCAGGTCGCTCACCACTTTGTTCATGATGGTCGTGGGGATGGCAAAGCCATAACCGCTGTAACTGCCGGTCTGGGAGTAGAGCATGGCGTTGATGCCGACCAGCTCACCCTGTGTGTTGACCAGTGCACCGCCAGAGTTGCCTTGGTTGATGGCGGCGTCGGTCTGGATGAAGGACTCCACACCGTTGGCATAGAGCGAACGGGCCTTGGCGCTGATGATGCCGGCCGTGACGGTGCTGTTGAGGTTGAAGGGGTTGCCTACGGCGATCACCCATTCTCCAATCTTCAACTTGTCGGAGTCGCCGATGGGCAGGTTGGGCAGGTTCTTCCCGTCGATCTTGATCAGGGCGAGGTCGGAACTCTTGTCGGTGCCGATGATGCGTGCGGAGAACTCACGGTTGTCGTTGAGCGTGACGGTGAGCTCGTCGGCTCCGTCCACCACATGGTTGTTGGTTACGATATAGCCGTCGGTGGAGATGATCACGCCTGAGCCGCTGGCCTCACGCTTCGGGGTCTGTACCTGTCGGCGCTGTCTGCCGCCGCTATTGGGATTGCCGAAGAATCCGAAGGGGTCGCTGAAGAAGTCGGAGAAGGGATCTTCCACTTCCATCGTCGTCACTTTGGAGTTCTGCACATACTTAATATGAACGACTGCGGGAACAGCTTTCTCCGCAGCATAGGTGAGGTCCACCAGACCTCCTCCAACGGGTTCGGCAGCAGTAGCCGAACAGAAAACGCCTGCTGACAGTCCTAAGGTCAGAAGACCGGCGGCTGCCGACATCATGGTCTTGTTTGTTGCAATTGTCATGGTTTTTGGTTTTTGTTTGACATTTAATTTGTCTGCAAAATTAGGGTCTAAAATGTGAAATCGTAAATTTCTTGCGATATTTTGTCCACTTTTAACAATCTGAAATGATGGTTTAACGAAGAGCAAAGGCTTTTAAATACAATTTTACTTTTGTTTACGCGATTTTTTGTTAATTTTGTGGTCTGATTGATGATTATTTCCTATCTTTACCCCGAAATTGAAAAATCCAGATATGAAGCGAAGATATTATCAATTGCTGTTGTTGGTGCTGTCGGGTCTCTTGTCGCTCATGGGAACAGCCGGGTGCAAGACTCTCAAGATTGGACGCAAGGCTGCCAAGAAGCAGCAACAGGCGTATATTGACAGTATCGCCAAGGCCCAAATCCTGGAGGCGTACAAACGCGACAGTATCGAGCAAGCCATACTCAGGCAGGAATTCATAAAGGACAGCATCCGAAGAGCCGAGGAACTGGAGAGGACGAAGAACATCTACGGTGGTCCCAACATGATGGGGCGGAGGTTCAAGAATCAGAAAAAGTCAGAATGAGTCTTGGGAATGAGGTATCACGGCTTGTCATTGGCCAAGAAAGCCGTTCTTGAGATTGAACGGCAACTTCATGGCGATATCATCCGAAGGCATCCGCTCAACCAGATTTTCTGGGAGTGCACGCTCAGGTGTGACCTTAAGTGCAGGCATTGCGGCAGCGACTGCAAGACCAAGGCCGATTCCGCCGACATGCCCGTGGAGGATTTCCTCGGCGTGCTCAGGAGCATCAGCCGGAAATATGACCCGCAAAAGGTCTTCGTCACCATCAGCGGCGGTGAACCGCTTATGCGTGAAGACCTGGAAGAGTGCGGGCAGCGGATTTATGACATGGGATTCCCTTGGGGAATCGTGACCAATGCCCTTCATCTCACGCCAGACCGCTTTCACCGGATGGTGGATGCTGGATTGCATGGCGTTGCTGTCAGTCTCGACGGCCTGGATGAAGACCATAACTGGATGCGGGGCAACAACAGGAGTTTCAAGATGGTGGAACAAGCCATCTCTCTGCTGCGTGAAGAACCGCTTGTCATCTGGGATGTGGTGACTTGCGCCACGGAGCGCAACATCGCTACCTTGCCGAAAATGAGAGACTGGCTGATCGCGCATGGTGTCGAGGAATGGCGGGTGATAGATGTCTTCCCGCTCGGCAGGGCGGCCGCTGACCCGCAGATGATCCTCACCGACGAGCATTTCCGCGACTTGCTCGACTTCATCCGCGAGACACAGCGCAACTATCCGGAGATCTCGGCCAACTATGGATGCGAGGGGTTTGTGGGCGAGTTTGAACTCGACGTGCGGCCTCATTCGTTTTTCTGCCATGCAGGCATCACCGTAGCCGGCATCCTTGCCGATGGCGGCATCTCGGCATGTACGAGCATCCGTTCCGACTATAAACAGGGAAACATCTATCATGATGACTTCCTTGATGTATGGGAAAACAAATTCCAGTGCTATCGTGACCATTCCTGGATGCGGCAAGGCGCATGTGCCGACTGCAATGTCTGGAGATATTGCCAAGGCAATGGGATGCACCTGCGCGACGGCGAGGGAAAACTGCTCCAATGCCATCTTGAGCGGATGGTGAGGGGCACCAGAAAGAAAACATAAAAATATAAAATAGATGAAATTCAACGTATTCAGAACATGTTTCTTGGCCTGCTTCATGGGAATGGCAGGCTTTGTCTCGGCACAGACACTGACCGTCTCGGGTGGAAAAACCTCTTTTGCTCCCGGTGAGCCAGTGACCATCGAGTATGATGGTGCCGTCAAGGGCAACCGCATCCTGGTCTTCCACAACCTCGCCAAACTGCCTTTGAAGGATGTCGGAGTGACGAATGGGGCGAAAGGAACATTTGAGATCCCGACCATGCTGCAGCCAGGAGATTACCGGGTGTTCATGACGGATAACAACGAGCAGAATGTGGCTGCCACGTGTTTTCAGGTCAGCAACTATCCCCTGCCAGTGGGCGGAACACGCATCTTTGTCATTGCCGACCCTCATGTGTTGAGTCCGGCCCTGGTGCAGGACGAGCAGAATGAGAGATATGTCTTTATGATCGACAATGACCGGAAACTGATCAGATACAGCTATGATATTTTCCTGGCTTGTCTCGACACCATCCGGGCCCTCAAACCCGACTTGGTGGTTATCCCGGGCGATCTGACCAAGGACGGCGAACTGCTCAGCCACCAGGCGGTGGCCGAAGGCCTGCAGCAACTGCTCGACGAGGGAATTCCCTCGCTGGTGATACCGGGCAACCACGACTTGGAGAGCAGGGGAGCGTGGTCGTATGGCGCCAACAATGACAGGGAGGATGCTGAGGTGATTTCCATCCCTCAGTTTGAGGATATCTACAGGAATTTCGGCTATGACAGCCGTTCGGAGCGTGACCCTTATCCCAACTCGTTGACCTATGCCTGCGAACCGCTTGAGGGGGTGGTGTTCATCGGCATCGATGACAGCCGCACGACCACCCGGGGTGACTTGGGTAAGGATGATCCTGAATTTGGCAGGGTGCCGGATGAAACACTCCAATGGGTATTGTCGAAGGTGGATGAGGCTGTCAGCAGCGACAAAGCGGTGATCGTGGCCATCCATCACCAACTGTTGCAGCATTACAGCGGACAGGAGGAACTGATGTCCTCTGCCGCCACCGAACAAGGTGACAGCATCGCCAGGGTGTTGGCTGACCATGGTGTCAGGGTGGTATTGACCGGTCACATGCATGTGCCCAATATCTCAACCATCCGGGGAACTGAGACCGACAGCTTGCTCACTGAGATCTCCTCCGCATCTCCGGTGAGTTATCCCAGTCAGTACAGGTTGCTGACCATCAGCGATGACCGCACCCGGCTTGATGTGGATACGCGCTACATCGTGAGCTCGCCACGGCTCGAGGATGTTCAGCAGGCAGCTCAGGAACAGATAGATGCCACCTTGGACGTGACGGTGAAAAAACTGGTTTACCGCAACATGTCTTCCTTCAATGAGATGCTCCAGCAGTTTGCTGGGATACCAGGCTTTGACCATGTACTCGAAGATGTGCCTTCCGATCCAGACTCGTTGGCCGAGATTGCCTGCGATGCTTTCGGCGAGACCATGAGAAAGGTGATTTTCACCTCTTCGGAAGGAAATGAGCAATTGAAGAATGCGGCAGATATCATCATCCGTCAACTTGAAACGGACTGCAAGGTGGCCGCTGACCTGGTGTTCGACCAGCAGAATATGGCCACAAGGGCGTTTCTGGCAACGTCCATGTATCTTTACCTGCTTGACAATGCGGAAGACCTGCTTGTGAGCATGCTCACCGACACGACATACCCCGGAACGGAAGATGCCAACCAGACGGATGATCTCTACCATTCGATAGCGCTTAAGGGCGATGGAACAGGTATCAGGACGATTGTATCCACGGAGGAAGGCCCCCTGCGTATCTATACAGTCTCCGGACAATACGTGGGTTCTGAGGTGTCGCGCCTGTCCAGTGGCGTCTATGTCATCAGGGAAGGACGTTCTGTCCGCAAGGTCACCATCAAGTGATTCCGCCTTGCGGACAACAATCCCATGTCAGGCATGGGTTAATATCGGTGCATGATGGCCTGGCGGGTGTAGCTGTTGCCGTCACGGTCGAAGGTCACCTGGCCGCTGAACTGGTTTTCCACGCGTGTCAGGCTGATGCTCACCCGAAGTGAGGAGACGCTGTCGATCTGCTGTTTTCCACTCAAGCGTACCCGGTCATTGAAGGTGCCGCTGACGCGCACGGATTTCCCTTCAGTGGTGAAAGTGCCAGTGACACCGTCCACGTCGTTGTTGCGGCGCATGGTGAGCGTGGCGGAGTTCTCACCCACCTTGCCGGAAATCGTGATGTTGTTGCGCTCATAGATCCTGCGGAGGGAATCGACGCGGCGCAGGCTGTCGGAGCGCCGTTTCTCGCGGATGGCTACCTTGGCCAGGGAGTCTTTTCTGACTTGGTTGAAGGAGTCCGTACGCTGCATGGCAATCTCTGTGCTCTGTTTCAGCAGTTCGGCACTTTTCTTGTCATCTTCGCACGATGACGCTGCGATGCTCAGGAGGAGGGCAGCAGAAATGAGGTAAATGAGGTTCTTCATTCCAATCTATAACATACTAATAGTGGCGGCAAAATTATAAAATCTTTTGCAATTCGCCAATTCTCTCTTATTTTTTCTTTTTTATTTATTCCCATCCCATCAGTTGGCGGAGATAGGCGGTCAGTTCTTCGGCCATGACAGCATGGCGCTTCATGGAGGGATGGCCCTGTGAGCCCCAGCCCAAAGAACCGTCGTCGGGGGTGAAGTCCATGCGATAGACTTCGCGGTCACCGCGGAGAGCGGCATCGGCGATGGCGGCATCCTGTGCCTCACGGATGTCCGTCAGCTTTTTGGAGAAGGGTATCGCTCCGATGATGAAGACAATCTTGGCTTTCGGATAATAACCGCGGAGAGTCTGCGTGAAGCGTTTGAAGGCATCGGCGAGCAGTTCCTTGTCGTATTGTCCCACCGAGGTGTCGTTGCAGCCTAAGTTCACGCACACCACGTCGGGTTGGAAACGGGTGAAGTCCCATGCCTCCCCCTTCGTGGTATAGAAGGTCTGGGGGTAGATGTTGGGCATGATCTCATCGGGTATCTTGCCGGCATAATTGCGGTAGAGGCCTATGCCGCTGCGGGCGCATATCTGGCACTGGGCATTCAGGGCACGTGCCGTCTTGGCGGCGTAGGTGTGGTAGAAATTCTGTTTGCTGAAAAGGAACCTTTTCTCCGTGCCGTTGCCTTCGATGCCATAGCCACAGGTGATGGAGTTGCCGATGAACTCAATGCGGCGGTCGGGCAGGGCGGGGCGATCACCGAGACGGCATCCGTCGTCGAGCAACAATCCGTAGAAAGTAGGCTTTTTATACATGCCCTCGATGATATAGGTGAGGGTGAGCCGGTGCATACCCTCGTCCAGCCCGTTGATCAGGCGGGTCACCTGCGTGCCTTTGAGCACCTCCACCTTGAATGCGGGTTGGTCGTCCACCTCCACCATGAAATAACCGCAGTCGGCATTGGTCTTCATCGATGCCGAAGTGCCTTGGAAGTTGGCGTGGATCTGCACGCCGGGATAGGTCCAGACGGCGGCTTCCGGTGTGGTGTTCCAACTGATGCGCCCCACGTAGGCGAATCCGGGGTCGGTGGCTTTGATAAAGGAGGTGGCTGTTGCGGGCAGATGGAGGAACAAGCACAACAGGAAGGTGAGGGAAAAGACTTTTCGCATGGATTCTGACGATTAGAATTGGGCGTAGATGAAAGGCTGGATATCACTCAGCCGGTAGTTGATGACCAATTGAAGCACGACAAAGAGCAGGATCAGCTTGAGTGTCCAGGGAGAGTCGGAATAGAGCTTTTTCAGCCGATCGACATGTTTTTGTCTGATGCCGTGCAACAGGAATCCGGCAGCCACGAAGACAGTCCAGGTCATGCGGGTCTCTACGAAGGGCTTAAGGTAAGAGAGGCTGAAATCGCTGCCGATTTTGCCCAGGATGGTCATGGCGGTCTGCATGTCTTGCGCCCGGAAGAAGATCCAGGCAAACGACACATAGACGAACGTGAGGGTCCAGGCTGCTGCTTTCACATACCAGGTGTTGGGGATGCGGTCGAGTCTGTCCTTCGACAGTTTGTGGATGACGAGACCTGCTCCATGCAAGGCTCCCCATAGCACAAACATCCATGATGCGCCGTGCCACAGACCGGCCACGAGCATGGTCACGAAATTGTTGAAGTAGGTGCGCAGCTTTCCTTTGCGGTTGCCTCCAAGGGGAATATAGACATAGTCGCGGAACCATGTCGACAGTGAGATGTGCCAGCGGTGCCAGAACTCCTGGAGATTGAGCGACTGGTAGGGAAACCTGAAGTTCTCCTTCAGGGTAATGCCCAGCAGCATGGCGATGCCGATGCTGATGTCGCTGTAGCCGGAGAAGTCGCAGTAGATCTGCAGTGTATAGCCGAGGGCACCCATGAGATTCTCGAACCCGGAGTAGGCACTGGGGTCGGAGAATATCCAGTTGTTGTATTGTGCGATATAGTCGGCGATCAGAGCCTTCTTGATCAATCCGCTCATAATGAGCCAGATGCCGTCATAGACCTGTTTGTCACCGATGTGATAGCGGTGCTTGATCTGGGGGATGAGCGTCTCCGCGCGGGTGATAGGACCGGCGATCAGCAAGGGAAAGAAGGTGAGGTAGAAACAGTACTCCAGCAGACTCACCTCCAGGGTGAAACGCCGCTTATACACATCCACCGTGTAGCTGATGGCCTGGAACGTGTAGAACGAGATGCCCACGGGCAGGATGATCGACAGCGGAGAGAAATTGCTCTGGGTGATGTCGCGGATGATGTCAAGCAGGAAATTGGTGTACTTGTAGTAGATAAGAGGAGCCAGTTCCATCACCACCGTGCCCCACATCCACCACAACCGGCGCTGGCCTTCCTCGGCATTCATCCGGCGGGTCATGAAGTAGGACAGCAGTACGGTGAGCGGCAGGAGCAGCATCAGCACGCCGTTGGCCTTGTAGGCGAACAAGAGGCTGAAGGCGATGACATATCCCAGGGTGATGGCCTTGGAATGATGGCGCAGCGCGATATAAAGGGCGAAGAACACCATGAAAGCCACAGCAAACGGTATGGATACGAAAGACCATGTGCTGTCGGGGGCTGACAGGAAATGGGATATGTAGTCGTGTAACTGCATCCTCAGGTGCTTATGATTTCGGACTGCTCAGTTTGCGCCCCTTGTCTTTCACTTTCATGACCTCGATATGCTCGATGCGGATGGATGGCTTGCCTTCGGGTTTGTTGAGCACCACAGGATGGAGGCAGCTGTCGCTTGACATCCACAGCGCCACTTCGTCCATCCATGTGCGGGCACCGATCATGGTGGGGTGGAGGTGGTCGTTGCGGCGCTCCATCTCGATGTTGCGGGAGTCGAAATAGCCTTTCTTGCCGAAGACCTTGGCAATCTCGGCGTTGAGACCCTCATCGGGCTTGGTGTTCGGAGGACCGATGAAGATGCTCGGACAGTCGCCGGCTTTCTTCTTCATCTTGAGCAGGCTCTCATTGATGGTCTTCAGGTTTTTCGAGTATAGTTCGTTGCTGCCCATGCAGTAGATGACGAAGGTGGGACGGGCCTGCTTGATGAAGTAGTCGAGGGTCTCGCCGCTCCAGGCCATCGTCGTACTGCCATACCAGGTCACGGCATACATGGTGTCGCCGCTTTCCTTGCAGTAGTCATAGAACCTGTAGGCCAGTGGTTCCACCATGGAGTCGCCCACAAACAGGAAGCGCTGCGCGGTGGAGTCGGGCTCTATTTTCTCCTCGACAATCGACAGCGTCAACGTGGTGTCCTTGGACTGTGGCATGAGACCATCCAGGTCTACCTTCTTCAGCATTTGCTTGGCGAAGGTCACACCGACGGGCGACTTCGCATAGAAGAAGATGGCGGAAAAAGTGATGATGAACAGCAGCAGTGCTTTTATCTGGGAATTCATGTGGAATGATGCTTCTTTTTTAATTCGAGTGCAAAATTACACTTTTCTCATGGAATAGACAAATATAGAAGGCTTTTTTACATCCACGAAAATTAAATCGGCTTTTATTTTGAATTGCCGTCTGTTTGCATTATCTTTGCATAGTCATTTAAAGACCAAGCTATCTAATTCATTTGCCATGGGAAATCATAAGCCTTTTTCTTCTCCACCTGCGGCTGTCATGGAGATATTCAAGCAAATCAACCAAATACCAAGACCTTCTCACCACGAGGAGCGGATTGCTGATTTCCTTTGTGACTATGCACAAAAACTCGGACTCGCCTGGCGGCGGGACGGTCAGAACTGTGTGGTGATCAGCAAACCGGCCACGCCGGGATATGAGGATGCTGAACCCGTGGTGGTGCTCAACCACATGGACATGGTCTGTGTGGGTATGGAAAAACCGCTGCAGGACCCCGTGGCGGCTTATGAGGATCATGGGTGGATGAAGGCGAGGGGCACCTCGCTTGGAGCAGACAACGGCATCGGTCTCTCGATGGCTCTTGCCGTTCTGGCCGATGACTCTGTCAAGCATGGTCCCCTCGAGGTCATCACGACGACCAATGAGGAGGACGGCATGACAGGAGCGGCAGCCTTGTCGCCTGATTTCATCAAAGGAAGGAAAGTCATCAACCTCGACTCCGAGGACTATGACACGATCACCACGGGTGCTGCGGGTGCCACACTTCAGGTGCACCGCTTCCCGGCAGGATGGGTGCAGGCTCCCGGGGGAAAGCGCCGGTGGTACCGTATCCGGATAGACGGCGGAAAAGGCGGACATTCAGGTGTCGATATCAACAAAAACAGGGCCAGCGCGGTCATGATGGCATGGGCAGTCCTGGCTGCCATCTACAACGAATATGACATCGATCTGGCGTATATTAATATAGGTGAGGCCAATGCGTCCATCGCTTCCTCCGCCGAAGTGGTCATCTCCGCTCCTTCGGGTGAGGCGGCCGAGTTCGTCCGTGAACAGGAGACCATCTTCAATCAATGGGTGATGGAGGAGTATGGTGAGACCGATCCGGAGGTCAGATGCCATATCGAGAAGGTACAACCCTGTGAGAAGGTGATGGCAGAGGAGAGGTTCCATCAGTTTATGAGATGCTTGGAACAGATTCCCCAGGGTGTGATACGGATGAGTGACACGATGCAAGACACCGTGGAGACATCCAACAATGTGGGACGTATCTTCGTCGATGGCGACGACCTCGTTGTCACGACGCATACACGCAGTTTCATCGATGATGAAATGCAGAACGTGGCTGATGAGATTGCCCAGGTGATGAAAGAGGCCGGGGCTGTGTCTTCCACCGTCATGAAAGCACCGGCATGGCAGGAGAATCCGGACTCACCGTTCCTGCGCATGACTTCTGATGCCTTTGACGAGGAACTTGGATGGCGGCCCAGACTCGTGGCCATGCACTTCGTGCTCGAGGCAGGCTATTTCGTGCAGCATTACCCTGGCATACAAATTGCAAGTATCGGCCCCAGGATCGTGGAGCCTCATTCTACTTCCGAACGGGTGGAACTCAGCACTATCAGTGACATCTGGCGAGTCTTCCTGCGGTTGCTGGATAAACTGGCTGAGGCCGACCCGCTTACCTTGAAATAGAAATCAACACTTTTTCAGTCATGAATACAGACATCAAGAGAATCGTACTGACGGGAGGTCCTTGCGCTGGCAAGACCACTGCCCTCGTGAAAATCATTGAGCATTTCTCCAGCCTTGGCTATAAGGTCTTCACCATCCCCGAAGTGCCGACGCTCTTCAGTCAGGCCGGAATGGACTACCTCACCGACAACAAGGGCCTCTTCTATCAAGGAGAGAAAGCCACCCTTGAGATCCAGCTTTCCCTTGAGGACAAGTTTTTGAGAATGGCCCAGGAGTGCGACCAGCCCACTCTCCTGGTCTGCGACAGGGGTGCGATGGACATTTCTGCCTACATGACACCGGAGATGTGGGAAGACATCACCAAGTCGCTCGGTACCTCAACGGTCCAGTTGCGTGACCATCGCTACGATGCCGTGCTCCATCTTGTCTCCGCTGCCGACGGAGCCGAGCAGTTCTACACCACGAGCACCAATTCGCAGCGTTATGAGAAGATGGATGAGGAGGGATTGAGAATAGCCCGCCTCCTTGACAAGAAGGTGATTGGCGCATGGACAGGTCACTCGCATCTGAGGGTGATCAACAACCATGAGGATTTTGAGAAGAAACTCAATCGGGTCATCAAGGAAATCTCCTTCGTGCTCGGACTGCCCCAGCCCATCGAGGAGGAGCGCAAATATATCGTGGAGGTGACTGATGAACTGCCAGAGAGCATCATCAGCAAGATCACCCAGACATATCTGGTGGCTGAACCAGGTTGTGAGGTGAGGCTCAGAAAGAGGGGGTGGCAAGGCAAGTACGTCTATGTGCATACCACGAAGACGCCCATCTCGGAGACGGAATGCGTGCAGACAGAAAGGCAGATCAGCAACAATCTCTATACCTCGCTTCTGCAACAGGCCGACCCATACCGGCAGACCATACAGAAGACTCGTAAGAGTTTCATCTGGAAAGGGCAGTATTTCGAACTTGACACCTTCGACCATCCTATGCCAGGCTTGCAGATACTCGAGACCAAGGGCGTAGCCTCCGACGAGTCGGTGAAATTCCCTCCTTTCATCAGGGTCGTTGAGGATATCACGGGCAACAAGCGCTATTATAATTACAATATTGCACTGAAAAGATAGATAGGTGCTTCGACGAAACGCTAATCTGGAGAAAGTCGTCCTTTGTTTTTGTCGATTGATAGATACTTTTTGCCTAAAAAGGAAATATGACCGTTCCGTGGCTTTTTTTGTTGCGGTTTGGTTTTCAACGAGTGATGAAATGTGTTATATTTGCAGTGAAATATAGATGATACAATAATGTTCTCCAATTGTTTTAGGTATTAGGCTTTATAATCAATAGAGTGTAATTTTTCTTGGAAAAAAGCGCCGCTGTCTGTGAAAGATCGCGGCGCTTTGCTGTTGTACTTCGAAGCTTCGCATCGAAGTTGCTCTATCTCGGGATTGCCCCGTTCATACAGGATATCCTCATCCATCGCGGCATCTTTTTTCAGATCTCTGGAGGCCATTTAATCGAGGTGATATGGAAAATCTGTTTAGGCGTCATTTGTATCATCACCTTATTGATTATGTTGCGAAATCAGAATGGTAAGGATGAAACCTGCATGACATCCCGACAATGGCTTTTCAGCAAGGTCGAGCATACCACCTTGCTGTATCATCATACGACGACTCAGGGAAAGGCCAATTCCGCTGCCGTTGCGCTTTGTCGTAAAGAAGGGTACAAAGAGCGATTGGCGGTTCTCTGCTGGGATGGGCAGACCGTCATTACCAATGTAAAGCATGAATTGCTGATGATTCGACGGCTCCTCTATCTGTTGGATGACTATTCTCTTCGCTTTTGCTTCCACTGCGTTTTTTGCCAGGTTCATCAGCACTTGCCGTAACATTCCTGCATCAGCACGGACGATCATTTCTGTAGCCATGTCAACCTCCCAAGTCAGTTTTGGGTAGGCTATACAGACATCATCAAGCATTGAACGAAGTGGAACGTCTGCCAATACAGGTTTCTCCAGTTCCGACATCTTGCGGTAATTCACCACGAAGTTGTTCAGATGGCGGCTGGTGTCGAAGATAGCCTGAATGCCAGGTTCAAGAGGAGAACCTTTCACATCGTCACGGTCAAGCATGGATTGGCTGATGCTGGTGATGGGGGCTGTGGCATTCATTATCTCATGGGTCAGCACGCGGGTAAGCCGTTCCCATGATTCCACTTCATTCTGGTTCACTTGCTGACGAATGGTTTCTCCTAACTTGTTCAGTGTTTGTTGCATGGCACGTTCCCCCGGCAAAAGGCCATCGAGAGGAAGGCGGAAGGTGAAGTCGTGGTTGCGGATGGCCTCTTGCATGAGGTGGGCACGCAACCGCAACTTCCGTTGGTGATACACAAGCCATGCAAAACATACCATTATGATGATACCTATTATGATATAGATTGCAATCATTATCTTCAATTTTCAATTTTCAATCTTCAATCTTCAATCTTCAATCTTCAATCTTCAATTTTCAATCTTATAGTCTCTTCATCTTGTTATAGAGTGTCTGCCGTGTGATGCCCAGCATCTCTGCAGCGCGGCTCAGGTTGCCGTGGCAGTGGTCAATGGCGCGCCGGATATGCTGCGCTTCCATCTCATCGAGGGTGACAATCTCATTTTGCATGTCGAGCACGTCTCTCAGTTTGCGCACCAACTCATCATTGTCCCATGGCTTGGCAATGAAGTCTGAGGCACCGCTTTTCAGTCCCTTTACAGCCAGACTGACATCAGCGTATGCGGTCAACAGCACGACAGGAGTCTGGGGATGGTGCTTGCGGATGGTGCGCAGCCACAGAAGTCCCTCGTTGCCGCTGTTCACTCCGAGGGTGAAGTTCATATCCAACAAGACCATGTCTACAGGCTGTTGGGCCATCATCTTCAGAATCTCATTGGGCTGAGATGTGGTCAGTATCTGCTCAAACGTGGAGTCGAGCAGATAGCGCATGGCCGTCAGCACTGCGGCATTGTCATCAACGATTAAAATAGTACCATACTTTTTCATGGGTGCGAAAGTACAAATAAACCGTCAAAGAATCATACGTCGGGGTGTATAATTTTTAGACAATCAACTTTCCTCCGTCCGAAAAGGATTGCGGGTTTCTCAGAAGGACTATATCTTTGCAGTGTACAAAAAGAAAATGGTATGAGAAAAATCATATTTGCCATACTGGTGTTTTATGCTGCACAGACGGAGGCTCAGCCGCGTTGGACGGCCATGCAGTGCATGCAGTATGCCGTGGAGCACAACCATGAGGTGAAGCAGGCAGAATTGGAACTCGACAACTACAAGGTGGCCAAAACCAGTGCTGCCGGCCGATTCCTTCCTGCTGTGGATGCCAACATCGGTGCTCAGTATAACTTCGGAAGGGCGATTGACCCAGAGACCAACGGCTATACCGATGTGAGCACCTTTTATAATGGCTATTCCGCACAGGTTTCGTTGCCGGTGTTTGATGGATTCAATCGTTTGCACGCGCTGAAGGCTGCCAAGGCTAGTGTGCTGATGGGGCATCAGGCGTTGAGGCAACAACAGGACCAGACCGCACTCAATGTGCTGCAGGCCTTCGTCAATGTGGTGTATGATGAGGGTATGGTCATGATGGCTCAGGAGAAACTGCAGGAAACAGAACTGCTGTTGCGGCAGACACGTCTGCTGGAGGAGGTGGGGCGCAAGAGTGCCGCCGACGTGGCATTGGTGGAGTCGCAGCATGCCGAGGCCGACTATGAGGTGACCCGTCAGCAGAACCTCCTTGCCAGCGCCTTGCTGGAGCTGAAAAAAGAGATGGCCTATCCGTTGACGGACAGTCTCGCCGTTATCTCTCCTTTCGAGGAAGCCCAATCCACAACTCATGAGTTGGGAATTTCTTACTCCCACCGACAGGATGCCATACAGCCATTCTGCTCTCCATTGCACCCTGCCTTGCAACAAGCGCGGTATCAAGTAGAATCATCCAAGCATGAGTGGAGCCAGGCCCGTGCCTCCCTTTTCCCCACTCTCTCACTGAGCGCGGGCCTGAGCACCACTTATTACAAAACCTTGCATACACAGAATGCACAGTCCTTTGGAAAACAGTTCAGCAACAACATGGGCGAGTATGTGGGAGTGACACTAAGCATACCGATTTTCAACCGCATGCAGATAGTGAGCAACATCCGCAAGGCGAAGAACAATTATCTGTTGGCATGTGAGGCTTATCAACTGAAACATGCCGAATTGGAAAAGCTCTGCCGTGAGGCATGGCTCGACTGGCAGGGGTATCTCAAACAGACGGTACAGATGGTGAAAAAAGTAGCGGCGGACTCGCTGGCTTATCAACTGACTTATCATCAGTATAAGGATGGCCTGAGCACTGCCATCGACCTGCATACCACCTCGGCGCAACTGTTGCATTCGAAGGCGACGCTGCTGCAATGCCGACTGATGGCCATGGTGAAGGAACAGTTAGTAAGATACTATCAAGGAATGACGATATGGACAGAGTAATCGAAAAAAAGAAGGGTTTCCAGCTGAAGAAGCACGGGCCATACGTGGCAGGCGGTGTCCTTCTGTTGGTGATACTCGGATGGTTGATTTTCGGCAATCATGCCTCGACGTTGAGGGTGAACCAGGACGAATTGACCATCAACGAGGTGAAGAGCGCGGAATTCAAGGACTATGTGCGCACCAATGGTCAGGTGATGCCCATTCAGGTGGTGCAGATATCTCCGGAAGAGGGCGGTATCGTGATGGAGAAAGTCGTTGAGGAGGGTACCATGGTGCACAAAGGCGATGTCATCGTGCGCCTAAGCAACTCCAATCTCGACTTGCAAATCCTGAATGCGGAGTCGGAACTGGCAGAGAAACAAAACCTGCTGCGCAACACACAGGTGGCCATGCAGCAGGATAGGCTCAACAACCTGACAGAACAGGCGCAACTCGATATGGACACGCACCGCAAGCAGCGTACTTTTGAGCAGAATAAACGTCTCTATGATGCGAAGATGATCAACCGCGAGGCATACGTGCAGTCTGAAGAGGACTACCAACTGTCGGCCAGAAAACGCAACCTGGTGGGCCGTCGCCTGAAACAAGACAGCATCTATCGAACCGTCCAGATGGACCAGATGGAGGACAACCTGCAGAATATGCGCCGGAATGTCATGTTGGTGAGACAGCGCAAGAGCAAACTCGAGGTGCGAGCCAATGCCACTGGCGAATTGGGCCTGCTCGATGTGGAGTTGGGGCAGAGCATCCAGCCCGGACAGATGATAGGGCAAATCAACGACCTCTCTGACTATAAGGTGCAGGCACAGATAGACGAGCATTATATCGACCGCGTGCGCCAGGGACTGACAGCCACCTTCGCCCGAGGCGACAAGCAGTACCAGCTGCAGGTGCGCAAGGTCTATCCCGAAGTTCGTGAGGGCAAGTTCCGTTGCGACTTCGTCTTCCGGGGCGAGCGCCCTGATAACATCCGCACAGGCCAGACCTATTACATTGATTTGGAGTTGGGCCAGCCCGAGCAGGCCATTCTCATCCCTCGCGGTACCTTTTTCCAGACCACTGGAGGCCAATGGATCTTCGTGCTCGACAAGAGCGGCAGCAAAGCCTATCGCCGCAATATCCGCATCGGCCGTCAGAATCCGCAGCACTACGAAGTGCTCGAAGGCCTGGAGCCGGGCGAGCGCGTCGTCACCAGCGGCTACGAGGCATTCAAGGACAAATATTTAGAAACATGCTTTACATGGCCCGTCGTTTCAAAACGGCGACGTTGCTTAACTTCATAGGATTGGTAGTAGCGTTCTCCGCTTGCTACCTCTTCTTGACGCAAGTAACCTATAATCACTCCTATAATAAAGGGTTGACCGACTACCAACAGTTGTATCGAGTGGAAGTGCCAGCGCTTTTCGACCATAGCAAGTGGCAGTCGAACGTAAATCGCTTCTTGGCCGACGAACTGGCCAAGTTGCCTCAGGTAGAGAGCATGGCCTTGTTGCGGTGTTGGCAGGACGAAAGTCGCTTTACGAAAGACGGTACTGAGTTTACGTTCAATGGGTGTGATGTCAATAATGATGCGCTGACTACACTGGCTCCCCGTCTGCTTGACGGCAAACTTGGTTGGGAGGATGACGATCAGACAGGAGTGATCATCCCCGCTTCGGTTGCCATGAGGTATTTTGGCTCTGTCCAGGTGGCAGGTCGATGTATGTATAATAATGAAGACAGCGCAGTGGTGCGTGGCGTTTATGAAGATTTCCCTGAAAACAGCATTGTCGAGAACTGTGTCTATGGCAATTTCGGAAAAGAAAACGAGGGCAACTTCCAGAACTACAATTACAACTGTTATCTCCGGCTAAGAGAGCAGATGGATACAGACAAAGTGAAGCAACTCATCCTTGCCCCATTGGTAGAAAAAATACATCAACTGTATAAAGAACACGGAATGGAGGATCAATGGGACGTAGCCGAGGCAAAAGAAAACTTGAATCTTCGCTTGCAACCCCTCACTGAGACATGGTTCTCTGGTATTGACCCTTGGCACGACAAAGGAAACAAGGCTGTGGACTGGATTCTCCAACTATCGTGTTTGCTGGTCCTGATGATTGCTGCCATCAATTTTCTCAATTTCACACTGGCCGAGAGTCCTATGCGCATCAAGAGCATCAATACCCGACGCGTGCTGGGCAGTTCCGTGACGTCGCTACGTCTGAACATCATCGGAGAGGCTGTGTGTATTTCGTTGTTGGCATTCTTCCTGGCGGTCGTGACTTGTTATCTGCTTTCCCAATGGACCTTCATCAGCGAACTCTTCGTAGGCAGCATCGCCTTGGACGACCATCTGTGGCTGGTACTTGGCATTGGGCTGGCCTCTATCGTAGTAGGTGTGATGGCGGGTGTCTATCCGGCTTTCTATGTTACCGGTTTCCAGCCTGCACTTGTCTTGAAAGGTTCCTTCGGACTCACGCCTAAAGGTCGCCAACTGCGCACATTGCTGCTCTGTCTGCAGTTCTTCATTACCTGTGTGATG
>CACYQD010000014.1 GCA_902776475.1 uncultured Prevotellaceae bacterium | reverse complement strand
TGTCGCAAAAACAAAGGTAACAAAAAAGGTCGAGTTCCAAGCGAGGGGCTCGACCTAAATTTGTATAGTGTTCAAAAAGTTTTAGCGGACACCAATAATAATAAAAGCAGGGACAGATCCCTGCTTTTATTATGATGCTATTTAGCCTAAGACAATTCAAAATGAACTGATACATTTCTCATCTCACAACTGTTCTATCCGGCAATCGTGGGTCTTGTGCTCACGGTCATAATTGATGCCCACGAGCAGGAGGTTGCCGGCATACTGCGCCACTTTGTCGGGATACTGGCGGCGGTGGATCTGGGCGATGGCCGAGTCAGCGTCGCGGTTGTATTTCAGTTCCACCACTATTGCGGGCGAATCAACATTCTTGCGGGGGATAAACACCAGATCGGCGAAGCCTTTGCCCGTAGGCAGTTCACGGTGGATGACGTAGTCATTCCGGGCGGAGTAATAGGCGAGGCTCAGTACGCAGGCCAGCGAGTTCTCGTTGTTGTAGCTGAGAATGCTCGTGTTTTCATCGTGCGCAGCATCGATGAGGTGTGCCACGGCCTCCTCGTCACGGTCGAGCGTGGCCTGGAGAAGTTGTTTCGACTGTTGTATGGCCTCCACCACGGGCTGCCAGTTGTTTGCTTTTACAGCGTTCACCATCTCTCCTGCCACCTCACGGTTGGGGATGTAGCACTCGCTTTCTTTCCAATCGTAAGACAAGTATCCTAAATGGATAAGCACTGTCAGAACATCGTCGAGACTGTGGATGACCGACATGTCGTTCTGAAAGCCTGTGGGGTCAACAGAACTGTGGTCACCTGCCAGCATGCGGATGATGTCATCTTTTAAGCCCTCATAGTTCATCTGTATGTAATCGGTTACGGCATCGAAGGCCCCCGTTCTTCCCCAATAGCTTTTGCAACGTCGGCGACTTACAGCCTGCATCACGGAGTTGGGATTGAACATCGATGGCTCATCGCCAATCTGATACCCGTCATACCATTTCTCCAATTCGTCGAAGTCCATACCATATTTCTCAGCCAAAGTCCTCACCTCTTCCTTTGTGAAGCCGAAAAATTGAGCCATATCTCCAGGCTCCACCATCGAGTACTCGATGAAATTGTTGAGTGCCGACTCTGTCTTGTATTTCTTGATGGGCAGGATGCCTGTCATATAGACGCCGGCAAATACACGGCTCGCATTCACCTCCTTGAACATCCGGCGCAGCCAGTTGACATAGCGGTCCATGGCCGATGTGCCTTGCTTGAACTCACGGCAGATGGCGTCCCACTCGTCGATGATGAAAAAGAAACGGTCGCCGGTCTTCTCCGTGATGCGGATCAGACAACCCATCAGGTCATCGTCGGGCCTGACTTCAACATCAGCATACAACCTGAGCACATCGGCTCTCAACTCCGCATCAATCTTCTCAACAATACTGTCATCATGGAAACGGGTCACGAAAGCGGTCATGTCGAGGTAGATGACGGGGTATTTGTTGAGGTGCTTCTCAAAGGATGGATCTTGGGCGGCCTGCAGGTCAGCAAACAAACTGCGGGAGTCGCAGGAGCGGTCGTAATAGGCACACAGCATCTTAGCCGCCATCGACTTGCCGAAACGGCGGCAGCGGGAGACACAACTGAAACATTGCTCCGTGAAAAGCGTTTTGTTGACCACGGGTATCAGCCCTGATTTGTCAACATATTCGCTGTTGCGGATTCTTTGAAATCCCTCGTTCCCGATATTGATGTAAGTTCCCATGATGGTAATATCCTTTTTTTGATGAGTCACTGCAAATATAACAAAAGCCGGAGACAATTCAAAATGAAATCATTCATTTTTATTGTGATGTCCAACATTCACCTCATATTCCACATGATAAGACGCCACAATGTGGCGTCTCCACATTCCTTCCCCAATTATCCCTCTCCCTCTGGGAGAGCCCTCCCCAATTATCCCTCTCCCTTTGGGAGAGGCCAGGTGAGGGGGAGAAGTCAGCTTATTTACAGAATTGGATTCCATGAAAAATTGCAATAATTTTTGGAATGTCATCGTAAAATGCTTATATTTGTAGGAAATTTGCTGAATCCAGTCATTTTCGACACAGCATAGCAGTAATATCCAATTGCAAGAAAGGAGGCTTTCAACATGGGAAAATATATCAACCCCTACACCGATTTCGGCTTTAAAAAGCTCCTCGAGCAAGCCGAGATTGCCCGCCTGACAGATGACGAGCGCCGCGATTACGAGGAGAGTGTGAAAGTCTATCGTGATCTCTTCGGAGTGATGAGCACCGCCGAGCGGAAAGGAGTGGAGAAAGGACTGGAGCAAGGCAGAGCTGAAGAGAAGAAGGATATAGCTCGCAAAATGAAGGCGATGGGCGTAGATATTAACGTTATCTCCCAAGCAACAGGCTTGACACCAGAAGAAATAGAAAATTTGGAATGATAAAAGCAGGGACGAGTCCCTGCTTTTATCATGATGTTATCCATCTTCCATCTATATAGAATATGTGTGTCTAAGCATAATATTCAATTATCAATCGGCGCAGCCGAAATCAATTTTCAATCTTCAATTTTGAATCTTCAATCGGCCAAAGGCCGAAAACGATTTTCAATTTTCAATCTTCAAGATAATGTTTACAATCCGCATGATGTCGGTGACGGTGATTTGATCATCGCCATTCATGTCGGCGTATTTTTTATGGAACTTGGTGTTGCTCTCATCGCCGAGGATGTAGTTGACGGTGAGCATGATGTCAGAGACATTGATCTTGCCGTCGACATTGACATCACCCATCTTGGCGGTGATTCCGAGGGTGAAATAGCCACTGCACCAAGTGAAGGGAGTCTCGTAGGGGTCAACGTCTTCGGGGAAGGCGAAACCTTCGGGAACCACCAACAAGCAGGGTTTCTCAGCGGTGCCGACACCAGAGCAGGCGGAGGTAGTGAGGGTGGTTGCTGTGGAGGGTATCGACAGACTCTGCAGGGCAGTGCAACCGGAAAGGAAGTCGTTGCTATAAGTGATTTTCGACATGTTCCATCGGCTGAGGTCAAGTGAGTTGAGCGAGCAGCAACCGTGAAACATATACATCAAACTAGTGATGCGCCAGGTGTCCCAGCCAGACACGTCAACTTCAGCGAGCGAACTGCAGCCGTTGAAGACGTAGGACAAACTGGTGACATGGGAAACGTCCCAATTCGACACGTCAATCTCCGTAAGCGAAGAACACCCACTGAACATCGATACCATAACAGTGACGGTGGATGTGTCGAAACGACTCACGTCGAGCACCGCAAGCGAAGAGCAACCGCTGAACATCTCCTGCATGGTGGTCACACCGATGGTTTTCCAGCCTGACACATCAAGGGCCGTCAGGGCGGCGCATCCGTGGAACATATATTCCATCGCTGTGACTGAAGAAATGTCCCATCCCGACACGTCGAGCGTCTGAAGGCTTTTGCAGTTGTTGAACATATACGAGGTGTCGTCGAAGAGGTGCGTATCCCATGCGCCGACATTGAGCGTCCTGACTTTTGTGCAGCCGTTGAAGGCATAGTGGCTGTTGCTCACCTGACTCACGTCCCAACCCGACACGTCGATCACTTGCAGTTTCTCGCAGCCGTTGAAGACATAGCCGATGTTGACCAATGCGTCAGTGCGCCAATGACTGACATCAATGGTGGTAAGGTTGATGCAGTCGTAGAACATGGAATTCATCGTGCCGACGCTAGACACGTCCCAGCCGCTGACATCAATCGTTGTCAGCTGGAAACAGCAGTTGAACATCGAGTTCATGCGAACGACCTTGGAGGTGTCAAAATGGCCAACGTTCAACTGAGCGAGATTCCAACAATTGCTGAACATCCGCCCCATATTGTCCACGTTGTGGGTGTCGAAACTCCTCAAGTTGAGTGCAGTGAGTACGTTGCAGCCTTCAAACATCGACATCATGTCGGTCACATTGGACGTGTCGAAATGTGAGACATCGACCGACTGCAGCTTTTTGCAGTTGCAGAACATACCGGTCATAAGTGTCATTGCACTGGTGTTAAGATGTTCCATGCCCGTAATAGAGGTGAGGATAGTCATGCCATAGAACCAGCAAGCGCCGTTTTCTGGTCTGGCTTCAGCAAATGACGGGTCAAACTGCACTGTGGTCACCGTGGCAGCCTTTGTCGACCATTTGGGCATGTCATCAACATAAGTCAGGTCGTATTTCGTGCCACTGCGCCCCTGCATAGCGTCATCGCAATAGAAAGTCAGCGTGGAGCCTGAGAGTACAGAGTAAGGAGTGCCTGCCAGCACATGAAGTGAAGCCAGACCAAAGAGTGCCACGATTACGGTCTTTTTCATGTGTGAGTGTATTTCTATCATGCTAAATCTAAGTCAGACAGCCTGTAGGTCGTAATCCGTCCTACAGGCTGTCATTACATAGTAAGGATGGCTTTGCCTGATCCTTATACTAAGAGTTAATCTTCCCAGAGGTTGCTGGAGTTATTGATATCATCTGATTCGGACTCAAACATCTTGCTTTCATTAGCATCTACGTCTGGTCCCCCAATTTCGCCAGGATTGGACTTGGTTTCCATTATCTGGCATTGAATATCGGTAACTATAACCTCAATCTCTGGTGCTAAATAGATTTTTTTCATGTGATGATTATATATTGTTTTATTTAATAACCACTTTCTTGCCGTTGCGCACATACACGCCCTTAGTGGGGTTGGTGACCTTGACGCCCTGCAGGTTGTAGATGGTTCCGTCATCAGCAGCGGCGGGGATGTAAAGCTTGGCTACGCCGTCAGCTCCCTCCTCAATCTCACCATAGAACTTGGGGGCAAGCCTAGGATTAGAAATGAACTTTACGGGTCTGACACCCCAGTTCAGACGAGGGCCTTTACCCCTGTAGTTTTCTGAGGCCACATCCCAATCAAAGCCATTTGTAGCATTCCACCAGCCTTTTGTATTGTAAATGGCATTGTCTGCGGATCTGGCATCATAGTAATTATTCGAAGATTGATCACCTATTTTCGACTCGTAATAGTATGGAACAGCCACAACGTGGGTTTCACTGGTTGTTTCATCTTTATTAACGAGCACCTCAGCACCGTCCTCATCTGCATACTCAGTTGCAGCCAGATGCAGGTATGCTTTACCCGTTGGATACTGACCGGCAATCAGACGGAAGAAGCCCTCATAGTTACCATTTTGATTCAAGTCATCGTCAGTAAGTTTATAATTTTTTGACAGATTCTTGGTTTTGTTGTAACGGCCCAGACCAAAGTTGCGGAAAGTAACCTCTTTCTTGTTGTTGACCACAGTGGGTTCGTCATCCACATTTTCGAAGGGCTTCAGGTATTTGCCACCAGTCTCCGAGGAAGTCGGCTCAAGTAAGTTCTTGACATAATTCTTCGGAGTACCATCTACATTGAACCAATTGGCGCGGCAGAGAGGCAAACCCTGTTCTTTTGTGACTTTGTATTTGGTTTTTCCATCAACTGTCACAGTCTCATACTCGCCAGCATTGATTCCTTCAGGACTGTCAAGCAAGTCATTCACCTGTGCGAAATGAGCTGTTGTCATTACGAGCGCCGGCTTGTCAAACTGGTCCTTGCCATTGGGGTGCCCATAAAGAATTACACCAGTCTGCTTCGGAATAACGCGGATTCGGTACAGGTTGGCCTCATAGTAGGTAACGTCCTCATTGTCGCTATTCTTAACTGTCTTCTCAATGACATCGTTCACGACATATGCCCTCATACCGTCAGGTACGATGTAAGCATTGTTGTAGTCACTGAACGTGCGGAGAATTATCTCCGGCTCACCCACAGGATTGCCATCCTCATCTGTTTTGGTTGGTGTTGTAGGTCCGGCATTCACAAACTCATGCCAGCCGAAGCCTGCAGCATGGTTTTGGGCCACTTCCAAATGATCTGACAACCATTTCTGGAACAAGCCGGGATCAGAAGCGATTTTGTCAGTGAGGTAATGGCTAGTGTTGGTGTAATAATCTGCCTGTCCCTCGGGGAAGTGAAGAGTGGCGATATTTGCTTTAGGATCACTATGTCCGTGAGTGCTCTCAAGGTCAAATGCTTTGTTAGCGCACAGCAACTTAGCAGGACTGTTGATGTAGACATCGTTGATCTTATCACTTTGGACAAAAGTTTCTAAGTTGAGATGTGTCCGCTTCGTACGGCAAGAAGTGAGGTTAGCAGGATTTTCACCCTCTTCATATTCTACATACTCACCATCCTTATATTTGTCATCCAAATCTTCGAAGATGACGGTTTTCAAGGTTTTTACATTGTCGAAAGCATGTGTGCCAATCTCCTCTACGGATGCCGGAATAGAAATGGATTCCAAAGCCGTCTCAGAAAATGCGTATGTTCCGATTTCTACCACATTGTTGGAAAGTGTCACAGAGGCGAGGTTGTGCCTATTTTGGAATGCGTATGCACCTATCGTCAATTCGTTTGTAAGTTCACATTCATCATAATTTGCTTTTCCCGTGAAAATGACTGTCGTCAGGTTTTTGCAATTAGATGAAAAGCTAGTATCATCACTATTTCCTCCAGTAACAAATAGAAGATTCGGGGGTAGAATCAGAGTTTCAAGATCTGCATACCATGCGAATGTGGCAGTGCTGCTGAAGCCTGCTCCATCAGGATTATAAGTTTTTTCACCCATCGAATCAGCACCATCATAAGCGAAATGTTTGATACCCTCACAGTAAGTGAAATCAAGCCTGGTAATGTGTGATGAAGAGAATACCTGGTTGGCGAAGAATCTAAGAGATGTGTTCGCTTTTTCTACTGTTCCTGGCAAGGTAACAGAACTAAGTTCGTTCAATTCTTCACGAACCATGTTGAATGCAGCTGCGTCCACTCTGACGAGAGCGGTAGGTCTGCTCAAATCAACGCTTGTAAATGCTGTACAGCCGTAGAAAGCATCCACGCCAATCACCTTAAGAGATTTAGGAAGTGTAACGTTGGCTAAATGAGACGCTTTGGTGGCTTGGAAGGTTTCTGGTTTCTCAACCTGAACTCCATTAATTACCTCTGTTTCAATGGTATACGCTGGATCAAAACGGAAGGCGTTCTTTCCTATCCACTCGATATAATCTGTTTTGCCGTTATTTCCTTCTTCAAAGGATAAAACGACATTTTGAAGATCACATTTACTATCGTAACAGAGATTATCAGGAATAGCTGTAAAATATGAGTGATTCGGGAATGTGATTCCAGAAAGGCTACCCTTACATCCTCCGTCATTAACTCCAAGAGTGAAAGCTGGAAATACTAGGTCTATTGTGGCTGTTTGGTTAGAAGTGTTAACAGATTCGTCAGGTACTATAGCAAAATTCCCATTGTCATTGTAACCCCAGGCAGTTTCTATACGAA
This sequence comes from uncultured Prevotellaceae bacterium, assembly GCA_902776475.1. Classification (GTDB taxonomy): domain Bacteria; phylum Bacteroidota; class Bacteroidia; order Bacteroidales; family Bacteroidaceae; genus Prevotella. Next base: position 135,743 of record CACYQD010000014.1, on the reverse strand, counting down.
CTGTATAAGTATTATTACCAGGACCATCTATATAACCAGTCCAATTATATGTGCCATCACCGTTAGGTGTCCAATTGAATTGGGCATGATCAGGTACAGTATAATCGTTACCGTTCCATGTTGTCACATAAACTGTCTGTTGAGAAACATTTACAGTTTTCTGAACCGAATAGTCATATTCGAAATGCTTACTCGTATAGTCTTCTGTTCCTTCGCCGGTATACTTAACATTGGATATGACTCCTGTACATCCTTCGAGATCAAGGTAAAGCTTTTTTCCGTCACCAGCGCAAGCTTTGATAAAATTAGTCATCTTGCCACCTTTTGAATCATCGAAGTCAGCATTAGTGAAGTCATCCCCAATAAGTACGAGCCTAGTCACGTTGCCTTTCCAAGTTGAATTCGAAAGATCGTCTTGAGAACCGACGAAATTGCTGAAGCTGACACCATTAGATTCAAGGGTAAGAACTCCGCCAGTAAAACTTTTGACAGAGACACCCCAGCTGCAGAGAGCCACGCTCAGCATCAGGATTGATGTAAATAGTTTTTTCATCATTGTTTTGATTTAACTATAGTTATTGATTTAATAATTGATTGATCATTTCCGCAGAACGGCAGCCTTTCGGCGTTTTCTCGCATGTTGGCCGCCAACATGCAGTAATTTTAACTGAATGGTTGGCAAGCTTTTTACCATATTCAATGGCTTCATGCTGTGTTCTGTTTGAGAGATTTTGACGAAGTCTGGTGGTAAAGATTTACGCTTTAAGACCTGCCGTGAGTTCAATGCTAATCAAGCGTTTAGACAATTCTGAATTGCCTTCCGCAACCCGGTTTTGAATTTAAATCTTTTCTTCTTTCTATTTGTTTAAAACTCCTTTTTGTTAATTTTATATTTATGATGTCAGATGTTCGAATCGATAACTATTTTATAATCAATGATTTAACTATTACTCAGGTGTTTGAGACCCGAAATGTAAACCATACAGCTACTATTTTTCACTATACTTCAAATCGCGGCAAAGTTAATGAATTATTTGCAATCTTACAAGTAATTTTTGAAAAAAAACTAGAATTTAATACGAAAACGTTATCATTTGATACAATCGAGCCATTTCAGCCACAATGCATTTCTGCTTAGGACAAAAGCAATGTCATTGATGACTAGCCAAAAAGGAGGGGCTGGCCATATCGGGTCGTCCATGGGATGACGCTTTGAGTCATGTCTGTGTATCGGCTCATATTTGCAAAAAAAGGGTATTTATTCACCAAAGTGACGCTTTGACGTCATGCCGATGCAATAAAATCGGAGAATAGCGGTTATATAATATGTAATAGAGTCCATGAATCACTACCTATACAGGAACAAAACAAGATTTTGGCCAGAATTTACGACGAGCAGGCGGTGTGCCTGACTTACAATCACGATGCGATGCGACCATGGCAGCGCTGTGTGAAGCGGGTGACAGACTTTGTCTGTGCCCTTTTTGGCATTGTGATCCTCTCACCCCTATTTCTCATCATCGCCGTGGTGCTGATATTCCAGAAAAACGGGCCTGTTTTCTTCTCCCAGAAGCGTATCGGATACGGCGGCAAGCCCTTCACCATCTATAAGTTCCGCACGTTGAGCACCGTGGTGGAGGACGAGGGACCGCAGTTGATTGCGAAGAGCGACAGTGTGAAATCCACCCGATTTGAGCGTTTCCTCCGCGAGCACCATCTCGACGAGTTGCCGCAGTTGTGGAACGTGCTCATCGGCGACATGTCATTAGTGGGTCCGCGCCCCGAGCGCAAATACTACATCGACCAGATCATGCAGCATACCCACGACTATATGCTGATTTACCAGATGCGGCCGGGACTGACCTCTGAGGCCACACTCTACAATGGCTATACCGACACGATGGAGAAGATGCTGAAGCGTCTCAACATGGATCTGAGGTATCTGGAGAACCGTTCGCTGGGCTTGGACATGAAAATTATCCTGAGCACGGTATATGGGATGCTGAGTGGGAAGAAGTTTTGAGAAATGGAGCCCTCACCTAGCCTCTCCCAGAGGGAGAGGGATATGGATTGAATAAGGAGAGGGACATGGATTGAATAAAATAAATATATAAATAAGGTATAATGATGACGAGGAAATACTTGCTATTGCTGTTGGTGGCGGTGCTGATGCCTATCATGGCTGCGGCACAGTCGTCGATGACCGACGAACAGGTGTTCAAGTTCATTCTCAAGGAGCATGAGGAAGGTACTTCGCAACAGCAGATTGTAGTGCAGTTGATGCAGCGCGGCGTGGATATCAACCAGATCCGCCGCGTGAGGAAAAAGTATGAGCGGCTGTCGAAAGAACAGGGTCTCGGTGCCGTGAGCAACAGCACGGAGGGCACTGGCGACCGTACACGCAACAAAAAGAGCCAGATGCTCGACGCCCAATATGACGACCGCATCAAGGACTACTCCGAAGACATGAACCGCTACAACTCCGGCATGAGAATCAAGAGCGACGAGGTGACTCGCCGCACCTTCGACGACGAGGACGAGGACTACCTTGAGTTTCAGGATGAGTTGAACGAGTGGTTGCCGGCCGATACCATCACAATGTATGAAAACCTCGTCGAGCGGTTGAAGAAACAGAAAAAGAAGATCTACGGCCACGACCTCTTCAACAACAAAGACCTCACCTTCGAGCCCAATATGAACATCGCCACGCCTGAGAACTACCGTCTCGGTCCCGGTGATGCCGTCTATATCGACATCTACGGAGCCTCGCAGAAAACCATCGAGAGCACCGTGTCGCCCGACGGACGCGTGGTGATCGAAGGTTACGGACCGGTATATGTGGCAGGCATGACCGTCAGCCAAGCCAACGCCACCATCCGCCAGAAGCTCGGCGCCCGTTACCAGAGTTCCAAACTCCGTCTGACCGTCGGCGAGACCCGTTCTATCATGGTCAACGTGGTGGGTGACGTCAAGACCCCCGGCACCTTCACCCTCTCTGCCTTCGCCAGCGTCTTCCATGCCCTCTACATGGCCGGAGGCGTCACGGACCTGGGCACGCTCCGCAACATCCGCGTCTATCGCAACAGCCAGTTGCTCTCGGTCGTCGATATCTACGACTACCTGCAGAACGGCCGCATGACCGGCAACGTGCGCTTGCAGGACAACGACATGATCATGGTCGGCCCCTACGACTGCCTCGTGTATATCGACGGCAAAGTGAAGCGCCCCATGTACTATGAGATGAAGCGCAACGAGAGTCTCTCCGCCCTGCTCAAATACGCCGGCGGTTTCACGGGCGACGCCTACAAGAAGTCGGTGCGTGTCATCCGCAAGTCAGGCCGCGAGAAGACGGTCTATAACGTCGATGAGTTTGATATGCCCTCCTTCATCATGGCCGACGGCGACTCCATCACCGTCGATTCCATCATCGACCGCTACAGCAACATGGCTGAGATCAAGGGTGCCGTCTTCCGCCCCGGCATGTATCAGGTGGGTGGGGAGATCAACAGCGTGCGCACCCTCATCGAGCATGCAGAGGGACTGCGTGAGGAGGCCTTCACCGCCCATGCCGTGATGCACCGCATGAAGAAAGACCGCACCCTGGAGGTGCTCCGCCTCGACATCGACGGTATCCTCGACGGCACAAAGGCCGACATCGACCTGCAGCCCAACGATGTGCTGTTCATCCCCACCCGGCAGGACCTGATGGAGGAGCAGACCATCACCATCCACGGCGAGGTGCACTTCCCCGGTGTCTATCGCTACGCCTCCAATGAGACCATCGAGGACTTCATCCTGCAAGCCGGAGGACTCACCGAGACCGCCTCGACCATGAAGGTCGATGTCTCGAGGCGCATCAACAACCCCAGTGCGCTGACCACCGACTCGCTGCTCAGCCACACCTATAGTTTCCAGCTCAAAGACGGTTTTGTGATCGAGGGTGAGCCTGGTTTCACGCTCATGCCCTTCGATGAGGTGTATGTGCGCAAGAGCCCAGGCAGCAACAAGTTGCAGAACGTGATGATAGAAGGAGAGGTGATGTTTGCCGGCACCTATACCATCGCTTCGAAGAACATGCGTCTAAGCGATCTCGTGAAAGCCGCCGGCGGTGTCAACGACCGTGCCTATGTGAAGGGTGCCCGTCTGGAGCGCCGCTACACCCAGGAGGAGCGGCTCAACGCCATAGAGGCTCTCAAGAAAGCCCGCGAACAGGCAGAGACCAACATGCTTGAACAGATAGCCAAGAGCGGCAACTCCAACCTGGCCAACATCAACCAAAGTCAGCAGTTGCAGAAATATGAGATTGGCGAGACCTACCCCGTTGGTATCTCCCTCGACCTGGCCATGGGCAACCCCGGCGGTGACGAGGACATCGTATTGCGTGAGGGCGACCGCATCATCGTGCCTCAATACACTGGTACCGTGAAGATCAGTGGTGAGGTGATGCACCCCAACTCCGTGGCCTATGAGGCCGGCCGCAAAGCCAGCTACTACATCGACCAGGCCGGCGGCTATGGTACGAAGGCTCGCAAGCGCCAGGCCTACATCATCTACATGAGCGGCAAGGTGGCCAAGGTCAACCATGGCGCCAAGCCCCAGCCCGGTTGTGAGATTGTGGTGCCCTCGAAACCCATCAGCAAGACCTCTATCCAGGAGACGCTGAGCATCGCCACTTCAGTAGGTTCGTTCGCAGCCATCATAGCCACGATTGCGAATATTGTGAAATAAGCGGCCAAGGCCGAAGACCTTTGGCCGATTGAAGATTGAGTTCGGCTACGCCGATTGAATATTGAATATTGAAAATTGAAGATTGAATTCGGCTGCGCCGATTGAAGATCGAGTTCGGCGAAAGCCGAAGGTCTTCGGCCGATTGAAGATTGATTTCGGCTACGCCGATTGAAAATTGAAGATTATCGGGCTTTGCCTGATGAATGTCAGCGACGGGCGAAGCCCGAAAAATAATCGCAACTCTGTTGCGTAAACACGATGCCGACCCTTTGATGGGTCGAGCATACCTTAGTGAACGAGCGACGAGGAGGAGCGGTTGAGCCCCCGCCCTGGAGAGGGCGGGGGACGGGGGGAGGGTCGAAGCCCTTCCTTACGACAAGGAAGGGTGCGGGATGGTTGGGAAAAGAAGATGAAAGATGAAAATTTGCCCCTCACCTAACCTCTCCCAAAGGGAGAGGGATATTTTTTAAGTGGTATCCCAAAAGGAGAGGGATAGATTTGAAGGGAGTATCCGTCAGGGAGAGGGATAGATACGAAATGTCAGAACAAAAGTAGAGACGTCACATTGGGGCGTCTCATTTGCCCCTCACCTAACCTCTCCCTCAGGGAGAGGGATAGATTTGCTGAGAATCCCTCAGGGAGAGGGATAGATACGAAATGCCAGAACAAAAGTAGAGACGTCACATTGGGGCGTCTCATTTGAAGGGAGTATTAAAATAATGGTCACAGACAGTCGTACAGCATTGATGAGGAAAAACATCCTGGTGTCTTTCCTCATTAAAGGGTGGTCAGGATTGGTCACCCTTTTGTTGGTGCCTGTCACGCTGCATTGCCTCGGCGACTACAAAAACGGACTGTGGCTCACCATCAGTTCGATGCTCATCTGGATCGACAACCTCGACATCGGTCTGGGCAACGGTCTGCGCAACAAACTCGCGGCCCATCTCGCCCACGGAGAGACCCGACAGGCACGTGAGGCCGTCACCTCCACCTTCGTCATGCTCGGGGTGATCATCCTCCCCGTGATGGCAATGGCCATCGCCATCGCGCATTTCGCCGATCTCTATGGCTTTCTCAATGTTGACCGAGGCCTCATTCCCGACCTTGAGGCCGTCGTCATCGTGTCCATCATTTTTGTCTCCTCCACGTTCATCTTCAAGTTCATTGGCAACGTCTATCTCGGACTCCAGTTGCCGGCGGTCAATAACCTGCTCGTCACCCTCGGCCACACCCTCGCCCTCGTCGGCACCTACGCCGTCTATCTTGCCGGAAGCCGTTCGCTGATGCATGTCGCCATCGTCAACACCGCCGCACCGCTGGTGGCCTATCTCCTCTCCTACCCCTACACCTTCTACCGGCTGCATCCCGAACTGCGTCCATCATGGAGTTTTTTCAACCGACAGGCCGTAGGGGGATTGTTCACCATCGGCGTGAAATTCTTCGTGTTGCAGATTGCGAGCATATTGCTCTTTATGTCCTCCAACATCCTGATTTCCAAGCTTTTCGACCCATCGATGGTAACACCTTACCAAATAGCTTATCGCTATTTCAGTACGGTGATGATGCTCTTCACCATCGTCAGCGCCCCCTACTGGACCGCCACCACCGATGCCTGGGAGCGCGGCGACAAAGACTGGATACGCAGGTCGCGCCGCAGCATGGACAAGATCATGATTGGTGTGTTTCTCCTGCTGGCCCTCATGACAGCCGTTTCCGCACCGGCCTACCGCATCTGGGTGGGCAGCGAGGTACAGATACCCCTCACATTGAGCATCCTCATGGCCATCTACATGCTGGAGATCCTTGCCAGCATGAGCTATGCCTATTTCCTCAACGGCATGGGAGCACTCAATCTGCAACTGTTTTTCACCGTGGGAGCGGCCATTTTGTTCATCCCCCTCACTTGGTTGGCTGTGAAGACCGTGAGTCCACGGATTGAAAGCATCGTACTTGCCATGATCATCGTCAACCTCCCCGGACTCGTCGTCAACATGATCCAATATTATAAGATCATGCGGGGCACCGCACAAGGCATCTGGAGACAATAGTTTTTGCAATTGGCAAAAAAATAGGTCTCTGGAAATCAAAATCCTGAACATTCAAACAATAAAACAGGCGGAAGAGGAGTTATTATATAAAAGTGGCCGACACACCACGGAATAATTGATTGTAGATGATGCCTTATATCCTGTTTATTGTCGTAGCCTTCTTCGTGAGTGCGCTCTGCGGATTCTTCATGATCCCCCAGATCATGAATTTCTGCAAGCAGAAGAACCTATACGATATCCCCAATGCGAGGAAGGTGCACAAAAACGCCATTCCACGTCTGGGCGGCATCAGCTTTATGCCCAGCATGCTGCTGGCTTTTCTCATCGCCCTTGTGGTGATGGACAACCTCACCGGCAAGGAGCATGTGGCCATCAGCCTGTGGACCTGCACCTTCTTCATCAGTCTGATCCTCATCTACGGTGTCGGACTGATTGACGACATCATCGGACTGGGGGCCAAATCGAAGTTTGCCGTGCAGATCCTCGCAGCCACGCTGCTGCCCCTGTCAGGACTCTACATCAACGACCTCTACGGTTTCCTGGGCATCCATGAGATACCTTTCTGGGCAGGCACACTGCTGACGGTGTTTCTCATCGTTTTCATTGACAACGCCATCAACCTCATCGACGGTATTGACGGACTTGCAGGCGGCCTGGCCTTCTTAGCTCTCGGTGGATTTCTCGTGTGCTTCCTGCGTGAAGGACTGTTCACCTACTCCATCCTCATTTCCGGTCTGATGGGCGTGCTGATTCCCTATCTCTATTTCAACATCTGTGGTGATCCGGCCAAGAACCGCAAAATCTTCATGGGCGACTCAGGCAGTCTCACCCTGGGTTTCATTCTGGGTTTCCTCTTCGTGAAATTCGCCATGAACAACCCCAATGTGATGAGCTACCACAAAGACGGACTGATCCTCTCCATCACGATGCTCATCGTTCCGATGTTTGACGTGGTCAGAGTGGTGCTTCAACGCATCCGCAACCGCCGTCCGCTCTTCAAGGCCGACAAAAACCACATCCACCACAAGCTGATGCGCATGGGACTCAGCCAGCACAAGGCATTGGCGGCCATTCTTTCCACCGCCCTCGGATTCGCCGGACTGAACATTCTGATGACTTTCGGTCTGGGCATAGACCTGACCAACACACTCGTTGTCGACATCATCCTGTTCACGATCCTCAACGAACTGGTCAATGCCGGCATCCGCCGTAAAGGTCAGAAGACTTTTGAATGACTCAAGCATTTGCTCAACTTTTGAGAGTTTTGGATGTTTGGATTTTGGGGAGTTTAGGATTTTGGGGAGTTTAGGAGTTTGGATGTTTTGGGAGTTTAGGAGTTTAGGAGATTAGGAGTTTGGACAATAGTTCGATTAAGCGAGAGGAGAGAAAATATAAAAATGAGCTTTATTTTCTATCCAGAGCGTGAGAGAGATAAAAAGGAAGCTGCCCAAAAGGAAACAGCCCCTCTCCCTTGAGGGAGAGGATGGGAGAGGGGGATAAACTACAATTTGAGATAATTCCCTCACCTAGCCTCTCCCAAAGGGAGAGGGATAAGTTTGCAGTGTCTCCCAAAGGGAGAGGGATAAGTTTGTTGTTTCTCCCAAAGGGAGAGGGATAAGTTTGCAGTGTCTCCCAAAGAGGGAAGGACTGATTTCAAAAAGGAAGCAGCCCCTCTCCCTTGAGGGAGAGGATGGGTGAGGGGGACTACACTCCTTACTACTTAAGCCGAAATCAATAGAGCCGGTAGGTCTTGCCGTCGAACTCGTATCGCAGGTTTTTCGGACGCTCCGCCACCTGCCGGGCAGGTATTCCCGCCACGATGGCATAAGGTGGCACATCCTTGGTCACAACGCATCCCGCACAGCACACAGCACCCTCTCCTATCGTGACTCCCGGAAGCACCACGACGTTGCTCCCCAGCCAGACCCTGTCGCCGACGCTCACAGCCTTGGTCTCAGGATTCGTGCATCTGAAGTCGGGGTCACGGTGGTCATGCTGTTCGGTATAGATTGACACGTTGGACGAGATATTGACATGATTGCCCAAGGTCAGTCCACGCCGGGCATCCAGCAAAGCATTGTCACCGATAATGGTGCCCCGTCCCACGGTGAGGCAATGGGGATAGCGGATCTCCGTCCGGAAATGGAAGACCACTTTGGGACCGACAGAGGCGCCCAAAGCCTTGTAAATGAACTTCCTCAGATGGCAGGAGGGCAATGTCGACACCTGATAGAGCATATACCGTTGCCAGCCCCATCTGAGCAGCCATTCCCAAGCGAGATACGGGGCACAGAAGACAGCTATCTTCTTCAGGCTCCAGTTCCTGCGCATGAGTTGTCCGCAGATAGCCTGAAACGGGAAGAAAATGAGCATCAGAATCCATTTCAGATAGAGCAGCAGGACCAGTATAAGCAGTATTTTGCACATCATAGGTGAGATTATTTGCTAATGTGAGAGGGGTTGCTAAAGTGAGAATTTGCTATAGTGCGAGAATTTGCCAAAGAGAGATGATTTTAGAGTTTACCAAATAAAATCCGCAGCCTGAGCCAGACGTCATTGGAGCGCCGGCCCATCGTGTAGCGCCGGTCGGCGAAGAGCGACAGACGGTTTTTCAGACTTCGCCTGTAGTCGGCCACTTTTCTCACGGCAGCCCTCGTCTCCTCATCCATTTCGGTGCCATGGCATTCCAGGAGTTGTGTGGCCAACTCCTCCCTGTCGTGCTGGTGGCGCAGCCCCTTCAGTCTTTTGAGACGGCTTCTCCAGATCTCACACCACGAACGGGTCTGTCCGATCTGGTTGTGGGCATGCTGACGGTAAAGGATGAACGACCTGGGGTCATAACAGACATTTCCCACAGCCAAGGCCACCTGATAGACCCAGAAATCATGGGCACAGACCGACTTCGGCGGATGTTGCGAGATGCTCTGCTGCAGACCACGGTTCATGACCATCGTACAGCCCAGGGTGATGCACTTCACCAGGGCCGTGCGGATATTGTAGTGGAGAACGGCGGGTTTGACCAGTCCCTCGTCTTTCCCGTCCTTGTAATAATTGAGGTTGGAGAAATACAGTTTTTTGTCGCCAGACATCCTCTCCAGCATCTTGACCGCCTCCTCCAATTTCTCCGGCAACCAGATATCATCGTGGTCGCAGAAGGCATAGTAGTCGGACTCGGGCGCATGGCAGAGCAGATGGATGAAACTCATCGCCCAGCCCAGGTTCTCACCCCCGTACCAACTCAGCGCACCCTTCTGCTGCCATCGTTCGAGAATGGTGCGGGTCGTGTCGGTCGAACCATCATCCCTGACGAGAATCTCCACTTCCACCCCTTTCTGAGCCGTCAGCGACGCCAACTGCTCTTCGATAAACTGCTCACCGTTGTACGCGGACAAAAGGACACAAACTTTAGCCATGGCCACTCACTTTCGGGGGATGAAATCGACTTTGAACACCTGCTGCTGGATCAGCGTGACGAAGAAGATGAACTGGATGATGTTCACGATGCTGATCATCACGTTCTCCTGGAAGAACTGCAAGGCCAGCACATAGACGACATAGACATAGAGGCACTTGCCCACCCCGTTGCCATTGCGCATCAGGCGGTAGCACCAACCGGAGAACAGGCCGTAGAACATGGCGAAGAACGCCACGCCCTTGTATTTGAAATCCTCAAAAAATGGCTGGAACACCGTATAGACGTTGGTGGGGAGAGGCACCCACACAAATTCCTGCAGGGCGGCCTTCACCTCATATTGTCCTCCGAAACGGTTGAGGAACAAATAGACCGTGTGAAAGGTGTGAGAGCCAAACTGAGGCGTGAGGTCCTCATGGACCCGCTCAAAGGCCACAGAAGGCGACAGGACGTAGATGCCGAAGAAGTCGAGAAACGACATGGCGTCGTCGGGATTGGCATCCTCACGGTAATCACGGGCCACGTTGATGAGGAAGAACAAGACCACCACCGAGACGGCCGACATGATGATCGACCTCATGCGGATCACCCGCTTCTCATACAGCGTGAACAGCACCCCGGAGAACAGGAAGAACACCATGCCCTTCTCCATGATGGCGAAAGCGCTCATCAGACTGGCGATGATAATGGTCGCCAACTGCCACATCGGCACCTTGGGATATTGCCACAGGGCTACCACCAGCAGCACCTGGTTGAGCACGTAGGAATAATTGAGGAAACCATATTTCTCGTCACCATGCACGGCCAGGATACGGAGGTTGTAGAGCATATCGGCCGTGTCGAACATCATCACCGTCTTCATGATCTCATAGAGATAAAGCGGGGTGATGACCATGGAGATGACATAGAGCACCGTGAACACCGTATGGTTGAACTGCGGCACGGAGGCTGACCGCTCATGCGGGTCGCCATTGTCGGGCATGACAAAATAGGTCACAAGGGAAGAGAGGCAGAAGATGGGCACCCACAGCATGAGACAACCATAGAACTGGCTGCCCAGGGGATAGAGCAACTTGCCCTGGAACTGAAACATCACGAGGATGGCGAGCCATATCGTCGTGGTGATGGTCCATGGAGCGAACACGTCACCCACCTTGAGTGCAAGGAAGGCGACGAGCATCACGCTCATGATGATGATAATTGCTATTTCCATCCGTTGTCTCTCGTTTCCAATGACTTGTATTCCCTGTATTTCCTCCTACCCAGCACGATCCACGCCGTAAACGTCAGGGCGATGAAGACAAACGACAGGACATATCCCACCGTAGCCGGACGTGAAGGCCGCAGGGGAACTGTCGCGTTTTTCAGGACGGCAAATGTCGAAGGCTGCTTGTCCAGCAACGCCTGGGCACGGCGCAGTTGCTCACACTCCTTGTTGTACGCATCAAATGCCGTCTCGTATTCCGTAAACAGGTGATTCTCCTGACTGGTGGCCGCCGGCGAGGTCAGTTCCTGGTTGCTGTCGGCGAAGTCAATATAGTCCTTCTGCGCTTTCCGGTAGCGGGTCTCCGCCATCGCCGTTTTCTCCCTCGCCTGGATCAAGTCGCGGAACGCCCTCGTGTAGTAATGTCTCTTCAACTTCTGTTCGAGCCGCACACGGATGGTGTCAACCATCATGGCCGCCACCACCGGATCCTGGTCTGTCACCTGCAACAGTGTCGTGTTATAGACGGAAGAGGCCTCCGAACGGATGTTCTGCTGGATGATGTCAATGACACGGTCGTGCTCATCCACCGGATCATCACCGATGTGCAGCAGTTTGTCCCACCAGGGCGACTTGTGGTGCTTGAGGATGTAGTGGTAGTAGTCCGTGTGAAAACCCTCCACCTTGACCTTGGCCATCTCCTCCGCGAATTCCTTGGTGGTGACGGTCATCGCATAGACCTCCGGCATGCGGTATCCCTTGCGCTCATTGATGGTGCCGCGCGCCCATGCCGCGAAATTGTTCAGGCCTATCAAGATGTCGGTCTCCTTCCTTTCGTCGGAGATCTTCACCTGAGCGGAGTATTCCTTGGGGAGACTGGCCGAGATGGCAATGGCCAACAGCAGTGCACCTGCGGCTGCGGCTGCAAACCATTTCCAGTGTCTGGCGCATTCTGCGCCGGCGCTCCAAGTATATCCTCTCGGCTCCGTCATCTGGTCCTACTTCATTTGGCGTCGGCAGTCACTATACGGAAGATTTCCTTGCGCCGTGAGACCAGCAGCACCAACAGTCTGCAGAACGCTCCCAGAAACATAAAGGTCAGCAGGACAGAGATTTTGGACTTATTGCTGTGCTTGATGGGTACGGAGGCCGACTGCACGACGGTGAAAGCAGGCGTGCGCTCCTGCACTTTCGCCTTCGACAGTTGCAGTTGGTCATAGACCTGGCTGTAGGCGTTGTACTTGAGTTGCATGTCGTTCTCCAAATCATCCTGTTTGGAACGGTAGGACTGGAGGAGGACATCCTGGTTGGCATCGGAGAAGGCAGCAAACTGCTGGCGAGCCATCACATACTGTTCCCTGGCCTCAGCAAACAACTGTTGCATGTAAGCCAGGTCATTGCGGGCCTTCTGCGTGCGGTAGTTGGTGATAAACACCTGCAGCCGGTTTTTCACGGAGTCAGCCATGGTGGCTGCGATGACCGGGTCCTGGTCTGTCACCTCGATGGTGATGACGCTCGTCTTCTTATCGACCATGCAGTCAATGTTCTGGCTGATATTGTGAGCGATATTGAACTGTTCCTTCGTCAACCGGAAGGGGTTCACTTTATTGGCCTCGCCCTGGAAGGCATTGTCATCCGACGTCATTTTCTCCACAAAGGCGGCCAACCACCGGGCGGGAGCCGTCCACCACCCTTTCTTGTTGTGGTTTTTCAGATAGTCGTAGTAATCCGTGCGCAGTTTACCGTCCTTTGTCTCCACCTGGATGGGAAACAGGTTGACAAGGAAGTCTGTCGACTGGATCAGGTCGGGGTAGAGTTCGGGGTAGATGGCGTCATCGCTGTTGCCGAAGTTCATGTCCATGCCCACCATAGAAGCCAGGGAGGAGATACCCGACGTCAGGTTGTTGCTCGTGGCCGTCTCCGGGGCGAGCATGACGCTTGACTTGTATTCTTTGGGGGTGCCGAAGGCAACGGCGAGTCCGAGGACTGCCGCCAGGCCGACAAACAGGCCCATCCACAATTTGTCGGACTTGATGACCTTGACCAGGCCAAAATAGTCGATGACAATCTTCTTGCTTTGATATTCTTCCATGATCAGAGAATTAGCATTTTTGTCGTTATAAGGTCAGCGGGATGCACGGCCATGAACCATCCGGCGGTATCTCCGCTTGTATCGGATGTATTTGAGCACCGAACCGTATCCCAAGGCGCGCAGCATACCGTAGATGCGCCTGTTGAGGGAAAGGATTTCCTTCAGGTGATGCAACCGGTAGCCCCAGGTGATGGTGCTCACGTCGCGCGCGCCCACGGAGTTGTGGCCGTGCTGGCGGTACAGCACCAGGGGTTGACGAAGCACGCTCACCACACCGTCTGCCCTCAGGGAGCACAGGGTTACCCAACTGTCGTGCATGACCGCCGCATCAGCTGGGAACACGGTCTGGCGACGGGCCTCAGCATTGAACATCATCGTGCAGCCGGTCACGAAGGGAATGACGCACTCGTCGAAAGTGGTCAGAAACTCCGGGTGGATGCCTGCAAGCGTCATGAATGACTCATGGAGGATGTTCAGTTGTCCGTCAGTCACATAGAGGTCGGTATGCACGACGACCGGTTTTCCGGGGTGCCGCTCCTCCTGACAGGCCATTTCCTGACGTGTCAGCCGGATTTTGTCGGCGAGCCACACGTCATCCTGGTCGGAGAAGAGATAGTAGTCTGCCTCCACCCGTTGGAGCATGCTGAGGAAATTGGCGCAGGCACCGCCACATGGCGCATAGTCAAGGACCTTCACTTGGTCGCAGGCAGCCACATATTCATCGATGATCTGCCTGGTGTCGTCAGATGAACCGTCGTCATGCACATACAGCGTCCAATCCTTGTCAGTCTGGGAGAGGATGGAGTCCATCTGTTCTCTCAGATGCCTGCCCCCGTTGTAGGTGGCCATCAGTATCGCTGTATGACGTGGTCGCATCGGCTTCCTTTCTTTGTTAAAAATGCAAAATTACAAAAAATATTGTCATTGCTCCTTTTTGTTTATACTTTTTTAATGATTAGCCCTTTTTACGCTCTTTCCGGGCCATTCTTCCTCGTCAGGGAGATACTCTTTATGACAGATTTCTTGACGTCAGGGAATGAGCACTTCGAGCATATAAATCGCATCCAAACTCCAGAGAGCCGCGTTGTTGGTGCTCAGTCCTGGCAGTTCATCCATCGGCATGGGAACATCGGGCGGCATCAGACGGGTGGACGCGTCGGGCAACCGCAGACCGTGGTCGGCCAGTTGCCAGAGAGCCTGCCAGGTGGATGCCATGCGTGTGGCATCACGGTCTTGCCAGGCGGCATAAGCCTCAAGGCGCCGCACGGGGAAGTTGTTGTGACGGATTTCAAATGCCATTTTCTTGTATCTGCGAGCCAGATCGAGCCAGGTGTCGGCAAACGAAGCCTCTTTGGTCAACGGCAACAGTTCGTTCATCACCTCGAAACCGCCCATGATCGAAAGCAGGTGGTTGGTGGAGCGCAACGCGGGGTCGCCGTCGTAGGACAGACGTCCTGTGGCGGGGTCATAACCCTTGGCCAGGTTGCCTGTAAATACCCCATCGGGCAGTTCGGCAATGGAGCGCATCCCCGCCACGATCTTGTCGCGGTACTTCAAGTTGCCCGTCCGTTCCCACTCCGTCATCCAGTTGCCCGCATACGCCAACCAGTCGGGGCCCACACGCAGGCGGGCCGGTGCACTGCACGGAAAGTCTTCACGAGGTTCGGCCAACCGCATCGGGTCGAGATGATAGAGCAATGTATCGGCATCCACCTGTTCGGTCATCAAGTCGCCCGTGCGCTCATCGGTGGTCAGGTAATAATAGAACCGGCTGAAAGCCGCCTGACTGATGCGGGCCTCCTTGGCTCCACAGCCCCAGTGGCTCACATTATGGCGGCTTCCCAACGGGGCAAAGGGACCTATATGATACGTATCCACCTCACTGTTGTGGCGCGTCATCGCCTCTGCCATCCGCCAGATGTCTGCCCTGCCCGTGCGCAGGAAGTTGTACCAAAGCCACATGGGCGTAGCCAGTTCGGTGTTGTCCCAGGCATATCCTCCCACATCGTAGCGCCAGGAATGGCGGTCGAAGTCGTAGGCATGCATCATGTCGCCATAGTTCCAGAAGCCATACCACTTCTGTTGTTCGATGGCATTCTTGTAAAAATCAACATATTGGGCGAGGCGGCGCTCCACGGCATTGTCGCCATGCGGCAGCGACCAGATGCCGAAAGCCCTTTTCTCGTAGAGATACTCCGGCGTCGGCAACAACCGTGCATCGGCTGTCAGGCGTCGTGCGTCGGCGGCCACCTGCGCCTTACCACCATAGGTTGCCTGTGGAAGAATCCACACGACACTGGTGCGGGCAATGCCATAGGGCGTGCTCATGCCTTCCTGCACGTCCTCATAGCTCGCGCGCAGGCCATGGGCCACGGTGTCGTAATGGCAGAGATTCATGGGTTCAGCCTCGGGACTCCATAGCCACAGTGTCAGTTCCGCTTCATCGCTGCGCGCCTTTCCCACCTCGATGGTCGAGGGATACGACTGCCAAAAATCCTTCAGTGCCACTCCGAGGCCGCCCTGGGTGCCGCCCACGAATACATAGCCGGGAGAGCGGACGCCTGTCAGTGTGCCCAACCAAGGACTTTGGGCTGTGGCCCGCTTGCGGATAGAGAAGGAATTGTCGGTGAGTTGGGAGAGGCGGTAACCATCCCACTGTGACCAGTCGCTGAGCATCATACGGGTTCTCTGCGGGATGTCTTCATCCTTGATTTCCTTGCCCGCCATCTGCATCGCCCGCAGGCGCGAACGGTCGCTGCCGGCCTCGAGCACCTGCACGGGTTCTGCCCACACCCCGTCATCGCCAGTGGCAAACGCCACATGTCTGTCATAGACCGCCTCGTGCATCGGCACCTTCAGTCTCACGCCCAATGAGGTGATCATATCGCGCTGCTGGTCGCCGTCGTAAACGAAGGTGTGCACCAGCCTGATCTGTTCGCTGCCGGCATAGAAATAAAGGCGCACGGTGAAAGGCAACCACTCACGGGAAGGTGACTGATGGACGCCTTCGACCCTGACGACGGCACGTACACGTCCCTGACGTTCCACAGTCATCTTCTTGACCAACGAGAGGTATTCCACGCCACCTGCGGAAGCTGTCAGCACGGCACTGCCTCCCACCCGTCGTCCGTCGATCGCGAGACTGTCGAACAGTTGCCGGCCCTGCTTCGACAGCCATGCCTTCAACTTCCCTGCCTCCACCATGATTTGTCCGGCGTCTTCATGGATGGTCAAGCCGTTGTCCTTGACTTTCTCCGACTGCCTGACGACCTTCAGGTCATTGGCATTCTCCGGCACCACTGCTGCCAGGCCCGCCCATTTCACCGAACCATCGGGCCACCGGGCGTTGACCCACGTATCAGTGGCTATGCCGTGATTCAGCGTGAGGGCTGACACATCCCGCAATTCCCCCGGAGCGAAGGGGACGCCGAAACTCACTGGCTGTTGAACGTCTGGGGCTCCATCGAGCCAATGCAGGGGGATGCCTGTCGAGTCGTAGCCAAGCATCGGCGTGTCATAGCATTTGAAATTGGTGATGCATGTGCGTGAGAGCGTCGTGCGGAAACCAAACCAGCCCTCGCGAAGGGGTTGCGGATCATAATAATCGACGATGCATTCCCCATCAATGAAGAACCTGGTGTGTCCCATCTTGCTCTCTATCTTCACATGATACCAGTGGTTGGCCTTCAGCAGGTGGGCGCTGTCGGTATATTCCTTCAGGATGGCAGGTCGGCGGGCAGCATCCTCCACCCCACCCTCATCGCCGTCATAACGGCGGAAACGGGTCGTTGTATTGTGATTGCCACCAAAGCCGAGATAATACATCTGCAAGGTGTAACAACGCATGAAGATACCGCTGCGCCACTGCGCTCTTGCCCAGATGTCACGGACATTGGGGTCGCTGGCCAACCAGAAGCAGTTGAGGTCGCTCAAGCGGTCGCCCTCTTTCCCCTCATCTTTTACACAGGCATCATATTCCACCGTCTGGCCTTCGTGCAGTTGTTCTTTGCGCCACAGAGTCAAACCTTTGGGCGACAAGATCTCACACGTATCGCCATAAAACGACACCTTGTAGTCAGGAGCCTCCGACTCCACACGCCAATATTTCTTGAACTGCCGGCTGTTCAGTGCCGACTGAGCCTGTGCCATCATGCTCAACAAGGCAAAGGCCAAACAAAACATCTGTCTCATGCGCTATTCGAATTTGGAATACCATTCCGTTATGAAGGGTAGATTTTTGCCCAAAGATAACATTTTTTTCTTGATTCGGCAAATAATAAACTCAACTTTCTCAAGTTGAAAGGAGGGTGGAGTTTGGGAGATTGGGAGATTAGGAGTGTAGGAGTTTGGGAGTGTAGGAGTTTGGGAGTGTAGGAGTTTGGGAGTTTGGGAGTGTAGACATTACTTTTGCAAGTCATATTCTATTACAGACGATGAATCATCAGTTCTATGGACATTGCCGATAGTACTCTCGCTCGGGAATGAAAACAAAAACTTTGTATTTTGTTTTGCATTCCACTCACTTATTCGTATTTTGCCGCTCCGCGGCGAAGATAGGCGGCACCTCGGAAAAGCAAAAAAATCAAGATTTGTTTTGCTTTCCGCTCGGTTTGCACTATCTTTGCCCCCTATATGGCGAAATTGCTGATTATCATCAATGAAGACCGCTTCTTTCTCTCACATAGGAAGGAGATTGCACTTCGGGCCCGTCAAGCGGGTCACGACGTGACCATTGTATGCAAGGACACGGGTGATCGCGCAGCAGTGGAAGCCCTTGGCCTGCGGATGATTGACCTGCCCATCAACCCTACGGGCATGAATATCCGGGAGGAATTCCGCACGCTTCGATTCCTCTATAAGCTCTACAAGAAAGAACGCCCCGACATCGTGCATCATGTGGGACTGAAGACCATCCTTTGGGGCGGATTGGCCGCAAAACTGGCAAAGTGCCACGGTGTGGTGAATGCCGTAAGCGGTCTCGGCGTGCTGTTCTCCAACAAGAAACCCGGACTGAAGACCCGCGGAGTGATGGCCCTGATGAAATATGCCAACCACCGTGACAATATCCGCGCGATCTTCCAAAACCATGAGGACAAAGCCCTCTTTGTGAGGCACAACATCATCCAAGAACAAGACTGTGTCTATATCAAGGGGTCTGGAGTCAATCTGAAAGACTTCGCCTTCACCCCGGAACCCGACGGCCAGGAGGTGAACATCATCTTCACCGCCCGCATGGTGAAGGAAAAAGGCATCCTGGTTCTCGTGGAGGCGGCCGAACTCCTCCGCAAGGAGATGCAAGGGCGCGTGCATTTCTGGCTCTGCGGCATGTTGTCCAACAATCCCAAGGCCATCAGCCGGGAGGAACTGGAGAGCCTCTGCGACGGCGACTACATCCAGTGGTTGGGATACCGCTCCGACATCAAGCAACTGCTTCAGCAGTCGCATATCATGGCCTTTCCCAGCTACTACCGCGAGGGACTGCCCCTTTCGCTGATTGAGGCTGCGGCCATCGGACGGCCCATCGTCACCACCCAGTGGTATGGATGCAAGGACACCGTGGAGGAAGGAGAAAACGGTTTTCTGGTGCCCGTGCGCGACAGCGCCGCATTGGCCGACCGTCTCCGCACACTGATCAACGACAAGGAACTCCGCCTCCGCATGGGGCGCCGCAGCCGCGAGAAGGCCGAAAAGGAATTTGACATCGAACAGGTGCTCAGCAAGCATCTCGAAATCTATGAGGAACTCGTGAGGACCAAGGGTTCTCACACTTGACAATGAATATGAGACCATGATGAGGAGAAACCTATTTTTCAGGCTTGTCATACTGGCCATGATGGTGACGGCAGGTATGGGACTGCAAGCCAAGGATGTCACCATCACTGAATATGGTGCCAAGAAAGGGACGAAAAAGACCTGTACCAAGGCGATACAGCAAGCCATCGATGACTGCCACAAAAGCGGTGGCGGACGGGTGATCATCCCCTCCGGGAAATTCCTGACGGGAGCTCTCGTCCTGAAAAGCGGTGTCACCCTGCATCTGGAAGAAGGGGCGACGCTCCTGGGCAGCAAAAAACCCGCCGACTATGTGCTCAGTAAGGCGAGGCCCGATGTCTATATCACTTCGCAGCTGATCTTCGCCGCCCATGCCAAGAACATCGGCATCAGCGGCAGCGGCACCATCGACGGACAAGGCAAGGTGTTCTCCGACCAAGCATGCAATGCCCTGGGCATCACCCGGCCCATGCTCATCCGTTTCGACACCTGCAAAGGGGTCAGGATCAGCGGGGTGAAGTTGCGCAACTCCGGCGTGTGGATGCAACTCTATCATCTATGCGAAGACATGGTCATCGAGGATGTCAATATCTACAACCACTGCAACAACTGCAACGACGGCATGGACATCAACGGTTGCAGCAACGTGACCGTCAAGGGAGTGACCGTGGACTCCGACGACGACGGCATCTGCCTGAAAAATGTCACGTTGAGTCCGTCGAGAAACATCCGTGTGACCAACTGTGTCATCAGCAGCCACTGCAACGCCATGAAAATCGGCACTGAGACTCTCGGCGACATCAGCGACGTCAGTTTCACGCACTGCACAGTGAAACAAAGCAAACAGAAGAAGGTGATCAATGGCAGGCGCAACGGCATCTCCGCCATCGCCGTGGAGAGTGTTGACGGTGCGAAGTTGGAAAACGTCACGTTTGACGACATCACCGTCGATGGCACTGAAGTGCCTATCTTCGTGAGGTTGGGAAACTGCGGCAACACCTTCGGACAGAAACTCACGAAACCGAAGCGGAGCAGCATCAACGGCGTGAGCATCAGCAACGTGACAGTGACGAATGCCGGCAACACGGGCTGTTCGATCACCGGCGTACCCGGTCAGATTGTGGAAAATGTGAAACTCCGCAACATCTCCATCACACATAGTGGCGGCATGGGACAAGTGAAGGCTCCCACCGACGAGAAAATCAATGCCTACCCGGAAGGCACGATGTTCGGCACGCTTCCCTCGAAAGGATTCTTCGTGAAGAATGCCAAAAACGTCACGTTCGACAATGTGAAAATCTATTCCCGCAAGGCGGATGACCGCCCGGCGGTTTATCGGGAGAACGTGAGGTAAATGGTTTCCGTGAAAAAACGATCAGACAAGATGAAAAGACTGTTTTACATCCCTCTCCTTGTCATCATGGTTGCCATGCTGATGTCGTGCGAGATGGAGTCCTCACATGGAGGGAAACTGGATGGTTACTGGCATTTGGAGCGCATCGACACACTCCATGCCGCCTCTGCAGACTATGGACAGAAAAAGGTTTTCTGGGCCATACAGGGACATCTGATCCAGATGACTGACCGCGACTACCAGTATTCTTCCCTGATTTCGCGGTATGAGCGGCAGGGAGATTCCCTGATACTGGAGAGACCATATTATAATGAGCGCGACAAGGGTGATCCTGAAGTGGAGGAACTCATCCGCCTGCAGTTCTACGGCCTGGGGTCGTGGTCGCCACGATTTCGGATAGAAAACCTTTCCTCGGAACGGATGACGCTCTCTGACGGAAATGTCATCCTGCAATTCCGGAAATTGTAACGTCCTCTCTGACGAACTTGGAGTAATTAAAAGTAATTTGAAGTCTACCGCGGGTGGTTCTTTTCCGACCTGTCCAAAATGAGAAACCATGAACACACACCGTCCATCCCATCATAGAATTTGGACAAGCGCATTTGTCGTCATGGCTTTTGCGTTTGTCCATGCGCTGTCCATCCATGGAAAGGCTCTTGCTGAGACACCCGTGGTCTGCGACAGTATGGATGTGGATGGCTACATGGACTTCCTGTATCGAAGCATGCCCCTGCCCGACCGCTACGATTACAGCGAGGGGTTTTACCGGCGCAATGTGGAAGCAGCCATGAAGGCCCGACGGGAGATGCCATGGGGAGCAAAAGTTCCCGAAAGGGAGTTCAGGCATTTCATCTTACCTGTCAGGGTAAACAATGAGAATCTGGACGACAGCCGCATGGTGTTTTACGGGGAACTGCGCCAACGGGTGACAGGTCTGTCCATGCAGGATGCGGTTCTCGAGGTCAACCATTGGTGTCACGAGAAGGCCACCTATCGTCCGAGCGATGCCCGGACAAGCAGTCCGCTGGCCACAGTCAGGACCGCTTACGGCAGATGCGGAGAGGAGAGCACCCTGTTGGTGGCTGCCCTCCGGTCGGTATGTATTCCCGCCCGCCAGGTCTATACTCCCCGATGGGCTCACACGGACGACAATCACGCCTGGGTGGAGGCCTGGGCTGATGGACAGTGGTTTTTTCTGGGTGCCTGCGAACCGGAGCCGGTGCTCAACTTGGGATGGTTCAACGAGAGTGCCTCACAGGGCATACTGATGCACACCAAGGTGTTTGGCGACTACGACGGTCCTGAGGAGGTGATGAGCCGGACGCCCTGTTATACTGAAATCAATGTGGTGGACCACTATGCGCCTGTCTCACAGATGGATGTGGCCGTGGTGGATGCCAAAGGCGATGCCGTAGCAGGGGCTTTGGTGGAGTTCAAGCTCTACAACTATGCTGAATTCTATACGGTGGCTCAGAAAACCACCGATGCGACCGGCCACACTTGTCTGACCGCCGGAAAGGGCGATATGCTGCTGTGGGTGACAAAGGATGGGATGACGGCCATCCAAAAGGTGAGTTTCGGAAAACAGCAGCAGGTGACTGTCGTTTTGAACGGTCAACCAATTCCACGATATATCGAACTTGACATCGTACCGCCTCCCGTCAGCGCCAAATTGCCTCTGGTCACCCCCGAACAACGAGCAGAGAACAACCGGCGACTGGCCAGCGAGGACAGCATCAGACACCAGTATGAACTGACAATGCCCCAGGAGGCATGGAGAGGTAACCACGAGGTAATCCAGCGGTTTCTCAACGAAGCAAAGAATCCTTTGATGGCCCGCCGTCTGCAGGAAGTCCTCTCTCCCAAGGATTTGCGCGACATCACGTTGGAGGTGCTGAAAGACAATGAGACAACAGAAGTTGACACGACGCAACTCTACGGGAAATATTTGCTCAATCCCCGTGTGGAAAACGAATGGCTCACACCCTACAAGGCATTTTTTAGACAACAGTTTCAGGGTTTGCTGAAAAATCCCCGCGACCTTGTCCGCTGGTGCACGGAAAGCATACGCATCGACAGTGTTCACAATCCGCAGTTGTTGCGGATGAGACCCATGAGTGTTTATCAGAGCAGAGTGACCGACGAAATGGGGCGCAAAATCTTTTTCGTGAGTGTGGCTCGCAGTTTGGGGTGGCCGTCGCGCATCAATGAGGTGAATGGCGCCTTGCAATATGTTGAGGAGGGCGTCTGGCACGATGTGGATTTCCAGACACAGCACCAGTCGGAGACGCTGTCTACAGCGACGTTGTTGCTCAAATACCTGCCCGTGGAATACTACGACGATCCCAAATATTATATCCATTTCACCTTAAGCAAACTGGAGGGAGGACGGCCCCGTCTGCTCACCTATCCCGAGGATGCCACCTGGCGCAACAGTTTCAGTGAGGGGGTGAAGGTGGCCCGTTCTGGAGACTGCGACGACTACCTGTTGACCACCGGAACCCGCATGGCAAGTGGAAAAGTGCTCGCCACCATGCAACGGATCACCATACCCCACAATGAGGCGTACCATGAGGCGACGTTCACCATGCGTGAAGACAAACAAGACGTGCAGGTGATCGGGAGTTTCAATGCAGAAAACAAATACCGCCCACTGACAGAAACTTCGGAGTCAAAAACATTGTTGAGCGCCACAGGACGAGGATACAACGTGCTGGGCATCCTCGCTCCCAATCACGAACCGACCAATCATGCCTTGAGAGACCTCTGTGCCTGCAAGGAAGAATGGGAGAAATGGGGACGGAAAATCATGCTGCTCTTCGAAAACGAGGACGAGGCGCAACGTTTCAATTTCACCGAATTGCCTCCCCTGCCTTCCACTGTGGAATGGGGCATCGACGAGGACGGAAAATGTCTGACTGAAATCCGTGAGCAGATGAAACTGCATTCACCGGCGCTGCCTGTTTTCATCATCTACGATTCTTTCAACCGCGTCCTCCACGTACAACAGGGATACACCATCAATCTGGGAGAACAACTGCTCAAAACAATTATTAAGATTGAAAATTCAAAATTGAAAATTGAAAATTAAAGATTAAAGATTGAAAAATGAACTCGGGCAAAGCCCGATTGATTATTCAAGATTGAAAATTGAGTACTCGCTCATCGGAATAATCCCGATGCTTCGTATATAAGGAGCGGGGTTATATTCAATCGGCGAAGCCGATATAATTTTCAATATTCAATCGGCCAAAGGCCAACTCAATCTTCAATCGGGCTGCCCGAACTCAATTTTCAATCGGCCAAAGGCCGAACTCAATCTTCAATCGGGCTTTGCCCGAACTCAATATTCAATTTTTGAATAATACTCCTTACCGTCTCCCGGCTCGTGATGCCTGTGGAAGAGGAAGCCGACCCGTGGATTTCGGAGACACCCGTCTGTTGGATAATCTGACGCACATTCTTTTCATTCACACCACTTCCGGGCATGACAATGATGCGTCCCGCGGCAAGCGAGTGAAGTTGCCGTAATAGTGGAATGCCCTCCACGGCTGTGGGCTGTTGTCCTGAACTCAACAGCCGCCTGCATCCTAAATCTATCACTTGTTGAAGTCCCTCTATAGGGTCACGGCAAACGTCGAACGCACGATGGAAGGTGACGGGTTTCTCCCCAGCCTTCTTGATCAGACGGCGCATGGTGGCAGTATCGATGCCGCCATCGGGCAACAGCGCACCGCAGACGAACCCATCGACAAAAGGTTGGGCTTCCTCCATGTCGCGCTCCATCACGGCTACCTCATCCTCCCGATAGACAAAATCGCCCTCTCGTGGACGGATGAGGAGATGGATGGTGAGGTGGGGAGCCATCTCCCTGACGGCCTTGACCATACCTATCGATGGCGTGAGTCCTCCAAGCGGCAGTGCCGTGCACAATTCAATGCGTTCCGCACCGCCCAAGACGGCTTCTCTCACACTCGCCATATTGGCGGTGCACGCTTCAAACAAGTGTTTCATGCTTTCGACATTCTCTTTTGTGATCAACATGAATTGGTATTTCAATGAGCAAAAATAATGGATAATTCTCAAAACAACAAGTGAATTGAATGAATTCTCCCAAATCCGTTAGCCGTTACAACTTTTTTTCGTAAATTTGCCACTGCGTGGCGAACTTACTTGAGCACTCGGGATAAGAAAAGAACGAATTCTTTTTGTTCTCCTCCCGTTTTTTCATAAATTTGTCGAAACCATATTGTAAAGCTTATGCTCCAGATTCGATGCAAAAACAACAACGTGACTAAAAGTTTTCCTGAGGGGTGCTCCCTTCTGGATGTGTATCAGGAATTTGCCGATGAGATCCAACTCCCCTACCCTGTGGTATCGGCCAAAGTGAACAACGCCTCGCAGGGACTGAAATTCCGCCTTTTCCAGAACCGCGACGTGGAATTTCTGGACGCCAGGGAGGGTTCCGGCCACCGCGTCTATGTCCGTTCTCTCTGCTTCGTGCTCTACAAAGCTGTCTGCGACATCTTCCCCGGCAGCAAGTTATTTATCGAGCATCCCCTGTCGCGCGGTTATTACTGCAACCTCAAGCGCCGAGGAAATGAGTCGTTCTCGGTGGAGGATGTGGAGCGCATCAAGGAGCGTATGCAGCAGATCATCAACCTCGACATGCCCTTCCGCCGCTTTGAGGCGACGACAGAGGAGGCCGTGCGGATTTTCTCCGACCGCGGATTCTCCGACAAAGTGAAACTGACCGAAACGAGTGGACAAATCTACACCGACTATTATATGTTGGGCGACACCGTGGATTATTATTATGGTCCGCTGGTGCCCTCGGCCGGTTATCTGAAGGTCTGGGGTCTGGAACCATACGGCGATGGACTGTTGCTGCGGGTGCCCGACAAGAAAAACCCGCTTGAACTCGCCAAGAAGTTCGATCAGCCCAAAACCTACGAGATGTTTGCTGAGAAGGTGCACTGGGACGTCATCATGCGCCTGTCGAACGCCGGCGACGTGAACAAAGCCATATTAAAGGGTCATGCCTCCGAACTCATCCAAGTGAGCGAGGCCCTTCAGGAGAAGAAAATCGTGAAGATCGCCGAGGAGATCGACTCCCGTTTCCGTGCGGAGAAAGACCCCATCCGCCTCGTGCTCATCACCGGTCCGTCGAGCTCGGGCAAGACGACATTCTGCAAGCGCCTGTCGGTGCAGTTGCTCGCCTGTGGCCTGCATCCCATCTCCTTTTCCACCGATGACTATTTCGTCAACCGGGTCGACACCCCGCTGCTGCCCAACGGACAGTATGACTTCGACAACATCAAGGCCGTGGACTGCGCCCTGCTCGAAGACCATCTGCAACGGCTGATGCGCGGGGAGCGCGTGGAGGTGCCCGAATATAATTTCGTCACCGGGAAGCGCGAATTCAACGGCAAGAAACTGAAACTGCAAAACGACTGCGTGCTGATCATAGAAGGTATCCACGCCCTCAACCCCCTGCTGACGGAGAAGATTCCCGACACGGCAAAATTCAAGATCTTCATCTCGGCGCTCACCAGCATCTCACTGGATGACCACAACTGGATTCCCACCCACGACAACCGATTGCTCCGGCGCATCATCCGCGACTACAACAAAGGTGCCTATACCGCCGTGGAAACCATCCGCATGTGGCCCAACGTCTGCGAGGCCGAGGAACAGTGGATCCTGCCCTTCCAGGAGACTGCCGACGTGATGTTCAACTCTGCGCTCAACATCGAGTTTGCCGTGCTCCGCACCCATGCGGAGATCATCCTGGCCTCCGTGCCGAAGAACTGCCCGGAATATTCCGAAGCGCACCGGCTGCTGAAATTCATCCATTACTTCATCCCCGTCAGCGACAAAGAGATACCTCCCACCAGCATCATGCGTGAATTCGTCGGCGGTTCGAGTTTTAAATACAGATAACCCTCCCGATTTGCCCCCTCAGACGAGGGGGTTTTTGATTTAGGGATTTTCCCCTCCCAAAGTAGGGAAAATCCTTTTCGGGGGTAAGAAATTCTTTGTTCCTTTGCATCGTGAGAATGAGAAAAATGTAAAACCATATTAAAACCATACGACGATGAAAAGAATTCTGATAGCCATGATCGCACTGCTGACCATCAACATCTCAGCAAGCGCAATGAGTTACGAGCAGGCCCGGCAGCAGGCTTTGTTCCTCACCGACAAGATGGCCTATGAGCTCAACCTGACGGAAGAGCAGTATGAGGCTGCCTACGAGGTGAACCTTGACTACCTGATGAGCGTCAATACCCAAGCCGACCTTTATGGAGTCTATTGGACACAGCGCAATATGGACCTGAGCTATATCCTGCTTGACTGGCAATATGAAGCCTATCTCGCAGCAAGGTATTTCTACCGTCCCCTCTACTGGGAGGCTGGCTACTGGCACTTCGGCATCTATGCACGCTATCCCTATCGTGACTTCTTCTACTTCGGACGTCCTCACTTCTGGACCGTCTATCGCGGCGGACACAGTTGGAGAATGAACGGTGGACGCAGCTGGTATCACGGACGTGACTTCGGCCATCGCGGACACGGAAGAAACAACGGACACGGTGGACACGGCATGCGCGACAGATATGACCGCGGTGACTACGGACACAATGGTGGACATGGCGGACATGGAGGCAACGGAGGCCATTATGGCAACGGCAGTCGCAGTGGCGGCAGCACCGGCAGTCACTTCGGCAATGGCAACGGTCGCAATGGCGGCAACAACGGCGGACGTCCCGGCAACGGCGGCATCACGAACGGCAGCAACAACAGCCGTTTCGGCAATGGCAACGCCACCACCCGCACCAATCCCGGCAGCGTGCGCAACAACACCAGCGACCAGGGCATGAGGACTTTCCGCAACAACGGCAGCCGTGAGAGCAGCACACGGATGACTCCGGGTGCCAGCAGCAACAGCGGCGAAAGGTCACGGATCGGCAGCAGCACGAACCGTCCGAGCAGCAGTTCGAGCGTGGGCAGCAGACCATCAGGTTCCCACTCTTCTGTAGGCACCTTCAGCAACCCCTCCCGCACCTTCTCCTCAAGCCGCAGTTCCTCTCCCTCCTCCTCACGGAGCATCTCATCAAGTCCCTCTCACTCCTCATCGAGCATGAGCAGGTCGTCATCAGCACCCAGCCGTTCGTTCAGCAGCGGTAGCAGCAGTCGCGGCGGCAGTTCGTTCAGCGGTGGAAGCCATGGCGGAGGCAGATCGTTCGGCGGCGGACACAGCGGCGGACACAGTGGCGGTGGTCACGGAGGTGGCTTCGGTGGAAGAAGATAATATCCACGAATCACTCGAATACATACATACTACAATCTGATTATGCGATGCAGGTATTAGGAATATTAAGGTAAAAGATTGTTATTTCAGGATTGGTTATTAATGAATGTAGTTATTAATGAATGTAGTTATTCAATGCAAGCGGAGCGGGCAGTGCCCGCTCCGCATTTTTTCTATAACAACAGGGTTCTGACCTCTGCGTTGGCCATCCTCGGCACCTCCTGGACCGGTTTGTCGTAAAAGACCGACTGGATGACCTTGTTGATGATGCCGTGTCCCACGGCAAGAACCGTCTGGTCGGGAAAACGATTGCGGATGAAAGCCAGGAAATCGGCCGACCGCTGCCTGAGCATCGCCATGGATTCCACATTGGGCGGCCACGGCTTGTCCTTGAGGTCCGGGATGAACTTACCCGTGAAATCGCCCCAGTCGCGCTCCCTCAGGAGCGGTGTGGTGACGACCTCTTTGCCATGAGGCTCAGCGATGATGACGCAGGTGTCGTAGGCCCGTTTGAGATCGGAGGACACGAAAGCGTCGATTTCGGTGCCGACCATCTGCTCAGCCAGCATCCGTGCCTGAGCCATGCCGTTCTCATTGAGTTGTCCCTGTGTCTGTCCTTGCATGATGTGACCGACGTTGTCGATGGTCTCACCATGCCTGACGAGCAAAAGTGTGGTCATGAAGTTTTTATTCCTTTGGAGGGACGAGGCCCTCGATATATTTGCAGAGGATGCCGATGCCTTTCAGGTTCTCCCCTCCCTGCGGGATGATGAGGTCGGCGTATTTCTTGGTGGGTTCGATAAACTGCTCATGCATCGGTTTGAGCACTGACAAATAGCGGTCGAGGACCATATCCACCGTCCTGCCCCTTTCCACGACATCGCGCTGGATGTTGCGGATGAGCCGTTCATCGCTGTCGGTATCAACGAAGATCTTGAGGTCCATGAGGTCGCGGAGTTTCTTGTTGATGAGCGTCATGATGCCCTCGATGATGATCACCGGTTTGGGATTGACATGCACGGTCTCCTTCAGTCGGTTGCTCAGGATATAGGAATAGGTGGGTTGTTCGATGGCCTCCCCGTTGCGCAGCATGTTGATCTGTTTGATCAGCAGTTTCCAGTCGAAGGCATCAGGGTGGTCGAAATTGATTTTCCGTCTCTCGTCATCCGTCATGTGCGAGGTGTCATTATAATATGAATCGAGCGGAACAACAGCCACATAATGCGGAGGCAGCGCATTGACGATTTTCTTTACGACGGTTGTTTTTCCTGAGCCTGTTCCTCCGGCTATTCCAATGATTGTCATGATTTTTGGTAGTTATTGTTGTTGTATGGTTTCAAGTACTCCTCGAAGAGCGGCTGATAGAATTCCGCCTTCCGTTCCACTTTCATGGGATAGGCCCTGCTGCTGCTCGGCATGCGCAGCAGCCGCAACTCACGCTGCCCTACCTTGAAGGCGACAGACTCCCCCACTTTGGGTTCCGTGATGCCGAAATGCTGGGCGAAAAGTGTGGTGGCCTTTTGTCCTGTCGTCACCACAGCCACACATTCGGGCGCATCAGCGAGCAGACGGTCAAGATCGGTGGTCTCCACAACCTCCAGGTCCTTGTCGGAGGCCGTATTGCGCGTCCGTCTCACAGCCACGGCAGTGTCATAAAGTCCCACCCCGGTCGCTCGGAGCATCGCAATGATCCGCTCCAGGCGGAAGGTGCGGTGCTCCTCATCGACAAACCAGTTTTTGTCCTGATGCAGGCATAGGCCGAAAATCCGCCACATGTCGTTGGTGTAGTTGGGGTAGAAGAACGCCATGCACCACCGATGGGGAGCCGGTGGAAAGCTGCCCAGCATGAGGACCCTGGTGTGATCGGGCAGGAACGGCGCCCAGGGATGCCGCTCCACCTGCGCCGGTTCACCGGCCATCAGGGTTTCTCCTTGATGAGATAAACCACGGTGGGCAGGTGGTCGGAATAGCCGTCAAGCCACACGCCGCTGGCTGTCGTTCGTTTCGGCGATCCCTTGTATTTGCCTTCATCCTGCACCAGATAGGGCCTGTTCTGAATCTGGCATTTCAGGTAGGTGAGCTTGCTGTAATCCTTGGTGCCCTTGCGGTCGAGCAGATTGGACGACAGCACGATCTGGTCGAAGAGGTTCCAACTGCCTTGATAGCTGAGGGTTCCCTTTCCTCCATCGAGGATCTTCCACCAAGGGTTGAACATATCGCCATCTTCGACATCCTTGATGTTGGGTTTGGCTCCCAAAGCCGTTTTCATACTGGCGTTCTGCGGGTCATCGTTCATATCACCCATGACGATGATCTTGCGGGTGGGGTCGGCACGCAGGATGGAGTCTTTGACCACCCTGACCTGCCGGCCTGCCGTCTCACGGTAGAAGGAGCCGGAGAAACGGCTGGGCCAGTGGCACACGATGACGGTCACCATCTCGTCGGCCAACATGCCTGTCACGGTGAGGTATCCACGGGTCTTGAATGTGCTGTCGGCCTCCAGTTCGGGCACGTAGGGCACCAGATGGGCCTCTCTGAACGTGAAGAGCGACGGGTTATAGAGCATGGCGCAATCGACGCCACGGCGGTCGGGACCCTCAATGTGCACGAATTTGTAACCTCTCTTGGCCAGTTCGGGCTGAGCCACGAGATCGTCAAGCGCCCGGCTGTTCTCCACCTCAGAGACACCGATGATGGCGCATCCGATGGGCAGCATGTCCGTTCCCATGTCGGCCAGGGCATACGCCATGTTGTGGAGTTTGCGCTCATAGCGCAGCTTGTCCCATTTGTAGGTGCCGTTGGGGAGGAAATCGTAATCGTTCTTCCCCTCGTCGTGACAAGTGTCAAAAAGATTCTCCAGATTGTAGAATCCGACACCATAGACATTGTATTTCTTCTGGGCTGCCACAGTGAGTGCCAGCAGAAGCAAAGCAGCGATTAGCAGGGTTTGTCTTTTCATATATTGATGATTTTAGTTAGCAGTAAAGGCCGGCCTCCGACAAGGCGCAAAGCCAAAGTCATTAGATGACTGCAAATATCGGAAATTTTATCGACAAAAAACGCAAAATTTCAAAAAAAATAAACCATGAAGTCTTTTTTTTTTCAAAATATTTTTGTTACTTTGCATCCAAACACTAATACAACAATTGTCTTATGCAAAAAATGCTCAAAATAGCAGTGTTTGCGCTCTGCTACACCCCTCTTGCCTTCGCGCAGGAGGTTGACTCATTGGAGCAGACCGGTGCGTTGGACGATGCAGCCTTCACGTTCACTGAGGCTCAGTTGGGTGAAGATGATGACATGTCGCAAAATGTGACCATTCTCAGTTCCAACACCAACGTATACGCCAATGAAGTGGGATTCCTCTTCTCGCCTGTCCGATTCCGCTACCGCGCCTTGGGGCAGAAGTACAACGACATCTATGTCAACGGAGCCCCATTGAACGACCCGGAGTCTGGACAGTTCAGGTACTCCAACGTGGGAGGTATCAACAATCTGACGCGCAACGTCGATGCCACGTTGCCTTTTGAGGACAACAATTATGCCATGACAGGCCTGGGTGGAAGCAACAACTACAACTTCCGTCCTTCGCAGGTGTCAGCAGGCAACAAGTTGTCGCTGAGCGGCGCCAACCGCAACTACACCCTCCGGGCCATGTACACCTATGGCTCGGGCATCAGCGAGAAAGGATGGGCCTTCGCCGGGAGCATCGCCTATCGCTGGGCTCACAGAGGTTATGTGGAAGGCACGTTCTACAACTCTCTCTCTTATTATTTCGGTGTGCAG
Organism: uncultured Prevotellaceae bacterium; assembly: GCA_902776475.1. Lineage (GTDB taxonomy): Bacteria > Bacteroidota > Bacteroidia > Bacteroidales > Bacteroidaceae > Prevotella. The sequence continues at coordinate 104,035 of CACYQD010000014.1, read as the reverse complement.
AAACTGATGGGCGACCACTCCTTCTCGCTGATGACGTGGGGCAATCCCACGGAGCGCGCCTCACAGGGCGCCGCCACCGACGAGAGTTACTGGATCGCCAACAACAACCAGTACAACCCCTACTGGGGTTATCAGAACGGCAAGGTGCGCAACTCTCGCGTGATCAATGATTTCGCCCCCAGCGCCTTGTTCACCTGGGACTGGAACATCGACCGCAAGACCCGCCTGGTGACCTCACTCTTCGGCAAGTACAGCATGTATAAGAGCACCCGTCTCAACTACAACAATGCCGAGAATCCCCAGCCCGACTACTGGAAGAACCTGCCGAGCAGCAGCTTCGACGTCTGGGACGTGGACGATGACCAATACCGCACCACCCAGTGCCTGATCGACTTCAACAACGCCCTGGATTTCCTCAAGGAGAGCAAGGCCAACCGTCAGATCAACTGGGACCGCCTCTACTGGTCAAACCGCAATGCCAACTTGCAAGGCAGCGACGCGCTCTACTATGTGGAAGCCAAGCATAACGACAACCTGCACTTCACCCTCGCTTCGACGTTGCAGAAACAGCTCACCAACAAGTCGCGCATCAACCTGGGTGTGATGATGGGAGCCAACAAGGGCATGCACTACAAGACCATGGATGACCTCCTGGGAGCCAACATCTTCCACAACATCAACACTTATGCTCTGGGCAACTACGCCGCCACCTCCGACGTCGTGCAGTATGACCTCAACAACCGCAACGGCCTCGTCGGCGAGGACGACCGCTTCGGTTACGACTACAACCTGTTGGCCCGCCGCGCCGTGCTGTGGGGCAACTACACCCAGGATTACGGCATCCTCCACTACAGCGTGTCAGGCAAGGTCAACTACGACGGCATGCAGCGTGATGGCCGTATGCGCAACGGTATGTTTGCCGATTATTCCTACGGCAAGAGCAAAAGCGCCCACTTCCTGAGCGGCGGCGGCAAGTTCAATTCCAGCTTCAACCTGGGCGGCGGCCACGCCGTGCTGCTCGGTGCCGGATTCGAATACCGCGCCCCGCAGATCACGACGGCCTTCGTATCGCCTGAGATGAACAACGATTTCGTGAGCAACCTCAAAAACGAGCAGCTCTTCAGCAGCGAGATCGGCTATCAGTTCCTCAACTCCAAGGTGCACATCAACATCAGCGGATATTTCATTAATATGAATAAGGTGACGGAGTGGCAGAATTTCTACTTCGACGACATCAACTCCTTCTCTTACGTATCGCTGACCGACATCAAGAAGAACTACTACGGCATCGAGGCCGGCATCGACTACAAACTGACTTCGGCATTCAACATCAAGGTGCTCGGTACCATTAGCGAGGCGAAGAACGCCAACAACGCCAAGGTGCGCTACATGAACTCCACGAAAGCCACCTACCATGATGACATCGTGATGAACAAGGACATGCGCGAGGCCAGCACCCCGCTGACCGCAGCCAGCCTCATCCTCAGCTACCACTCCGGTGGCTGGTTCATCGACCTCAACGGCAACTACTACGACCGCATCTATCTGAGCTACTCGCCCAGTTACCGCTACCAAGGCACACTGACCACCATGGGCCGCGTCAACAACGACGGCACCTACGACGTGCCTGAGCAGGCCAAAGGCAAGGGAGGCTTCATGCTCGACGGTTCAATCGGCAAGACCCTCCGCCTGCCCCACGGCAGACAGCTCTCCATCAACCTGTCGGTGACCAACATCCTCAACAACACCAAGTTGTGCACCGGTGGCTATGAGCAGAGCCGCAGCGACTACACCGTGAAGACCGACGGCGACAACATCCTGATGAACAATCAGCGCGCCTATAAGTTCTCACGCAACCCTAAGAAATACTACGCATTCGGCACCAACGGCATGCTCAACCTGACACTCAGATTCTAAAACCGCATCGACATGAAAACCATCAGCAACATATTCATGATCATGACCGTGGCCATCCTGGCCTCGTGCATGGCCGACAGTTATGACGCCCCCGACCTGTCTGAGTCGCCCTACGGCAACACCAGCCTCACCGAGACCAACATCATCACCATCGCCCAGTTGAAGGACGCCTTCAAATCCACCATCGCCAACAACGGCATGAAAGAGGTGACCGACGACATCAAGATCACAGGCACGGTGATCGGCAACGACATCGAAGGCAATATCTACAACGAAGTGATCATCGACGACGGCACAGGTGCCTTCATCGTCTGCATCAACCAAGGTGGTCTGTTCGGTTACCTGCCCGTGGGACAGAAGATCCTCATCGACCTGAAAGGCCTGTATATCGGAGCCTACGGCCAACAGGGTGAGATCGGCGTGCCCTACACCAGTGCCAGTGGTTCGACCTACGTGAGCCGTATGAGCCGCTTTATCTGGAACAGCCATTACAAGACCCTCGGCACCGCCGATCCAAACACGGTGAAACCCATCGTGTTTGACCAAAGCAAACTCACCAACGCCAGCTACATCGAAGAGAACTGCGGACGGTTGATGACCTTGAAAGGCGTGGAACTGCAAGCAGCCGACGGCAAGGCCGTGTATGCCCCTTCCGACGGCAGCGTGACCCTGACCGCCAACTGCGCCAACCGCAACTTCAAGGGAATCAGCAGCAGCCGTCTGGTGCTCCGCACGAGCAGCTATGCCGACTTCGCCGGCAATGTGATGCCGACAGGAAAGGTGGATGTGACCGGCATTTTCACCCGCTACCGCGACACCTGGCAGATTCTGATGCGCACGACAGCAGACATCCAGCCAGCCCAGTAAAACATCCTTCAGTATAAAACAAAAAACGAAATAGACATGAAAAAGTTAATTTATTCTTTATTCATCTTGGCTACGACAGCCATGACATTCACGAGCTGTGAGGATGTGCCCGCACCATTCGACATCCCCACAGAGAGCAATGACAAACCGACCGTAGTCGTTGATCCGGCAGGCAGCGGCACCGTGGCTGACCCCTACAACGTGGCTGCAGCCATCGCCTACGCACAGACGTTGGAAAGCGGAGAGAAAAGTCCTTCGAACATCTACATCAAAGGCAAAATCGCCTCTATCAGGGAAGAGTTCAGCAGCCAGTTTGGAAACGGTACTTTCAGCATCTCTGATGACGGGAATGAGAAAAACACATTCCTCATCTACCGCGCCATGTATCTGGGCAACAAGAAATGGACAGAAAGCGACAAACAGATTCAGGTGGGTGACGAGGTCATCATCTGCGGTATCGTGACCAACTACAATGGAACACTTGAGACAGACCAGAACAAAGCCTATATCTACTCCCTCAACGGCGAGACCGCTGGCGGCGGTGGCGGTGGTGACACTGGTGAAGCCAAGGGTAGCGGCACGCTCGATGACCCGTATAATCCGGCAGGTGCAAATGCTGCTGCAAGCAAGCTCAGCTGGACGAGCAACGACGACTACCAAGTCACTGGCGATGTCTATGTAAAAGGCAAAATCTCCCGCATCGCTGACAAAGGCACCTTCACCGAAGGCGGCACCTATGGCAATGCATCCTTCTATATCTCTGAAGACGGAAAAGAGAGTGGTGAATTCTACTGCTACCGTATCCTTTATTTGGGCAACAAGAAGTTTACATCCGGCAATACTGACATCAAGGTCGGCGACGAGGTCATCATTTGCGGCCAGCTGATGAATTATCGCAACAACACACCTGAGACAGTGGCTGGCAAGGCCTTCCTCTACTCGCTCAATGGTAAGAGCGAAGGTGGTGGTGGCGGCGGCGGTGGAGACACCGGTGAAGCCAAGGGAAGCGGTACGCTCAATGACCCGTATAACCCGGCAGGTGCAGCCGCAGCGGTGAAAAATCTCACCTGGACGGACAACAACACCTACGATACCACTGGCGATGTCTATGTAAAAGGCAAGATTTCCCGCATCGCTGACAAAGGCACCTTCACCGAAGGCGGCACGTATGGCAACGCATCCTTCTATATCTCTGAAGATGGAAAACAGAGCGGCGAATTCTACTGCTTCCGCGTCCTTTATCTGGGCAACAAGAAGTTCGAGGCTGGCAATACTGACATCAAGGTCGGCGACGAGGTCATTATCTACGGTCAGTTGATGAATTATCGTGGCAACACACCTGAGACAGTGGCTGGCAAGGCCTATCTCTACTCCCTCAACGGCAAGACCGAGGACGACGGCCAAGGTGGTGGCGGCGGCGGTGAACAAACCGGCGCAGGCAGTTATGACGATCCTTACAGCGTGAGCGCAGCCATAGCAGCCGGCTCAGGCACTGGAGTCTATGTGAAAGCCTTCATCGTGGGCTATGTAGAGGGTCAGGTGCTCTCCAGCGGTGCTCATTTCACCGCCGAGGGCTGCGACGTGAAGACCAACCTCCTGATCGCTGAGTCGGCCTCGGAGACGGACGTGACCAAGTGCATGCCCGTGCAGTTGCCCAACGGCGACGTGCGCACCGGACTGAACCTGGTGGATCACCCGGACTACCTGGGCAAGGAAGTGAAACTTTACGGCAACATCGAGAAATATTTCGGTGCTCCCGGCGTGAAGTCAGTGACTTATGCAGAAATCGGCGGCAACAGCGTCGGTAAGAAACCATAACAGAACCTTTGGCCCTGCGCAGCACTGAAAAGTGAAGTGTCAGGGCCATCCTTTAAACATAACTCGAAAAAAACATTGGATAAATTTTGTGGAATGGAGGAAAATGTGTAATTTTGCACCCCAAACGTGAAATTAGATTCAATAAACAGTACAACAACATTTTAAAATGAAAAAAGGTATCCATCCAGACAACTATCGCCCCGTCGTATTCAAGGATATGTCCAACGGCGATATGTTCCTTACAAAGTCCACATGCAAGACTACAGAGACAGTGGAATTTGAAGGTGAGACTTATCCATTGGTGAAAATCGAGATCTCGAACACCTCGCACCCGTTCTACACTGGCAAGAAGAAGCTTGTCGATACAGCCGGTCGCGTGGACCGCTTCATGAGCCGTTACGGCAAGATCAAGAAGTAATAACATACACCGAAGACGGACGAAGGCACCCGACGTGCCGTGCCCAGCAGGTGAGACGATACATCAGGTGCGTCTGAAGCGTAGTTGCATATGCGCTCAGTGGCACCTGATTTTTTTAATACCACCACAACCCCTCTGAGAAGGGAACATGAAAAACCATCTATTTTTTAGCCTATGAGACCTGTTCATATTCTGATTGGTTTTGTAATATGCGCCATGGCTCTCTGCAGTTGCAGCGGAGGCGACGACAATGGCGGCGGAAGCAGTGAGAAGCCTTCCAAGACAAAGAACGCCAACGCCAACCCCACCACCCGAAAGGAGTATGCCCGGTTGGAGATGCCCCGAATCAAAGGCACCGACGACAATCTCGTGCTCGTGCACTCCACTTCTGAGTATGGGGTGAACTTCATCGTGGAATGGGACTGCATCAAGAAATCGCAGCGATGGACATGCTACACCATCGATGGCGCCAACTACGTCAAGAATGTCAGCAGGTATTATGGCGACCCGCAATATCCCTTCGACCCCGACATCCCCTCCTCAGCATGTTTCAAAGACGATCCCTACTGGAATTCCGGTTACGACCACGGCCACATCTGTCCGTCGTATGACCGCCTCAACAGCCGCGAAGCCAACATCCAGACGTTCTATCTCTCAAACATGCAGCCGCAGCGCAACAAGTTCAATGCAGGTTTGTGGTTGCAGATGGAGAATTTCGTCTCCAACTATTTCAAGAACAACCGTAAGACCATCGACACGCTCTACGTCTGCAAGGGCGGCACCATCGACAACCCAGATCAGATTCTACTGAAGACAACCAAAGGACTCATCGTGCCCAAGTATTTCTTTATGGCCATCTTAGCCAAGAACAGCCAGGGCTACAAAGCCATGGGCTTCTGGGTGGAGCACATCAACGAGGACCGGAGCAGCGACAGTCTGACCCAATATGTGGTGAGCATCGACGAACTGGAGCGTCTCACGGGCATCGACTTCTTCTGCAACCTGCCTGATGATATCGAGGAAAGTACCGAACGCATGGTTTTCCTCAACAGTTGGGGTCTTCGATGACGGCACACGCATTTTTTCGCCTCCTTATTGCTGATATTTCAAAATAATGTTGTAAGTTTGTCTCCTGAAATCCTATAGGAAACAAACCAGACTGTCATGTCCTGCAGAATCATCCATCCACTCAGCCTGTTGGCTGTCGTTCTCGCCCTCCTGTCATGCAATGGCAAGGAGAATGCCGCCGTCGAGACCCGTTCGGCCTATTACTGGAGTACGACATGGGAACTGGATTCCGCCCAGCGTGCTTTTCTGGCAGAAAACCAGGTGAGCCGCATCTACCTGCGCTATTTCGATGTCGTCATCGACCAAAATGGAGAAGTCATGCCCAACGCCACCCTGCGTTTCGCGGACTCCATCCCCCAGGGCGTGGAAATCATTCCCACAGTCTTTATTGTCAACGACTGCATGGCCAAAGGAGTGGAAAACCTCGGTGAACTGATTCTGAACCGAGTGCTTCAGATGTCGGAAACCCACGACGTGATGGGCGTGAAGGAGATACAGATAGACTGCGACTGGTCGCAGCGCACCCGAGCAGCCTATTTTGAGATGCTGAGCCAATTGCGGGAAGCAGCACACGCCAAAGGTCTGCGCCTGTCAGCCACCATCCGTCTGCATCAACTCTCGCAGCAAGTGCCCCCTGTGGATTGCGGCGTGCTGATGATGTACAACACTGGCGACCTGCGCCGGTTGGACCGCAATCCCATCCTCGACATGGATGATGCCGCCCCCTATATGCGGCACATCAAGGGCTACGACCTGCCGCTGAGCACCGCCTACCCGGTATTCACTTGGCAGTTGCTCGTGCGTGGCGACCATTTTATCGGCATCATCCACAACGACGACAATCTCACGATCCTCCCCGGCGACACCATCATCAGCCACGAGGTGAGCCTCGACACCGTGCAGGCCGTCAGGGATGCCATCAGCCGCCTTCGCAGTGACGCCAACCGCGAAATCATCCTCTTCGATATCAGCAAGAACAACATCAAACACATAAAACAAAAACACTATGAGAAGATTTATCATCCTTAGTTTGCTGACGCTCATCATGGGCGTTCCGTCTTGGGGCTGTGGTGGTGAAGATTACTCTCACAACCATTATCTCTTCAGCGTTTTCCGTCGCGAAATGATGAATTCTTTCCTGTTCGAGAAAGAGCTCAACGCGTTTTGGGAAACCTACACCAACGGAGCTTGCGATAATTATTCATGGAACAAAGAGCTGATCATGAATGCCGCCAAGAAAAAGGGCGACCAAGAAATGATCAACTACCTCAAGCAATTGAATGTTTATCTCGACATATCCGACCAGCTCCAGGAGTCATGGACCTATCCCACCAAGGAAGAATTGCAGCAACGCCGCCAAAACCTCAACATCATGTTAAGTGCGGCCTCAGCCTACAAGGGAACCCGTCTGAAAGCCCAGTGGCAACTGCTCAAAATGAGGGCAAACATGGTGCTTGGCCAGCATGCCGCCAACATCACGTTCTGGAACAACCAAGGCTCGAAGTTGCCTCAGAGCGTCTATCGTGACATGATGCGCAACATCTATGCCGGCGCACTTCTGCATGAGGGACGGCGCACCGAGGCCTGCGACATCTATGCCGAACAGGGCGACATGGTGAGCATCAAGTGGGCGATGCGCAAAATGCGCAATCTGGGTGGCATACGCACCATCTATCAGGAGGCGCCCAACTCTCCCACCATCAATTACCTCGTGCAGGACTTCGTGAACAATGCACAGGAAACCATCGACTATAACGGTGACAAGGAATTGGTGGAAGACATGTTCGACCATCGTGTCATTTTGAAACATGAGGTTGACAACTTCATCAATTACGCCTCCAACCTGGTGAAGAGCGGCAAGACACTGTCGCCTGCTTTGTGGATGGCCGCAGTGGGTGAACTGCAATATCTCTACGGTCAAAACGACGAGGCCATGAAAACCCTCAACAAAGCCGTGGACATGAAAGGCACCCAGCGCATGAAAGACAATGCCCGCGCCATACGCATGGTTGCCTCGGTGAAAAACGCCAAACTCAACAAGGAATACAGCCAATGGATAACCGACGAGATCAAGTGGCTCGTAGGGAAAATTCACGAGGAGGACAGGACCAGTCCCGACCCGGATCACAGCATCTACTACAACCACTACTATGACGTGCTCGACCGTCTGGTGTATAGCAACCTTGTGCCGAAATACGAGGAGAACGGCCGTTCTGACATGGCAGCCGCCCTCATCTCGATGATGGAAAGCAACAAGATTGTAGGAGAGGGCGCACAGCAGGAGAATCCTGGTTACTACTCTAACTATTTCAACATCATCGACAAGATGACTCCAGAGCAGCTGATCAGTCATGCGAAATTTCTGCAGAGCAGCACAGACGATCCGTTTGAGAAATATGTCAAAGGGTTTGTCAGCTATCCCAAAGACTACCTCAACGACCTCATCGGCACCAAGTATCTCGCCAACCGCGAGTTCGGCAAGGCCATTCCCTATTTTGAGAAAGTGCCGCTCAGTTTCCTCGAGTCGCAAAACATCAGCTACTACACCTCACACCGCGACTACACAAAAGCCCGTTGGTTTGTGAGACAGAAGGACAACGAGGAAGAAACTTACACCGATGGTCCCAACCTGGGTAAAATCACCTCAAACCGCAAAGCCGACTTCTGCCGTGAGATGATACAGCTGGAGGAGCGCCACTCATTGGCCAACGCAGCCACCCGTCCGGAAATCGCCTACGATTTGGCCGTACGCTACTATCAGGCATCCTTCCTCGGTGAATGCTGGTGGCTCACCAACTACGGCAACAGCGTCTATGAGACCGCCCGCGAGGACCGTCCCGACTTCGTAAGCCTCGCCATCAAGTTCCTCGGCGAGAGTGCCGCTTCCGATAAAGGAAACCTGCGTTTTAACAGTCTGTACGCCCTGGCTTTCATCCCCTATGACCCATGGTGTGAGACAGAATTCGACTGGGAGAAAGACAAATACATTTACAAACCCCTCCGCCAGTCGCGACAATACAAGGCCCTGTACAACCTCAACGAGTATGTGCAGAAGAACAGCGAAACCACACCTGCATTTGTCAGGAAATGCGACGTGCTGAAAACCTTCAGGTCCTTTATTTGACATTTTTTAGGTTAAAATAACCCAATAATGGAAGCAAACCTATCAATTGTCTTATAAAAAGTCGTATTTTTGCACCACTAAGGAGAGAAAAGATGAAAAAGATTATCATGATGACATTGCTGCTGCTCTGCACATTCAGCTATGCGGCAGCCCAGAAGCAAGCTGAGATCAAGTTTGACAAGAAGACGCACGACTTCGGCAAATTTGCTGAGAGTGATGCTGTCCAGAAGTGCACATTCACATTCACCAACGTGGGTGATGCCCCGCTGGTGATCAATCAGGCAGTGGCCAGTTGCGGATGCACGGTGCCCCAATACACCAAAAGTCCGATTGCTCCCGGCCAGAAAGGCACCATCGAGGTGACTTACAACGGAGCGGGCAAGATACCCGGCCATTTCAAGAAGAGCATTACCGTGCGCACCAATGGTCTGACGGAAATGACTCGCCTCTATGTGGAAGGCGACATGACGGAATAGCCGCGATTCTCCGCTGCTTAAAAAGACTGGCGGTTGGCATCAGCATCAAGCTGAGCCAACCGCCAGTCCTTTAAGCGACCTTTTCAGGTAAAGTTCAGAATGAATAAGAGAATCCAAGTGACATGAATTCCTTAAATTGGAAGTATCCGTGGTGGTCGTCGCGCATGGTGCTGTCGTCAAACCTCGGATAGATAAACAGTTTTGTCGAGATGTACTTGTTGAAATTGAAAGTGAACGTGTTCTCCCACTCCCACTCCACTCTCTTGAAGGTGGTGAAGCCATACATACGTGTCTGGTAGGTGATGTTCTCTGCGATGGCCCATTTCAGGTCGATGGTGAACTGTGAACCGAAGTCGTGCAAGGTGTGCTTGCCCAGGTCGAGTCCATAGCGCGTGGTGAAGTTCTCCTTGTCACCAAACCAGTTGCGGTCCACATACTTGAAGTTATAGGCAAACGGTGCGAGGTGGATCGTACCGGTGAGTTTCTTCTTCCAAGCCTCCACGTTGTAATCCATACCGAGTGAGATGTTCAGGTTGAACGGTGACATGATATCGGAATAGACGTGTCTGTCGTTGCTCTTGAATCCCCTCCAGAACTGTGTGTAAGCCAACAGCTGGAGTGTGTAGTACCATTTCTTGGTGGCCTGCAAGCCCAGTTTGCTGGTCAAGCGCAAGAGGTCATCCGAAGTCTTGAGGGAATGCACGCTGTCGCTCTTGGAGGTGAGGAAACCGAGTTTCATTTCCAATTTGTTGTCCCACTTCACTTTCTGCTTGTTGTTATAGTTGGCTTCCATGGTGATGCTTCCGAGGATGGAGTAGTTGCTCTCGCCTCCCTTGTACCAGTTGCCGGAGATATACGACTGCAGGCCCTGGAGGAAGTAGTCGCCCTTGAAGGTCCAGAAATTGGGTTTGGTGACGAGCACCTCCACGGGGGGATCCTCCACCTGTTCCACAGTCACCGGATCAACCTTCTCCACCAGTGCCACGTCCTGCTGGATGGGAGCGCTGAAGTCATGGTTCAAGCCACCCACCTTATTAAGACGGTTCTCGCTGTTGAGCACGAGGTCAGGACGGTTGAGATAGACGCTGAGCAGGGTGTTGTCAATCTCATCACTGACAGGGTCGGTACCCTCACTGTGGCTGACCATTCTCAGGGCCTTCCTGGCAGGAGAATGATAGAACGTCAGCGGAGCAAACAACTTGTAGAAACGTCCATCGGCGAGTCCCAGGTCTTCCAGGGCCTCCTCCGCCATCTGCATGGAGTCAAGTTTCTCCTTGAAGGCGACAAGCGAGTCTGAATAGTTTTTGTTGACCTGATACTCCTGATACTCGATGTTGCGGCTTGCCGTACTCCTCGGTTGAGCCTGAACCTGAAGCGCTAAAGCCATGAGTAGTAATGCGAATAGTTTTCTCATATCAATGCGGAATTAGTAATTATTTGTGCAAATTTAGAAACTTTTACGATATTTTGCAATTTTTGGTGAGAAAAAAAGTAGAGACGTCACATCGTGGCGTCTAAATGGATGACATCGTGATGTCTAAATGAATACCATCATGGCGTCTAAATGGATATCATCGTGGCGTCTAAATGAATGACATCATGGCGTCTCAATATAAAACGGGGAAAACCAAGATGTTTTTGGCATACTTTTTGTCCATCTCGTAAAAAAAGTGTAATTTTGCACCTTGATATTTTATCTTTCATAGAAAAAGCTAAGCAATGGATAAAAATACGATCATCGGCTTCGTTCTGATAGCCGTCGTACTGATAGGTTTCAGTTGGTGGACCCGTCCTTCTGAGGAAGAGATCAAGGCCCAACAGGAGCAAGTGGAAAAACAGGAAGCCGAGCGGAAGAAAGCCGCTGAACAGAAGAAAGTGGCCGAGGCCAAGAAGACCGCTGCCCTCGCCCAGGCCCGCGAGGACAGTACAGCGCTCTTCCATGAGGCTCTCAACGGCACGGCCAGTGATGTCGTGCTCCGCAACGACAAGGTGGAACTCACGCTGAGCACCAAGGGCGGCGTGGTGACCAAGGCTGTCGTGAAAAACTACAAATCCCTGGACGGCAAACCAGATGTCACCTTGTTTGAGGGCAAGGACCACCAGTTGGACTTCAAACTCGAAGGCAAGGAGAACAACATCGCTGTCTCCGACCTTTATTTCACACCCTCCGAGCAGACCGACAGCACTGTGACCTTCACCGCCGATGCTGGCAACGGCCGTCGCATCGAGATGTCCTATCTGCTTGGCAATGACTATCTTACCCACTTCTCTTTCCGCGCTGTGGGTATGGAAGGCCTCTTCTCTACCAAGACCCACACAATGAATGTCAGCTGGCATGAGAACTGCAAGCAGCAGGAGAAAGGCCACTCCTTCGAAAACCGCTACGCCTCCCTCACCTATAAAGAGAAGGGATCGGGCACCGACCATCTGAGCGAGACGTCGGAGAAGACTGACCAGAAAATCGAAGAGCCGCTCGACTGGGTGGCCTTCAAGTGCCAGTTCTTCTGCGCGATGATGATTGCCAAGACGGATTTCTCCGCCAATGCCGTACTGAGCAGCATTCCCCAGGACAAATCGACAGGATACCTGAAGAAATATGATGCAGAACTGGAGACTTTCTTCGATCCCAAGGGAGAGACCCCGACGGAACTGGAGTTCTTCTATGGTCCCAACGACTTCAACCTGCTGAAGGCTGTTGAGAAAGAGAGCAAATTCGGCAAGGACCTCGACATGGAGAGTCTGGTCTATCTCGGATGGCCTCTGATCCGCTACATCAACCGCTTCTTCACCCTTTATGTCTTCGACTGGTTGACCAAATGGGGCATCAACATGGGTATCGTGCTGATCCTCATCACTCTCCTGCTCAAGGCCATCACCTATCCTCTTGTCAAGAAGAGTTACATGAGTTCGGCCAAGATGCGCGTGCTCAGACCCAAACTGGAGGAAGCCACCAAGCAATATGACAAGCCTGAGGACCAGATGCTCAAGCAACAGGCTCAGATGAAGATGTATGCTGACTATGGTGTCAGCCCGCTCAGCGGGTGCCTGCCGATGCTCATCCAGATGCCTATCTGGATCGCGATGTTCAACTTTGTGCCCAATGCCATCCAACTCCGCGGCGAGAGTTTCCTCTGGATCAAAGACCTCTCGACCTACGACCCCATCATTGAATGGGGCAAGAGCTATTGGGCCATCGGCGATCACCTGTCACTCACCTGTATCCTCTTCTGCGTGGCCAACATTCTCTACTCGATCATGACCATGCGCCAGCAGCGCGACCAGATGGTGGGACAGCAAGCCGAACAGATGAAGATGATGCAGTGGATGATGTATCTCATGCCCGTGATGTTCTTCTTCATCTTCAACGACTACTCCGCAGGACTCAACTTCTACTACTTTGTCTCGCTGTTCTTCAGCGCAGCCATCATGTTCACCCTGCGCAAGACCACCAACGATGCCAAATTGCTGGCCATCCTTGAGGCCCGCTACCGCGAGAACAAGAACAACCCCAAGAAAAAGACCGGCGGACTGGCCGCACGTCTGGAAGCCATGCAGAAACAACAGTTGGAGATGCAGCGCAAGCGTGAGGACCTGAACCGCAAGAAACGTGACCTCAACAACCGAAACTGACATACTATGCACAAATCATTGATCATGGCGGCAGCCCTCTCCCTGATGGTTGGGATGCCAATGGAAGCACAACAGAAAGTGAACATAGGCAAAAGCGACATCACACTGCAGAGCGACCTGCTCACCCCAGAGGGACTCTGGGCCATGGGCCGCATCGGCAGCTATGCACCCCGCACCGGAGGCGATGAAATCGTCTATCAGGTAGGCTATTACAGTGTGAAGGAGAACAAGAGCCACCAGGTGCTCTACCTCATCCACAGCGATGGTTCCGGACAGCAGCTGCTCACCCAGGATGCAGACAATGAGACCGACCCGGCATGGCTGGGCGACCGCATCGTCTTCCTCAAAGGCGGTGAGGTGTGGAGCATGGACAGCAACGGCGGCAACCGCAAGCAAATGAGCCATACCGACGGGGCCGTGGAAGGGTTCAAGTTCTCTCCCGACGGCAGCCGCGTAATCCTCCTGCAGTCCATCCCCTTCCATGATATCATCCAGGAGAACCCCTCCGACCTGCCCAAAGCCACAGGCCGTCTGGTGACCGACCTGATGTACCGTCACTGGGACCACTATGTGGAGAGCATCCAGCATCCTTTTGTGGCCAACGTGACCGCAGGGGAGATCGGCAAAGGCACCGACATCCTCAAAGGGGAACCTTACGAATGTCCGATGGAACCTTTTGGCGGCATCGAACAGCTTGACTGGAGCATGGACTCCAAGCAGATTGCCTACACCTGCCGCAAGAAGACCGGTCTCGCCTACTCTATCTCCACCGATTCCGACATCTATCTGTATGACGTGGAGAAAAAGACCACCCGCAACCTTTGCAAGCCTGCTGGATACAAGGATCCTGAGGTGGATGCCACCAAGACATTGCGCAACCAAAAAGTCAACGCTGCTGACAATCTGAAAAACAATCCCGGCTACGACCAGAACCCACAGTTCTCGCCCGACGGCAAATACATCGCCTGGCAGAGCATGGCGCGCGACGGCTATGAAGCCGACCGCAACCGCCTGTGTGTCTATGAGTTGGCCACTGGCGAAAAGCGTTATCTCACCGAGAGTTTCGACTCAGATGTCGATGCTTTCTGCTGGTCTGACACCAAAGACGCCATGATTTACTTCACTGGCGTATGGCATGGCACCTACAACCTTTACTCCATCTCTCAGAAAGGTGAACTGCGCCAGATAGAAACCGCCACGTCCGACTGCCACTGGGCCGACTTCGGTTCGCTGCAAATGTTAGGCGACGGCAAGCGCATCGTGGCCGAGCGCCACAACTATACGTCGCCAGCCGACCTCTATATCATCACGCCCAACTCAAAGAATGCCAAGAAGGTGACGGTCAAACAGCTTACCTACGAGAACAAGCACATCCTCGACCAGCTGGCCAAACCCACGGTCGAAAAGCGTTGGGTCAAGAGCACAGATGGCAAGGACATGCTCTATTGGGTCATCTTGCCACCTCACTTCGATGCCAACAAGAAATACCCCACCCTACTCTTCTGCGAGGGTGGTCCGCAAAGTCCGGTATCTCAGTTCTGGAGCTACCGCTGGAACTTTATGATCATGGCCTCCAACGGCTACGTCATAATCGCTCCCAACCGCCATGGACTGCCCGGTTTCGGCAGTGAGTGGTGTGAGGAGATCAGCGGCGACTGGACCGGTCAGTGCATGAGCGACTACCTCACTGCCATCGACGACGCTGCTGCCAACCTGCCCTACGTGGACAAAGACCGTCTGGGTGCCGTGGGTGCCAGTTTCGGTGGTTTCAGCGTCTATTATCTTGCCGGCCATCATGACAAGCGTTTCAAGTGCTTCATCGCCCACGACGGAGCCTTCAATCTCGAGGCCATGTACACCGAGACCGAGGAGAACTGGTTCTCCAACTGGGAATATGACGATGCCTATTGGAACAAAGACCAGACGGCCAACGCCCGCAAGACCTATGAGAATTCTCCCCACCGTTTCATCGACCAGTGGGATACCCCCATCCTGTGCATCCACGGTGAGAAGGACTACCGCATCAATGCCACGCAGGGCATGAGTGCTTTCAATGCCGCCCGCATGAAAGGCATAGAGGCGCAGCTGCTCATCTTCCCTGATGAGAACCACTGGGTGCTGAAGCCCCAGAACGGCGTCTTATGGCAGCGCACCTACTTCAACTGGCTCAACCGCTGGCTGAAATAACAACCTAGGATCACTAGAGGCACTAGAAACCCTAGAATCACTAGAAACCCTAGGATCACTAGAAACCCTAGGACCACTAGAAACCCTAGCACCACTAGAAACCCTAGAGCCACTAGAAACCCTAGGACCACTAGAAACCCTAGGACCACTAGAAACCCTAGAGCCACTAGCCCCAGCCCCACCCTCAAAAAAAACATCAATCAAAAAATACAATGACAGAGACAATCAAAAAAACATTGAGAGACTCAGCCGCCATGAGATGGACGGCACTTCTCCTGCTGGCCCTGGCCATGTTCTGTTCTTACATCTTCATGGACATCCTTTCACCGATCAAGGACTTGATGCTCAGTGAGCGCGGATGGGATTCCACCGCCTTCGGCACCATGCAAGGCTCAGAGGTGTTTCTCAACGTCTTCGTGTTCTTCCTCATCTTCGCAGGTATCATCCTCGACAAGATGGGTGTACGCTTCACCGCTGTTCTCTCAGGTGCAGTCATGCTTATCGGCGCCATCATCAAATGGTATGCCGTGAGCGAGGCGTTCATGGGCAGCGGCCTCGAACAGTGGTTCACCAATCACCTGAATTACATCCCCGTCTTCGATGACCTGGGCGTATCTCCCTTCTATGAGGGCATGCCGGCATCCGCTAAGTTTGCCGCCTGCGGATTCATGATTTTCGGTTGCGGCTGCGAGATGGCCGGTATCACCGTGAGCCGTGGTATCGTGAAATGGTTCAAGGGCCGTGAGATGGCTCTGGCAATGGGTTCCGAAATGGCCCTGGCCCGTCTGGGTGTGGCCACCTGTATGATTTTCTCACCGTTCTTTGCCCGTTTGGGCGGCCAGGTGAGTGTCACCCGTTCAGTAGCCTTCGGTGTAGTGCTCATGTGCATTGCCCTCATCATGTTTATTGTCTATTTCTTCATGGACAGCAAGCTCGACGCACAAACCGGCGAGGCTGAGGAGAAGGATGACCCGTTCAAGGTGAGCGACATCGGCAAGATCCTCACCAGCAGCGGCTTCTGGCTTGTGGCCCTGCTCTGTGTGCTCTATTACTCCGCCATTTTCCCCTTCCAGAAATATGCGGTCAACATGCTGCAGTGCAACCTCACGCTCACCCCGCCGGACGCTGATTCATTCTGGGCAAACTCATCGGTGACCATCGTCCAGTATATCATCATGCTCGTGGTGGCTGCCGCTGGTTTCGCCAGCAACTTCCAGAAAGCCCCCGGCAAGAAATACAGTCTTCTCGGACTGTCCATCATAGCCCTCATCACCTATTGCTACATGGGTTACATGCGCCAGTCGGCAGAGTCGATCTTTGCCGTGTTCCCCTTGCTGGCTGTGCTCATCACTCCCATCCTGGGAAGCTATGTCGACAACAAGGGTAAGGCGGCCTCGATGCTGGTCCTCGGTTCGCTGCTCCTCATCGCCTGCCACCTCACCTTCGCCTTCGTGCTGCCGGCCTTCAAGGGCAACGCCATTGGTGGCGTGGCCGTGGCATACATCACCATCCTCGTGCTGGGAGCCTCGTTCTCTCTGGTTCCGGCTTCACTGTGGCCAAGCGTTCCCAAACTGGTGGAACCCAAGATCATCGGTTCGGCCTACGCTTTGATTTTCTGGATTCAGAACATCGGACTGTGGCTGTTCCCGCTGTTGATCGGCAAGGTGCTCGACAAGACCAACCCCGACATCGTCAACGGACTTGCCAATGGCAGCATCACCGCCGAACAGGCTGCCGTGAGCTATGACTACACCGCACCCCTTGTGATGCTTGCCTGCCTCGGCGTGGCTGCCCTCGTGCTGGGTCTCCTGCTGAAGGTGGTGGATAAGAAGAAAGGTCTTGGACTCGAAGAGCCCAACATTAAATAACCCACCTCAAATACAATGGGTGCGTCACCGCCTATGGAGGGACGCACCCAATTTTTATTGATGCAAACCGTCTCCAACAACTCACGCACACGCCGCTGGACCGTGCTCTTCATCGTGGCCTTTGTCATGATGATGGGGTATGTGTTCTGGGACATCGTTTCGCCACTTTCCACCACCCTCAAGGCCTCGGTAAAATCCGGTGGCATGGGATGGACCGCCGCTGAATATGGCTTCTATGCCGGCAGCTACAGCATCTTCAACATCTTCCTGTTGATGCTCTTCTGGGGCGGCATCATCCTCGACAAATGCGGCATCCGCTTCACAGGCATCCTTGCCACCGGCATGATGCTCAGCGGAGCGGCGATCAACTACCTGGCAGTGACCGTCATCTGGCCCTTCTCCTACGTTGACCTTCCCTTCACCCTCTTCGGTCTCATCCCCAGTCACATCAAGACACAGGTGCTGGTGGCATCCCTCGGTTTTGGCTTGTTTGGCGTGGGATGCGACATCACAGGCATCACCGTGTCCAAGGTTGTCACCAAGTGGTTTACAGGCCACGAACTGGCCTCTGCCATGGGCATTCAGGTGGCCATGGCCCGTCTGGGCACCGCATCGGCCATCAGCATGAGTCCGGTCATCGCCAACGCTTACGGACTGTCGGCCCCGATTCTTGTAGGTGCAGCCCTTTTGCTGATGGGTTTTGTGATGTTCATCGTCTATATCTTCATGGACAAGCGCTTCGACAAGATGGCCGTGAAGGACACGGCCTCTTCAGCCACGGAGAACGAGGAGTTCTCGTTCCGCGATTTCGTCAAGGTGCTCCGCAACCCTGGTTTTTGGCTCATCGCCATCCTGTGCGTGATGTTCTACTCCAGTCTGCGCCCCTTCCTGAAGTTTGCCACAGACCTGCTCATCAACAAATATGGCATTGCTCCTGTGACAGCCGGCTGGATCACCTCCATCCTGCCCTACGGCACCATTGTCCTCACACCCCTTTTCGGAATCATTTACGACCGTATGGGGCGCGGTTCGACGCTGATGCTCATCGGTTGTGTGCTGGTCACCCTCTGCCATCTTTTCCTGGCCCTCCCGATCCTCAACCACACCTGGTTTGCCTCACTGACGATGATCCTCTACGGAGTCTCGTTCTCCCTGGTACCCAGCGCGATGTGGCCCAGTGTACCCAAGATCGTACCGCTCAAACAGTTGGGCACGGCCTACAGCATCATCTATTTCGTTCAGAACATCGGCCTGATGCTGGTGCCGATGTTCGTAGGCAACATCATCGGTGAATACACCTCTTCCGACGGCCATGTCGATTACACCATCCCGATGCTGGTCTTCACCGCTCTCGGCGCTGGAGCCATCCTCTTCGCCCTGCTGCTGATGGTCATCGACCGCAAGAAAGGCTATGGTCTGCATGAGGCCAATATCAAATCCACAAAAACAAAACAATGAAAGACGCTGTCATCATCCTATCAGGCGGAATGGATTCCGTCACCCTGTTGCATGACCATAAAGACAGGATCGCCCTTGCCGTCACCTTTGACTACGGCAGCAACCACAACAAGCGGGAAGCTCACTTCGCCGCCCTTCACTGCCAACGGTTGGGCATCGAACATCTCGTGATACCCCTTTCCTTCATGAGCCAGTATTTCAAGTCATCGCTGTTGGAGGGGGCTGATGCCATCCCTGAAGGTGACTATGCCGATGACAACATGAAATCGACCGTTGTGCCTTTCCGCAACGGCATCATGCTCTCCATAGCCTGCGGCATAG
Source organism: uncultured Prevotellaceae bacterium (assembly GCA_902776475.1). Lineage (GTDB taxonomy): Bacteria > Bacteroidota > Bacteroidia > Bacteroidales > Bacteroidaceae > Prevotella. The sequence continues at coordinate 84,883 of CACYQD010000014.1, read as the reverse complement.
CAGAGAGCCGCGGCCTGACCAAGGTGATGATGGCCAACCATTTCGGTGACCATTCCATCTACCCCGACTGTACGGCGGAGTTTGTCAAACCCATGTCGGAAGCCATGCGTGCCGGCACCTACATCGGAGTGGAGGTCCTGGCACCCTACACGGGCATCACGAAGACCGACATCGCCAAGATCGGGAAACGTCTGGGCATCAACTATGCCGAGACCTACTCCTGCTACAAGGGAGGAGAGCGCCACTGCGGCCGCTGCGGCACCTGTCTAGAGCGCAAGGAAGCACTTCGAGAGGCCGGAATAGAAGACCCCACGGATTATATTTCATAAAAACAGAAATACACTGAAACGCAGTAGAGACGCCACAATGTGACGTCTCTATTTTTTTCCCTCACCCGTCCTCTCCCAAAGGGAGAGGGGATGGTTGCTTTTGGATCTCCCAAAGGGAGAGGTTGGTTTTGAATCTCCGAACTTTTTACTTGGTTACTCTTTCCAACCACTTCACCATGCCGAACATCACACCCATGGAGATGAGGCAGATGATGAGGAACACGACCCAGCACACCCAGATCGGCCACTTGTTATACATCAGCGGACCAATCCACAGCAGGCCGTTGCCCACGGCTGTAGCTCCCAGCCACAATCCCTGGCAGAGACCCTGCAAGTTCTTGGGTGCCACCTTCGACACGAACGAAAGTCCCAGCGGTGAGATGAACAATTCGGCCACAGTCAGGAAGAAATAGGTGACGATGAGCACCCAAGGACCGGCTTTCAGACCAGCCTTTGCCGAGTCGGACAGGGCTGTGAATGTCTCAGCCGAAGGATAGCTCTGTGAAGCCGAGTAGAGAGCGAGGAAGAGGTAAGCCAATCCGGCGATACCCATACCGTATGCGATCTTACGCGGTGTGGAGATGGCCTTTCCACGAGCTGTGAGCGTGGCGAAGAACCACATGATGACCGGAGTGAGGACAATGACGAAGAACGGGTTGACAGCCTGCCAAATCTCTGGTGCGATGGAATCAGTCTGCACGAAGTCGCGGGCGAAGAACGACAGCGACTGTCCGTTCTGGTGGAATGAGAACCAGAAGAAGACGGCGATGCCCAGCACGGCGAAGAGCGCATACATACGCTGCTTGATTTCCTTGGCCATGGCCCTTTTCTCGTCCTCGGTGTATCCCTCCGATGAAACAGCCTCTTTCTTTCCCGGAGTCGGGAAGAGATGCTTCGACAGCAAGAAGATGGCCAATGAGATCAACATGGTGACCACGGAAGCGATGAACGAGTAGTGGATACCCGTATTGAAGATATCGAGATAGTGCGTGCAGAAGCCAGCCAAATCAGAGGTGTCGCCCCCCACTTTCTGGACCAATTCCGTCAAGTTCTGCATGTTATTGGTGTCCATATTGCCAGCGATGTACTCATGGCAAAGTTTGGGAAGGTCGGCATTATAAGCCAGTCCATGCACCTTCAGCCACCAGCTCCGCAACAATGGAGCGATGAACGGTGCTGCCAAGGCACCGATATTGATGAAGACGTAGAAAATCTGGAAACCGGCATCACGCTGTCCCTGAGCCCACTTCAGTTTCTCAGGTCCCTGTTTGGCGGCACTGGCTTCGAAGTTGTCATACATCTGACCGACGATGGCCTGCAGGTTGCCTTTGAACAGACCGTTTCCACAAGCGATGAGTGCAAGAGCGAAGATGGTGAATGGCAGGAGCCAGGAGATGTTGCCGGGTGTGGCCAGGATGGGAATAGCCAGGAGGATATAACCCAATGCCATCACCACGAGGCCCCATGCGATCGTGCCTTTGTAGTTCTGGGTACGGTCGGCGATGATGCCACCCACGAGGCTGAGCACATAGATGGCGGTGAGGAACATGGCGGCGATGAAACCACTCTGGCCATCGGAGAGGCCGAATTTCGAACACAGGAAGAGCGCGAGCACGGCGTTCATGATATAGTATCCGAACCGCTCTCCCATATTGCTTAATGCAGCAAGCAGCAATCCTTTAGGATGATTTTTGAACATAGTTTATCGTTTTAAGTTTAACTGTTTCCAATTGTTGTCCTTGCCGTCGCCGGCCTATTTCTCTGTCCTCTTCAGGTCGAAGAGATAAGTGAGTTTGACGGATATCCCCTTGAAGTTGGACACGCCGAAATAGTCACGTTTCGACGCTCCGTAGATATTTCCCAGTCCGTAGTAATAGCGCCCTTCAAGCAGGAAATGCCCCAGTTGGGGAATGGTGTATTCCAGTCCCAGTCCGCCGGCGATGCCATAGTCGAATTTCTTCTCCACATCCATCGAATACTGCTTGATGGTCTTGTTGGAGCGGTCGGTCATGTTGGGCTGGTTGACATCAAAATTGCAGGAGGTCGATTCACCGAAGCAGAAGCCAAACTGCGGTCCGGCCTGGAAGAAGAAGTTGAATCCTTTCGTCTCCCTGCCCCATGCGAGATGGGCGAAGATCGGCACTTGCACGTAGTTGATCGTGCGGCTGTATTCCTCGGCTTTCGAGGTGGCGGGATTGATCACCATCTGGTCGTGTGCATCGAGGATGTCCTCCTTCCATCCCATCTGGGTCACATTGAGTTCCGCATAGACCGAACAGATCGTGCTGTAATATTTCTCGCAGACATACCTCACCGACAGACCACCGGTGAGTCCGCCGTGCTGTCCCTGCGGCACTCTCGGGTTGAAGCCCACAGAAGAGAGCTGGTAGCCCGCATTGGCACCCACGGAGAGGTCATCGCGATGCTCTCCGATCTGCGCTGCCGTCCTCACGGGCAACAGCCACATGGATGCGATCGCGACCCACAATCCCCAGGTATGCTTCACGGTTACCTTTCTCATCCTATCAATAATTCACCGACTCGATGGTGCGGTCGTTCTTGTAATGCACGAACATGAAGTTGGTGTTCTTGTGCCCTTTTCCTGCCGACTTGAACTTCAGGGGCGACTGTACCGGCTTGTAGGTCATCTGGCCCTTTCCTCCGTTGAATCCCGCTCCGAATTGGCTGAATCCTCCGATGAAGAAACAAGCGTGGTCGAATCCTGTGAGAGCGAATCTCGGCAGGGCATCGGCGTTCATATCCTTCTCAAACCATTTCTTGTAGTTGCGCTCCACCCATTTGGTGTCGGCGGAGAGGTCATTATAATAGAAATAGGTAGGGATATAGGTGTCGTATTTGAAATAGTAGTCGAGATACACCTTGGTATACATCAACCACTCCTTGTAGCCGAAGAGCGACACGCTGATATCATTGTTGTTCTGGGTCAGCGTGTTGAGTTTGGCCAAGGTGCTGTTGAGCGACGGCGAGTGCTCGGTATTGAGTATCACCACATTCTGCTGCGAGAGACTGAAGGCCTTGGCGAAGCTCTTCTCATTGGTCTTAAGGCTGGTGAGAGAGTATTTGAGGGCGTAATTGTCGAGTTCGGCCCTCAGGTTTTTGGTGAATTCGGCCTTCCCACTCTTCTCGTCCTCACAGTCGATGATCACAACATGATAGTTGTTAAACCACTGGATGAAGTTCTTGATGGTCTGCTTGTCAAATTCGGGCTGTGCCTGATAGACCTGGAAGATATTGGAGTAGTTCTCCACATCATTGCCCGAGATGGAGAACGGTATGACCATCATGATGTCGTGCTTGGCACAGAAGTCTGCCAGCGGTTTCACCATATTGGTATAGAGCGGGCCGAAGATGATGTCGCATTCAGCAGCCTCTTTCTCACTCAGGGTCTTGTTGATATCCGCATCGATGGGCACGTTCCAGGCGTGCATATCGACGGTGACGCCGTCCTTCTTCACCCGATCGACACCGAGGAGGAGTCCACGGTAATATTCCACCATGCGGCGTCCGTCGCCGTCATTGTCGTGCAGGGGGAGCATCACGCCCACCTTGACCTCCTTTTTCCCCACCACGGTGGTGACAGGCTTGGCAGTGTTCACCACACTGGTCTTGGGCGCGTCTGTATTGGTCTTGGGCGTATTGGTATTGGCCTTGGGTGCATTGGCACTGGTGCTGGGCGTATTGGCATTGGTCTTGGGCGCATTGGCATTGGTGCTGGGCGCATTGGTATTGGCCTTGGGCGCATTGGTATTGGTATTGGCTTGCTGCGACTGGTCCTTGGCGTAGGGGATGTTGATGGTGTCACCATACTTGAGTTCATACCCCTGCTTCTTCATATCGGGGTTGGCATTTATGAGTTCCTCGATGGTGATGCCATATTTTTTGGCTATTCCAAACACCGTCTCGCTTTTCTCCACCTTATGCCTGGTGCGGACATTGGTACCTTGTGCGGCTGCGGTCATCGTCATCACGATGAGCAGGGCGGTCATGATGTATTTGATCTGTTTCATTTCCTCATCAATATTTGTGGCAAAGATACGAAAACCAAGTGAAATAAAAAATGATTTTCCGTAATTTTGCTAAAATTACTCCATCTCGGGAAAAAAATGAATGAATTCTTTTTATTCTCCACTCGATTTTCCGTAATTTTGCAAGGAACAACTAACACTAAGGAATGGAATACATCGTTTCAGCACGCAAATACCGTCCCATGACGTTCTCTTCCGTCGTGGGGCAATCGGCACTGACGACCACGCTGAAGAATGCGGTGAAGAGCGGTAAACTCGCCCACGCATTCCTTTTCTGCGGTCCCCGTGGCGTAGGCAAGACCACCTGCGCCCGTATCTTTGCCAAAACCATCAACTGCGAAAACGTGACTGCCGACGGAGAAGCCTGCAACGAATGCGAAAGTTGCAAGGCGTTCAACGAACAGCGCTCACTTAACATCTTCGAGCTCGACGCGGCGAGCAACAACTCTGTGGACAACATCAAGACCCTGATGGAACAGACCCGCATACCGCCGCAACTGGGCCGATACAAGGTATTCATCATCGACGAGGTGCACATGCTCTCGGCAGCTGCCTTCAACGCCTTCCTCAAGACGCTGGAGGAACCGCCCTCATACGTCATCTTCATCCTTGCCACCACGGAGAAGCACAAGATCCTGCCCACCATCATCTCCCGCTGCCAGATCTATGACTTCGAGCGCATGGACGTGCCCCACATCGTGGGCCATCTGAAGATGGTGGCCGAGCGCGAGGGCATCTCCTACGAAGAGGAAGCCCTCAACCTGATTGCCGAGAAGGCCGACGGCGGCATGCGCGACGCCTTGTCAATCTTCGACCAGAGCGTGAGTTTCTGCGGCGGAAACCTCAGTTATGAGAAGGTGGTGAGCAACCTCAACGTGCTGGAGAGCGACAACTACTTCAATCTGGTGGATCTCAGTCTGGAGAACAAGGTGGCCGACGTGATGCTGTTGCTCAACCGCATCATCAGCAACGGCTTTGACGGCGGACAGCTCATCAACGGACTGGCCAGCCATATCCGCAACGTGCTAATGGCCAAAGACCCCTCTACCCTCCCCTTGCTGGAGGTCAGCGAGCGGCAGCGCGGCAAATACCAGGAACAGGCGCAGAAATGCCCGGCCAAGTTCCTCTACCAGGCCCTGCGCTACTGCAATGAATGCGACATCAACTACCGTCAGAGCAGCAACAAGCGGTTGCTTGTCGAACTGACCCTGATCGAGATCGCACAAGCCACGCAGGAGGATGATGCCAGCGCGGGGGCCCGCCCCCGTAAGAGTTTGAAATCCCTGTTCAAGAAACTCGCAGCGCTCAGTCAACAGAAAGCGGCATCGCAGGTGGCCGCGACTGAAGGAAACACCCAGGGGCGCACTCAGGCTGCCCCGACCGTTTCCGCTGCGCCCCAGCCTGAGACAGCAAGTACCACTCCGTCTGCCGCCAGCATCACTCCGGCAGGCACAGCACCCTCTCCGTCTGCCGCCAGCACCGCTCCGGCAGGCACACCAGCCACATCTCCGGGCATCAGTTCCACCCCGGCAGATCCGACTTCCCCTGCCGTGGCCCCACCCCATCGCCGGCCGATATCAGGTCAGCGGCCGAGACTTGGCAACAACTCCTTGTCCTTCCGCAATCTGATGGGCGGCCAGCAGACTGCCACATCACCAGAGGAACAAGAAGTCACCAACAAAGACGAGCAAAACACGTTTGACGCCGCCGACCTCCAACGGGAATGGATGGGCATGTGCAACCGCATGGTCGCCTCCATGCCCGGACTGGCCTCCAGGATGAAAAACATCACACCTGAAATCACCGATTTCCCCAATATCGAACTGGTGGTGGACAACCGGCAGTTGATGGATGAGATCATACGGATCAAAGGGCGTATCCGCAAGACCATGGCCATCTATCTCCATAACGGCAACATCGACTTCAACATCCGCCTGGCAGAGGGCGAGGAGTTGAAGCCGATGCTCACGAGAAAAGAGATTTTCGATAAAATGCGCCAAGACAACGAAGCCATCGAGAAGTTGCGCTCACTGCTCGATCTGGAACTGGCTTAGATCAGCGGCATACCCAGCTGCTCACATTCCCTCCGCATGTCATCAGGCCAGATGCTGGCCTGGATCTCTCCGATATGTGCTTTTTGGAGAAGCATCATGCACAGGCGGCTTTGTCCGATACCGCCACCGATACTCAGCGGCAGCGCACCCTTCAGCAGTTGCTGGTGGAAATAGAGCGCGGTGCGCTCCTCTTTTCCTGTCAGCTGCAACTGTCTGAGGAGAGCTTCCTGATCCACACGGATGCCCATGGACGACAATTCCAGCGACCGCTCCAGCACGGGATACCACACCAGGATGTCACCATTGAGACCTTTCAGGCCTTTCTCTCCCTCCGAAGACCAGTCGTCGTAGTCGGGAGCACGCCCGTCATGGGGCTCGCCATTCGACAGGTTGCCGCCGATGCCCATGATGAACACCGCGCCGTGCTCCTGGCAGATCTTGTCCTCACGCTCTTTCGGCGTCAGGTCTGGATACATCTGCAGGAGTTCCTCACTATGGATGAAGAAGATCTCCTTGGGCAGGAAAGGCTTGATCTGCCGATACGACTCGCAGACCAGATACTCCGTGCGCCTGATGGCACAATAGATGCGCTTCACCACATCCTTGAGATAGGCGATGGTGCGGTCTTCCGGTGTGATCACCGCTTCCCAGTCCCACTGATCGACATAAAGTGAATGGATATTGTCAAGTTCCTCGTCGGCACGGATGGCGTTCATGTCGGTATAGACCCCATACCCTGGTTCTATCTGATATTCAGCCAGCGTCAGCCGCTTCCATTTGGCCAGTGAGTGAACCACCTCTGCATGCGCGTCGCCCAGATCCTTGATGGGGAAGGTAACGGGACGCTCCACACCATTGAGGTCGTCGTTGATACCCAATCCCTGCAACACGAAAAGCGGAGCGGTGACCCTATGGAGCCTCAGTTCCGTACTCAAATTCTGCTGAAAGAAGTCCTTAATCAATTTAATGCCCTGTTCGGTCTGGCGCATATCAAGAAGCGCCTTGTAGTCTTTTGGCTTGATCAGTCTGCTCATTTCCTTTTACCTTAGAAAAGTCTTCAAAATCACATCATCGACGGGTTGCCCCATCGCTATTACAAATGTGCGTGCAAAGGTAGTCAAAAATATTAATATGCAAGAATATTTTGCAAAGAAATAAGCAAAAAGTCAGAAATATTATTATTTTTATATCATTTTGACGTTAATCTAACTGATTTTCAATCTTGTTTTAGGAAAATCAAGAACAAAAATTGACGAAAAGGGAAGAAAACTTGTCGAATTAGCGCAAGAAGTCAAGAAAAAAAACTAACTTTGTCCATCCGTTCGATATCCGTGAAGGACATTCATTATTCAATCCAACCATAAACATGAAAAAAACGCTAACCACCTTCCTCTTCTTGGGTCTCACCCTTCTGACGGTGAACGCCCAGAAAAAAATTCCGCTCGTTTATGACCAGGAGAACACCGGAGCCAAGTTCAGCGCACCCGTCATGCCCCCGGCCAGCGAACTGCCTGTCATCAACACCCTCACCGACCCCTTGCAGTGGAGCAACGGCCGTGGCCGCGCCCTCAAATTCAAGCAGTGGGAGCGCCGTCGCAATGAGATCGCGGCCGAGATCCAGCACTATGAGATCGGCACGAAACCATCCATCAAGGACGCCACGGTGAAAGCCCGGATGGACGGCGACACCCTCATCGTGGATGTCACCCGCAACGGCAAGTCCCTCACCCTGAAGTCCACCATCCACTACCCCACGACGGGCAAGGCACCCTACGCCGTATTGATTGGCTCGAGCGGCATTTCCCTGCCCCGCCAGCTGTTTTCCGACCTCCCCATCGCCACCATGACCTTCCATGAGGCACAGGTCAACGACTATTCTCAGTGGCGGCATCCCCACGACCGTGGAGAATTCGCTTTCGACCAGCTGTATCCCGACCTGACAGAAAACGGAGCCTACAGCGAATGGGCCTGGGGCTTCAGCCGATTGATTGACGGACTGCAACAGCTCGGGCCTGCCATCACCCGTATCGACACCCGCCACATCGGTGTCACCGGTTGCTCCTACGCCGGCAAGATGGCTCTTTTCTGCGGAGCCTTTGACGAGCGTGTCGCCCTCACCATCGCACAGGAGCCCGGTGGCGGCGGAGCTGCAGCCTGGCGTGTCTCCAACACCATCGACAGCGTGGAGAGCCTCGACCGCACCGACTATCACTGGTTCAAGGAGAGCATGCGCACCAACTTCGCCCAGGAGAAGACTTTCCGTCTGCCCCACGACCATCATGAATTGTGCGCCATGATCTGTCCGCGCGCGCTGTTGATACTTGGCAACACCGATTACAAATGGTTGGCCGACGAGTCTGCCTACGTCTCTATCAACGCCGCCATGAAGGTATGGCAACAATATGGCATCGCCGACCGCGTGGGATACTCCATCGTGGGTGGTCATCCCCACTGCATGTTGCCCGAAAGCCAGTATCCAGAGGTGAAGGCCTTCATCCAGCGTTTCCTGCTCGGAGAGGATGTCTCTACAGCAGGAGTCGCCAAAGCCCCCGACTTCAAGGACAAGACCGACCTGACCCGATGGATCAACTTCTAAAACCCTACATCTCCGGAAAAATCGGACTGTCTATCTTTTTAACCTTAAAATTTGCTGTAGCTTAGCTGAATAGAGCGTCAGATTCCGGTTCTGAAGGTCTTGGGTTTGAATCCCAACGGGATCACGAAGGAAAAAGGAGAATTAAATATGAAAGCTCGCTTTCAGATATTTAAGGCTCCTTTTTACTTTGTAGGATGGCTGGCGCCAGCCTACTGGGATATCTAATCCCAACGGGATCACGAAAGACAAAGAGTCCTGAGTGATGAAAGTTTACTTTCAAATCACTCAGGGCTTTTTGGATTTTGTAGGATGGCTGGCGGGTGACCTGTCATTTGTTTACTTTCCACTCGAGGACACCACCCGACTCGCCCTTACGGAGTTTGGCGAGAATTTTCAGGCCTGTGGTCTTCACCGGGGCGAAACTGACACTGTTGTAGCAGTCTTTGCTGACCGTGTAGGGGCTGTGGTCGGCCACCTCGTGCCACTCGCCCTGGGCATCCTTGTAATAGAGCTTCCACGATTCGGGGGTGCGGAAGTTGCCGTCGTAGTGGTCGAAGTCGAGCCAATACACCTGTACGTTGCTCACCTCGTATTCCTGGTCAAATTGGTAGGTGATGGCCTCGGTGGAGCCCCGTTTCAACCACCAGTAGTGGTAGGGCTTCGAGGTGTCGGAGGAGCGCTTGGGCTCCCACTGGTCGTTGGTGCCGCCGGCCCAGGAGTCAACAGGAGCGGTCTCTGGGGCGTCATTCTGTATCGGACCACGGTTGCAGAAGGTCTGAGCCTTCGAGGCTATCGTTGGAAGTGGTGTGGCTACGGCCTTGGCGGGCGTGTTGGCCACCCAGACCTCCATCTGCTCATTGCCACGGTTATTCCATGTGGAATATGGGATGGCGCGGAATTTCACATCCTTGACTTCACCATCCTGCTGTAGTTCCTTGGCATTGCCTTCGAGCACCATCACACCGTTGAGGAGGTTCTGCTCGTAGTGGGCAGTGATGGGAGCGCTGTTGAGAATGTACTTGTTAAAGACCTGATGGTCGGCCTGGTCCTTGCCTTCGAGGCAGAACACGACAGGTCCGCGCTCCAAGGCCACCTTGCCGCGGTCGTCCTCAGCATTGTCATTGGCTACGATGCGGCGGATGTTCATCGGGAAGTCGAGTTCGATGGCGTCGCCCTTCTTCCAGGAGCGGGTGATGCTGACATAGCCGTTTTCATCCGCCGGGCCTGCTGCCACACCATTCACCATGACGGTGTAGGCAGAGGCGGCTTCATGATATGTATAGAGTGAGTTGTTGGTCGGAGAATCCTTCAACCAGGAAGGGATGCGGAGTTTGATGGCGAACTTGCCGTTGCCTTTCGTCACCTGGATGCGGATCTTGCCGTTCCATGGATAGTCGGTGGTCTGCTCCAACTCGATGTTGCCTATCTTGGCCTTTCCCTGTGCATAGAGGTTCACGAAGATATCCTTGCCTTGCTGGGCATAGATATAACCGGGTACGGAGGCCACAAAACGGGTGATGTTACCAGGACAGCAGGCGCATCCGAACCACCTCTGGCGCTCGTGCTCGCCGTCGCTCTCCAATGGGTTGTCATAGAAGAACTTATCGCCGGAAAGGCTGACGCCACTCAAGACATTGTTGTATAAGGCACGCTCACAGACATCGATATATTTGCTCTGACCTGTGGCCAGAAACATGCGGTAGTTCCAATAGACATTGGCGATGGCGGCACAGGTCTCGCAATAAGCGGTGTGATTGTTCAACTCGTAGTTGGGACCGAAGCCCTCGCCCTGCGGACGACTGCCGATGCCGCCTGTGATGAAGAGTTTCTTGGACGACATGTTCTCCCAGATACGCTCCAAAGCCTCGAAATAAGCCTTGTCGCCAGTCAGTGCAGCCACATCAGCCACACCGCTGTAGAGATAGCCCGCCCGGACGGCGTGCCCCACAATCTCCTCTTGCTGCAGGATGGGCATGTGGTCCTGTGAGTATTCACTGGGATGATGGCCGTCAGTGCAGCGTCCTGTCTCCTCCACGAAATACTTGGCTCCGTCGAGGTACTTCTTGTTGCCCGTCACCTTGTACAACTTGCAGAGCGCCATCTCGATGATGGGGTGGCCGCCCGGACGATGGATCTGTCCCTCGTTGGGACCGAAGGTCTTGCAGACAAGGTCGGCATTCTTGATGGCGACATTGAGGAAGGTTTTCTTGCCCGTGGCACGATAGTGGGCCACAGCACTCTCAATGAGGTGGCCGGAATTGTAGAGTTCGTGAGAGTTGATTTTCTCCCACTTATGGGTGCCCCACCATCCGCTCAGGCGCGTACACTTATTCGTGACGCAGGTGGTCAGGTATCCATCCGGCTCCTGCGCCTGGGCGATGATGTTGATGACAGAGTCGAGATAATGGTCGAGCCTGGCGTCATAGTGTACTGCCAGGGAATACGACGCACCCTCAATGACCTTGTAGGGGTCGGTGTCGTCAAAAGAGAAATCCCCTTTATGCTCACCTTGGATGAGTCCGGCGGCCAACGCGAAATTGTCGAAGCGCCCATTCACCTCGCACTCATGAAAGGCAGAAGGGATGGACACCGTGCGGTTGATTTCGATGCGCGGCGACCAAAAACCATCATTCAGGTGCACCTGAGCGAAGGACACCTCCTGAATAGGAACTGGGACGGTCGGTTTTTTGCCAGCACTTGCTGAAAGCACCAGCAAAGTGAGACTCATCAGTAATAATGCTTTTTGCTTCATTGTCGATGATGTTATTGTGCAACCCCCAAAATGACGTTCACCATCCTCATCAAGTCGGTGACAGTCACCTTGTCGTCGTTATTGGTGTCATACGGAGAGATATCCTCTACAACACCACCCTTGAAGATATCTTCTGTCCAGCCTGCATTGAGGTAAGCATTACGAGAACCAACGGGAACTTTTAGGACACAGGCAGCATTTAAATTACCTATTCCATCATTATGTGCCATTGTTGGTGGATTTACAGCTTTTGAAACAACACTCTTCAGATTATAGCAATTAAAGCTGTATGACAAGCTTAACAATGTACTTGGTAACACAACAGACTCAATGTCAGAACCGGAAAAGCAAGCAAAGCCGAAGTCTTTCACACCTTCTGGAACAACAGAGAGCTTATAGCCATCGACCAGTTTATTGGTAGATGTCCTTATCACAGCATTACAACCTTCACGAGAGTCGTAATATGTATTCGCCGGATCAACCGAAAGGCTTACAAGATTATTACAACCACTTACTATTTGAAACGAGATGTCCCTAACGTTCTTTGGAATGAAAAGGCTCTTGATCGCTGTATTCCCAAACGCCGCCTGGCCAATACTCAACAACCCTTCTGGAAGATCTATAGCAGTTAATGCTCTACATTGGCTAAAGCCTGCGAATTCTATTGATGTTATAGACTGAGGTAAGATGATAGACTTCATAGACGTACAGTTATTGAAAGCACGCATCTCAATCTTGGTCATCCCTATGAAATATTGGAACTCATCGAACGATGTAATCGATGTTTGGTTTTGAAATACCGAGACACCATTCTTCAACAGGGTCGTCACAGCGGCTGCCTCAGCCCTCGACAGTTTTCCATCGCCACTGGTGTCCCAGTTCTCGACACAGATGCGCTCCACCTCTGCGCAGGCAAACTCGATGTTTTCGAATCCGACGACACCAAGTTCGGTCTTATTGGCAAAAACAAACTGCAACGACTCATTGGCCAACGCATCGGTTTCCCTAACGTAGGAATTGGACTCCTCAATGTAAGTAAACTGACCGGTCACGTCGGTATCACCCTGGAAGATGCGCACCGTCATGTCGTCATCAGGTGTCACGACGAGTGTGATACCTTTTGCTGTACTGGGAGAGAGGTTCATGGTCATGTTGCCATCCTGGATGGGCTGCATGTCGAGGGAAGCGCCCTCTTCCTGGCCTTCATTCGGATTCACGCCAACGAGCACCTGACCGCCACTGGTCTGCTGCAACAAATAAGTGAAGGTATTGGCTTCACTGCCCTTGTTGAATACCACTGTCCAACCAGCATCCTTCAGGTCGGCCTGCAAAGTGGTCAACGTGTAGAGGCCATTTGCTCCGGCCGTGAAGTCGGATGTACGGTCCTCACCATTGCAGTATACCCTGAAAGAACCTCCGTCAGTGCACTGAAGGCTGATGATGGTCTTCTCCGTTTGGCCACTCGGGATACTGATGATCTCACTGTTACCCAACACGTGGCGGGTCTCTGATTCTGCAGATGCTGACAGCGGAACCATCTGGCAGTTCAGCAGGCCTTCACCCACTTTCACAAACGACCAGTTGGCCACGGCATTGGCATGGGTCTTAACCTCTTCAGGGAATACGAAAGTCCAGGTTCCCACCATCTGGTCAAAGGGGAGGTAAGCCTTGATTTGACCATCATCGTATTCAAAGGAACTGGTGCTTTCCTCACCATTATGATAGGCTGTAAAGGGAATAGTCACCACACCGCCATCGGCTTGTATTTCATATCCTTCCTCGTAATCCATGATGAAATAGATGTCTTGCACCTCCTCTGGAAGGAAAGACTTGGAAAAACTGCCCGCGGAAGTCAACGACTCATGATGATATCCCTGAGAATCTTTGTATTCGAGGCTCAACAATCCGTCTATAGGTGTCCCCAAAGCCACAACATTGATCTGTTTCTGCGCTGTCTCATTGGGATCGCTGAAACCTATCGTGACAGCCATTGAAACACCTTCCCAATCGACACCTTCGACATTAAAGGTATAAGTGCGGGTACTGGCATTGTAGGACAGCGTGCGGTCCACATCCAAATCAAGCGAGAAATTTCCACCAGAGGCTAACTTCTGCTCTGCTGTAGGGCCGTCCATGCCGGGATATTTTTCCTCTGTATCATTATCTATATAGGCATGCTCGGTAAGCATATTGACCACATCGGGCCTTGAATATCCATCTACAGAACTATTGGTATTCCAACTACCGAAAAGGGTGGTCAGTTCATAGCCTGGGTCTGGGGTGATGGTGAGCGTCCATCCGCACGCGCCTTCATTCTCGCCTAAGGGAGAAATGATGGTGCTCACAGGTGTCGTCAACTCACCCGCAGTTTGGTGATTGACATAATCTTCATCATAATACCATGTGCTGTACCTCACTGTGCCATGTCCAACCTTCGTGATAGTTTGGAGGGAATAATCTGACTGGGGTGATGTTACGGGCGTTCCCACCAACGTGAGATAGGCATTCTCTGACTGGGGCACAGTGAAACTGTAGGTCTTGTTGCCGTTGCTGTCAGTTATCACCGAGGCTGAATTGTTACCAAGTTTTGCAGTCTGCAAAGCCACGGTATTTGGAACTACAAAACTGAATTTGGTACCATAACCAGCCGTCATTTGCATTTGATTGGACAGGAAAGTGGCATAAGACTGACCGTCGATCATACGTGTGGCCATAAGATTGGCATAGACCTCACTCTTTGACACAGTGATGCGACAGGGTTTGTCGGTCACCTGGACATCCACCTCGTCATTTTCATGGATTTGGGAGAAACTGTAATCTGTATAGTTGCCATAGTTTGTGCCGGACAACTCATGACCGTTCAATTTGGCAGTGCAGCGCTGATTGGTGCTATTGTAGTAAACCCGCATCACATACGGCTTATAGGCCAACACATTCTTGACCACAGTGGAACCACCACTGTTACCAAGGATATCCTTCCCAGAATCCACCCAAACCACATGGCTCCCATTGCCATTGCTCTTGACTTTAAGGCCTGAGCGGACACTGTATTCGAAATTTACTCTTAAGATATTACTTCCTTCTTGCAAATTCAGTTCACCTGACAAATCGGCCAGTTCCACGTCGTTTAATGTCACATGTGGGACTCCAAGTTCAGGGTCGTAATAAACAGTATATTTGGGCTTCTGATGGTGGTTGAAATTCATGGTTATATTCGACAAGAGGCCTGTGTTGTAAGTAATCCGAAGACCATTTATTTCCAAATAAACCGCTGGGTGGGGATTGTCGAAACTTAGTCTGGACTCTTCATCTTTCTTTATCGCTTTGAAGGCGGAGAAATACTTTTCATTATTCAAATATTTCCCAAAATACTGCTCAGGCACATACAAAGTGATATTCTGACATCGCTCTTTCGTAACATTCGATGAGCTGTATGGCACATCACTTGACAGATGCACTTCCTCCAAATTTGGTAAATTGTAGAGGTTGTAAAACGTCTCCATCTCCGTCTGAAGAAAATAGATCTTTTTCAGCGATGGCAGTTCGTCTTTGAAGGTGTTCATGTCTATACGCTGCAAATAGGCAGGGAACACGATCTCCTCCAGAGCAATCGGATCTCCCATGAGCGGATCGTCTGCCGAACCATTTCCCTGGTGGGCAAAGACGTAATTTCCATCGGCATCAATCGGACAATTCCTTGTAAAGGCACCAAAACGAGTCTTGTAATGAATAGTGTTATCATACGTGCCCCATTGGGGACTTCCCAGGGTGATGTAATCATAATAACGGAAAAGAATCTCAGTGATGGGCTTTCCGTCATATTCATCGGGAATCACCAGCGTTTTCTGATTCGGCGCCACATGGACGCCCGCAACGGCCGGCATGCTGTTGGGAGTCTGCAACCAAAGGACACAGCCATCCTTGAAATGGCTCGAAACCTTGTTATAAATAAACAGATTACATTCGAAGGCACTGCCGTTATAAAAATCTTCTGACAAGGACTGGGCTTGCACTGTGAAGACCGATGCCACCAACATGGAAAGCAAAAAAAGTGGTCGTAAATGTTTCATAAGTATAAAGGTTAGTGTTTCTGCAAAGATAAAACAAACTTGGCGTTTTTCCAAGGGAAACGCCCATTTTTTCATGATTTCAAAGCCGACACCCACTTTTGCGACAGATTTCACCTTCATTGCCTCTCTTTGTCGCAAAACGAGTCCATTGTCATCACTTCTTGGTCTGAAAAAAGGCCGAAATGATTCTTCCCCGCAAAAGCCAATGTACCTTTGTCTGCAGAATGACGAACAACTAAGAAACAACAATGATGGAGACCAACAAGAAAACAGAAAAAAGCATGTTGAGAGCAAAGAAAGCGCATTGGACAGGGATCATGAGAAAAGCCATAGCTTGTTTCATCAACAGCTATGACGAATCCAGCAAGTTCAACTATCCTCTCTATAACACCAACTGGTTCAACCACCCCTACGGGATGAGGTAAGCCCCATGTAGAGACGTCACATTGTGGCGTCTCACTCCTCACCGAACCTCACATCCGCTATTTCAATTTGGGCTTCAGTTCATCGGGGGATTCCTTGGTGAACATATTCACTTGGGGAGCCTCGTTTTCAAACAAATGGCGGATCACCTCGACGTCGAGGTGGAGGGACGGATCAAACTTGTCGCTCTGCATATAGCGCAGCACCGACTTACGCAACTGCCGGGCGGCGGGACGACGGTCCAGGTTGTGGGAGATGTCCATCGTCGTCATCAGCAATTTTCCACCCAGCACCTGAGCTTCGACAAGCATGCCCAACTTACGGCTGACATGCCATGTGTCTATCGGCTGAACGATAGGCTGATAGTCCTTGGGAAACTCCGACAAATTCATCACCTGGGCACCGTTCACCAGTTCCCACCAATTGACATCCTGCCAGTCATCGGTGGGGAAGTCGGTGAACACGGGATGGGTGTTCTGGATGTATGAGCCTGTGGTGTGAGGCGGACGCATCTTAAACCAACTGGTGTTCCAGAAGACAGGCATGTAATGGTGCTTCACATCATTGCCGAAACGGACCTTGCCCGCAGCGGTAAGCAGCACCTTGCCTCCTGACTGCAAAACCTTCAGCACCTTCTCATCAAGGGTGTCGGCGATACAGATGTCTCTGACAGCCTCGGCTGACGGATTCCCGGCCGGATACAACCAGAAATCCCAGTTGTTGGAGATGTCTTTGTCATAGCCCTTGACCCGCTGTCCATCCTTTCCAGTGACGCTGATGGTGAGCCTGACCTTCTGCGGCATACCATCGTGGAGGATATTGTTCAGGGGGATGCGCAACCGGGCGTAATCTCTCGTCTTACCCACAGGAATGGCCTTCTCAGAGAGGATGCCGTTGAGATGGAGGCGAAGCGTGCCATAATGCCGTCCATCCTTGTCAACGGCATATTCTGCGCCTTTCAGATCATAAGTCACCTTGATGTCATTCCCGGCAAGCGCATGCTGCCAGGCCTGATACATGCCGACCTGGATGTCGAGGGTGTCGCCCTCCTCATAGACCAACCGGGGAAATTCGGCCAAAGGCACGATGGGGGCACAGAACTTGGGCCATTCCGGAGCATGGCGGGTGGCTTTCTTCTCCTGCCAGAACACATTGAGGGGACCCACAAGCGCCGTTCCCTGTCCGCTGTAGTCATTCAGGGCCAAGAGTTGGAATCCGGCATAGTCGGGTGTGCGCAGGTTGCGCTCGATCTCATATTTGTAGCACAGGTCCTGCAACTCACGGCTGGAGTGCAGAAACTTGAATGCCTGCTGCTGCATGCCGTTCTCCGCAAGCAGGTCGCGGAAAATCTCGAAGTTGAGGGCTTTATAGACGCCCGTATATTGGTCGATTTCGCGGAAGTCAGGGAAAGCGCACCACTGACCCTGCTCATGGGCGATGATCGGCGTGTTGTTGGGCACGGTGTCCTTGTAGTTGCGCGGAAACAAGATCTGGTCGTAATAGTCATCATCGCTGTGGGGAGCATGCTTGTCCCAGTCGAGGCCACGTCCCCCACCCTTCACATGATACTCTGAGCCGTCGTCCCAGGCCCAGCCACCGCCAACGGAAGCTCCACAATAGACGCGCGAGGGGTCGTAGGTCTGCATCCTCCTCACGAAGTCATTGCACCACGCCACCCAGTCGCCGGCGGGTTCGTTGCCGGCTGCCAGCATCACAAACGAGGGATGGTTGCCATACGTATCGACGATGCGCTCACACTCCTCCTGCAGATACTGGTCGATGGACTGTCCACGGCGCAAGCGCACACCGTGGTTGGGCCATGACGGTCCTTCGGGCTGCAGGTAGAATCCCACCTGGTCGGCAGCCTCGAAGGCTGCCTCCGGCGGACAATAGGAATGGAAGCGCATGTGGTTGAGACCATATTCCTTGCACTTCTCAAAGATGCTTTTCCACGACGCCACATCGGTGGGGGGATAACCCGTCAGGGGGAAACAGCAGTTTTCCACGGTGCCCCGCAACCAGATGGGTTGTCCGTTGAGGTAGAACTGCCGTCCACGGATGGAGATGTCGCGCATGCCGAAGGTGGTGCGCAAGGTGTACTTGTGACGGCGGTCTATCACAGTCAGCTCATGGGTCACGGGATGGAACTCATCCCATGTGGCAAGATCGGCGGCCAGTTCGGCTTGTGCCATACCCTTGGCGATGACAAACGAATGGCATTCCGCAGGTTGTCCGTCGATGAGGAATCTCAAGCGCATGCGCTTCCAGTCACTGTCACCTCGCGGATATTCAATGTCTGACGAAAACAGATTGACCAGCAGCCGCTTCGACTTCATGTCTGGTTTCACCTGGATTCTGTCAATGCCTTTCACGGGCCTTGAGAGGAGCTGCATGCGGCCGATGATGCCGTTCCAGTTGCCCTGTGTCTGGTCGGTGACGCTATGGGAATCCTTACCCACGCAGACGTTCTCTATCCCATTGTAAACATCAATCCGGATGACATTCTCCTTCCCCCACTCCACCAGTCGGGTGATGTCATACTGATGGGGCGTGCTCAGCGACATCTGATGACCGGCCTCCTGTCCGTTGACATAGACCGTGGTCTCTATATGTGGCCTCTCGAGGAAAAGTATCACCCGGCGCGACCGCCACGACTTCGGTACCATGACCGTCCGCTCGTACCAAGCATGTCCCACATAGTGACGGTCGGGAGTAAGGAAAAACGGATACTTCACGTTGCCCGGCCTGCGGTATTTCTCCATGTGAGGATTGAAATAATACGATGAGTCATAGGTGCTGCCCGTCCATTCCGTGGCGGCTGTCACCACGTCGCCCTTGCCGTTGGTCAGCATGGAACCCGGCAATGTGATGGTCTCTGTGAAAGCTGGTTGCGGACCTGTGCCAAACTGCCAGGTGCCAGCCAAGTCAATCACGTCCTGGGCCTTCGGGGCCAAGGTGCAGAACAGGGTAAAAAGGAGGAAAAGTCGTTTTGCCATGATTCAGAGGATTAACATGTCGGAAAGACATGATGCTACGGACCACAAAAATAGGGAAAAAAAGGCAAAAAGCAACCATGCCAACCGTTTTTTTATGGAAAAGTTTGTAAATTTGCAAATCATGAAAAAACATTTCTTTCTCATCCTCACGACGATAGCCAGCCTGTCCATCCAAGCCAAACTGGTGGTCACACAGACCAGCTGCAATTACCAGAAAGGTGAGATGGCCCTTGTGGAAGACAAAATCAGGTTAGGCTGGCAGTACGTCGAGGACGCCGACTGGCCCATCAGCCAGACCCGATACCAAATCGAAGTTCACGAGCGGGTGACCGGCCGCCTCATCTACGACAGCAAAGTGGTGCTTTCCGGCGAGAGCCAAATGGTGGAGATTCCCTCTTTGCCCACCAACCCTTACGGCTATGCCTGGCACGTGAGAATCGGATACCAGAGCAAAAAGAGCCGAGGCAAGCGATGGAACCACTGGTCGGAATGGAGCCGGGAACAGGTGATCCATGTGGTGCCGCCCCGCCTCAGCCAACTGTCCGGCAACGGCCAAGCCACAGTCCAGGCTCCCCGCTGGATCGGGGCTATCACCAAAGGCGACGCCCATATCCCTGACGGAAGGTGGAGCAACGAGGTTTTCAAAAAAGACACGTTCAAGACCAAATGGGAAACTGTCGATACGCTGTCGGCCCGCAGCATCATCCTGCGACGCAAATTCCACGCCAACCGCAGCATCGCTGCCGCCACCGTCTATGTCAGCGGTCTGGGCCATTATGAGATGTGCATCAACGGACAGCGGGTGGGCGACAGCGAGTTTGCCCCGCTCTGGAGTGAATACAGCCGGACGGTCTATTACAACACCTACGACGTGACCCGCTTCCTCCGCGATGGAGACAACGCCATAGCCGTATTGTTGGGCAACGGCTTCTTCAACGTGCAGCGCGGCGAACGCTACAGCAAGCTCCAGTCCAGTTTCGGTCCGCCTCAACTTTTCCTGAGGATGGACATCACCTACGACGACGGCACCACCGACCATGTCGTGAGCAACGGCCAATGGCGCTGGGCACCAAGTCCCATCACCTTCAACAGCATCTACGGCGGCGAGTCATACGATGCCCGGCTGGAACAGGAAGGTTGCCTCGAGGCCCTGTTCGACGACAGCCAATGGAACCAGGCCGTGGTGGTGGAGGGACCACAGGGCAGACTGCGCCCTGAGACCGCCCCGCCGGTGAAAATCATGGAGCACTACCCCATCCTGTCGGTACTTCCCATCCACAAAGACTCCATCGAGGCCGCATCGAAGAAGACCAAAAGGACCGTGGACCCCTCTGCCTTCGTCTGCGACATGGGACAGAACCTCGCCGGCTATCCGCAGATCACCGTGTCAGGAAAGCGGGGACAGAAAATCACCCTGCTCGTCTCGGAACGGCTCACCCCGCAAGGTGCCTGCAACCAAGGAGAGACCGGCCGACCACACTACTACGAATACACGCTGAAGGGTGACGGCCTGGAGACCTGGCATCCGCGCTTCTCCTATTATGGGTTCCGCTATATCCAGGTGGAGGGCGCCGTGCTGGAAAACCAGTCCAACCCCGACCACCTGCCCGTCATCCATCAGATGGAGAGCTGTTTCCTCTACAACTCCACCCCGGAGACCTCCTCTTTCTGGTGTGACAATACGCTGATGACGAAAACCCACCGACTGATCGAACGGGCGGAGCGGAGCAACATGCAGGCCGTGCTCACCGACTGTCCGCACCGGGAGAAACTGGGATGGCTTGAACAGGACCACCTCTGTGGTCCGTCGCTCTTCTACAACTACGACATGACCACCCTCGTGCCCAAAATCATCCGCGACATCGCGGATGCACAGAAGTCCAACGGCATGGTACCCACCACTGCACCGCAGTATGTGTCGTTCGGCAACCTGTTTGACGACTCCCCGGAATGGGGCTCCACGCTGGTGATCCTGCCCTTCATGTACTACGACATGTATGGCGACAGCACGCTCATCACCGACTACTACGACTCCATGCGCCGCTATGTGGACTACCTCACCAGCCGTTCGGAAGACGGTATCGTGAGCCACGGTCTGGGCGACTGGTACGACTACGGTCCGTGGCGCGCGGGATTCTCCCGCAACACACCTGTGCCTTTGGTCGCCACCGCACACTACATCTACGACCTGCAACTCATCAGCGAGGCCGCCCGCATGACCGGACATGACGAGGACCGACGTCACTACGAGGCGTTGTGCGCCGATGTGGTGAATGCCTTCCACCGCCATTTCTATCATCCCGACTCCTGCTATTACGGCACAGGCAGTCAGGCGAGCAATGCCCTGCCTCTCTTCCTCGGCATCACAGGCGAGCACAAGGAGGCCGTACTGCAAAGTCTCATCCAGGATATCCATGCCCATGGCGACCGGCTGACGACTGGCGATGTCGGCAACCGCTATCTCTTCCGTGCGCTGGCCGACAACGGTCAGAACGAACTGCTCTTCCGCATGCTCAACCACGAGGAGACACCCGGCTATGGCTACCAGATCGCACAGGGCGCCACCACCCTCACCGAACAATGGGATCCCCGGCAGGGGTCATCTGAGAATCATTTCATGTTGGGACAAATCGATGAATGGTTTTTCCGCACCCTCGCCGGCATCCGACAGAAGCCGGGCACTCACGGCATGCGCCATCTCGTCATCGATCCCCATGCCATCAAGGGCATCGGTCGGGTGAAGGCCACCATCCACACCCTCTATGGTGAGGTGAGCGTGGACTTCGACCCCTCGACCTCAACCCTTCGCACCAGCATCCCCAAAGGTTGCCAGCTGGAGTAGCATCCAGTGCTCTGCAAACGAAGTCTCACAGCGACATCAGTCACCGTATGACACACGACATCCGCGGACGCCCTGTTCTGACGACAGACCGTCCGCGGAAATTTTTTGCGCTCAAAATGAGGGCGTATTCTTATTTCAAAGTGACATTCTCAATGATGGCTTTCACCTCGGGATCCTCAATCGAACCGTTCCAGAGGGAGATGAGCAACAAACCCTTCTCGGTCAGTTTGGTATAAAGGTTGGAAGTCGGTTTCTCTGCCTCCTTGACAGCCACATTGTACATGACGTTGCCGAACTTGATGTCACCCTTGTCGGTATATCCTGCGTTCACATTGCCGGAATTGGCCTCAGCTGGCTCGCTGTTGCGGTCGGGATAAGCATAGATGGTCATGGTGCACCAGGAACCATCCTCCAACTTCTTCTGAATGCGGAAATTGGTGTCGCTGTTGTTGGCGTTCTGCTCCCATCCCTGGGGAATAATCATGGAATAGTACTGGGTCTCGGCCTGCTCACCTTCGAGTTTGGTAATACCGCCACCGCAGGAAGCCAAAGCGATGACAACTGTTGCTACAACTGCAAATACAAGTGCTTTTTTCATAACAATAATAAGTTTTTAAAATGAATTAATGAATAAATGAATGAATAAAATGTTTTCTCGATTTCGTCAGCAAAGGTACGCCGAGATACCTTCAAGTGGCTTATCATTTCGTGAAATAATCTTATCATTTCGTGCAGTCGGCATGCAAAAAGGCAAAAAATTCCCCGAAAACCGACGATTTCCGGGGATTTATGCAGAAAATATGCAGTTTATTCGAGTTTCTCTTGGTTTTTCTGATTGGCGAGATATTGTGTCGGAGTCAAGCCGAAATACTTCTTGAATGCCCGGGTGAAATTGGGCGTGTCGTTGTAGGCACAGAGCACAGCTATCTCGGTAACATTGAGTTCGGGGTGATGGTCGAGCAGATGCTGGGCCCGTTTCATGCGGAGCGTGGTGATGTAGTCCTGGGGCTTCTCTCCCGTGACACTGGTCAGCCGCTGGCGGAACTGGTAGAGGCTCAGTCCCATCTCGCGGGCCACGCTCTCGGCATCGACCTGTCCCTTGTGCATCATCTGGTTGATGATGTTGACAGTCTTGCTGAGGAACTCCTTGTCGGCATCGCTCAGACTCTCCTGCTGCTCCTTATCCTGCTGTCCAGCCACCGACTGGTCGTATTCGAGCGACAGTTGGCGATATTTCTCCCGCAGTTCGTCAATATTGGCCGTCAGTTCCTCATTGATCTTCCGCTGACGCCTGTGGCGGCGCGACATCACCCACCAGATGGCGGTGGCCAGGAGCAACAAGGCGAGTGTGATGCAAACCGCCATGCACAAAATCCTGTGCTTCGCCTTCCGCTCGGCCTGGTTTTCCTTCTGCAACCAGTCGTTGTCGAACTCGGCGTTGTATCTGGCCAGGCTCTCAGCTGAGGCATTGGTATAGAGCGAGTCTTTCAGGTCGTTGAAACGGTCGAGCTCCATCTTCGCACTGTCGGGATAGGTGTTCCAAAGACTTTCATAAAGGCCCCGGCGGGAGTGCATCTCGTTGGCCATGTCACCCATCTTCTGCAACAGTTGGGCGGCTTCTTTATAATAAGGTACGGCTTCCGTCTCCTTCTTCTGGCAGAGAAGGGCCATGCCCATCTTGTTGTCGGCGATGGCCAGTGAATGGAGGTCACCCATCTTGCGCAGGGCAGGAATGACATCGCGCAAAACCTGTTCGGCCTTTTTGTACTCGTGGAGTCCGATCAGGGCGGATGCTTTCTGCGAAAGTCTCAAGACAGCCTTGTCCTCCTGCCCCAACTGCTTTTCCAACTGATAGGACTGTTCGGCATAAGGCAGCGCTTGCTTGTCATCGCCCAGAGCATGATACACCTCCGAGGCCATGCCTAACAGAACGGCCCGGCGGGAGGGATTGCCGGCCTTTTCGGCCGCCTTCAGTCCCTTGAGGATATACTTCTCTGCTTCCTTCGGCTGGTTGGCGCTCATGTAGATGGCCGCCAACGTGTTGAGGCTTGACGACATCATGTCGGGATCGCCGCTTTTCTCGTCGAGGGCGTAGCACTGTTTGGCATATTTCGCGGCAGAATTGTAATCCGTGAGGCGGATGAAAATGACAGCCAGCAGATTGAGACAGTCCGACTCACCCTCCTTGTCTTTCAGCAGGGGCAGGGCTTTCTCTCCGTAGTCCGCGGCGCGCTTGTATTGTTGCTGGGCATAGAGGTATTCTGCCGTCCAGTAGTTTACCTGTGCCTTCAGGGTCTCCGCCGGGGTGTTGTCGTCATACCGCAACAGAGAGTCGGTGAACTCCTCATCATGGAGCAAGACGAACAGTTTGTTGGCATCCTGCGCTTTTCCGGTTTTCTCAAACTGCTGCAAGTGCTTCTCGAAGTCACCCTCTGCGGCTGCAACCTTCAAAGGCAGCAACAAAAAGATGAATAAATATGCAAATTGTCGTATTTTGTTCATTTCGGATGCAAAAGTAATCAAAAAAACGGAAAAAAAGATGCCATTCCACAAGAAAAACTGCATGGTGACAGGAAAGGGTGACGGGAAAAACAAACAGGTCCCAAAGCCCGCACAAGGCCCTGGGACCTGGAGGGTGAAGGACTGCGGACAACCATCCGGCCCGCAGCCTCCTTCAAGTTTTACTTGAACTTATAGGGCAGGTCGCCTTTAGCCCAGTCGGTGCCGTCGCCCCAGCCCGGGTTCTGCTCCAGCACGCCTTCCGACAACGTCACCTGATCCTCAGGGATCTTGAAGAATCCACCACCCGTATCCAGATAGCGTTTCATGAAATCGTTGGTGAAGGCATACTGGCCTGGGATGCCTTGGTTGAGGATGCTGTTGCCCACCTGATTGTTGACTTTCTGCTGCACATCGCCCCAACGGCGGAGGTCATTCCAGCGGAGGGCCTCGAAGCACAACTCATAACGGCGCTCCTTCTTCAGGTTGGCCAGGGAATAGGTGACATCGGGCAACTTGGCGCGCTGGCGCACAGCGTTGAGACCACTCTTTCCCTGATAAATCGTCTTGCCGTCAGTGAGCTCGGAGTGCATCAGGAGCACATCGGCGAAGCGCAACCAGACGAGTGACTGGGTAAGACCGGTCTGACGGTTGTTCTCACTGCCATAGAAGTAGCCATAGCTGAGCATGCGCTGTCCGGTCTCCGGGTCATAGGCCTCGCAGCCGATATATTTCTTGGCCAGCAAGTTGGTGTTCTCCACCTCCTTGGCGGGGTCGCCCTTGTAGTTGGGGATCTCCACGGCGCGGTCACAGATGGATCCCACACGGCGGTAGTCACCGGCATAGTCGGGATCGGCAGCCCAGTCGGTCCAGAGTTTCTCGCACACCGGACCATTGGAGTAGCCCTGTACGGAGAACGGGAAGGCCGTCTCATTGGTCTTGCGCAGGCTGTAGAACTCCACGATACGGTTGTGGCGGAGCTGTGAGTCAGCGCTCCATCCCGGTTTGTTCGACATCTTGATGGCAAACATGTTCTCCATGTTCTCGTCGGTCACCCAGTTAAGCCCGTTGTCGATATCATACTGATAGTCCTTGCCCGTATAGGGATTGGTGTAAGGCCAGAGGTTGCGCTGGTCGGGAATCAAACCGTAGCCGCTGTTCTGGATGCAGTCCTCGAGCCAGGTGACAACCTGAGCCTTGGAGATGCTGCCACCCTCATCGGCGGGAAGGGGAAGTTCTGACTTGTTGTAGAAGCCCGTGTAGAAGAGCCACACGCGGGCCATCATGCCCTCAGCGGCCCATTTGGAGACACGTCCGTCGCCGAATTCGGGATATTTGAGAGAAGGACCATACTCGATGGACTTCTTCAGGTCGGAGGCGATCTGCGCATAGACCTCATCAGGAGTGGCCCTGGGGAGGTTGACCGGTTCGGTGCTCAGCACCAGGGGTACGCCGTTGAACACCTGCACGAGGTTGAAATAGTAGAAGGCACGCAGGAAATGGATTTCGCACAGCAATTGGTTTTTCTTGCTGTCGGAGGTCCATCCCGTCACCTTGTCGATGGTCTCGAGGGCGCTGTTGGCGCGGTTGATGCCGGCATAGCGCTGCTGCCACAGCGGTTTCATCCAGTCGACATAGGAGTTCATGAGTCGATCGACGCCCTGGGCACCGATGTTGCTCTGGCTGCCTCCACCCAGGCGGTCGTCGGAGGCGATGTCGAAGATGTAGAAGGGGTCTTCCTCGGGGTCGGCGAGGTTGCGGTTCATCACCGAATAGATGCCGTTCACCATTTGGACTGCATCGGTCTCATTGATCGGGAAGTTGGATGTATCCTTCATGGTGAGGCTCTCAGTGTCCAGGAAGTCATCGCAGCCTGCGAGCAGGACGCAGATAGCGGACACCATCACGAATAAGATATGTTTTTTCATAATTTTCATGGATTAAAAGTTGACATTCAAACCCACCTGCCAGGAGCGGGAGGAAGGATAATAACCACAGTCGATGCCGGAAGCCCAGCTGGTTCCATTGCCGAAGCCGACCTCAGGATCCATTCCCGAGTAATCGGTGAAGCAGAACATATTGCTGGCTGCCACGTAGATATGGAACTTGGACACTGGAAGAGCCTTGATCACACGTTTGAGGTCATAGCCGATAGAGATTCTGGAGATCTTGAAGAAGTCGGCATCCTCGATCCATACGCGTGAGATCTCGGACATATTGGCGGTCTTTCCGTCGGAGAACCGTGGGTAGCGGTTGGTGCTGCCCTCACCGGTCCAGTACTTCGTATAGACATCGGTGCAGTAGTTGTCGTCGGGATGGTCGGAGAACTGCCTGTAGCTCTTGGCCACCTGCTGTCCGAACGAACCGTATCCATTGAGCGAGAAGTCAAATCCCTTATAGGCGAGGGTGATGTTGAGACCCATCGTGTAGTCGGGGTTGGGGTCACCGATCATCGTCTTGTCGTCATCTCCCTTGTCAATCTTGCCGTTGCCGTTGACATCGACGAACTTCACGTCACCGGGTTGGAGCGACTCACCCTGGAGGGAGTTGGCCTTGTCGCCGCCGCAGTTGCGTGCCAGATAGTCCTCGAGGTCCTGCTGGTTCTGGATGATGCCTTCCATCTTGTAGCCCCAGAAGTAGCCGATGGGATAGCCCACCTCCAGGCGGTAGAGCTCGGCGGTGTTCTGTGCGATGGCGTTGGAACCGCCGTGGATGATGCCTTCGGAGTTGGCCAGACGGGTGACCTCATTCTTGTTGTGGGAGAAGTTGGCCGAGATGCCGTATCTGAAGTCCTTTCCGATCTTGTCGTTCCAGGAGAGGTGGATTTCCCATCCCTTGTTCTGGATATCGCCGCCGTTGATGTAGGGAGCGCCGGTACCATAGGAGAGGAGCACGGGTGCGCGCACCAGCCAGTCCTTGGTCTTCTTGTCATACCAGTCGAAGGAGAAACTCAGTCGGTTTTTGAGGAAGCGGGCGTCGAAGCCGATGTCAAACTGTTCTGAAGTCTCCCATTTCACGTCCTTGTTGGGCAGGATGTTGGGATAGGCACCGATGCCGGGATTGTCCTTGCTGTCGAAATAATAGGGATCATCGAAAGCCACGGTTGCCACATACTGGAAGTTGGAGATGTTGCAGTTACCGTTTTGTCCCCAACTGGCACGGAGTTTGAAGAAATAGAGCCAGTCTTTGGCGAAGTCCATGAAGGGTTCGTTGGTCATGACCCATCCGGCGGACACTGAGGGGAAGTATCCCCACCGCTTGCCGCGGTCGAAGTTGGACGAGCCGTCGGCGCGGAGCACCAGGGAGAGCAGGTAGGTCTCATTGTAGTTGTAGTTGACACGTCCGAAGAACGACGAGAGGGCACCCTGGGTATTGGGACTGCCGCTGATGGAGGTGTAGGCGGGATCCACCACGTTGGCGTTTGAGATGTAGGCATGGTCAAACGATCCGGGGAAGAGGGAGTTGGAGTTGGTGACGCTGACGCTGTTGCCGTATCCCCATTTCTCCAGTGACTGTCCGACGAGGACATCGACATTGTGCTTGTCGAACGACTTCACCCAGTTGGCGGTGTTCTCCAGCGTCCACTGCATGTTGTAGGACTGGTTCTGCCGCACGTCATCGTTGGGGTTCGACTTCTTGGCGCTGATCTCATAGACCGGAACGTAGCTTCTGCCTTCCGCATGGCGGTAATGCCAGCCGAGACTTGAACGGAAGGTCAGGCCCTCGATGGGCGCGAACTCCAGGAAGAAATTGGTCTGCAGGCGGTAACGCTTGGTATAGCTGTTGCCCTCGTCATATTTCATGACGGCGAGCGGGTTGGCCATTTCTGCACTGAAGTCCCAGTTGTCGGCCTGGATATCTTTATAGGTATAGAATTCTCCTGCCTCATTGTAGGCCGGGAGCAGCGGCGACATGGCCAGCAGGTTGCGGATGCTGTTGCCATAGATACCGCCGATGGAGATACCCTTCTTGTTGGTGGCGGAGAAGGTCACGTTCTCGCCGAGTTTCAACACGTCGCGGCCCTTTTTCCGGATCAGGGAGTAGTCGGAGTTCAGACGCACGGTGTAACGGTCAAACTTCGGTGTGGCGGGCCATCCGATGGTACCTGTCTGATGGTATTTGGTGAAACCGATGGCGAAACGGGAGACGTCGCTGCCGCCCGTGATGTTGAGCGAGGCATTGTTCATCGGCGCATTCTCGATGGTGGTCTCCTCCAGCCAGTTGGTTCCGTTCCAGGTGCCGTTCATGATCTGGGCATACTGTTTGGGAATCAAGGTTGCCCAGTCGTAGGTGGAGACGCCTTGTATCTCATAGGCCTTGTCGTTGATCTCCATATACTGCTTGGCATTGAGGGGAGTGATGTCGTTGGTGTTGGGGTTCTGCCATGCCAGGTAACCGTCGAAGCTCACCTGCACATAACCGGCCTTGCCCTTCTTGGTGTTGACCAGGATGACACCGTTTGAAGCACGTGCTCCGTAGATGGCGCTCGAGGCGGCGTCTTTGAGCACGTCGATCGACTCGATGTCGTTGGGTGAGAGGTCAGAGATGTTGCCGCCCGGCACGCCGTCGATGACATAGAGCGGTTCGTTGGAACCGGCCGTACCCATACCACGGATCACCACTCTGTAGCTCTCGCCGGGCTGACCGGAGTTCTGCACGATGTTCATGCCGGCTGCCAGACTCTGTAAGGCGCCGAAGGCGTCCACGGCATTGACCGCAGTGATGTTGTCGGCATCGACGTGAACAGTGGCACCGGTGACCAGTTTCTTGCGCTGGGTACCATAACCCACGACCACCACGTCGTTGAGCATCTCAGAGTCTTCCTCGAGCACGACATTGATGATTCTTCCCTCCACCGCTCTCACGGTGGCGGTCTTGTAACCGATGTAGGAGATGGACAGACTTGAACCCTTGTTGACGGAAAGGGTGAAAGTACCGTCAGATCCGGTCAACGTACCATTGCTGGGTGTGCCGACCTCCATGACGGTAGCTCCGATGATCGGTGCTCCGCTCGAATCGACAACCTTGCCTTTTACCTGTACGGCAGCGCTTACTTCGAGCACTGACTTGCCGGTCGTGACAGAATTCGCAGCTGTAGCCACCGCGGAAGTCATCAGACCAGCACAGATCGCACATAAGATTTTAGAGTAATTACGCATAGATTTTAAAGTTAATAATAATTAAGTTAGTAAAAAAAGAATAGTCGGTATGTGGTTATTAGGCGTCACATCACGTGACGCAGAATGAGCAATGGCGTTATTCGAAGCAAATTTACGAAATTGTTACAAACCAAATCAATTTTTCCGACAAAAAGGAGAGGCTTGTTTACGCCACGCAAATTATTTGTTACAAATGACAGCAGAGGGAGACTGATGTGAATACCTTTTAATATGTAGGAAAAAGCGGATTGATTTCAGATGAATCCATCAAGAGGCAAAAAATAATACAAATTGTCTTTGCCGTTTCACAATTATTGTTTATCTTTGCCCAATACTAATCTATCTTATCAAACTCTAAATCATCAAACTACAATGAACAAAGCATTACTGAGACTGGGCACGCTGTGCCTGATGATGCTGGCTTTTCTCACAGGAAAAGCTGATCCGGTGAATGCAGTCTGGGATTTCAAGAACAATCTCCCTGATGGCATTCAGGCATCTACCAACTACCAGGGTGTCAGTGCCGACGTGGAATCTACGGTGAAGGGTATCTTCATGCACGTGGACGCCACCAATGGCAAACTCTATTGTGTGGGGCGCACCAATGCGCAGATGAACCCAGGCACCATCCTGCAGGTTCCCGTCTATTCCACGAAGGACGTCGTCACCGTGGAGGGATTTACCAACTATTGCCATTTTGCAGTCGGCGCAGATGAGAACGGCACCGAATCCACGGTTGTCCACACCGCCACTGCCGCAGAAGTCAAAAAAGGCTATGTGGAGATTACCGCTACGGCTGGCAACAACTACATCAACTGTGTGTCGGTCAGCATTGACAAACTGCCTGCTGCTGATCTCACCGGCACATGGGACTATGCCAATGAAAACGTCATGAACGAAACCTTGGCGCTCTCGAAAAGCAATGAGGAGGGCACCGTCAACGCCATCGAGGACAATGGTCTGATGATGACCGTGGCTGCCAATGGCGCCGCATTCCGCAACAACGGCAACAACATCCAGGTGAGAACAGGGGCCGTCTTCAAGGTTCCCGTGAAGAGCACCGAGGATGTGGTGACGGTGTTTGGCTACCCCAATTATTCCTACTACACCATCGGCAACTCCGAGGTGATCACCAACACGGGGACAACCCCCTCTACTTCCTACACGGCCAAAAACAGCGACGTGGCACAAGGCTTTGTGGCCATCACATCCACCAACGACAACAACTATTACCTCAAAATCACTGTTGTGCAAAAGGCACAGGAGGAGAAACCCGTCCTGACGGATGTGCCCGCTACCGCCACATTCCCATTCGACCTCGGTACCGAAGGACAGACGGCTGACTTCGGTGAGGCTGCCGACAACTTCATCGCCAGCAAGGTCACTGTGGGTGAGGGCTTGTTCATCAAGGATGCGAATACGGGGGTAGGATTTGCCCAGACCCGTATCGAGCCCTACGACCAGAACAACAGTCCTGACGCCAGCAACGTCATCAATTTCACCATCCAGCCCAAGTATGGCCTGACCTTCACGCCCACCAGCGTGGCTTTCAAAACCACTCGTTACGGTACGGACAACGGCCTGCTCGACATCAAGTGGCTCAATGCCGACGGCACGACCGTCACACTGGCCACAGAAGTGAAGCCCAACCGCAACAGCGGCACCAATCCCGCCATAGCAGAACAGGAAGGACAGAAGTTCAGCGACCTCTCCTATGAGGTGAAAGGCGCTACTCCCGGTGAAGGTCCCTGCGGTCTGCAGATCAACCTCTACCACCTGCAGAGCGGCAAGCAGATAGGCTTCGCCGACATCGTCATCAAGGGTCTGCTCAATGGCCAGGAGGTGGAAGTG
This sequence comes from uncultured Prevotellaceae bacterium, assembly GCA_902776475.1. Classification (GTDB taxonomy): domain Bacteria; phylum Bacteroidota; class Bacteroidia; order Bacteroidales; family Bacteroidaceae; genus Prevotella. The sequence continues at coordinate 53,266 of CACYQD010000014.1, read as the reverse complement.
CCTATGCTCGCTTCCTTCACCGCCAACGGCAAGGATTATCTCGCCGACGATGTCTTCACTGCTGAGGGTGACACCTACAAGGCCACCATCGAACTCTTCAGCACCGACCCGATGATTTCCGCCGAGAATCCCGTCACCAACGCGACCGCTTACAGCGGAGAGGTTGGCGAGATCACCTACAGCGGCAACAATGAGGCCACCATAGCCACCATCCCTCTGTCGCTCGGAAGCATCACCATCAACTACGTCATCAATTTCGTGCGCAAACCATTCTTCACCCTTACCTATTATAATACCGACAACAGCGTCATGGGTACTCAGAAGGTGGAGAAAGACACCCCGATCGGTGAGTTTGGCGTGGACTACAACACCGCCAAGGCGGAAGAAGGATACAAGGTGCGCGGATGGTTCGAGAAGACCACCGGCGGACGGAAATTCACGACTGCAGACATCATCACCGCTGACATTATGCTCTTCGCCGTGGATACAGAAATCGAAGGACCCAGCACCTATAAGAAATACAACTTCGACCTGACCAGCAACTTGTTCTATCCTGAGGATCACGAGGCATTCGTACCCGTGGGCGGATACTGGCACGACGTGCAGCATGGATGGGCATTCAAGAACGGCGAGAGCATCGAACTGCTCGTAGGCCCCAAGGCCAGCATCGCTGTGACCAACTGCAAGTATGGTGACAAGACAGCCGTACTGGTGTTCAAAAACGCTGAGGGCAAAGAGATCGCCCGTATTCCTGCCGTGACTGAAGGCGACGGTGAAATCAATGCCATCCAGTATGAAGGCGAACCCGGAAAGGTCTTTATCCAGGTGGAATCGAGTGGCGAGATCTATATCCACAGCATCAGAATCGTCAATACCGCCGAGACCAGCTACGCCAGCAACGGCAACTGGTATTTCGTCAAGCCAGGCGACGCTGAAAGCCTCATCGAAGTTCTCGACGTGGTCAACGGCATCAATGGCAACAAAGAGGCTGAGCGCTCATACATCTTCCTGCCCGACGGTGTCTATGACCTCCGTGAGGCCACACTCACCGCAGTCTCCGGCCACAACATCTCACTCATCGGCCAGTCGATGGAGGGAACCATCATCAAGAACACTCCATTCTACATGGATGAGGGTATCGGCCAGACAGCTACGCTGCTCAACTCCGGACAAAACCTCTACATGCAGGACATCACCCTGCAGAACGCTCTCGACTACTATGGCGCACAGAAAGCCGGTCTCGAGGGTGGACGTGCCGTATGTCTGCAGGACAGGGGCGACCGTGCCATCTTCAAGAACATCACCATGCTCTCCTATCAGGATACCTACTACAGCCAGAACACCAAGCAGTCGTACTGGGAGGACTGCGATATCCATGGCACCGTGGACTTCCTCTGTGGCGGCGGCGATGTGCGCTTCCAGAACACCACGCTCTCTCTCGAACCGCGCAACATCGACGGCAAGGGCGGACGAACCATCACTGCTCCGACTACTACGGGCAACTTCGGCTATGTGTTCGACAACTGCAAGGTGGTGGACCTCGCCAAGGGCAAGGGTGACTGGAACTTCGGCCGCACCTGGCAGAACTATCCTATCGCCGTCTATCTCAACACCACACTCGACGACAATGCCGCCAAGACCCTCGTCAGCAGCCGCTGGACCCAGAAGGGCATGAACAACCGTGACCCGAAGGTGTTTGGTGAATACGGCACGGTCAACGAAGCTGGTGAGAATATCACCCCGGCTTCCAACATCATCACCTCCTACGGCGGAAAGTTCGAGACCATTCTCACGGCTGAACAGGCCGCAGAATACACCTATGAGAAGATGTTCTCCGGCAATGAGAACGCCTGGGATCCCGCAGCCCTCACCAAGCAGGTGACTGCTCCCGAGGCCAAGTACGCCGACGGTCAACTGACCTGGAGCCCTGTGAAAGAAGCCATTGCATACGCCATCTTCAAGAACGACGTCTTCGTGGCCATCGTCGATGCCAAGACCACTTCCTACGCCATCGATGCCGACTTCTCCAAAGACGTGCTGAGCATCCGCAGCGCCAATGAGATGGGCGGTTTCGGAGAACCCGCACTGGTCAAAGGCATGGCCCTCACGCTCGACGAGAGCGCTGAAAACGAGATTCCCGCTGCCGGCACCGTGGTAAGCACCCTGGAGACCGTGCGCACCATCGTGGGAGGTTCGTGGAACACCCTCTGCCTGCCGTTTGCCATCAACGACAACGAACTGGCCGACGAGAGCCATCCGCTCTATGGCGCCACCATCATGCAACTGAGCGGAGCCGCCTATGATGAGGCCGCCAACAGCCAGAGCTTGAGTTTCACACCGGCCACCAGCATGGAGGCAGGCAAGCCCTATCTCGTGAAAACAGCCAGCGACGTGGTGAACCCCGTATTCTCCAACGTGACCATCGGAGCCGTTGAACCGGCCGCCACCGAGGCAGGCAACGCCAAACTCGTGGGCATCTTCAATCCCTATACGTTCAACGCAGCCGACAAGGACGTCTTCTTCCTCGTCCCCGGCAACAAGTTCAACTATGTGGCAAAGCCCGGTACGATGAAGGGTCTGCGCGCCTACTTCGTCATCAGCGGCATCGCCAGCGACGCCTACTCCAACATCTCCGTCTTCTTCAATGACGTGGATGGCATCGAGCAGATCACCGTCTCTGAGGCAAACGGAGACATCTATGACCTGCAGGGCCGCAGACTGAACAACGTGCCGCAACAGGGCGTCTATATCAGGAACGGACAAAAATACGTGAAATAATCTCAGTATTAACCCATAAAACAATACCATTATGAAAAAGTATGCAGCACCTGCCGTGAAAATGATGGCTGCCCACATCCATGAGGGCATCCTCGCAGCATCAGGCAATTTACAGGTGGGTTCAGATGACCTGGGCCTGAAACCCAGCACACCCGACGGCGGCGATCCCTCTGACGCCATCTGATGTCACTGACATCATCACCGTTTTAACCGTAGAGACGTCACAATGTGGCGTCTCTACTTTTTTCTGAAAAAAGCCCTTGATTATTTAATTTGTGTGAAATTATTAAGGAAACAAATGCCATGTCAAGGATTTGTTATAAATTTGCAACTTAATAAACTATTCATCAACACATTTTAAATATGAAATTGAGAAAACTTTTCACCGCCTCGCTATTGCTGCTGTTTTTCTTGGCACAGGCGCAGGCCCAGGATCAGTCCATCCCCGTTGACCCCAACCTGAGAAAGGGAAAGCTCGACAATGGACTGACCTACTACATCCGCCACAACAACTATCCGGAGCATGTGGCCAGTTTCTACATCGCACAGAAAGTGGGATCCGTGCAGGAAAACGAAGACCAGAGGGGTCTTGCCCACCTGCTCGAGCACATGGCCTTCAACGGCACTGACCATTTCAAGGACAACGCCCTGCAGGAATACCTGCAGTCAATCGGCGTGGAGTATGGCAGAAACCTCAATGCCTATACCTCCACCGACCAGACCGTCTATTTCATCCAGGACGTGCCCACAGCACGTATCTCCGCCCTCGACTCCTGCATGCTCATCCTCAAGGACTGGTCCAACGGTATCACGCTCGATGCCAAAGCCATCGACCAGGAGCGCGACGTCGTGCACAACGAATACCGCATGCGCATCAAGGGAACGCAGAAAATCCTTGAAAACGAACTGCCCAAGCTCTATCCGGGTTCAAAATACGGCGAGCGCTTCCCCATCGGTCTGATGTCAGTCATCGACGGATGCTCTCCCGAGACCCTCAGGGCATACTACCGCAAATGGTACCGCCCCGACAACCAAGGCATCATCATTGTGGGTGACATCGATGTCGACCGCACCGAACAGAAAGTGAAGGAACTCTTCTCCGGCATCAAAGTGCCCGAGAACGCAGCGAAAGTGGAACCGGTTGAAGTGCCCGACAACAACGAAGGTATCTACCTCGTAGGAAAAGACAAGGAACAGCAGATGTCGATGTTCCTCGTGTCCATGAAGCATGACCCCGTGCCCGACGAGATGAAGAGCACCCTCCCCTATTTCATCGTCGATTATGCCCGCGACGCCATCACCAGCATGTTCAACCAGCGTTTCCAAGAGGAGGCTCAGAAACCGGAAAGCACCATCAGCCAGGTCAACGTGTCGGAAGAGTCCTACCTCGTCTCACGTACGAAAGACGCCTTCACCCTGCAGGTGGTGCCCAAAGAGGGCAAGGACCTCGAAGCACTGGCCACAGCCATCCGTGAGACCAAAAGGGTAAAGGACTTCGGATTCACCGCCACTGAGTACGACCGTGCAAGGTCTGAGATTCTCAGCCAGTTGGAAAAGGCATACAACAACCGCGAGAAGACACACACCAACATCTTCTGCAACCAGTACGTGGAAAACTTCATCAACAATGAGCCTACGCCATCCATCGAACAAGAATATGAGCTGCTCAAACAAATTGCGCCCATGCTCTCCGTCGAAATCATCAATCAGGTGGCACAGGAACTCATCAGCGAGACCGACACCAACTTCGTGGCCCTGGCTTTAGTGCAGGACGTGGATGGAAAGAAATACTACGCTCCCGAAGAGATGAAGAAGGTAGTCGATGGCGTGAGGGCCGAGAAACTCGAGGCCTACGTCGACAACGTGAAACAAGAGCCCCTCATGAGCACACTGCCGGCAAAGGGCAACATCGTGAGCGAGACCACCAACCAGGCACTCGGATTCAAGCAACTCACCCTCTCCAACGGTGCCAAGGTGATGCTCAAGCACACCGACTTCAATGCTGATGAGATCCAGCTCCTCGCTGTGGCACCCGGCGGTGCTTCAGTATTCGGTAACAAGGACGCCATGACCCTGCAACTCGCCGACTTCTTCCTCGCACAAAGCGCACTGGGCAACTTCATGACCACAGACCTGCAGAAAGCTCTCTCCGGCAAACAGGTGGGCACGTCCTTCAACATCAAGATGGCGCAGCACTCCCTCAGGGGAAACACCACCCCGAAAGACCTTGAGACGCTGATGCAGCTCACTTATCTCAGCTTCACCAACCTCAACAAAGACGAGAACGCATTCAACAACATGCGCAATCTGCTCGTCACCCAGCTCAAGAACATCAACCTCAACAGCAGTGTTGTGTTCAAAGACTCCGTGGCAAGCACGGTCTATGGCAACAACCCTCTTTACAGGATACCGACCGCCGAACAGGTTGAGAACCTCGACTACGGCAAGATGATCGAGATGACACGCCAGCTCTTCAGCAACGCAGCCAACTTCAACTTCATCTTCGTGGGCAACTTCGACGAAGCACAGCTCCGCGGTTATATCGAGCAGTATATCGCCTCGCTGCCCTCGAAAGGAAAGGCTGACCTCACAGGAAAGGAAACACGCACGCTCGTCAACGGCAACCTCTCCAATTCCTTCACCAAGAAGATGGAGAACCCACAGGCTGAGGCTTCTGAGATCTGGCGCTCGAAAGCCCTCAAGTACAACCCACAGAACAACATCCTGGCCGATTACGCTGGAAGAATCCTCGATATGGCATTCAACCGCGAGATCCGTGAGAACATGTCAGCTGCCTACCATGCCGGAGCAGAGACAGAGGTCGACACCGACGGCCCCGTTACCTTCATCTCCATCGAAGGATCTGCACAGCTCAACCCCGAGAAGGCCATGGCTGCCATTCCTGAATTCATGAAGGGCATGAATGCCACCGTGAAGAGCCCCAACGTGGAAGACCTCAACAAGGTGAAGCAGATCCTGCTCAAACAGGCCGACGTGGATGCCGCTACCAACGGATACTGGCTCAACGTGCTCAACCGTTTCAACACGTATGGTGTGGATATCCACTCCAACTACAAGAGCTTCGTGGAGAGCGTCACTCCCAAACAAGTCTCCGACTTCCTTAAGAAAGTGATCCTGAAGACCAAGAACCATGCTCAAGTGGTGATGATGCCAGAATAAGGCTGGACTTCTCGCTGATGAAAGCCACTGCAAAGGGCAAAGCGAGCATCATCCCATCACAAAAAATAGGAGGTAAACACCTGTAATGAGTGTTTACCTCCTAATTTTATGTTGAATGACATGTGAGGTTTTCAGCAGAATTCCCTCACAGACTAATCAATTAAAACAGGGTGAACTTGTAACCCAGAGTCAGTTGGAAGGTGAGGTTCTTGCTGTCGAAGTCGATATGCTCACCCGTCTTGTTGAGTTCATCCTCGTCGAAAATCTTGGTGAGACCCAAGGTGTAACGTGCGTCAAGCACAAAGTTACGGAATTCATACGACAATCCAAAGGGGATGGCTACATCGAAAGATTTCACTGCTTTATCGTTAATGTCCACTTTTTTGCCGTTTGCATCTATTTTAGCGGAGAGATTGACTCCTGGCTGAACGCCAGCCTTAAGTGCAAAACCTTTAAAAAGATAAACGTTTGCCACAACGGGTATAGTAAGGTAGTCCAACTTGAATGTGACATCTGCCTTGTCCAGTTCTGCACCTTGCTGTGAGTAGTTGAGGCCTGCAGCGATGCTGAAACGATCACTGATGGTGTATTCGAATTCCGGTCCAACAACCAAGCCTACGCGAGCCTTGGTGTCACTGGTGTTGTTGAAGTCAGCTGCGCTGAAACCGATACGGGGTTGCAATGTCAATGAACCCGGTGCATGCTGTGCAAAAGCACTGATGGATGCCATCATGATGACGGCCACAAAAAATAATTTTTTCATCTTCCAATAAAAATTAAATGGTTAATCAATTATTGATGATATAATCAATCCCCAAAAGGGGAACTTTTGTATTCGGGCGTATGTCATTCTTATATAAAAACAATCATTCCTACTACAAAAACAATCTTTTTCGACTGCAAAGATAAACATATCTTCACAATCATCAAAGAAAATGCATAATTATTTAACGATTCAATACAAATGGGCCGTTTTATATGACATACATCAAGACCCTTGACTATCTGGCCATTGTGTCGAATAATCACAGCTGAGCCATACATCCTGCACTTTTTTATGCGGGAAATGGCCCTTGATGCGACAGATATGGGAGTGGCTCATCCTGCCTGTCGCAATATCAGGCTCGTGTCGTAACGACAAGAAGAGAAATACAGAAAAAAATTAGGAATGAGGGTAAAACGTGACTTATCTTTGCAATGTCGAAAGGAACAAAAAGCCTCCTGAGGACAAAAAAAGAAAGAAAAACAAAAACAAATAAATAATAATAACAATAAAAAAAATACCATTATGAAAAAGTCAGTTTTTTTCCTCGCAGCACTCGTGTGCATGATGATGCAGTCAGTATCCACTTTCGCCAGTGACAGGATCATCCCCAAAGAGCAGCTTCCAGCAGCCGCACAGACCTTCATCCAGAAGACATTCCCCGGACAGACCGTCTCTTACGCCAAGATCGACTCCGACGGCAGGAAAACCTATGAGGTCCGCCTGAGCAACGGTACCGAGGTGGAGTTCGACAAGAACGGAACATGGGACAAAGTAGACTGCAACTACAGCGCCGTTCCCGCCAATCTCGTGCCGGCAAACATCGCCACCTACGTCAAGAGCAACTTCCCAGGTGCTACAATCGTCAAGATCGACAAGGAGCGCTACGGCTACGACATAGAGCTTTCCAACGACCTCGAGCTGAAATTCAACAAGAACGGAAAGATGTTGAGAGTGGACGACTAATATCCGTCCTGTGACAGCAAACCCCTCCATTTTTACAATCACAAAGCCATCAACAAACCTTTAAAAGTAGTAGCAACATGAAAAAGTCAAGAAAGATCCTCGTAGCATTAGCAGGTGTAGCAATCGCCGTCATGGCTGTAGCAGTGGACGTGCTCGACGAAGACCATGTCATCCCGGCAGACAACCTGCCACTGGCAGCCAAGAGCTACGTACAAGATAATTTCCCAGGCGGCACCATCGCATACGCCAAGAAAAAGAACGACCTGTATAGAACCTCATACGAGGTAAAGCTGAACAACGGCTTTGAATTAGAGTTCGACAAGAACGGATGTGTCACCGACTTTGATGACTGATAGAAAAAATGGAGCCAAGCAAATCTTACCTCATCATTACGGGAAGGGGGCACGCAAGAAAATAGCATGCCCCCTTTTATATCACTTTCAATGAAAGCCGCCAACCCATTAAGGATTAGCGGCTTTATGATTTGTTGGGTTGTGGAGCTGGCGGGAATCGAACCCGCGTCCAAACAAGGAAACCATACGCTTTCTACACGCTTATTCCAGACTTTGATTTTCGTGCTACAGCAAGACCTGGACCACCAACTGGAGCCTTATCCCCTAAATCTCATCACGACAACGGGGCTTGCCATGACTATTCCCGATTTTCCTGCGCCGCTGAACCCTCAGATTCGGAACAACATCCTTGGAGCGACGTCTCGTCCTGTCACCTAGTGACGGGATTGAGCCAGTAATCTACTATACTTCGATTAGGCAGCGAGAGCATACTCATTGTTGCCAATTAATTTTTTGACCGAATGGATTAAGGAGTTTACAGCCGTCACTCCGCGTGCTTACGTACCATCTCAGCTTGCTGTCAAATCCAGTCAACCCCATTTAGTGGCATAGTACTGAAAATCAGTAGCTTATGTGATACTCCCAAAGACTATTTCCACGCTTTTCTCGCCTGAAAAACGACAGACAGTTTCATTTGGGACTGCAAATATAGTCATTTTTCAGTTACCTCCAAGGATTTTCACGTTTTTTAGCTATTTTTTCTTCGGCATCTTCTGAAACTTATAGGCCAAGGTCAGCATGGCATAACGTGGGATACAGTTGCGCCAGGTCTCCGTCCTGCCCTGTGCGTTGACGCTGTATTGCGTCGATGACAACTGATGAAGGATATCAAAAGCCATGACCTTGGCTGTCAGTTTTCCTTTCAGGAAAGAGCGGGAAAGTGATGCGTTCCACACCAGATCGTCGGTGTTCATCATCTGGCTGTTGTATCCTCGCCTGCTGAACATCTTGATGTCGGTGGCCAAGTCTATCTTCAACAGGGGGATGGTGTATTTGGCCAACAGACCATAGTTGTAGTCCCAAGCGTTGATAGTCTCGAACTTCTCCTGTGAACCTTGTGAATGACGCCAGTTCACATCGCCATCAAAGGTGAGGGTGAGGGTGTTTTTCTGGTATTTCAGCGCCATCGACTCGCCGACAATGGTGGTATTGACCTTCGACAAATCCTCTGTCGGAGAGAGGCCCGTCATGTTCATGTCAAAATCCACGCTATGGTTGTAGGTCACCGTGGTGGACAGTGTGAGGTTGAGCAGTTTTTTCTTGTCCACCGGGCGTTCATAGCCCACTTGGACACTGCCGTTCCAATTGCCATTCACGTTGTCGGTCATAAAAGTATATGCACCCGTCTGCGGATTGTAGCTGGTGCGGCTGCCTAATGAGTTGCGCACGATCGAGGCACTGGCCGAGGTATAGATGCGTGCGGAGGTAGAGTCATTGTTGTGCATGAGATACCCGTAAAGGCTATGCGTCACGGTTTTCTTCAGGTTGGGGTTGTTGATGCGCCGAGCCAAGGGGTTGGTGGTGTTGTCCATCGGCATGAGTGAAACCATGTCGGGAACTGAACTTGACATCTGATAGCTCACCATCTTGGCGTTCTTGCCCCATTTATAGAAACTGGCTCTCGGATTGAAGATCCAGCTGGAGCGGGTGGCAATGGTGTCGAGCGTATGGTGCTTATAATGCATCCACTCATTGCTCTTGCTGACAGGAAAGGCCATTTCAAACCATCCCTGGTCTTTCCCGATCTCACGATAGACAGAGAGCTGCCCTGTGTAGGTTCGGACGAAATGGTCGTTGGCGGTGGAGTTTTCCGCATCCAACAAATCGACGAGGATGTCGTTGGACGGCAACCATCCCAGCGGGTGACTGCCATCCAGGATGCCTCCGTGGACATCGGGGTTAGACGACGACATGGCATCGAGATTGGCCAACCAGTCGAGACGGTAGTTCATGTTGTGCTGCGACTGGTAGGACTGCATATAGGTGACCGAGGGATTGATCGACCAGTCGTTGAGCAGATGGATGGTGTATTCCATTTCCGTCTGGTAGCCATAACTATGTCCATGGCTATCCGTGTAATAGTCGCGCAAATCGGTCTGTCCGGTTTGCACAAACGAGGTCTTGTTCATGCTGAAAGACTCCGACGGTTTGTTGGAGGAATAGGACGCATTCGTCGTGATGGAGAAATTATCACCCCAGGGCAACTTCTTAAACCATCTGACAAATCCGCTGGTCGTCAACGAGCGGTAGTTGTTGCGTGACGCGTTCCTGGTCATATTGATGAGCTGCCCGCGAAACGTGGAGTCACTGCTCTCGGCCCGGTTGTTGCCGTCGGAATAGCCCAGGCTGATGTAGGACTGGAGCTTAAATGGTTTGTTGACGATCAACATATTGTTGACGTTAACCCTCACGTCCTTCTGCCGGTTGACGGACTGTGCCCCGCTGAAGATGCTGCCATCGTCGGCGAAGCGCTCACTCGAGGTGCGCGTCTCATTATCGACATCGCTCCACTGCACGGAGGCGTCCATCCGGTCCTCCACGTTCTTGTCCTTGTCCTCCGTCGTCAGGTTGACACCCACCTGTCTGACGGTGCGCAGACCCTGTGGCATGTTGGAGGGTGTCCACTCGCCCTCGTCGCCAGGCTTTCGCTCCTCATTGATGTTGTTGGTGTTGCCGAAGAGAGAGAGTCGGGTGTGGTCGGTGTAATACAGTCCGAAGGTGCGTGCCATGTAGCGGTCATCGGTACCGATGCCCGCTTCGGTATTGACCAGGATGCCACGGTTGTACTCCCGCTTGAGTTTCACATCCATCACATAGTCTTTTTTACCGGTTTCCTCTCCCTTCCACTGACTTTCCTCGCTGCTCTTGTCGAAGACCTCCACACTCTGCACCGTGTAATAAGGGAGGTTGTCGAGCATCACCTTGTTGTTGCCCTTGAAGAAATCCTTGCCATTGAGTGTCAGGAAATCCACTTTCTTCCCATTGACATAGATATCACCGTTGTCTTTCAGTTCGGCTCCGGGCATCTCCCTGACCAGTCCGTCGAGCATCGACCCCTCGGGCAGGTTGAAAGCCGAGGCATTATAGACAATGGTGTCGCCGCGATAGGCGATTTTCACCTTCGTGCCGGTGACCACCACGCCCTCCAGGTCATGTTCCCGGAAGATGTCATCCTCCGACTTTTTCTTCATCAGCAGCGGCGGCAAATCAAATTCCCGATTGCGCGCGATCACCCTCATGTCATAGTTGAGGTAGGTGTCGTTGTATCCGTCCAGGGTAGCCTTGATGATGAACCGTTCTGGTTTGCGCGGCACATAAAACTCGTAGTAGGAATTGCTCGTTCCCCAGGTCCACAAAAAACAGGTCGTCGTATCAATCACGGTGGAGTCTGACTTCATCAGGGTGACATGCGGTCCCAAGGCCGCCTTGGTGAACGAGTCGTAAGCATTGCCATGAAGGCGGATGTAGCGTTTGACATCCACGGAGTCTTTCTTAGGCGCTGAATTCCGCACGATGAACACCTGAGCGGACATGGTCATGCACAGGAGAAGGAAGCCCAGCAAGGAGAAGAAGCGTTTCATACCATCAAATCTGTTTGGAGTTGCAAAGATATACAAATCACCTGAGAAACTGTTGTCTCCCAGGTGATATTTTGTTGTTTAGCTCAAGGATTCGTGATGGTCATTTTTATCAAGTCCTTGTCCTGCGAACTGTTGCCATAGAACAGTTCAAACTGGCCTTTCTTGATGCGCATGGTATTGGTCTCCGTGTCAAAGAACTCAAATGAGCGCGGAGTCAGCGTGAGTTCAGCATTGGCCGTCTGGCCTGCCTTCACATGGATACGCTTGAAAGCACGGAGCGACTTCATCGGGCCTTCAGGGTCGGAGAGGTCGCGGAGATAGACCTGCACCACCTCCGAACCGTCGCGTTGGCCGGCATTGGTGACCGGTACGGTCAACTGGATGTTCTCGCCTGACTTTTTCAGGACGGCCTCTCCGATCTGGAACTGGGTGTAGCTCATGCCATAGCCGAAGGCGAAGAGCGGGTCGTTGAAATAGCGGTATGTGCGCCCACGCATCGAATAGTCCTCGAAATCAGGCAACTGGTCGGACGATTTGTAGAAAGTGACGGGCAGTTTGCCTCCCGGATTGTAGTCTCCGAAGAGGACATCGGCCACGGCCTGCCCACCCTCCTGTCCGGGATACCACACCTGCACGATGGCGTCGCAGGTCTCCGTTTCGGGCTTCAGGGCGATGGCGGATCCGGAGCAGTTGACATAGACGACGGTCTTTCCGGCTTTCTTGAGTGCCTTCAGGAAATTGCGCTGCACCAAGGGGAGTTCGATATGCGTGCGGTCGCCGCCTTTGAAACCATCGATCTCGACAGGCATCTCCTCACCCTCCAGTCCGGCGGAGATGCCGCCGACGAAGATGACCTTGTCGATGCCCTTCAACTGACTGATGAGGGCATCATAGTCGATGGGAAGTTCCTTGGCCACATTGATCTTCATGTTCGCGTTCCACGTCTTCACATACTGGAAGCGCACCTCGATGTTGTAGTTCTTGCCTTTCTCTGCCTGGATGACCGTACGAGTGGGCGTGGTGCGCCAGGTGTGCTGCCTGACTTTCTGCTCACCATTGATATAGAGTTCGAAATGTCCGCAGCCTTCCACGTTGACCACATATTCGCCAGACTCCTTCGGGGTGAACACCGTCTCATACTTGGCGGAGAAATCCTCGATTCTCACACCGGGTGCAAAGACATGCATGCCAGCGGTGGTGACGGCCAGTGGAGTGGTATAATACTGTGTGGTGACTGGCTTGCCCGACATCTCCGTATTGTTCCAGAACGTGCCCTTCAGGCCTTTTTTGCCATCGGCGGCGCACTGTGTCGCCATCAGACAGTCCATCACTTTGTCATAGGTGAGGTCGCAGCCGCGCAGATAGGTGAGTTTCTTCTGCTTGGTCTTGATGCCGTCGAGGATGGTCACGGTGTGGTTGGGCATGCCGTTGTAGTTGCCCCACATCAGCGGTTCGTCGTCGGCATTGGGACCGATGACAGCGATTTTCTCCTTGTTCTTGGCCAGCGGAAGCACATTGCCCTTGTTCTGAAGGAGCACGATCGACTGGCGGGCCATGTCGAGGGAGATCTGGCGATGGGCCTTGCAGTCCATGATGGAATAAGGGATCTTCGACCACTCCACGAGGGCGGGATCATCCATCTCACCCAGGTCGAAACGGCCCTCAAGCAGACGGATCACATGTTTGTTGACCTCCTCCTCGGAGATGAGACCGCGGCGCACCGCCTCGGGAATGCTCCTGTAGGCGTAGCCATAGCCGCACTCCACGTCGGTGCCTGCCACAGTGGCCTTGGCAGAGGCATGGACAGCGTCGGAGGAACTCTTGTGGCTGGTATAGAAGTCGCTGACGGCACCGCAGTCGCTCACCACGAGATATTTGAAGCCCCACTCGTCGCGTAGGATCTGCTGCAACAGACGGGCATTGCCGCAACAAGGCTCATCGTCAAGCCGTTGGTAAGCGCACATCACCTCACGCACCTTTGCATCCTCTACGAGGGTCTTGAAAGCCGGCATGTAGGTTTCCCAGAAATCCCTGGGTGAGACATCGGCCAGATTGGCCGTATGACGGGTGTATTCCGGACCGCTGTGCACGGCGTAGTGCTTGGCACAGGCCCACAGCTTGCGGTATTTGGCATCCTCGGGGCCCTGCAGTCCACGGACCACCTGAGTGCCCATGACAGAAGTGAGGTAGGGATCCTCGCCGTAGGTCTCCTGTCCCCGGCCCCATCTCGGGTCACGGAAGATGTTGACATTGGGGGTCCAGACCGACAGGCTGTGGAATTTCTCATCCTCGCCGCCATTGAGCATGCGGTGGTTGTACTGCGCACGAAACTCGGTGCTCGTGGCGTCAAACACCTGATAGAGCAGGTCGGGGTTGAAAGAGGAAGCCATTCCCACCGGTTCGGGGAATACGGTCACATTGCCCATATTGGCGGCACCATGCAAGGCCTCGCTCCACCAGAAGAATTTCCGGATTCCCAGACGGGGGATGGCCGGACTTTCATCGAGCATCAGCTGTGCCTTCTCCTCCAAGGTCAGTCGGCTGCACAGGTCCTTGGCGCGCTCCTGCGCACTGAGGTTGGGGTTCTGATAGGGATAAGTCTGACCGGAGGCGCTGAGAGAGACACCGATGGCCAGCAGGACGGTCATGAAAAGATTTCTATACATATCCGCGGGATTTAGATTTTTTCAAAAAAGCCATCGTCACCCGGAAAGGAGGGAGGACGATGGCCGGCAAAACGATTTTCATTAAACTATTATATTATAAGTTAGCATTCAGTGATCAAAATGGGCAAGTCTGTTATTTGAACAGCAACTGAGCCATCTGATAGAGGCTGCGGCGCCAGGTCAGGAACTCATGGGCAGTGCCCTCGGAGATGTAGCCGTGGGCATTGAATCCAGCGGCCTTCAGAGCCTCCACCGACGACTTGATGGCATCGGGCTGTTCCTTGCTTCCGCAACTCTGGAAGATCATCTTCACCTGGTTCTTGTCCTTGATGTCAGAGGGAGCATACTGGCCACCGCTGAGCAGTCCATAGTAAGCAAACACCTCAGGACGGCGAAGCGTGATGGTCTTGGTCTCCATGCCACCCATCGACAGACCGGCCATGGCGCGGTGAGCCTTGTCGGTATAAGTCTGGAAATGGCTCTCGACATAAGGTATCAGTTCATCGACGAGCACGGTCTCAAACTCCTTGGCTGTGAACTGCTGCAGGCCACCAAACTGGATGTCGTTGGTCATGCCGTAGGTCATCACGATGATGAAGGGCTTGATCTTGCCGTCAGCGATGAGGTTGTCCATGATGAGGTTGGCATGTCCCTGGGTGGACCAGGCGGTCTCATCCTCACCCCAGCCATGCTGCAGATAGAGCACGGGATATTTCTCTTTCTTGTTCTTGCCATATGAAGGAGGCGTATAGACGAAGGCACGGCGGACGCTGTTGGTACTCTTCGAGGGGAAGAGGATCTGCTGCACATTGCCATGCTCCACATCCTGGCGGAGGGCATAGAAGGCACGGTCGTGGGCGGGAATCTCGATGCCGCTCTCCCATCGTGTGCTGCCGTAGTAGTTGTTGGTGCCGGGGTCGTTGAACGTACCGCCGTCAATGGAGATGTGATAGTAGTGGAAGCCCTCGTCCATTGGACCCTCGGTCGTACCGACCCAAGAGCCGTCATAAGTCTTGTGGAGCTTCGTTCCACCACGGCCGCCGAGACCAAGGCTGACAGTGACCTCCCTGGCATCAGGAGCTTCGACGCGGAAACGGGCATAACCCTGTGAGTTGACCTGCGGATACTTCTGGCCGGGCTGGTTCATCTCAGACGGCACGAAATCCTCTTTCACACCAGGCTGCTCGGGGAATGCGAGATCGGGATTGAACGGCGGGCGCTGGGGACCACCGAAACCACCGCGGCGACCACCTTGCTGCTGCGGAGGACGGGCAGGACGGGCAGGACGCTTGGGCATGTCCCAAGCCGGTGCCTTCATCGACTTGATGTAGTCATAAGCCATCTTGGGCTGGTAGTTCTCATCGAAGGGCAGCGGATAGTTGCGTGGGCCCAACCAGGAGTCACGGTCGCTGAGGTTCCAGAAGGTCACGCAGTCGATGACATCCTTATGCTTGCGGAAGACACCGAACACACGTGCATACTGGTCGGCCAGATGCTGTTTGATGGAGTCGCTGACGGCCACGCCCTCACGGCTGAAACGAAGCTGTCCGCCCATCTCCTCGTTGACACGGATATCAAGTTCAGTCACGTGGATATGCTTCACGATCTTCTTGTAGAGATTGAGGGCATCATCAACTTCCTTCTCTGTCGGGCCATAGATGTTGTAGTGGCCCTGCATGCCGATACCATCGATGGGCACACCAGCATCCTTCATCTTCTTCACCATGTTGTAGATGCGCTGGCTCTTCACGGGATCGCACTCGTTGTAGTCGTTGTAGAAAAGGAGGGCCTTGGGGTCAGCCTCGCGGGCATACTGGAAAGCCTTGGCAATGAACTCATCACCGCAGAGCTTGTACATCGGCGACTGACGGTAGGGATCCTCTGCATTCTTGTCATCGGTCATGGCCTCGTTGACCACGTCCCAGCAATACACCACGTCCTTGTAACGGCTGACGACAGCCTGGATATGGTTTTTCATGCGCTGGTAGAACACTTCCTTGGTGGGATTGCCATCCAGCATCCAGCGACCGATCTGAGAGTGCCACATCAGGCAGTGTCCGCGCAGTTTGATGCCGTTGGCACGGCAGAAATTGGCGATACGGTCAGCATTGTCCCAGTTGAACTGACCCTCCTGGGGCTCAGTGGGCTCTGGTTTCATGTCATTCTCACAGGTGATGCTGCTGAACTCCTTCTTGATCAGCGCCTGCTGTTCAGGATTGGTCACATTGCGCTGATTGACAGCCACGCCGATGAGGAAATAATCCTTGTAGGCGTCTTTAAGGCCTTGCGCCCAACTGGTAACACTACCAGCCAAGAGGAGCAGACCTATAAATAATTGTCTTTTCATAATGAATATAGATGATTTATTAAGTTAAAGATTACTTAAACAGATGTGGAATAAACTGGTTGAAGCAGCGGCGCCATGTGAGCCACTCGTGGGCAGTGCCCGGCGACACATAATAGTCGGCTTTCACTCCCAGGTCACGCAGGCTGTTGACCAAAGCCTCCGTACCGAAGTTCTCCTCGCTGCCGCAACTGAGGAAGAGATAGCGGATCTTCTTGTTGAACTCATCAGACTTTGCGAACACGCCATCGTAGGCTGTCTTCACATCGAGACCGAAGATAGCACCGCTGAACGCGCCCATGTAGGAGAACTTGTCGAGATTGTTGAGCACCACGTCGAAGGTCTGATGGCCGCCCCATGACAAACCTGCCATCGCACGGTGGTCGCGGTCGGAGAGCGTGCGGAACTGGCTGTCAATATAAGGTATGAGGTCATTGACAAGCACTGGATAGAACGAAGCACCGTAGTCGCTGAAGCCCTGACGGTTGCTGCCGCCACCACCGAAATTGAAAGGAGCCTTGATGTCGCCGCTTTCCATGACAACAATCATCGGAACAGCCTCACCCTTGGCGATGGCATTGTCCATGATGTGCTGCATGTGGCCCTGCTTCGACCATCCTGTCTCGTCCTCGCCCATTCCATGCTGGAGATAGAGCACGGGATAGCGCTTCTTGATGTTCTTCTTCGACTCATAGCCTGCCGGGGTATAGACCATGGCGTGGCGCCACTCCTTCTTCGACTCCGACCAATAGTAGATGCTGCGCACCTGACCATGCTCGATGCCGGCCTGCGGACGGTAGTAGTCGCCCTCGCTGCCCTCTGGTATCTCAATGCCGCCGGCCTCGCGGTTGCAACCGAAGAAGGTCTCCGTTGACGGGTCGATGAAATTGACACCACCGATATTGAGGAAATAATAATGGAATCCTACGACGAGGGGATCGGTGACGGCCATCCAACCGCCCTTCCCGTCGGGCTGCATGTCGTATTTCTTGTTGCAGATGTCGAGCACCACTTTCCGGGCATCGGGAGCCTCGACACGGAAATAGGCACGGCGCTGGCTGTCAACCTTGGGGAACTCATTGCCGGGAACGGTTGTCTCGGCGATGACGGCGTCGGCAGGCACCTCAAGCGGCTTGTGGCTCTCAAAGACGGGGCGCACGGGTTCGAAGCCCAGAAGCTGGGCCATCTTCTCACCGTAGCGGCAACCCAGTTCGCGGTATCCGGCTGCATCGAAGTGGAGCCTGTCAGGACCGTTGGTGCATCCTGTGGAGGAGATCACCTGAGCCGTATGGATGGTCTTGGGGAGTTCGTCGATCTGCTTGTTCATGGCGATGCACTGTCCATGGCCATCTGCCTGCACCACCTCGCCGGCGAGCAGGGGAACCTCCTCCGGCTTCAGTTTCAGGTCACCAAGCAGACTGTCATAGACTTTCTGCACCTTGTTTGCCCATTCGGGGTCGCCTGTATTAGACTCTCCCTGGTGCATCAGGATACCCTTGATAACACCATCCTTCTGGGCTTTCTTGGCCAAGGTGACCAGGCGCTCGTAAGGATTGTTGCCGTAGGCCTCGAGCATACCCTTCATCCAACTGGGAGCCTCGTTCTTGGCATAATCGGCAATCTTGTCGGGCATGAATCCTTCTATCTTGATACCACCGATGGCCACATGGATCACACCGACACGGATGTTGGCGGGCAGTGAGGCAACCAGGGTGCGGCCGAAATAGTCGGCAGGGGTAAGTCCGTTGTTGGGACGGCAGAGCGGCGGAACAGCCTCGCACCACTCACCCATCTTGCGGCCGCGCTGGGCATCATCGACAGCCGGCATGAGGAGGAATCTCGGTCCCGGACTGACCAGATCCTGAGCTTCAGGTCTGGCGGCTCCTTCCATGTTGGACTGTCCGAAACACAGGAAAATGTAGAAATTGGGGTCAACTGCTGCACGCAGCTGGAGCATCGGCATGGACAACAAAGCCACCATCAGAAGATGCTTTGCATGGCTCGGGATGCACTTTCTTAAAAAGCTAATACTGGTAAGAATGAGATAATGTTTCATGTGATAAATGAAATAAAAAAATTCTTGTGATTTTTCAGCTACAAAATTAACATAAAATCATACCTTTGACTTTATTCCATGTTGCATTTTGTTTCGTAAACATTTCATCTCGAAACAGAAATCCGGACTCCTCGCAAGCCCGGACTCCAAAATCCATGTAAAGTATGATTGCCCTGTCCTCCTGATAGAACATTCCAATCAAAACGTCTTAAAATAGCAAACTGCCCTCTTGCGCATAAGAGAGCAGTTGCATTCATTTCGTCATAGCGATAATGAAAAGTTTGCGAAAATCTACAAACATAAAAAACCTAAAATAACAACCTATATTTATTTAACCTAATAACCTTTCGTCTTTTGTTTCTTTTCGATTGCAAAGTTAATATGGTTTCTATAGATTGCCAACAATTATTGTTTCATCGATTTTCCAAAATGTTTCCACACCCCCCAAAGCAGCGAAATAACAAAATAAATGTTACAAATGCAGCTGTATTTTGACAAAGAACTTGTCGTTTTCATCAGATTGTTCCCAAACATAGCGTCCAGGATACATCAGTTCGAGACGTCGGCGCGTGTTCTCCAAGCCAATGCCCGACCCGCTCCGGTCGTGGTCGTCCTTGGCATAGTTGCTGTTTTCACATACAAAAATAAGCGAATCGTTCTCCTGCACCATGGAAATGTCGATCATCGACTCCCTGTTGCTGCTCACACCATGCTTGAAGGCATTCTCCACCAGAGAGATGAACAGCAGCGGAGCGACATCCACATTCTGCGAGATGTCGAAGTAGGTGCGCACCTCTGTCTTCTCATTGCAGCGGAGTTTCATCAGTCCGATATAGTTTTTCATGAACTCCACCTCGCCGCCGACAGGCACTTTCGGCTTGTTGGTCTCATAGATGGCATATCGCAGCAGGTCACTCAACTGGGCTATGGCATCCTGCGCCGCATCGGCATCAATCTGCGTGAGGCTTGAGATGTTGTTGAGCGTATTGAACAGGAAATGGGGGTTGATCTGGCTCTTGAGCCACGCCAGTTCGGCCTCGGTGCTCTTATGCCGCTCCTCTTCCAGCTGCTGCTTGATTTTCCTCACCTCAAGGAAGTGGCGGATGCCTATCGCCACGGCGATGACCACGCAGTTGAGCACGAGATAGGAGAAAATGCCGGAATAGAATCCGATCCAGGCCTGGTCGGGCATTTCGTGATGATGTGGACCGTGGGGCCTGCCGATGAACAGGAAACCAAAGTTGAGTGCGACGATAACGAGGATATTGACCAAGACAAAGAGCAGCGTCCTGCGCTTGAAGAAGAGCCATGGTCCCAGCAGATAGAAATTGAGGAAATAGAGGATGAACGGTGAGTGCATCATCCCCCATACGAAAACGGCCATCGTGACAGTGTTGGACCAATTATGCGTGGTGAGCACCACAGCCAGCGGCGGGAGCAGCAGGATCAAAGCCCACACAGCCAGTTGGATGGCGAAAATGCCAAAGTCTTTTCTGCTTATCTTTTTCATGGTTTGCAAATATACATCAATTTTCGGAAAATGGCACTCCCCCACCCCGAAAAAATGTGGGAGAGCGCCTGAGAAAAACTAATTTGGAGATTATTGCTGATTCATGTCACCGACGCTGTTGATCATCTCACCCTGCGACTGCTGTTCGATATAGTCGCTCTGCACGCGGGAGACATGCTGGCGGACCTGCCGTTTGGAGTTGCCGAAGGTGTAGCTGACGGAGAGCGTCACGCTCTGGATGGGTACTTTGATGGTGGAACGTGTACTGAAGCCTTTGCCTTCAGAGAACGTCTCCATCTTGAGGCTGCCCTTTGCTGAGAGGCCTGTCAGACCGCCCACGCTGACCGTGAGTTTGTCGTTGAAGAAGGATTTCGAGATATTGCCCGTGAGCAGGTTGAAACCGCTCGACCATCCTTGCAGCGTATAGGATTTGGTGGAGGTCATCATATAGGCACTGAGTTTCAAGTCCCAGGGCAGGGTCTGCTGCACGCCCATCATGAGGTTGGCCTGCCATCCTGAGTTGCTCCGTCCGAGGGCATCGCTGCTCATGTCGTTGTATGAGGCTCCGCCGTTGAAGAAGAGGCGAGTGTTCTTGAACATCAGCCAGCTGATATAGCCGTTGAGTCCGATCTGGCTCCTCTTCACGATGTTCCCGTAGGTGGTGTTGAGGATATTGTTGTCGTAGAAGCTGTACTGTTCGATGCCGTTGCCCGTATAGTTGTATCTGAGGCTGAGGTTCATCATCAGTTTGGAAGAGAAGGTGTTATAGACCAGGGCCACGTTGTTGGACTTCTCCACGTCGAGGTCGGAATTGCCATAGGTGAGCGCCGTGGGATTCGACCGGTCGATGTAAGGATTGAGGTAGGTGATACCCGGACGGCTGATGCGCATGTTGTAGGTCAGTCCGATGTTGCTCGTCGGCGAGAAGTTGTAGCTGAGGTTGGCTGTGGGCACCAGACTTCCATAGTCGGTCTTGAAACTCTCTCCGTTGCCGAGATGATAGGTCACGTCCTGCCAGGTGTGTTCGTAACGCAGACCGCCTTTGGCTCCGAAATTATCCCATTTGGTCTCATACTCCGCATAACCGGCAAGGATGGTGTTGCGGTACTCGTAATCCATGCTCATCGACTCGTTATACACGTCCTCAAGGTAGTATTTGGAGTCAGAGGAGGCTTTGCGGGTCATGAACTTGGCACCGAGGTTGAGCGTCTGGTTGGTGGTCAGCGGTGTGGTGTAGTCCGTCTGGAAGGTGTGCTCCACGGTCTTGTCCTTACTGAGCGAATAGCGGTCGGTGAGGTCGATGAACTCGGTGGAGTTCTCCCTGAAGTTGTTTTCCTGCTCGGTCTTCGAGGGAGCGTACGACAACTGATAGGTCAGGATGATCGAACGGGTGCGCTCTGGGTTCAGAAACCTCTGGTAGTCGATGTTGCCGCTGAACGAGGTGCGGCTGTTCTTCGTCTTCGTGTCGTATTGGTAGTTGAACCCATTGCCATAGTTGGAGCCGCCCATCGATGTGCCGGGCGTACCGTTGCTGCGCAAAGTCAGGCTGGTCAGCGAGGCGGTGGCATTGATGCTGCTCATGGGGTCGATATCATAGCCCAGCGACAGACTTCCGAGGGTGAAGGGCAGCTTTGTCTCCGTGGCGGCACTGGTGACGACCGAAGAATTGCCGTTGAGCTGTTCCATCTCCACCTCTGTCTTGCCGGGTTTGCTGTAGTTCTCCATGACGTTGGCGCTATAGGACAGTTTGCCTTTCTGTCCGCTGACGAATGCACCGCCGCCCACGCTCTTGTTGCCGACGGAGGCCCTCAGCGTACCGTTGAATCCGTCCATGCTCTGCATGGCCATCGGATTCTGGCGGTTCATCACGAGATTGAGCACTCCTCCAGCGCCCTCAGCATCATATTTCGCACCGGGATTGGTGATCACTTCGATGTTCTTCACTGCCGACGCGGGCATGCTTTTGAAAATCATGGAGGGATTGGAGGAGAACATCACATTGGGCTTTCCGTCAACATAGACCTTGAACGAAGAGGTTCCGTTGACTGTGATATTGTCCTGTCCATCGACATTCACCATGGGCACCTTGCGCAGCATGTCGAGCACGGTGTTGGATTTGGAGTCCGGGTCATCTTCCACCTTGTAGGTCATCTTGTCGACTTCCATCTTGACCAAGGGCTTCTGGGCCACGACTTCCACGCCCTTGAGCGTCTTGGAGTCTGCTGCCAGTCCTACGGTCCCGAGGTCCAGTCCGGCGGTCTCACCCAACTGGATCTCCTTCACCTGTTCCACCTTGCCGATGCTGTTGATGGAAATGGAGTACTTGCCCTTTCCTTCCACCTCATGCTCAAACAAGCCGTTCTCATCGGTCAGGAAGACGGCCAGGGGCTTCTCCTTCTGTCCCTCCTGATAAATGCGAATAGTGGCGAAAGGCTCGCCCTCGCCTGTCGATTGATCAACGACATTTCCCTTCACTTTTGTGGTCTGTGCCATGATGACCGTGGTGAGCATCACCAAAACCATCATCACGAAAAATCTCATTTTCTGCATATCTTTTCTTTATTAGTATTTCAAGTTTCGCATTTGCTCTTTTTGGGGGAGTTTAGGAGTTTTGGAGATTGGGAGTTTGGACAATAGTTCGAACCAGCAAGGGTAATGTCTACACTCCTATACTACCACACTTCTGCACTCCTTTCAAGGTGAGAAAATTGAATTAGTATTTTGCCATTTTTCGGTGCAAAATTAACATGTATTGCAGGTTTTGGCGTCTATTTTTCGACGAAACCCCGTGTTTTCTTCGACGAAATCGGAAAAATCGCCATGAATAAGTCTTTTCCAAACCGAGGATGATGTGTGAATAATCTGTCAACAATACCAGGCATGAAACGCCTCATTCCCCTTCAAAAAGAGAAAAAAAGCGGCTTCTGTTTGGATAATATGCGTAAAAGTGTTACTTTTGCACAACATAAACAGACACACCTAATATAAAAAACCTATATCTAAATTAACTTATCGTTGATAATGAGAAGTAAAGTTCTAAGGCTAATCATAGTCTTTACTGTGCTCGTATGCCAAGCCCACGCACAAATGGGCAAATTGTTTGATGCTGACAATCAGCTGCCAAGCAGTTTCGTCAATCAGGTTTATCTTGACCGCGACGGCTTTATCTGGACAGCCACACGCAACGGTTTGTGCCGATATGACGGCTATCGATTCCATACTTTCAAGAAAGAGGATTACAAAGCCATGGCCAGCAACTACGTCAACTGTCTCACACAGGACAGCCATGGACTATTCTATATCGGCATGTTTGGTGCCTTGCAGACCTACAACGGCAACTCCTTCAAGGACATCAAGGTCAAGGACATCAACGGAAACGAGCAGCCCTGCTACATCACCTGTTTCGCTGAGCGTTCCGACGGCACCATGTATGTGGGCACCTCAGGCCATGGACTCCTGGTCATTGACTCTCCCACACAAGCCCACCAGTTGGGGGGTGACCTGAAGGCCATCTCCACCTGCACTGCCATTCTCGCCGACAAGGAAGACCGCCTGTGGATTATCACTGACCAACATGGCCTGCTGGTCTTTGACGGTAAGAAAATCATTGCCCGCTATTTCACCGACAAGGAGATGTGCACCGAACTGCGCTGTCTGAATGAGGACCGCAGCGGCAATATCTACTTAGGCACCTCCAAACATGGCGTGCTGAAATTTGAAGGTGGATCCTTCAAGCGGATCGAGTCCATCAGCAACAACCGCATCACGTCGCTCTACAGCAGTCAGGACGGCCGGCTGTGGGTCGGCTATGACGGCAATGGCATCAGCGTCTATAACCCCAGAACAGGGCAGACAACAGAAAACCCCTACTACAGCCGTGATGTCAAACTGTCCCTGGCCAAGGTGTATTCCATCACCGAGGACCCAAGTGGAAACCTCTGGATCGGCATGCTCCAGAAAGGCATCTACAAGCAGCCCAACAGCCACATGGGATTCAACTACATGGGCTTCAAACTGGGGAACGACAACCTGATCGGCCAGGCCTGCGTCATCAGTTCACTCATCACTGCCGACGGTTCCATCTGGATAGGCACCGACAAGGACGGCGTCTATCAATTCAACCCCGTCAGCAAGACATCCAGACACTTCGCCGCCGGACTGCCCAGCACCATCCTGTCCATGAAAGAAGACAACCGGGGCAGGATCTACATCGGCAGCTACGGCGAAGGATTCGGCTGGTTGGACAAGGCGAGCGGACAATACCACTCCGTACCTCTCTCAGGCCCCGCCAACATGAGCGTCTTCGGTGTTGACGCCGACGAAAAAGGCAATATCTGGATCGGCACCATGGGCTATGGACTGCAAAGACTGGCCCCTGACGGCAGCATCAAGGTTTACAAGGCGAAAAACGGGGTGGAAAACAACAGACAAGTCAACAGCCTGGTCAATGACTACATCTCTAAACTCTCCGTATCGCCCGACGGCTCAAGGGTCTATCTCGCCACCACAGTGGGTCTCTGCTGCCTGGACATCGTCAAGGACAACTGGACCTGTACCTTCGGCAGCAACAGTCTGCTCTACGGCACCCCCATCCGTATCGTCAAGGAGTTTAGTGGCCACCTCTGGATCGGCACCAACGACGGTCTCTACAGCTACAACCTCAAGACCCATGAGATGAACCGATTAGGCATGGAGAACGGACTTTCGGAAAACGGCATAGCCTCCATCGAACAAGACAGCGATGGCCATCTGTGGATTTCCACCGACCATGGTCTGATCTGCATGGACCCGGACAGCAAGCATATTGACAGCTACTTCGTCGACAACGGACTCCAGTCCAACGAGTTCTCTGACGGCGCTTCCGCATGCATCAACGGCGGACAGATGCTGTTCGGCGGCGTAGGCGGCATCACCTGGTTTGACCCCAGGGAAATCCATCCCAGCGAATGGAAAGCCAGCCTGAAACTGACCGACTTCCTCATCCACGGCAAATCGGTCAGCAACGAGACTTACTCCGGGCATTATCTGGTGACCGACACCACCATCATCGCCACGGAGAGATTCGAACTCAGTTACCGCGACAACTCCTTCACCATCCAGCTCTCAACCCTGACTTATGACAACCCGGAGCACGTCACCTATTTCTATAGCCTCAACGGCGGAGATTTCGTCAGACTGCAACAGGGGCAGAATGAGATCACATTCTCACAACTCACACCGGGCAAATATCACTTCCGCATCAAGGCGGAGCGCAACAACCAGGAGACGGAGATCAAGGAGTTCACCGTCTTCATCCACAGTCCGTGGTGGCGCACCTGGTGGGCCTATACCCTCTATGCCCTGATCATCGGCACGGCCATCTGGCAATACCTCAAGCTCCGCAACCGCCGCGAAGAAGACAAGCTGCGCCTGCAGGAACACATGCACGCCGAACAGATGGGCGAGGCCAAACTCAAGTTCTTCATGAACATCAGCCATGAGATCCGCACCCCGATGACCCTCATCATCACCCCTCTGCTCTCACTGATGAAAAACGATGACGACCCGCAGCGGTTGGGCATCTACAAAACCATCAAGCGCAATGCCGAGCGCATCCTCCACCTCATCAACCAGATGATGGACCTCAGGAAAATCGACAAAGGCATGATGCAGATGAGAATGCAGGAGACCGACCTGGTGGATTTTGTCGGCGAGATCCGCACCCTGTTTGAAAACCAGGCCACAGCCAAGCACATCACGCTCAAGTACGAGCACGACGCTGACCAACTGCCCGTGTGGATTGACCGAGGCAACTTCGACAAGGTCATCGTCAACATCCTCTCCAACGCCTTCAAATTCACGCCTATGGGCGGCGAGATCGACATCAAGGTGACCCATGACGGACAGAATGCCAATATAGCCATCAGCGACAATGGCGAGAAAATACCTGAGGACAAGCTGGACAAGATCTTCGAGCGCTTCTACCAAAGTCCGACCAGCAGCAACGACCGCAACGTGGGCACGGGCATCGGACTTGACCTGACCCGCTCGCTGGTGGAACTCCACTATGGTGCCATCAAAGCCCGCAACCTCTCTCAAGGCTGTGAGTTCACGGTAAGCATCCCATTGGGCAAGGAGCATCTCAAACCCGAGGAAATCATGACTTCCGACAGTCCGCAACCCTCCGAACTGGCAGAGCTGAACCTCCAGGATCTGCCTCAGTTAGAGGGAAGACCTGTCAGGAGGAAAGGCAAGCAGCCCGTCATCGTCATCGCTGAGGACGACGATGAAATCAGGGAATACCTTGAGCAGGAACTGGGCAAGGATTATCAGGTCATCGCCTGCAGCAATGGCCGCGATGCCCTGAGCGAGATCTACCGCAGCATGCCCGACCTGGTGGTGAGCGATGTCATGATGCCAGAGATGGACGGCAACACGCTCTGCTCGCAGATGAAGTCCAATCACAGCACCAACCACATCCCCGTCATCATGCTCACCGCGAAAAACCGCGACGAGGACAAACTTCAGGGTCTGGAGACCGGTGCAGACGCCTACATCGTCAAGCCCTTCAACATGGACATCCTGCGCCATACCATCAACAACCTCATCAGTTCCTATACACTGCTGAAGAAGAAATTCGGACAAACAGAGAAACTGGTTGACCGGGTGGAGGAAATCAAGGTCAAGTCACCCAACGAGAAACTGCTGGAGCGCGTGATGGCCACCATCAACAAGCATCTGGACGACTCCAACCTGAGTGTCGATATGATTGCTGAGGAAGTGGGCATCAGCCGTGTCCACCTCCACCGCAAGATGAAGGAACTGACCGGGCAGACCCCGCATGACTTCATCCGCAACATCCGGTTGAAGCAAGCCGCCAAATTGCTGGCCACACAGGGGATGAACATCAGCGAGGTGGTCTATGCGTGCGGATTCTCCAATGCCGCCTCCTTCTCCACGATGTTCAAAAGCGTTTATGGCATGTCACCCCGCGACTACATGAAAGAACAACTGAAAAACGGTTGAATTCCATGGGCTTCAACACTCCCGGACACCCCGCCACGCTCTGGTCAATATATTGGATGATGAGGCAACGTTTGCTACGTTTCGTCATCTCCATTTATTCCGGTTTTCACAGCACCCCGTAAGCTGCTGTGAATGGCCAGAGGATGCAGGCATTGAAAATGCCTTTCTGCGCATCAGGCACGAACATGCCGTGACCGTTGATACACCCACAGAATCAACCGAATTTCACGGTTAAACAACCTTTTGCCCTTGAAGCACAGGATGTTCTCTCCAGAACATCCTGTTTTTCATGCTTCAAGATGCCATGTCTTTCCGACAGATTTTATTTCTTGATGGGATACAAATAGGTCAATATGATGATCAGCAGGGCAATCACTGCCGGCAAGATAGAGAAGAGCATCCATACCATGTTGAGCACAGAGTCGGTGATGGAGGCCGGATCGACGACGGTATTGCCCATCTCATCAGTGATCATGCTGGCTCCGGCAAGTCCCAGGAAGAGGGCTACCAGAGAGCCGGAGATGGCGGTGCCGAACTTCTGTGCCATAGTACCGGAAGAGAAGATCAGGCCCGTGGAAGAGGTGCCGTTCTTCTCTGTGGCATAGTCAGCCACATCGGCATACATCGACCACAGCAGCGGCGAATAGAGACCGATGCCGACAGAGGTGAGGATCACGACAGCCACCATCACCCAGATGTAGGCCGGATCCATGGGTATGAAGAAGAAACCGATGGAGAAGACCAGGCAGATGACAGCCGCCCACATGAAAGCCTTCCGTTTCGAGCCCACCCACTCCGTGAACTTGGGCGAGACACCACCGAAAATCATACAGGTCAGTTCTCCGAAGGTCATAAACACCGTAAAGTTGATGATCAGTCCACTCACCGTGACATTGCCATGCAGGCAATACTCAAACAAGTATCCCGCCACGGCGTAGCGGAAACCGTTGAAGAAATTGGTGCAGATACCGATCAGTGTCAAGTAAATCCAAGGCTTGTTCTTGAACAAGTCTATAAACGGACGGAAAGTGAATTTCTCCGCGCGTACGGGTTTCAGCCGTTCCTTGGTGAGCAAGCCGCAGGCCAGTGTTCCCACGGCTGCGATGGCGCCGAAGAAAGCACCCAGCACGGCATACTGATGCTGTTCTGTTCCTCCCACGAATTTCTGCAGGTAAGGGAAGCTCAGCAGGGTGATGAAACCCATGGCATAGGCACCCACCATACGGAAGGAGGAGAACTGGTTTTTCTCATTGTCATCGTCGGTCATCACGCCCAGGAGCGAACCGTAAGGCACGTTGACTGCGGTATAGAGAGCCATCATGAGCAGATAGAGTGAATAAGCCCAGATCCGCTTGCCCACCGGACCGAAATCAGGTGTATAGAGCAACAGGGCGAAAACCAGTCCGAAGGGGATGGCGCCATAGATGAGCCATGGCCTGTAGGTGCCCCAGCGGCTCTGTGTGCGGTCGGCCAGACTGCCCATCAACGGGTCGGTGACGACATCAAACAGACGGGCGATGAGCATCAGCGCGCCTGCATCGGCGAAGGTAAGTCCGAAGACATTGGTGAAAAACAGCGGGAAGGCAATCGACATGATTTTCCATGTAATACCGCCAGCAGCGGCATCTCCCAGTGCATAACCGATCTTTTCTTTTAAACTTGCCATAAGGTTGATAGTTTAATAGTAAATGGTGAATAGTGATAATTAAATTAGACTCTTGTTCTTGGCAACCAACCGCTTGATGGTCTCCACCGAGGCCGAAGTCGTCAGACCATCCTCAGGTGTGTTCATGCAATAGTCAACGAGTTGGTCTATGGTGGAGGTGGCCACATGCATGCGGGTGTCGGAAGAGGCGTAATAGATGAACACCTTCCCGTCTTCATCGGCAATCCAGCCGTTGGCGAAGACCACATTCATCACATCGCCGATATATTCCCATCCCTCTGGCACGAGGAAATAGCCACCAGGCTGTGCGATGACCTTTGTGGGGTCGTCGAGAGCCGTCATATACAGATAGAGCACATAGCGCAGTCCGCTGGCGCAGCCTCTCACGCCATGAGCCAGGTGCAGCCATCCCCGGTCGGTCTTGATGGGGTGCGGGCCCTCGCCGTTCTTCACCTCCATGATGGTGTGGTAGTGGCGCGGATTGATGATTTTCTCCTCCTTGACCTCGGCATGGGTGATGTCATCGACCAAGGCCCAGCCGATGCCGCCGCCCGAACCAGTGTCGATGAAGCCATCCTGCGGACGGGTATAGAAGGCATATTTGCCGTCGACGAACTCCGGATGCAGCACCACGTTGCGCTGCTGGCTCTTCGACTTCAGGTCGGGCAGCCGCTCCCACTTGAGGAGGTCCTTGGTGCGGGCGATGGCTGCCGTAGCCGTGGCCGCCGACAGGTCTCCGGGCTGGGAGTCGTCGTGCCGCTCGGCGCAGAAGACGCCATAGATCCATCCGTCCTCATGCTGCGTGATCCGCATGTCATAGATGTTGGTAGCCGGGATGAGGTCATCGGGCATGGTGACGGGCTCGTCCCAGAACCTGAAGTTGTCGATGCCGTTGGGACTTTCCGCCACGGCGAAGAACGACTTGCGGTCGGCGCCTTCCACACGGACGACGATGACATATTTCCCCTTCCACTTGATGGCTCCGCTGTTGAGCGTGGCGTTCATCATGATCCGCTGCATGAGATAGGGGTTATCCTTCTCATTGAAGTCATAGCGCCACTCCAGTGGTGTATGTTCTGCGGTGACAATCGGATTCTTGTACTTGGTATAGATGCCATTCCCCCACTCCTGGGGTTGATTGGGCATACGAAGCAATTGTTCATGATGGGCTTTCAAAGCCTCTAATTTCTGTTCAAAATCAGTCATATCTCTTGTACTATCAATTAATTACCTATGATTGATGGATTCTATTTCTCTTTGGAGATGATGTCCTTCAGAAACAATGTGTTGTCAGCCTCATAGAGTTTCTTGAAATCCGCGGCACTCTGCTGCTGAGGATCGGGAGCGAAATACTCCTTGGAGTAATTGCGCCATGTGTGGAAATAGCAGATGGGATATTTGTCCATGACAGGCTTCAGCACCCGTGTCCACCAGGTGGAGTCGGGAATGTTCTTGTAACCGCACTCCGTCATGGCCATCAGCTTGCCGTTTTTGGCAGAGAATTCTTTCAGGAAGTCAAGGTCGGCCGTGAGCTGCTTGACGAAATCCTCTTCCGTGCCCCACTGATAGGCATCCTCACCGATAAGGGCCACCCGGTCGTTGCCGGGATAACGCTTGATGAAGCGCTCCTCCGTCCATCCTCCGTCGAGGTTGGGCGAATAGCTCCACAACAGGTTGTCGAGTCCTTCCTTGTTGAGATAATCCTGCAAGGTATTCCACAATCCGAGGTACTCCTCGTCAGTGCACAGTTTTTGACCCCACCAGAACCAGGAACCGTTGTTCTCATGCCACGGACGGAAGATGACCGGCACCTTGACGCCGTCTGCCGTCTTCAAGGATTTGAGGAAATCGCCGACGCGCCCCATCCATGTGGCAAACTTGGCCTTGACGCTGTCGTTGTTGAGGATCTGGTTGACCACCGTTGTATCGTTGACATCCCAGGCGTTGCCGCCGGTGACGGGATTGCGCGGATGCCAGCTCACCGTGACGATGCCGCCCCGCTCATAATGCTTCACAAGTTCCTCGCGGATGCGGTCGAAGGGGACGCTGTCGAGGTTCTTGGCATCACCCATCTCGATGCCGCCGAGGTCGAAGCCCATCACGGCGGGATAGTCGCCCACGACATCATAGATATCGCTCTTGTCCTGGTCCCATTCCCAGGAGAGGCCATAGAAGGTGTCGTCCTGGTGTCCGTACATGTAGCCCTTCTTCTGAAGTTCCTGCATACGCGACAGGAGCTGCTCTGCTCCGGTCTTCTCTGTCTCATTGGATGTGGTAGCGCAAGCTATCACCATTACTGCTGCCATGGCAAGCCAAACGATTTTTTTCATTTTCTGAATATGTTTTCCGATGGTTGTACTTCAATTCCTGAAATCACTGCGGAGGGGTCATCTGAGCCGCATCTGCTGTAAGAGCCACTCCTCCCATTCATCCCACTGTTCCTGATACCAGAAATGTCCTGTCTTCTGATAGAGGCTCAGGGTCTTGGGGGCTGTCACGATGTTATAGACCGAGTAGGCCGACGACGGAGGCACCACCTCGTCATTATAGCCAAAGGAATACCATCCAGGACAGGTGATGCGGCGGGCGAAGTTCACCCCGTCATAATAGCGGGCGCCCTCCACCTTCTTCATGTCAGGGTTCTTCACCTGATAGAAATAATGCGGCCACCCGCAGGCCTTCTGCTGCAAGGCGATCTCATAGTCGCACATGGCATCATGCACGGCAGCCACGTAGGTGATGCGCTTGTCGAGCGCAGCCACTGCCAGGGAGAGGAAACCACCCTGCGACGAACCGGTGACACCCACCTCACGGCCGTTCCACTCCGGCAGCGAAGCGATGTAATCGACCGACCGCACGGCACCCGTCACCACCCGTTTGTAGAAATTCTTGTCGGGCTGGTCGAGGTTGGACTCCCAATAGCCGTCGAGGGCTGCCTGACGGATGTCCTCATACACAGACTGCGGCATGGTGACCGGGATGCCATGGATGCCGATCTCGAGGACGATGGCTCCTTGCGAGGCCGTCCACACATCGCCCGAATAGGGACGGACGCCGGCACCCGGCACCCTCAGCAGGGCAGGATACTTGCCTGGCTTCACGGGCTTGGTCAAGATGCCATAGATACGGCTCCCAGGCCGGTTGTTGACGAAACTCACCTCATAGACGTTGACCGTCTCGGTGCAGCGCTCCGGCAGGAGCGTGACATGGGGGTCGAGGGCATTCTGTCGGGCGTCATTCAACGCACGCTCCCAGAAGGCATCGAAGTCTGCCGGACATTTCGTGGCCGGCTCCAATTTCTCCGGAGAGAAACCAGCGGTGCACAACCCCACATAATCCTTTCCATTGACGTGGGCCGTCACTTTCAGACGGTAGAAACCCGGAGTCTTCATCTGCCCGGTCCACTTCATCGAACCGTCCTTGAGCACGACGCCCTGTTTCCTCACATCAGGATACATCACCGGTCCGGCCTCATAATCCACCGTCACGCCATCGAGAAGCGTTCCCGAGCGGAGCACCTGAACCGTGAATTGGGCTTTCTCACCTATTTTATAATTCCAGTCCTTGTGGTCGGGAGTGACCTCAACGACAATATTCTTGCCGATGATCTGTCCCATCGCAGGCAGCATGCTGCACAGCAGGAACAAAAAGGAAAACCACTTTTTCATAAGACGTACTATGGATTGGTGAGTTTAATTTTTCTGTCCGATCTTTGATATGCGGTCCACCTCGGCCTTGATAACCATCAGCGTGGAGGTGTCGGTGGAGAAGACCGAATTGAGGCCCTGTGCCTCCTGAGCCGGGTCACCGGTGTAGTCGTCGCCCACCTGCCACTGCTCATGCTGCGGTTCGGCGAAGCCGCCCCATCCCCAGAAATTGCATCCGGCGAAATAGCCGCCGTTTCCGTCTTGATGGGAGAGCAAGCCAAACATACCTCCCGCATTCTCTCGACCTTTCTCGGTATTGTCGCCGACAAGGGAGAAAACGAAACGGAAATAGCCGTCACGGCCCTCCGTCGTGGTGTCTTTTGAGAACTTGAATCCGTCGCGCGGATAGCCGAACTCTTCCATCACGAGGGGCTTTTGCAGTCGGGCACAGATCTCAAGATGTTTGTCGATATACTCCTTGGTCTTCTGGCAACTCACCTCGAGGTCCTCCACCAAATGGTCGGGTCTTGCCCACGACCAGTTATAAGGCCACAGGTGCACGTTGCAGTAGTCGATGTTCTGATCTGAACAGATACGCTCATAGACTTTGTAGTCTCCCTCACATCCCCAGGCTCCCTCGCTGCCGACAGAAATCAGGTGGTTGGGGTCAAGGCTACGGATCAGGGCGGCAGCCTCAGCCAGCCACTTCTCGAAATCGGGCAGGGCCTCCTTGCTGAATGCGCGGGGCTCGTTGCCGATTTGCCATGACATGATGGCCGGATCATCGACATACTTCACGCCCGTGTACCGGTTGGTGCGGCCGAGGATGAACTTGACATAGTCATAAAACAATTGGTGAGCCTTCTCGTTGGACGCGAATTGCGCCACGAAATTCATGTAGGCCTCATATCCGTCCTCATTGGGCCGGGGTGCCTTGCCTGCTCCGGCATGTTCAAGATAGAAGCCATAGCCTCCGCTCCATTCCCAGGCGTTGTTGAGATAGAGCACAGCCACCATCTCACGCTTCCCCATTTCCTGCAGGAGGAAGTCAAGTCCGGCAAGGATTGTATCATTATAGACCCCCGGCGACACCTGAAGCGTCGGTTCCACCTTGGTGGTGACGCCGCGCTCGCCATCACTGCCCACCAGCACGCGCAGGTTGTCGATGCCCATGGCCTTCATCTGGTCGAGTTCACGGCACAGCCGGTCACGGTCACCGCCCTGTCCCTCGCTGCCGAGGATGGCGCCATACCAGAAATTGGTACCCACATAATAATAAGGTTTACCATTGCGCACGAAATGGCCGTCGCTGACTTTGACAAACGGGGAAGTCTCTTCTTTTTCTTGGCAAGCGGACAGCGCGAATATCATGGCCATCAAGGTGATCAATAATCTCATATCGTTATAGGTTTAAAATATGGTGCAAAATAAGTAAAAAAAACACAAAGACAATAATACTTTGATAACTTTGTTTGATACAATTCATCTAAAATGCCACTAACTCAAAAAAAAGGCGAGTCAGCCTCAGCAACAGGACGACCAAAGTCCTTGATTTGCTGTTGGCTGACTCGCCTTTAGTTTTGACTGTGAGGCGGATTCGCAGGGGCAGGCCCCCACCCTGTCCGCCCTTTTATCACTTCAAGAGAGCATCGACGATGTCTGACTCATACCACTCCATGGTCTTGCGGTCCATCAGGCCCATCCACCACAGTCCGGTGGTATTGTATTGCGCAAACTTCTGCCTCATGTACTGCGCATACTTCACGCGCTCGCCCATGGCGACATGGGTGCCTCCTGCGGCAAACTCACCGAAGATGTAGGGCACGCCGAAGTCTGAGCCAAAGCGTTTGTCCACTCTTGCGAAGATATCATCGATCTCCTGTTTGCAAGTCTCGTCGAAGATGTAGATGAAATACTTCTCGTCATCGCTGCCGATGCCGCCGCCATCGTTGCAGAACCAGTAGGGGTCGTAGCTGTGGATGGAACAGAACAGGTGGTTGGGATGCTTGTCGTTGGGGAGTTGCATACCAGCGAGTTTGGCAGGAGAACTGCCTGCGCCGTAGGGATTGATGAGGAGGTTGCGGTACTCATTGTTGCCACCCGTGGCACGCACGACATCCACAAAGTCCTGCTCCAGTTTGTTGAGGGCATCATAGCAGGTGGGATCGGCGGGGTCGCCCCACTCACCCTTGGCGCTCAGGATCTCATTGACAGCCTCGAAGACCAGACGGTCGTCATAAGCCTTGAAGCGGTCGGCGATCTGTGTCCAGAGTTTCTTGAACTTCGCGCTGACAACGGGATACTGCTCCACATCGGCCACCAGCCAGTGAGCACCGTCGCCACGGCTGGCATCGAATTCGCTGGCGTCATGATGCACATTGAGGATGCAGTAGCACCCGGCGTTGAGCACCATATCCACCACCTCCTGCACACGGTTCATCCATGCGGTCTCCACATTGCCGTCGGCATCCATGTGGGGGAACCAGGTCACCGGCACGCGGATGACATTGAACCCACGGGCTGCGATGGCATTGATGATCTCGGGAGTGGTGACGGGCTGTCCCCAGCAGGTCTCCCAGTCATAGACGGTCTCTGGATTAAACCATTTCAGCACTTCAGAATTGGTGATGTCATGATTCGACTCCAGGGTGTTACCGAGGTTATAACCGAAGCCGAGTTTCTCGACAAAGGTGAAAGAACTCATGAACGGGTCGTTGGGATCAGTGCCGATACCCTTTTGGGTGATCGTGACGTTCTTGGTGATGCTGCCCGACCTCACGGTAAGTGTCGTGGCGCGCTCATTGCCCTCGTTCTTCGTCACCTCGATCTTGGTGTATGACTTCTTGTTGGTGTAGCCATAACCGGCATGAACCACCAGTTTACACCATGACGAGTCGGCCAGTTCTGCCGTCCAGTTGCCGTCGGCCAGGATGCCGAGGACGGCATTGCCCTTGCCGATGGAGAAGATGAGGTCATTCACAGGCACAGAATCTCTATAGATTTCTATTTTCGACGCATTGCCCGTGCGCAATCCGGTATCGACGACGGGATTCTCCACGTCGGAACAGGCCTGGAAGCCAACCATCGACACAGCGAGCAGCAACGCCCCGAATATTCTGTTGATTTTCATAATTGACTTGATTTATTGGTGATTTACTTCTTGTAGAAGATACGAATA
The DNA here is from genome assembly GCA_902776475.1 of uncultured Prevotellaceae bacterium. Lineage (GTDB taxonomy): Bacteria > Bacteroidota > Bacteroidia > Bacteroidales > Bacteroidaceae > Prevotella. The sequence goes on along the minus strand of CACYQD010000014.1, from coordinate 17,573 downwards.
TTGTCGATATAGACATCAATATCACCCCTCACAATACCTTGGTTGATGTACTGGATGCGGAGCTGGTTGATGCCGTTCTCCACGACAAACTGGTAATTCTTGCCACGATACTTGCCAAACTTGCTGAGGGGCACCACGGCGCGGTACCACTTGCCCACAGGCGCCTCGTCGTTGATGTCTGCCAGGACCGGACGGTCGTTGGCGAACGTGGCGGCAGCGTAATCTATCCAGCGGAAGGTGTCATACTGGTTGACGGTCTCCGGTGGGTTGGGCTGTCCGGCGTCATTGTTCTCGGGAACGGGATCCTCGTTGTCATACTGCAGGAAGTAGCGCAGGTAACCGGTATAGGTACCGTTGTTGAGCGAACTCTCGTTGTTGAACACCTCCATGGCGAGATAAATGTTGTCGGTGGAGGCATCTGCCGGGATGACATCGAAGGAAGGCAGCGGGAACTTGTTGCCGTTCCAGTCCTTGCGGAAGTAGATCATCTGACCCCACCACTGCTGTCCCTCGTTCTCCACGAGGAAGTGGGCCATCTTGCCATCGCTCGTGTAGGGAGGATCATCGCCGTTGGCTGTCTCAAAGGTCACGTTGGGTCCCCATCCGTTGTCGGTGGCATCGTCATCGAAGCGCACGAAGCTGCCGTCGAGAGCCCAGAAGCGGAAGTTGCCCTCGCCACCGGGAGTAACCACGGTGATGAGTCCGTCGTTGCTGTCATCAGATGGTACGGCAGGCATGACGAAGGTGATCTCATCCTCGCTGTCTGACACGGAGAACTGCTTGGAAGTGAGCGTGACGTCACCAAACTTGATGGTCTCCACCTGCACGAACTCACGTCCGTAGATGGTCACCTCCTCACCCGGAACGGGCATGTCGGAAGAGATATCGAAGATGATGGGCTGACCAGGATTCTTCGAATAGCTGATATAGGTGGTGCCGGCGGCACACTCGATGACAAGCGTGCCCTTCTCATAATTCAGGTTGGGAATGGTGACCTGAAGTTGTGAAGTTGTCTCAAAGGCCTGTGTGCGGGCGTTCTGATGATGGTCCTGCACAACGGTCTCCACTTTCGTGGCATCGACATGCTGGCCGCCTACGGTCTCCCACTCAGTGGTGTCGAGCTGTTCGGCGGGGATATCGGTGAAATAGACCTTCTCCACATCGACGAGGTTGAGGCCATAGACATTGAGCACGTCGCCCGCCTGACGCGGATAGTGGCCCTGGATACGGGAGATAGACGGCCACGGAGCCGTGATCTTGAACGAATAGACGGCGGTGCCGTGTGAGGTCTCCACGCGGATCTCGTCCTTGAGGTTGCTGTTGAAGGCCGTCAGCTCAAAGCCGTCATCCTCCGACGGAACGGTGACGATGACGCTGTGGTCGGTGTTCATCGTGGGATTGAAATACACCTGCTGGTCGTTGATATAGACCTTCTGCACCTTGCTCAGGTTCTGACCGATGATGGCCAGGAGCGAACCGGTGCCGGCTTTGGTGAATGTGCTGTCGGCCTTGGCGGGGTCACAGGAGCGCACGGCGGTGATGACCGGTGTGCCCATGCCCTCCTCGTCGTCCTTGCAGGAGGAGAGGGAGAGCACCATCAGGGCCATGAGGGCTGTCAGCAGCCATCCATATTGATGATTGAAAATATTACGTTTCATGTCTGTTCTGATTAAAGGGTTATTTCTCACTGAAATCATACTCCACCGGAGCCTGGTTGAAATACGGGTTCTGGATCACGTCGCTCTCCGGGTAAGGCATGAAGATGTTGGACTCGCTGAGCACGATGGGCGAATAGTCAGAACCTTTGGCCTCTGAGAGGGCGTCGAGGTCATAGACATAGCCCTGGGCCTTGGTCTGCACCACGGTCTGGTCGTCGTCGCTCATGCGCAGGCAGTCGCTCCAGTAGCAGTGGCCCTGGTCGTCGTAGAAATACCAGTTGTTGGTGCCCGGGAACACGCAGCGGTAACTGAGCGTGCCGTCGTCGTTGCGGATGACGTCGCCGGAGTTGAGCATGAAGGCGCGGTGCTGCTTGTGGTTGAAGAAATCAAGCATGTACTGCGGACGCCAGCGGTACCAGGTGACCATGTCATACCAGTTGCAGTATTCGAGACAGAACTCGATGCGGCGCTCCCGGATGAGGTCCTCGAATGTAAATGACTTCTTGGCGGGCAGTTTGGCACGCAGGCGGGTGGCGTTGAAGGCCGACAGGGCATTGGGATCGGAAGTCTCCATGTTGTTGCCGAGCAGTGCCTCAGCCTTGATGAGATAGACATCAGCCAGACGCATGATATAGGTGTTGAGCGGCGAAGCCTGCTGGGCGAGATGGCCGTCGCAGTCGGCCTTGGTGCCCACGACACCCTTCTTGGCCTGGATCCAGTTGACGTTGTAGGTGTATCCACCCTTCTCCGACCAGATGTAGTCGTAGTGACGGCCCGGCGTGAAGAAGGTGCCGCGCAGGCGGAAGGAGTCAGCCGGTTCCTCGTTGTAGTAGTTGATCATATCAACGGAGGCATGGAGTGAACCGCCCCAGCAGTTGACGTCGCACACATCCGACCAGGCGAGGTCGGAGATGAGGTTGTTGCTGGAAGCATACTCACCGAGCAGCGGGTCAGCCCAGCGCATGGCCAGAAGGGTCTCCTCATTGTCGTTGAACTGCGGACGGAAGAGGTCCTCGTAGTTGTCCAGCAGTTTGTACTGGCCGCAGTTGATGACCTCGTCGCAGAGCGAGACGACACGCTGGAGGGTGGCCTCGTCACGGTGTCCGTTCTTGTTCCAACCGCTCTGTGCGAGCAGCGCCTTGGCGAGCATGGCCTTGGCCACATAGCGCGAAGGATGGAAGTTGGCACCCTTCTCGGGCAGCAGTTCGGCAGCCCGCTCGAAGTCGCGGACGATGAACTTGAGCACGCTCTCCTCGGTGTTGAGGGGTCTGACGGGCCGTGAGGTGATATCGAAGTTGTCTTCATAGATGATGACCTCACCCCATCCGCGGAGCAGATAGAAATAGGCGGCGCCACGCATGAGGTAAGCCTCGCCGCGCGCCTGGTTTTTCACAGCCTCAGAGACGTGTTCGGACGCATATACATCCATGTCGAGCAACAACTCGTTGGACATGGAGATAACCATATAGATGGAAGACCAGGCATTCAACAGCACGTCGGTCAGACCGGTGATGGTGAACCTGGCGAATTCTCCTTGCAGATAAGGACTCCAGGCGTCATTGGCGCGGAAGGATCCCATACCCACGATGGCACGCTCGTTGTAACCGCTCCAGGCGTAGTTATAGAGCGGTTCGATGGCCTTGATCACCGCATCGTCGCTGTCGAAGTAGTTTCCTGCAGTATATCCATGCTTGGGGGTGCGGTCCAGGAAATCCTCTCCGCAACTGCCAGCGACCAACATCAGGGATGCAAGCAACAAATATGTGATGAAATGATTCTTTTTCATGTCTGTAAATCTTTGTCTTAGAAATTCACTTTCAGTCCGAAATTATAGATGCGGGGCGATGGATAGCGGTACCTATCGATGCCTTGCAACACCACGCTCTGACCGATGGATCCCAGTTCTGGGTCATAACCATCGTAGCCTGAAATCGTGAAGAGGTTCTGCACATTGGCATAGACCTGCACCCAGTCGAGTTTGAGCGGGGCAAGCCATTTCTTCGGCAGGTTATAGGCCAGCGAGAGGGTCTTCAGACGGATGTAGGAACCATCCTCGATGAAACGGGAACTCACACGGTTGTTGTCGTTCTGGCTCTCGCCGCTCACGCTGATGCGCTGCGTCTTGGCCGACTCCGGGTTGAGCACATAGACATTCGAGATGTCGTTGAGCGAGCCCTCGGGGTCGATCATTCCGATCTGCGCATAGTCGCTGACCATTTTGAGCTTGTTGCCCCATGCCGTCGGGTTGGAGTGGTTGAGTTTGACGAGGTTGAACACGTCGTTGCCCACGCTACCGTTGAAGAAGAACGAGAGTTCGAGGTCTTTCCAACGGATGACGTTGTTGAGTCCGAAAGTGAAGTCGGGGTTGGGGTCGCCGATGAATTTGCGGTCGGCTTCCGTGATCAGGCCGTCACCGTTGACATCCTCAAAGATGTAGTCGCCCACCCAGATACCCCTTTGTGCGATGGGATAAAGGTCGTTGTTGGAATCAGCCGGACGGGCCACGGCCAGTTTGTTGCCGTCCTTGTCGAGCATGTACTCGCCCAACTGGTTTTTCTGATAGAAATCATCCTCCTTGGTGAACATGCCGATCACGTTGTATCCATAGAACCGGCCGACAGGACCGTCTATCTCGGATAGGGTGTAGACTTGTCCGCTGATCGTACCGGGAATGGAGGCATCGTCGGTGTAGAGCTTCGTGAGCTTGTTTCGGTTGAAAGAGATGGTGGCACCCGTGCGCCACTCGATGTTGTTCTTGGCGATATTGACCGTGTTGAGCGTGAACTCGATACCTTTGTTCTGGATGGCACCGGTGTTGACGTAGGGCGCCGAGATTCCTTTCCATCCGGAGTTGTTGACAACATAGGATGGCAGGGTGGCCTGCATGAGCAGGTTGTCGGTCTTCTTCAGATAGGCGTCAACGATGAACTCGATGCGGTTGTTGAAGAACGAGAGGTCAAGGCCGATATTATATGCCTTGGTCTCCTCCCACTTGAGGTTAGGGTTGGGATAGTTGCCATCAGAGTAACCTGTGCCCCAGGCTGTCGCGATGTTCTTCATGGCGATCCCGAAGGCGTAGCTGCCGGATTGCTGGTTACCCACGATACCCCAGCCGAGGCGTAGTTTCGCATTGCGCAGCCAAGTGATGTTCTGCATGAATTTCTCCTGAGTGATTCGCCAGGCCAAAGCTGCCGAGGGGAAATAACCCCAGTGGTTGTTCTCACCGAAGTTGGAGGAGCCGTCAGCACGGAAGGTGGCAGTGAGGAGGTAACGGTCGAGCAGATTGTAATTGAAACGTCCGTAGTAGGACTCGATGCCCCAGTCGCTGCCTTGCTCACCGTTAGTGGCGGTGGAGGCATCACCCACGGCGATACTCTTCACGGTGTCGAAGAGATAGCCCTTACGCCCCATCGATCCTTGATACCACTCGCCTTCCTGCGACTCATGGCCGGCCATGATATTAAAGCGGTGGCCTTTCAACGGCTCAAACTCGTAAGTGGCATACTGCTTGAACGACTCATATTTGTTGCGTGAGTTGCCGCGGGTGAGCTGCGACTCGATGTTCTGCTGTGCGGTATGATAACTGGGCTGGAAGAAGGTGCTCTGTCCCCAGGAGCGGCTGCCGCCGTATTCCACGCGGATTGTCAGGCCCTTGAGTGGGGTGACGTTGGCGAAGACGCTGTAGTCGAACTGCTGGTTCTGCCTGTTGTTGTCGCGCATCTCTGCCTCGAAGAGGGGGTTGGAGTTGTAGTTGTGCTCCAGGTTCTCGCCGAAGTCATAGGAACCGTCAGGATTGCGCGGTGCCATGTCGGGATACTGTGCCAGAGCTGTGGAGATCACATTGTTCTCATCGAAGGTGATTACCTGTTTGGTGCTGGCATAGGAGGCATTGGCACCCACCTGCAGCCAATTGGTGACATTGGTGTCGAAATTGGCGCGGAAAGAGGCGCGGCGGAAGTTGGAACCCACACCGATACCGTCCTGGTCGAGGAAACCGCCGGAGAGGGAGTAGTGCATATTGTTGGTACCGCCGTTGATGTTGACCTGGTGGTTGTGCATGAAGGCGGTGTCGAAGAGTTCATCCTGCCAGTCAGTACCGTTGGTGAGCAGGCTTTGGTCGAGCAGTTCATCACGCTTGCCATAGCCATAGATCTCGGCACGGACGTTATAGAATTTTGCGAATTCCTTGAGGTTCATGACCTCAAGCATCTTGGGCAGCTGCTGCCAACCGGCATAGCCCTCATAGGTCAGTTTGGGCTTGCCTTCCTGTCCGCGCTTGGTGGTGATGAGCACCACACCGTTGGAGGCGCGGCTACCATAGATGGCTGTGGCCGAGGCATCCTTCAGCACCTCGATGCTGGTGATGTCGGAGGGGTTGATGGTGCTGAGCACGGACGTGTTGCTGGAACTCTGTCCCGACATGGCGATACCGTCCACCACATAGAGGGGCTCGTTGCCGTTGAGTGAGTTGATACCACGGATCTGGACAGAGATGCCACCACCCGGCGCACCGGAGTTCTGGGTGACCTGCACACCGGCGATACGGCCCTGCATGGCCTGCTCGATGGAGGTGTTGACACCTTGTTTGATCTGGGCTTCGTTGATGGAGGATACCGAACCGGTGAGGTCACTGCGCTTCATCGTACCATATCCTACGACGACGACCTGCTCAAGCGTGTTGGTCTCCTCTGAAAGATTGATGTCATACCGCCCTGCCTTGGTCACCTTGAGTGACTGGGTGGTATAACCGATGTAAGAGAATTCGAGTGTCTGTCCTGGTTTGACGTCTATCGAGTAATTGCCGTCGATATCCGTCACGACACCCGTACTCGTGCCTTTGATCTTGACTGTCGCACCGATGATGGGCTCTCCGTTGGTCTGGTCAACCACCGTACCGGTGATCTTCGACTGTCCGAAGGCATGCAGCGGCGACAGCATCAGAAGCAGAAGCATTACCTTTGCAAAACGCAGGAAATGCCTGTGAAATGACATGCTTAACTTCATATAAATACAGGTTTTTTAGGTTATCCAAGATTGTTATCTGGTAACAAGAGGCAATAAAAGAAGGGTGGCCATTCACCACCCTCCTAAAGGAAATGATTTTAGTTATTTCAGGATGTATTTACGGCCGTTCTGGATCACAATGCCCTTGTAATCCTTACCTACGCGCATACCGGCGAGGTTGTAAACGGGTGCATTGACATCAAATGTGTTGGTGAGAGAGACGCGCTCCTCGATGCCCTCGGCGTTCTGCACGAGGTAGATCTCGGTGATGACGATGGTAGCGACGTCAGATGCCTGAAGAGCCACCTGGTTGACCTGGCTCAAGTCCTTGCCGTCGAACGGGCACTCCAGCTTGGTGATGCCGGCATTGCCCCACCATGTGATGTTCTCAGAAGTAGTCTGGACGAAGCCCTGGGTGTTGACAGTAGTCGGTTCGGCATACTCGAACACCAGTTTGGTATAGCCTGACCAGTCAACGGGAATGTCGTTCTCAGCCAGCCATGCGCTCACACCGCCCCATGCCACTGAATTGAAGGTGATAGAGCCGTCAGCATTATGAGCAATGGTCTCACTGGGATTCCATGTGCCGGTGAACTTGTCGATGATGCTCACCTTATCGCCCTCTGGAGCAGGAGGAGTGCCACCCACATATTCCACAGCGTTCACTTTCACGCCCATACCCTGGACACGGAGTCCACCATTGCTGTTGATGACAGTGGCATACTCTTCTGTGATCTCGAATGTGGCCTTGCCGCTTGCATCAGGAATCAGTGCCGGTCCGAGGTCGCTCCAGTCGGCATTGCTCTTCGGGAGCACCTGGGGTCCCCATTCCCAACCAGCTACTTCTACAGGCTCGCATGAGAAGACGAACTTCTCACCAGCCTTGACGTTGGTCTTCGGGATCAGGAAGTTGACATCCCATGAGTCGAATACGAGAGGAAGAGCGGGGTCGGTCTGCAAGGTCTCACCTGTTTCGCTGCCGCCCTCAAAGGTATAGATATAACCACCGAAGCTCAGTTTGCTACCAGTGCAGAACACATAGTAGGTCTCGCCACCTGTGACGTCAAACTCCAAAGTGCCGGTCATTTTCTCATCGACAGTGAAGTCGTCGTTGAGGGTGACATCTGCGGGCTCCTCGCCGTCAGCCTTCAGCGTGAGGTCGGCTTTGGCCAGGTTGGTGCCGTCAGAACCCTTGCAAACGTAGAGGTTCTTGCTGGCGTTCAGCACGATGAATGTCACGATATGACCGTCCTTGGCAGGAGTAATCATATAATAGGTACCCGACTGGGGCAGGTTTGCACTTTCGGGCTTGTAGCCAGAACCTGTGCTCTTGTCGCCGTCAAGCTCGCCGTCCTTCGGGTTCTGGTTGCCAACGACATAGACGACGCGGGTCTTCTCCTCCATCTCACCGGTCTCGCTGTTCTCGACCATGACCTGCTGGCCAAAGAGTTCAGCGCAATAAGCCTTGCATGTAGATAGTTTCAAATCGTAGTCTTTGGTGGTGCGGTCATTGCCGAGCACCACTTTGCAGTTGGCAGTAGCGACAGAAGCACCATTGCCATAAGCACCTCCATTCTCAAACAGCGCCTTTTCGGTGGTCTGAGCCTGGACACCCATTGCCATAACGGCAACAGCAAATAAAGTAAAAATTTTCTTCATAAGCGGTGTAAGTTAATAGTTATAAATAGCGTTAAATAATATATGGTCGGTAATTTGGTGCAAAAATACATGATTTTTATGAAAAAATATAATACTATTTTGCTCAACATTGATATTTTTTTGATTTTTTTGTTTTTGTGTGCTTTTTTCATGGTCACGCCACCCTTTCTAAAGGTTAATTAATCTGAAATCGAGAGGATTTGGCGCTATTTTTCTTACTTTTGCCTCAAATATGGAGATGCTCATGAGAAAGATACTGACCATCATTGTGATGTCGCTGGCCGCGGTCAACCTCTCGGCCCAGGAGTTGCTGGCCAAAGTCACCATCAACCACAACCAGATACAAGGCACCGACGCCAGTGTGTTCGACAACCTGCAGGAGACCCTCACCCAGTTTATCAACGACAAGCAGTGGACCAACCTGCAGTTTCAGAAACACGAGCGCATCGTTTGCAATTTCAACATCACGGTGACCAAATACGACAATTCGACCAACACTTTCACCTGCTCGGCTATCATTCAAGCCAACAGGCCCGTATACAACTCCGCCTACACCACCACGCTCTACAACAACAAGGACAACGACTTCAACTTCGAGTTTGCTCAGTTTGACCAGCTGGAATTCAATGAGGAACTCATCGACAACCAGTTGATGGCCCTTATCGCCTACTATGCATACCTCATCATCGGTCTCGACCTCGACAGTTTCGCCCCCATGGGCGGCGAGGACGTCCTGCAGCGCTGCATGAACCTGGTGAACAATGCCCAAAACCTGGGCTTCCCGGGATGGAAGGCCTTTGACAACGACCGCAACCGGTTTGCCATCATCAACGACTACCTCGACGGCGGCATGCAGCCCTTCCGCCAGTTGCAGTACGACTATTACCGCAAGGGACTCGACGAGATGGCCAGCAATGTGGAGCGCGGCCGCACCAATGTGACCACCGCTCTGCAGGAATGCCTCCAGAAATGCCACGAGAACAAGCCGCTGAGCATGCTGCCCCAGATCTGGACCGACTACAAGAAAGACGAACTGGCCAACATCTACAAGGGCAAGGGCACACCCAATGAGAAAGAGAAGGTGTATGACATCCTCTTCGGCATCAACGCGTCTCAGAACAACGCCTGGGAGAAGATCAAGCAGTGATATCTGATTGAAGATTGAAGATTGAGACGGCCTTTGGCCGATTGAAGATTGAAAATTGAAGATTGAAGATTGAGGATTGAGTCGGCTCTCAGCCGATTGAAGATTGGAAAATCATGTTAAAAAGACTATACATCAGGAATTTCACCCTCATCGACGAACTCGACATAGAGTTCGGAGGGGGATTCTCCGTCATCACCGGTGAGACGGGAGCCGGCAAGAGCATCATCCTTGGCGCCCTTGGACTGCTCTTAGGACAGAGGGCCGACATCAAGTCGATCAAGAGCGGCGCCGACCGCTGCATCATCGAGGCCCATTTTGACCTGAGCCGCTATGACCTCGAGAACTTCTTCGAGGCGAAAGACCTCGACTACGACGCCGGCGATTGCATCCTGCGCCGTGAGGTCACCATATCGGGCAAGAGCCGCGCCTTCATCAACGACACCCCCGTCGCCCTGGCCACCATGCGCGAACTGGGTTCCCAACTGGTGGACATCCACAGCCAGCACCAGAACCTGCTCCTCCATCAGGAGGACTTCCAGCTCAGCGTCATCGACATCATCGCCCATGACGACAGCGACATCGCCGACTACCGGGCATCCTACCAGGCTCTCGTGTCGGTGAGGAAGAACCTCGAGCAACTTCGTGAGACCATCCGCCGCGACAGCGAGAACGAAGACTATCTCCGGTTTCAACTCAACGAACTGGAGACGGCCCGTCTGGTAGAGGGCGAACAGGAAGAGTTGGAACAGGAATATGACATGCTGTCGCATGCCGAGGAAATCAAGGAAGCGCTCTTCGGAACAGACGAATTGCTCTCCGGCGAACAGGGCGCCGTGCAACAGCTGAAAAACGCCAGCCACAACCTCGAGTCGGTGAAAGAAGTCTTTCCGGCCATCGCAGAGGCCGCGGAGCGCCTTGAGAGCAGTCTCATCGAGATCAAGGACATCGCCGACGAGGTGGCCCGCCAATCCGAGCGTGTGGACTTCAACCCCGCCCGGATGGAAGAGGTCAACAGCCGTCTCGACCACCTCTATCATCTCCAGCAGAAGCACCATACCGACAGCGTCGCCAACCTCATCGCTCTCCGTGATGACCTCAGCCGCCAACTGAGCCAGATCGAGGGCGGCGATGAGCAGCTTCAGGAGTTGGAAGCCCAGGAGCAGGCGCTGACCAAGACATGCGAGGCGAAAGCCGCCCGACTGACCAAGGTGCGCACCCAGGCCGCCCGTACGGTGGAAGAGGAGATGCGCAAGCGACTGGTTCCGCTCGGCATCCCCAAGGTGAGGTTTGAGGTGGAAATCACCCCCAAGCCCCTCTCTGCCGATGGTCACGACAAAGTGGCCTTCCTCTTCACGGCCAATTCCAGCACACCGTTGCAGCCTGTCGCCCAAGTGGCTTCCGGCGGCGAGATTGCCCGTGTGATGCTCTCGCTGAAGGCCATGATCAGCGGAGCCGTGAAACTCCCCACCATCATCTTCGACGAGATCGACACCGGCGTGAGCGGCAAGGTGGCCGAGATGATGGCCCGCATCATGCAGGAGATGGGAGACCACGACCGCCAGGTCATCAGCATCACCCACCTGCCTCAGATTGCCTCCCGTGGAGCCACCCATTACAAAGTTTACAAAGAGGAAGGTGCTCAGGGCACGGTGAGCCGCATGTGCCTCCTCGACACCGAAGGCCGCGTCAGGGAAATCGCCCAAATGCTCAGCGGAAGCGACATCACCGAGGCCGCCATCAAAAACGCCCAGGAACTGCTGGGCAGCGCATCATCCAAATCCAATAACAACAAATCGTGAATCACATAACCATGAAGTTTTTCTGCCAGTTCGGCGGACTGCTGTCTGCCATACTCCTCTCCTCCACCCTCGCCACGGCCCAACCAGCCCCAGTGAAGAATGCGGCCAAGGCCGTGTTCACCCTCACCACATTCAAAGCTGACGGCTCGCTGCTCTCCTCCAGCCATGGAGTCTTCATCGATGCCAACGGCACGGCCATCAGCGACTGGTCTTCCTTCGACGGCGCCAGCAGTGCCGTGGTGGTCGATGCCACGGGCAAGAAGATGAACGTGACCTGCATCGTCGGAGCCAACGAGATCTACGACGTGGCGAAATTCATCGTTGACGGGAAAACCGCTTCGGCACCCGTCGCCACTTCCGGACTGGCCGAAGGGTCCACTGCCTACCTCCTGGGCTATGCCGTGAAGAAAGCGGAGATCACAGAAGCCCACATCGACAAAGTGGAGCAATTCATGGACAAATACTCCTATTACATCATCAAACAGGAGATGCCCGGCAACACCCAGAGCTGTCCGCTCGTCAACGCCGCCGGCCAAGTCATCGGTTTCCTCCAGCATTCCCAGTACACCACCGACAACCACGCCACCGATGCGCTCTATGTCGCTGAGATGACCACCTCCGGCCTGTCAGCCAACGACCCCGTACTCCGCCGCACAGGAATCCCGACAGCCATCCCCGACGATGAGCAGCAGGCCAAACTCGCCCTGATGATCGCCGGCCAGGGAGCTGACTCCCTCAAGGCGTCGAAAGTCATCAACCTCTTCATGCAGAAATTCCCCGACTTGCCCGACGCCTACTACCTGCTGGCGCAGAATGCCATGATCGGCAATGATTTCGACACGGCTTCCAAACAAATGGAAACGGCCATCAAAAAGGCCACGGCCAAGGATGACGCCCATTTCACCTACGCCAAACTGATCTATCAGAAGGAGGTCTATAAATCCGACATCCCCTACCCTGCCTGGAGCCTCGACAAAGCCTATGAAGAGGCACAAAAGGCTTATGAGGCCGAGCCCCTGCCGTTCTACCAACACCTGCAGGCGCAGATCCTCTATACGAAAAAGGAATATCAGCAGGCCTACGACCTGTTCATGGCGCTCACCAAGACCAACCTCCGCAATCCCGAACTGTTTTATGAAGCTGCACAAAGCAAGAAAATGCTCAACGCCCCGCAGACGGAGATCCTGACCCTGCTCGACAGTGCGATGAGCGTCCTGCCGCAACCCCTCACCACGGAGGCCGCCCCCTACCTGATCGCCAGGGCCCGACAACTGGAAGAGATGGGTGAATATCGGAAGGCCATCGCCGACTACAACCGCTACGACACCTTGATGGTGGGCCGCCACAATGCGGAGTTCTTCTATCAGCGCGAACAGTGCGAGGTGAAGGGCAAATTGTTTCAGCAAGCGCTCAACGACATCAACCAGGCCACCCGCATGGCACCACAGGAACCCCTCTATCATGCCGAGAAATCCTCACTCCTGCTCCGCCTCAACATGAAGCAGGAAGCGCTGGAGGCTGCAGAGACCAGTCTATCCCTTGACCCGGAATACAGCGAGGCCTATCTGCTGAAAGGAGTGGCCCAGATCCAGTTGGGCAACAAGAAAGAAGGACTGCTCAACCTCGAAAAGGCCCAGCAACTGGGTAATGAGCAGGCGCCAGCCTTGATTGAGAAATACAAATGATGCAAAAACGGTCACAAAAACGCCTTATCACACAAATATTTACCAAATAATTTGGAAATCAGACCGAAAAGCATTACTTTTGCACCCGTTTTTGATGGTTCCGTAGCTCAGCTGGATAGAGCAACTGCCTTCTAAGCAGTAGGTCTTGGGTTCGAGCCCCAACGGAATCACAGAGAGAGCCGCATCGATTGCGGCTCTTTTTGTATGGTTCCTAACTGCGCTTTACAGAGTCTTTATTCATAGCTGCTAGTTGCATGCAACTATAAATAATTGTAATAAAGTGCATTTTCCTGTTTTTTTGAATAGAAAGTGTTGGCATTTTATCTCACGGTCTGTCAATCACTCCAACTGACAAGTCCTACAGAACCGCTATGCGAGTTGTAATTGACTTCTCTATCGCGGCCTAAGCCCCATCTCTTGAGATAAATCTTTCCAAGATCCTTTCGGATAACAAAAATGGTGATAGCACTTTCTGATGAAGTTTTAGCAACATGATTGTATTTAACACCGTCTTGTGACATGCCAGGTGTCCAAGCACCACTTTGAAGACATGAAATTCCAACATTGCCATCCAAGACATAACAAACGTCTGCATGGTTGTGAGCACCCATCCAACCTATAAAATCAACATTTGTTTCCTTAATTTTCCGCATGACATTTATTAGTGGGTTGTAAAATACAGGTTCCCCAAAATTATAATCCCTGCCAACATAATGATTGTAAGCAATAGCAGACCAACCTTCTGGAGTTCCTTTAACGGTTTCTACTAATTCGCCGACAATATCATTATAATCCACAGATCCTGTACTTACAAAAATATGTCTTGTCTTCCCCTTTTCGTCATCATAATAAAACAATTTATGAGTATAGCCTACTTCATTGACTATTCCAGACTCTACGATGTCTTTTTGGGTGTATTCATAAAACTCATCTATAGTCATACCATATCCTGTATTGTTACCAGTATAATTGATTTCATGATTACCAATAACTAAAAATTTGGGAGAGTCGAATAGATTGAGCCATAGATTGACATAATCCAAAACCCTAAACCCCATTTCTTTGGTCTGACCTTCAGATACTGTTGGCAATTGGATATAGTCTCCTCCTAAAAAGATTAAATTAGGATGTAGGTCCATTTCAAATCGCTTCATCGTTTGAAACATGTTTTTTATCGGATTGAAAAGGGCTTTCTCTGCATATCCACTCCCTTTATATGAGAAATGCAAATCAGTCGCATATAAGACAACAATTGATGAGTCATCCATGACTTGTCGAACATCTTCCAAGGTCTTTTCATATTCTTCTTTCAGGTAATCCGGATAGGTTATCTCATATTTGTTCACATTCTCCCCTAGAATGATTCTCACATCAATCATAATGTCAGAAATATTTACAGAACCATCATTGTTAATATCCATCAAATTCTCATAATCTGGTGAATCAGAGAGTATATGATTTACTATTAACATGATATCGGAAACATTTACCTTATTATCTCCATTGACATCTCCAAACATGTTTGTCTCTATATCAAAGTCTACTGATGAGATAGAATACTGTGGTGCAACTTGGCAAATAGCTTGATTGGAACAAAAGAAGAGGACAAAAAAGAATAATGCTTTCATAGGTGCTCATTTTTTACCATCTCCCGAACACCCCAATGGAGATTCATGATGAATGAGATATACGAAAAGACGTGGGTGTCCCTTTCGTTCGCCTATCCCACGCACGGGCTCTCGCATCGCCTTGACAAGGATAAGCAACTCGAGTTAGCCCACGCCGTGAGATATTACACAAACTGTCCCTGATGACATATGCCACCAGGATACAGGTATAATACACCCAACGTGGACGCTCCGTTGCGCATCTTCTTGTCGTTTTGAATTTGCGAGATTCGTGCGTAGAAGATAACGTTCAAAAACGTCCTTTACCAATAAAATCGACCCTACAGCACTCTTGCTGATAGAATCAATGCAAAGTTATAAATAACTTTTGAATAATATCGTTTCTTTCCCCTTTTTTTTCTTAATTCCGTCTACAGCTTGACAATATACCTGCTGGATTTGTCTGTCTATTTGCTGGACTTAAGCATAGGTTTACTAAGGAGTTTGAAATAGTGACAGGTTACTGAGAGATTTCCCCTAAATCCTCTCAATGATCACGCAAACTTCGCGCAACCTTCGACGCAACCTTAAAATAATCGAGCAATGATTTGTACTGATCTTGGGCGGTGAGGCAGGTGTCGGTCAAAAAACCGTTGATATGACCCCACTCATGGAGTCCCCGATAATAAAACAGTTTGAGTTCTTCGGTAATAATAAATGGCACAATGCCATTGGCCAGGCATTCTTTAAACATGATGAGACGCCCCACACGACCATTGCCATCCTGAAAAGGATGAATCTGCTCGAAGCGTACATGGAAATCAAGAATGTGATCCAGCGTCCTTCTCTTGCAATGGTTATAATTGCTGATAAGATTCTTCATTTCACGATGTACTTCCAGGGGAGAGCAAGTCTCCATACCTCCAACCTCATTGGGTAGCCGTTTGTAGTCTCCTACGACAAACCATTCTTTCATGCTGTCCGACGTGCCTGCCTTTAACAACAGATGGAGTTGTTTAATAAGATTTTCCGATATAGGGTCCTCTGCATGGTCAATGACATAGTCAAAGCAACGAAAGTGATTCACTGTCTCAATGATATCATCTACGTTAACAATCTCGTCGGTAATGCCTATGGTATTTGTATCAAAGATATAGCGTGTCTGGTCATGAGTCAGACGGCTTCCTTCGATATGATTTGAATTATATGCCAAATCTATCTGTGTACGATGGTAGATGCCTCCCTTCAGGCGAGAAGCTTTTTGCTCACGCAGCATGGTCAGCAGGGGCGACACTTTTTTCCGGACGGTTCTTCGCTGTGGCAAAACAGCATCCGCAGGTATGTTCCACGTTTTACCTGTGAGGAAAGCCCCTTCCAGTTTTCCACTCGCACAATAGTTGCGAGCAGTACGTTCTGATATACCGAATTTCTCGGCGAATTGCATCACTGAAATATATTCCATCGTTTTCTATCGGCAAGTTTTTAGTCAATTTTCAGGTGCAAATATAGCATTTCTTGCCGATATCGGCAAGAAAACAACACACATTCCTTTATTTGGTTATCATTTTTATAAACTCTAAAATCACATCATTGTCCTTTATCTGGTGTTTCATCCAGAGGAAGGAACGATGTTTCTTCTTGATTTCCCTTCGTGCTGTCACACTTTGGAAGGCTTCATTGAACTGACGAACATTATTGACCACTTCATTGCCGATATCGTTCACAACCTGTTCTTGGGTATTTTCTTACTTGGAATAACTCTCACCAATTGGATAATATCGTCCTGTGCAAAACAATCCGTAGCATATCGCTTGCCGTCGGCAGATGTCATCTTCAGTTGACTACAGCGTGTAGTCATCTCATTTCCAGCCTAAACTTTCTCCGATGGACCCACGTCCACCATTGTCGAGAGCATAGAGCAGCCTTCGAGCATTGATGCCTCAAAGTTCACCCTTCCCAAAGGTGTCTCAGTGAAGTGATTCTGGATACTAACAAAAGCAATCCGACCTCCCTTTGGGAAGTCGGATTGCTTGATTATGGTCGGTACGACCGGGCGTTTCCTTGGTATGCTTAGAATTTGAATCCTATGCTTGCCATGATAACATGTCCGTCGCCCAGGATTCCCGGCTGGTATTTGTACTCGCCGGCAAGGAACCAATTGTCGGTCAAATTGTATTGGAGGCCCAAACCAAGTTGGATACCACCATCGGTTTCGTCTTCGCTGTCATGGGAAATTTCTCCATTTGCTGAGGTCACTTTATAGCCTTCACTGTGAACAAATGCTAAACCATAACCAACCGTAGGATAGATCTTAAAAGCATCGCTGAGATGGAACAGATAGTGCACATTCAGTCCCATGGTGAGGTCGGATACGTGGTCCTTCATGGGATGGTAGACACCTTCCAATTCAAGACGCCAGTGGTCGGTCAGACTGTATTGGCCGAATGCGCCAATGCCAAACGTAGTGACAGTCTCTTCCATTTTCCCAATTTCAATCTTAGTGATATTCACACCACCGCGTAAACCTACAGCAACATCACCTTTCTCCTGAGCCTGTGCGCCCATGCTGAGCAGAGCCACACACATTGCTAAAAATAATTTTTTCATTCTTCTTTTTGGATTAAACAAAACTATATTTAAATGTGCCATTTTATCAAGTCGCCATTCCTGTCACTCTATGTCGACAGATTGATGGCTATTTTTCCGCTGCAAAAGCGGTGAAAGTCAAGGACAACGCAAAACAAATGAGGAAGTTTTTTGTTTTCAAAGTGTTAGGCGCATGCCATATTCGCCCCACAATGGCAAAATGGTCTATCATCCGGCATCATTTGTCACTTTTTTTTCCTAATTTTGCATAACATTGAAGCATTCTTCTAAAAAAAATGCTTTCAAGGGGTGATGATTCTTCATACTCTGCTGTATATAGGATAAAACAGCGAACAAAAGATGCAAGACAGAGAACGACAGTTTGAACGACTATTCCATTCGGAATACGGCAGGATGTACAGGGCGGC
>CACYQD010000013.1 GCA_902776475.1 uncultured Prevotellaceae bacterium | reverse complement strand
AAGAGTTATTTAGGACTCTTTTTACAGCCTGCAAAGTTAAAGAGTTATTTAGGACTCTTTTTACAGCCTGCAAAGTTAAAGAAGGGGCAAAAGCGCAGGAAATCAATGCTTTTGCCCCTTCAGGGCGACAATTGTTGGCTAACATAAAACCCAGGGCTATGTTCTCGCAGGCCCTTCAGGCCGGCATTATGACTTCAAATGGTAAATATCGGTTGTGCAAATTTTCATTTTGACACACCTCCCTTCTCTACCAATCCCCCAAAAACTAATCCCCCCAAACCAATCTCCCCAAAACTAATCCCCAAAAATAGGTAATAACCACTTTATTTTACAAAAAAATCTAAAAATCTCATCATTTTTATAACAAATTCCGTTTTTGTTCGTCTATTATTATAGCATGGGCATCAAACTACGACAAACACATCGCCCCGCTGCTCACATACTATGTTTAACCTCATTTTTTTCAGGAGAGTTTGGAAATGAAAATATTCAATGACGCTACAGCATATTCAAAAGATTTGAAAAACCTGGTTTGGAATTATATCAACAACAGGGAGCAATATCCTGATAACGCCAAACTGGCTGTCCAGCCGGAAATTATGGCCAATGTGATCGATGACCCCGCCCAGTGCCATTTTTGCGACTTCTTTGAACTCAACTTGTTCATCAGCAAGGATACTGCTGGGAAATTGGTGCCCAATGACCTCGCTATACAAAACGTGGCCAACAGGTATTATGGAGTGGGGTAAAACGGAAGCATTAGTCGCAACAGAAACTGCAGAAACAAGGTCCCAGAAACGGAAGGAAAGTGCAAAACCATGTGAAATATACTAAACTTTTGATTTATTTAACGGCTAATCACACACATCGTTTGCATAATTCAAAAAAAAGTGCCACCTTTGCACAAAATTTCCTGACTGTATGACAAAAAGCCGTATGGCTTGCCCTCCTACAGTCGCCTCTTTCGGTAATGAACATGAAGAAAATTTTCACCATCGCTGCTCTTGCGGCTGTTTCGTCTTTTGCAGCCGCACAAAGCGGTACCAATTCACCATATAGCCAATATGGACTCGGAGAACAAACCCAGCAGGCAACGGGCTTCAACAAGGGCATGAACGGATTGGGTCTCGGATACAGGAAAGGAGACCAGCTGAACACGCTCAACCCGGCCTCTTACTCCGCCATGGATTCCCTGACCTTCATCTTCGATGCAGGCATTTCCGGACAACTCACCAACTTCGAGGAGAACGGAAAGCGAATCAATGCCAAAAATGCCAATTTCGAGTATGTGGCTGCTGGCTTCAGGGCCTTCAAGCATTTGGGAGTGAGTTTTGGCATCATGCCTTATACCAACGTGGGCTATTCTTACTCCAACTCCCATAAAGTGGGTGATGCTGACGCCACTACTTATTACAACACCTATAAAGGAACGGGTGGCATTCACCAGATCTATCTCGGTATGGGATGGGAAATCTTCAAAGGATTCTCCCTCGGTGTAAGCGGTGCTTATCTTTGGGGTGATTATGAGCGTCAGATCGTCAACTCCTACAGCGACAGCTATACCAACACCCTCTCCAAGTATTATACGGCAAGCATCACCGACTATAAAGTGGATTTCGGCGCACAGATCGCCATTCCGTTCTCCAAGAAAAGCAACCTCACCATCGGTCTTACCTACGGACTGGGGCACAAGATGGCTGCAGACCCGGAGTGCAAGGTCATCTCCACCAATTCACAGACGCTTGTTTCCGATACAGCTTCCTACGTCATCAAAGACGGCTTCGAGATGCCGAATGTGATGAGTGGGGGATTCATGCTCAACCTGGCAGAAAAACTTCGGATCGGTGCGGATTACCAACTCCAGAAATGGGGCGATGTGGGATTCCCGGTCTATACCAATACCAACAGCGGACCGTCCTATCAGGTCAGCAATGATTATTTCAAGGACAGACACAAGGTCACCATCGGTGGCGAGTACTGCAAGAATCCGACTTCAAACAAATTTTTCCAGAGGATACGGTTCAGGGCGGGTGCTTCATACGCTACACCTTATTTTAAAATAAATGGAAAGGATGGCCCGAAGGAAATCAGTGTGAGCGCAGGCTTCGGCATCCCTATCATGAATGGGTGGAACAACAGGTCGGTGCTTAACATCAGTGGACAGTGGGTCAGACTGGATGCTTCCAACCTATTGAGAGAAAACACTTTCCGTATCAACATCGGACTCACCTTCAATGAGAGATGGTTCATGAAATGGAAGGTAGATTGATTCTACCCTGTATGGTCCTTTCCCTGATGCTGTCCTTCACGGCATGTCAGGAGGAGAGGGAGCACGTGGCACCGGCCATCTACCCCCAGGACTCGGTGGCGACGATGGTGTCGTATGGCGTCAATACGCTGATTTCAGACTCTGGCATCATCAAATACCGCATTGTGGCAGAAGAATGGGAGGTCAATCAGAACAGGCAACCCTCCAGGTGGATTTTTGAGAAAGGCCTCTTCCTCGAACAGTTTGACTTGGCCATGCATGTGCAGTCCTATATCCAGTGCGACACAGCCTATTATTTTGACATGCTGCGGCTTTGGGAATTGCGCGGAAGGGTCAGAATCCTCACCAAGAAAGGACTGAGGTTCAGCAGCGAGGAACTCTTCTGGGACGAGAAAACCCATGAAATCTATTCCAATAAATACTCTCACTTGATCACTGCAGACAAGGAACTTCATGGCAACCGCTTCAGAAGTGACGAGAATATGACGAAGTACTCCGTAAAGACCACAAGGGGGTATTTCGACAGAGGCGATATCGACAAGTCCTCACGTGACAACAAAAAGCAACAGACTGACTCCTCAAGGCATTATGGAAGGCAGCCTGCTATGCCCAAAAGGAACTTCAACAACTAAGATGATGAATGTGATGCTCATTGTTTGCATTTTGATCACCATGGTCTTCTCCGCTTTCTTCTCGGGAATGGAGATCGCCTTCGTGTCAAGCAACAGGATGCTGGCTGAGATGGACAAGGAGAAAAACGGACTCCCCCAGAAATGCCTGGATGTCTTCTTCAAACATCCAAGCGACTTCGTCAGTACCATGCTCGTGGGAAACAATATCGCATTGGTCATCTATGGCATTCTGATCGCCAAACTGTTTGATGCCACGATCTTCAGGGGATATTCCGCAGGATTCACCGTGCCGGCAGATACCATCCTCTCCACTGTGATCGTGCTCTTCACTGGTGAATTCTTGCCGAAGACTTTCTTCAAGAGCATCCCCAACAGGCTCCTGACTTTTTTCGCCATTCCGGCATACTTCTGCTATATCATCCTCTGGCCGTTGTCGAAATTCGCCAGCCTCCTGGCCAAGACCATCATGAGACTGTTCGGCGTCAAGGTCAACAAAGAGACGGGCGACGAGGTGTTCTCCAAGGTGGACCTCGATTACCTCGTGCAGTCCAGCATCGACAACGCCGCCGATGGGCACCAGATCAACGAGGAGGTGAAAATCTTCCAAAATGCTCTTGATTTCTCGGAGACCAGGGTGCGCGACTGTATGATACCGAGAACGGAGATAGAGGCCGTGCCCGAGGAGTGTGGCATCGATGAGCTCAATCAGAAATTCATAGAGAGCGGACACTCCAAGATCATTGTCTATCGCGACGATATCGACCATATCATCGGGTATGTCCACTCCTCGGAGATGTTCCGTAAACCGGACGACTGGAGGAAGGACCTGCGCACAATGCCTTTCGTCCCGGAGACCATGTCGGCTCAGAAAATGATGCAGATCTTCCTCCAGCAGAAGAAAAGCCTTGGCGTGGTGGTCGATGAGTTTGGCGGAACAAGCGGCATCGTGTCCCTCGAGGATATTGTCGAGGAAATATTCGGAGAAATCGAGGACGAGCACGACAGTTCCAACTACATCGCCAAAAATGTTGGCGAAAACGAGTACCTCCTGTCGGCAAGACTGGAGATCGACAAGGTCAACGAGATGTTCTCTCTCCAACTGCCCGAGAGCGATGACTATATGACTATCGGTGGATTGATACTCCACTATTATCAGAGTTTTCCCAAACTCAATGAAGTCGTCAAAATCGGACCGTTCCAGTTCAAAATTATCAAGAATACCATGACCAAAATCGAACTGGTGAAGTTATTTGTGACACAATAAGTTATTTTTATTCAAAAAATTCGCCTGTTTCCTATTTTCTTTGTAATTTTGTACGCATTTTGGAGAAGGAGGGTATTTTCCTCACCGAATAGTGAGGGGTTCCCACTTGTCCGATGGATATTAATAGAGAAATACAATCAACAATAAAAAAGTAATGGCAGCATTAGGAACAATTAGAAGCAAAGGCACATTTCTGATCATTATCATCGGACTTGGCCTTTTTGGATTCATTGCCGGCGACATGTTCCGCTCCTGCGAGACTACTGGCAGGATGAGGAGCACAAGAGTTGGTGAAATCTTGGGTGAGAAAATCGGTATTGAGGACTATCAGGACTACCTCAATGAATTTGTGGAATGCACGAAAATCACGGCGCCCAACGCCGACGAGGACCAGATCCGCAACATGGCCTGGAATTCCTTCGTGCAGAACAAAATCATCGAGAACGAGGCTGATAAACTTGGACTTACTGTCACTAACGACGAAATGAAAAACGCCATGATGCAGGGCACAAACCAGGTCCTCATGGAGGTGGCCAACGTCACCGGTTTCGTCAACCAGCAGACAGGACGGTTTGATTACAACATGTACAATGAGTTCATCAACAACTACAAGTCCAACCGTAATGCCAGCCCGCAGGCTGCCGAATATTACGACAAGGTCTATAAGTTCCTTGCTTTCAAGGTCAAGCAGATGCGCCAGCAGATCCTGGCCCAGAAATATCAGGCCCTGCTCTCCACCGCTCTCCTCTCCAACCCGGTTGAGGCTAAATTCCTCTACGATGCAGAGAAGAATGAGAGCGATGTGCAGCTCGCTTACATCGACTACAAGACCATCAACGACAAAGACGTGCAGGTGGCTGAGAACGAGCTGAAGGACATGTATAACAAGAAGAAGGAGATGTTCAAGATTCCTGAGGAAATCCGTAGCATCAAGTACATCCTTGTCAAGAAAGTGGCTTCTCCCGCTGACCGCAGCGCCCTCACAGCCGCTCTGACCAAGTGCGCCGAGCAGCTCAAGGCTGGCGAGAGCCCCGAGAAGGTGGTTCGCGAAGGACGTTCCAACATCTCTTATCTGGGCGTTCCTGTCACAAAGAACGCATTCACGGCCGACATCGCTTCCCGTCTCGACTCCATGGCTGTAGGTTCAGTGATGGGTCCTGTGGAAAGTGCAGCTGACAACACGATGAACGTCGTCAAACTCATTGCCAAGAACACCTTGCCCGACTCCATCCAGTATCGCGTCATCACCGTGGTGGGCAACACCGCAGCAGAGACCACAACCAAAGCCGACAGCGTTTATAAGGCTGTCGTGGCTGGTGGTGACTTCGAGGCTATCGCCAAGAAGTATGGACAGACCGGTGAGAAGGTGTGGTTGACCACCGCTCAGTATGAGAGGGCTTCCAACATGACCAAGGACAATGAGACCATCTTCAACGCCATGAACACTCTGGGCGTCAATGAAGTTAAGAGCATTCCGATGACTCAGGGCACACTGATCCTTCAGGTTCTCGACCGCAAGGCTATGGTGACCAAGTATGACGTGGCCGTCGTGAAGCGTGACATCACTTATTCCGACGAGACTTCACATGCCATCAGCGATAAGTTCAAGCAGTTCGTTGCCGGACATCAGTCTCTCGAGATGATGGAGAAGGATGCCGCAAAGGCTGGTTATCAGGTGCTGGAGGCCAAGAATGTGATGACTTCACAGGGCATGATTCCCGGCATCGGCAACTCACGCGACGCTCTCAAGTGGGTGTTTGAGGCTGAGAAGGGTGACATCTCTGAGGTGATGACCTGCGGCAACAGCCGTGATGAGATCCTCGTGATGGCTCTGACCAATATCTATCCTAAAGGATATATGGACCTGGAGAATGAGGATGTCAAGAACTATGTGCAGCAGGAGGTCCTCCGCGACAAGAAAGCCGAGAAGATCATTGAGAAACTGGGCAACGTGAAGTCCATCGCCGAGGCTGAGAGCAAAGGCGCCAAGACGACAGAGGTCAACCAGATCTCTCTCGGTTCACCGGTGTTCGTTTCTGCTCTCCAGTCACAGGAACCCGCACTTAGCGGTGCAGTCGCTGCTACCGAGAAGGGCAAATTCTCCGCTCATCCCGTCAAGGGCTACGGTGGTGTATATGTCTTCAAAGTCAACGACAAGCGCACTGTTGAGGGTAAGTTCGATGCCAAGGAATATGCCAGCAGGGCTTCTCAGAACTACATGTCCAACCTCTCTCGCACGGTATTCCAGGAACTGCTCCTCAATGCCGACGTGAAAGACAACAGATACCTCTTCTTCTAAGAAGATCCGGTCTTGAGAGAAGGAGGGTTCCCTGATGACAGGAAACCCTCCTTCTTATTGGATTTTGACATTTTGTATTGATAATTGATTGATGGAAAGATAATGAAAAACAGACTTTTTTTTCGCCGTTTCTCGGTTTGTATGGCGATAGCCCTGCTATTGTGGGGCTGCAACAGCACAGAAACCATACAGTCAACGTCCTCACCCGCTAAACGGGAGTTCAGGGGAGCGTGGATACAGGCTGTGAATGGACAGTTTATAGGCATGTCAACGCAGCAGATGCAAAAGACGCTCTCTTACCAGTTGGATGAGTTGTGGAGGGATGGAGTCAACGCCATCATTTTCCAGGTCAGACCGGAATGTGATGCATTGTATCCCAGCAAGATAGAACCTTGGAGCAGGTTTCTCACAGGTCGGCAGGGCATGGCGCCCAATCCCTACTGGGATCCCTTGCAGTGGATGATTGACGAATGCCACAAACGGGGAATGGAACTGCATGCGTGGATCAATCCCTACAGGGCAAAAACCAAGACGACTAACGAACTGGCTGCCAATCATATCGCGAAAAAGAGGCCAGACCTCTGCTTTGAATACGATGGACTCTATTTGCTCAATCCGGGTATTGCGGAAAACAGGGATTATATTTGCAAGGTGGTGGATGACATCGTGGAACGCTACGACATCGACGGTTTGCATATCGATGACTATTTCTATCCCTATCCAGTGGCAGGTGTCCCAATCAATGATGACAAGGAATACCAGAGAAACCGCAAGGGATTCTCCAACAAGGCGGACTGGAGGCGTGATAATGTCAATGTCTTCATCAAGGAACTGGGCAAGACCATTCACAAACGTAAACCTTGGGTGAAGTTCGGTGTCTCTCCCTTTGGTATCTATCGCAATCAGAAAAGTGATCCCGTAGCAGGAAGTGCCACAAACGGTACACAGAACTATGATGACCTGTATGCGGATGTGCTGCTCTGGGTCAACAATGGATGGATTGACTATTGCGTGCCTCAGCTTTATTGGGAGATAGGCAATAAGGCAGCAGACTACCACACGCTGATCAACTGGTGGAACAGGCATGCCTCAAACCGGCCTCTGTACATCGGAGAGGACGTCGAGCGGACCGTGAAAAATGCGGATTTGCAGAATCCCAATATCCATCAGATGGCGGCGAAGTTCAAACTGCATCGGCAGTTGCCCAATGTCAATGGCACCGTGCTCTGGTATGCCAAGGCGGCTGTGGATAATGTCGGAAATTATGGCACTTATCTGAGAAACAACTATTGGCGTTACAAGGCACTGCAACCCACAATGGATTTCATCGATGACAAGGCTCCAAAGAAAATACGGAAGATGAAAGTGGTCAATACCGACGACGGACACATGCTCTTCTGGTCGGCACCGAAGGGCTCCGGCTGGAAAGACAAGGCTGTCAAATATGTCATCTACAGGTTTGATGATGGTGATAAGGTCAATCTGGCCGACCCGTCAAAAATCGTGGCTGTGACGGCAAAGACCTATTACAAGTTGCCTTACCAGGACGGTACGGAGAAATATACCTACGTCGTCACTGCGCTCGACAGAATGAGCAATGAGAGTGAGGGCGTCGTCAAGAAAGTAAAACTCTGATTGCGCAGCCTACGATGAAGCCCCGTCAAACGACGGGGCTTCATCGTAGAAAGAGGTTTTATTCTTCCATCAGTTTCTCGAAAAAACTGTCCAGCTCTTTGTCCAGGCCTTCCATCAGTTCACCGCTGATGATGATGGTGTCACCATCGGAGATGAACAGTTCTGCGACGCTTTCTTTCTCGTCATCCTCCAAGACAAAACTGAAGGGCCTGAGCAAACTGTATTTTTCTATCACACCACTGTTGCGCTTGAGCACCTGACGACAGATGGAGGTCACGTGATCGTAGAATTCATCATCCTTGCTGTCAATCCATTCCTCTATGACACAACGGGTGATCTCATTGTCGTCATCGTCATAGACGAGTAACTCACCACTGTCCTGAAACACACGGAAATGGATGTCTGTCAGAAGTGTTGGCTCTTCTGATTCCGGAAATTTCTGTCCGATCTTGCGGATGGTTCTTTCAAGCTGCTGGATGGTCTGTTCTGATGCTTTCATCTTGTATGAGTTAAAACGATAGGACTAATGAAGATTAAACTCACGCAGGCGGATGCGGGTGAGCGCCTGCTTCGTGTTGTAGGTGAAATCTCCATTCAGCATCCAACTGTAATAGCCTGGGTCGCGGTGAAGCACCTCGGCTACGGGACGCCCTTTGTATTTGCCGAAATTGAAGACCTCTTGTTTCACCACATTGCCGTCTTGATCGACGGTGGGCTGACCGTTGGCATCGAGGACGGGCTTCCAGATGATGCGGCCTGCGAAGTCCACGTTCTCATTCGTGCGTGACAATTTGGCCAGCACGTCCATGTCGTTGGCCAACTGACGGTCTTCTTCTTCCTGATTGGCCGCGCTGTACATGTCAAGCTGACCCTGAAGCACACGGTAGGTGGCCTCGGTGTCGTTGTCTGCCAGATGGGGCTTGAAATCGTCGGTCATCTTCCTGCCACAGTAAAACTTGTAGGCGGCGGAGAGATTGCGCGGCTCCATCTTGTGGAAGATGGTCTGCACGTCAATCAGACGGCAGCGACCGAAGTCAAAGTCTATTCCTGCTCGGAGAAACTCCTCCGCAAGCATCGGGATATCGAAATGGTTCGAATTGAAACCGGCAAAGTCACAACCGGTAAAGACCTCATACAACTCCTTGGAGATGGATTTGAAGGTGGGCTGGTCTTTCAGGTCCTCATTGGTGATGGAGGTGATGGCGGTGATCTCAGCGGAAATCTCAAAACCCGGGTTCACCAGTTGGTTGCGGCGAACTTCTTTCCCGTCAGGGAAAACCTTGATGTAGGCTATCTGGATGATGCGGTCTTTCACAAGGTCAAGCCCCGTTGTCTCTAAGTCGAAGATGACAAGGGGCTTAGTGAGATGTAGCTTCATATGCGGGGGATTTAGTCATTGAGCAACATTGGCATGATCAGCATGAGCACTTCCTCTTGTTCAGGTTGCTCGCCGGGGAGCACGACTCCTGCACGGCTGGGGTCTGCCAACTCAATGACGACATCGTCGCTTTCTATATTGTTGAGAATCTCAGTGAGGGCAGGACCTTTGAAACCAATCGACATGGGCATGCCGTCGTAGTCGCAGATCAGGCTCTCTTTCGCACTGGTGGCGAAATCGATGTCCTCCGAGGAGATGACCAACTGGCCGAGGTCAACCTTGAACTTCACCAGTTCGCTGCTCTCGCTGGCAAAGGGCATCACACGGCGAAGCGCACTCACAAGGGTCTTGCGGTCGATGCGCAGATGGTTGGGGTTGTCCTTCGGAATCACAGAGTTGTAATTGGGATAACGGCCCTCGATGAGACGGCAGATCAGAAGACCGTCGGAGAAACTGATGACGGCATTGCGGTCGTTGAACTTGATGACAACATCGCCACCGTCCTTCGTCAGCACATTCTTCAGCAGAGTGGCAGGCTTCTTGGGAAGGATAAACGATGAGGGAAGTTCATTGCGGACTGCAAAGCAGCGGTTGCGGACCAGCTTGCTGCCGTCACTGGCCACAATAGCGGTATATTCGGGGGTGATGTCAAAATAGACTCCGTTCATCACCGGGCGGAGCTGCTCCTGGGCCGTGGCAAACAGCGTACGGCTGATGTTCGACAACAGCACGCTGGCATCAAAGGTGATGGTGGTCACATTGGTCGGCATCGGCTGCGTCTGAGGATATTCCTCGGCATTCTGGGCGGTGAAATTGTAGTTTCCGTTCTGATAATACACTTTCACGGTATATTCAAGCGTGTCCACCTCAAAGGTCAATGGCTGCTCGGGAAGTTCCTTCACGGCATCGAGAATGGTCTGGCTGTTGACCACAAAACGGCCATTGCCGTCACTTTCACTCAATGGGCATGTGGCTTTCATCACATTCTCACTGTCGGAAGCGGTAATCTGCAACTGACCGTCTCCTATTTCGAAGAGAAATCCCTCGAGAATGGGCATCGCGTTCTTTGTCATGATAACCTTGGAGAGTACAGACAACTTGCTGCTTAAGGTAGCGCTGGATAGGGTAAACTTCATTAGTATTTGATTTTTATTGTGAATAATGCTGCTCTAAAATGTGCTGATGCCATCTTACAGGGATCGACCGACAGGGCACATGACTTATTGACTACAAAATTACGAAAATCCCACTACATAACAAAAAAATAGGGGAAAAGTTTCTTGATGTGCGGCAAATTTTGTAATTTCGCATTCGATTTAATCGATAAAACACATATTCATACATTATTATTTAATTCAACAATCTATGGAGTTACAAGGCAAAATCATAGCTGCACTGGATGTAAAGACCGGCCAGTCCGCAAGAGGTGAATGGCAAGTGCAGGAGTTCGTGCTCGAAACGTTCGACGGACAATATTCTCGCAAGATGGTCTTCTCCGTATTCGGAAGTGACCGCCTCCAGCGCTTCAATATTCAGGTGGGACAGGAGGTCAACGTGGCCTTCGACATCGATGCGCGTGAGTATAATGGCAGATGGTTCAACAGCATCAGGGCCTATGATGTGAGGCAGATTATCCCCAACCAGAATCCGGTAGGTGCTCCTTTCCCAGGTACTGTGCCCGGTGGCATGCCTGGCGGTATGCCCGCTCCCGGTCCCATCGCTGGCGCTCCGACTTCTTCGCCCGTAGCTCCTCCTCCCGCTGGTAGCCCGTTTGGTGATCCTGCAGCTGGTGAGTCGTCTGACGACCTGCCCTTCTGATCTGACTAAGGGGTCACGAAAAGGCCAGGAACGGTGCTCTCGCCGTTCCTGGCCTTTTCGTGGTTCTGATGTTTGTCCCGTCAGCGCCGTATGATGAATTGGCCGATGCGGCGCACCACCTTGTGCTTGTCAACGCTGTTGAGCGTATAGACTCCGTCGCGTAGGGTGCGGATGTTCATGGGCTTGTCAGAATACGGACGGATGGTCACTTCATTGCCGGCCAGACTCCTGATGCTGATGTATTCGCAACTCATGGTGGGGTCAAGCTTGGGCATGGTCAGCATACGGCCGTCATTGGGCAACCATTCCATGCTGGGCTTATGAGGAGTGTCGCTTTGCAGGGCCACGCTCTCATTGCCATAGCGGTCGATGGCTGTCACCGCGAAGAAATGGGCTCCGTCATCCTTGGAAAGGGTCAGCTGAGGGCGCGACAGACGGCTGGCGATGAGATTGCGGGCGTCGCTGATGTCAACAGGACTGACCGTACTGGTATAGACGTTGTACAACAGGTTGGGACTGTCGCTGGTGGCTTTGGCTCCCCACCACTTGAGGTGCAGACGACCGCCTTGGTTGGTCATGCTCATGTCCTGGGGTGGGGCAGGGCGGGCCGGCGACTGCCAGGTCATGGGGGGAATCAGCGAGGGGTAGGCGTCAAGGTAGCACTCCATATAGGTGTAGATGCCTTTCACGTTGTCGGTGAAGAAACGACTGCGGAAATAGGTGTGTCCCAAACCCAACTGACGGGCCACGTGTATCTCGCGGGTGATATCGGTCAGGGGCCAGTCATTGCCTTCACGGCGGGAGAGAAGCCAGATGCCCAGGCCGGCGACCACGGTGCGGCCATGGGTGTTCTCCGCCCAATCCACGGCGAAAGGATAGAAATTGTCGCCGCGGAAATACATCATGGGGTAGAGCTGGTCCATCAATCCTTCGCGCAGCCATCCCTGAGCATCCTGGCATACTGCATCATAGGCGTTCCAGCCGCGGCTGGAATAGCGGGTGAGGTCGCTGAATTTCCCGATTGGTGAACAGCTGAGCTTCACCCAGGGCTTGCGCGCCTTGATGCCTTGATGGATGCTGCGCACGATGCGCGTGATATGATCGCGCCCTTGGGCACGGCTGACGGTATATTTCCAGTTCTCAGGATAGCGGATGTAGTCGAGGTGAATGCCGTCAACATCGTAGTTCTCCACAATCTCGTTGCAGATTTTGGAGATGTATTCTGCGGTCTGACCGCTCTCGGGATTCATGTATCCTTCGTCACCTTTCTTGATAATCAGCGACTTGTAACGGTCACGCAACTGCCGGCAACCGATGTTGTTCCATTTGCCCACAGGGATGGCCACAACCCACGCATGGAGTTCCATGCCGCGCTTGTGGCATTCGTCAATGGCAAACTGCAGGGGGTCATAGCCGGGATGGCGGCCTCCCTTACCGGTCAGGCAGGGGTCAAAGGGCTCGTAACGGGAGGGGTAGATGGTCGTGGCCCTCACACGGGTCTGCAACAGGATGGTATTGACGTTCGTCCGTTGCAACTGGTCCAAAATCGTACATAACTGGTTCTTTTGACGCTCTATGGATTCTGCTGAGGTGGCTTTGACAGAGGGCCAGTCAAGACCGTTGAGGGTGGTGAGCCATACGGCACGGACTTCATACTTGGGCACTTGGCTTCTGGAAGCGGTGAAAAGCAGGCAGAAGACAAGGAGTATCCAGGATTTTCTGATCATCTTGTGGAAATTGTCTTTATTGGGTGCTAAAATATGGGTATAGCAACTTTCGAGGTGCAAAGTTAATGAAAACCGAGGGCAGAACAAAAAGAATTGTTCCTTTTCTTATCTCTCTTTCATTCGTTTTCCACCCTTTTGCTTTTATTTGATGACAGAATGGCCTTTGTCCGGCCTGAAAGGATAAGCTGTATAGAAAGAATCTTCACAAATCATTTCCGTATTTCAGCATTAATTCGTAACTTTGCACTAATATTGCTCTCCTGGCGTAATATAGCGACGGGATATGTGTTTTTTAATTCTATTCAAGGAAATGATTTCATTTTTGTTGAGCCTCCTGGCCTTGGTAGCAGGCTATTTCGTGTATGGAAAATTCATCGAGCGGGTCATCGGGCCTGACGACCGTCCCACTCCTGCAATCTCCAAGGCTGATGGTGTGGATTTCATCGCGTTGCCCTCGTGGAAAGTGTTCATGATCCAGTTCCTGAATATCGCGGGCACAGGTCCCATCTTCGGCGCCATCATGGGCGCATGGTATGGTCCCGTGGCGTATATCTGGATTGTACTGGGGTGCATCTTCGCTGGAGCCATGCATGATTTCTTCTCGGGAATGTTGTCCATCAGGCATGGGGGCGCCAACTTGCCCGAACTGATCGGCGAATACCTGGGGAAGGCGACGAAGGCTGTCATGCTGGTCTTCTCGGTGTTCCTCCTGGTCATGGTCGGCGTGGTGTTTGTCTATAGTCCGGCTCTTCTTCTGGAAAAAATGGCTCCCATGGGTCTCATCATCTGGGTGGTGATCATTTTTGCCTACTATATCCTGGCTACCATGCTGCCCATCGATAAGATCATCGGTCGGTTCTATCCCATCTTTGCCTTCTCGCTGCTTTTCATGGCAGTGGCTCTGATGATCATGCTTTTTGTCAAATGGCCTGCGATTCCTGAACTGTGGGACAACCTGGCGGCATCCAATCTCAACAAGCCGGAAAGCATTCTGGGCACGAATTCGTTTATTTCCAACAATCCCATCTTCCCTTGCCTGTTCCTGACCATCGCCTGCGGTGCGATCAGTGGATTCCATGCCACACAAAGTCCGCTGATGGCACGGTGTCTGAAGTCGGAGCGGCTTGCACGTCCCATCTTCTACGGCTCGATGATTACCGAGGGTTTTGTGGCTCTGATCTGGGCTTCGGTATCTTCCTATTTCTTCTACTACGGCGGATGGCAACAGGTAGTGCCGGCTGATGTCGTGGCTGAGTTCAACGCCCAGATGCAGGGTGATTCTCCCAAGACTCTGATCCAGTTCTTCACGGCTCCCAATGTGGTGCAATACATCTGCTCGGGATGGCTCGGCGTCTTCGGCGGCATCCTGGCTGTGCTCGGCGTGGTGGCGGCTCCCATCACCAGCGGCGACACCGCATTCCGCAGTGCCCGCCTGATTATCGCTTCGGCTCTGAAGATGGAGCAGCGGACCATCCCCAAGCGACTCGTGATCTCCATTCCCATGTTTGCGGCTTCTATCCTCCTGCTGGTCTGGCAGATGGAGAACCCGGATGGATTCAATACCATCTGGCAGTACTTCGGATGGGGCAACCAGACGTTGTCGGTGTTCACGTTGTGGACCATCACCGTCTACCTCGTGCGCAATAAGAAACCTTATTTCATCTCCCTCATTCCGGCACTGTTCATGACGGCGGTCTGCTCCACCTTCATCTTCGTCAGTCCCAATGCTCTCGGTCCCCACCTGCCGACGAACGTGGGCTATGCGCTCGGTGGCGTCTGCTTCCTGCTTGCTGTCGTATGGTTCTCGGTGTGGCTCAGGGGTTATACATCTAAAAATATCAAGTAATCATAATATTCATACGTATGGTAAAAAAACTTTCTCTGCTGATTGTCGCGATGATGATGGTCCTGACAGCCAGCGCACAGTTCGAACAAGGCAAGAAATACATCAGTGCGTCGTTCTCTGGTCTTGATTTCAACTACAACGGCACGTCCGACCTCAATGTGGGGTTCCAGGCCAAGGGTGGTTATCTCGTCGACGACAACCTGATGTTGCTGGGCATCCTGGGGTATAACCACATCGGAGGGGATGACAACACTCCCGACAGGTTCTCCATCGGTGCTCAGGGGCGCTATTACATCATCCAGAACGGCATCTACCTGGGACTCGGTGCCACCTACAGGCATGGCAACCACAAGTACAATGACATCATGCCTTCGGTGGAATTGGGCTATGCCTTCTTCATCAACCGTACGGTCACCATCGAACCTGCTCTTTACTACGAGCAGTCGATCAAGGACCATAGCAAATACTCCAACGTGGGCTTGCGACTGGGACTGGGCATCTATCTCTTCTGATATCAACGTCGCACAGAGATGTTGCAGCAGTATCCCTCTGCTTTGCTCGAGAAAGCGGTAGGAGAATTCTCAAAACTTCCAGGTATCGGGCGCAAAACCGCTTTGCGCCTGGTGCTGCATTTACTCCGACAGCCCATTGATGACGTTGACCGCTTCGCCGGTGCGGTGTCACAGCTCAGACATGAGGTGAAGTATTGCAAGGTGTGCCACAACATCAGCGACACTGATGTATGCGCCATTTGTTCGGACTCCAAGCGCGACGCATCGCAGGTGTGTGTTGTCGAGAACATACAAGATGTGATGGCGGTGGAGAACACTCAGCAATATAATGGGCTCTACCATGTGCTCGGTGGTGTGATCTCACCGATTGAGGGCATTGGTCCTTCTGACTTGCAGATCGATGCCTTGGTCGAAAGAGTGGCTGCCGGCGGGGTGGAGGAGGTGATCCTGGCCCTGGGCAGCACCATGGAGGGCGACACAACCAATTTTTATATCTCACGCAAACTGGCTCCCTACAAGGTGAGACTCACCGTCCTGGCCAGGGGCATTTCCGTCGGTGATGAACTTGAATACACCGACGAGGTCACTTTGGGCAGGTCTATCCTCAACCGGATGCCGTTCGGACAGTAGAGGGGGCATTTGTTTCTGTCAATCAACATGCAAAAGACAAGAATCATCCTATTGGCCGTTTGGTGGGGCACTTGCATCCTGGCAGGTGCCGTGGTCTTGGCCTTCGAGACAGGACTCGTTGTGCCGGGGGCCTGGATAGGCAATGCGAGGATGGAGTTCATGATGTCGGTGGCCATGGAACTGCTGACATTGGTGGCCATTCCGCTGGCCTTGTGGCTGTTCAAATGGCGGCGTGTCAATGCCGCATTGAAGAAAGGCAAGGACAGGGCGTTGTGCTCATGGGGACTTGTGCGCCTGCTCCTGCTCTGCCTGCCATTGCTGGCCAATGTGTTTTTATACTATTTGTTGATGAGGCCCAGCTTTCTTTATCTGGCCATCATCTTCTTCTTGTGCCTCTTCTTCGTTTACCCCTCCATGGGAAGGTGCATCAGGGAAACTGGCGATGAATGATGAAACTGACAGTAATCATAGTAAATTATAATGTGAAGCATTACCTCTACCAGTGTCTTGACAGTCTCTACAGGGCGGTCAAGGATCTGGAGGCGGAGGTGTATGTGGTCGATAACCATTCGCGTGACGGAAGCATCAATTATGTCTCGAAACGGTTTCATGATGTCAATTACGTAGAGAGCAATCACAACCTGGGTTTCGCCAGGGCCAACAACATCGCCATCCGGCAGAGTTCGGGAGAGTATGTCCTGCTGCTCAACCCGGATACCGTGGTGGGTGAAAATACCATTCGGCGTGTCCTTGACTTCATGGATCAGCATCCGGAGGCCGGAGGCGCCGGCGTGAGAATGCTGAAGGCCGACGGTTCCAAGGCGATGGAGTCACGGCGCGGACTGCCTACTCCGATGACTTCACTCTATAAAATGACGGGCCTCTGCAAGAAACGTCCGCAGAGTAAACGCTTCGGACACTATTATATGAGTTATCTCCCCTGGGATGAGGCTGCGAAGATCGAAGTGATCAGCGGCGCATTTTGCATGCTCAGGCGCTCTGCGTTGGAGAAAGTGGGGCTGCTCGATGAGGACTTCTTCATGTATGGCGAGGACATTGACCTGTCGTGCAGGTTGCTCAAGGGGGGATTCGAAAATTGGTACTTGCCGGAGTCAATCCTTCACTACAAAGGGGAGAGCACCCAGAAATCTTCCTTCCGCTATGTCCACGTGTTCTATGAGGCCATGCTCATCTTCTTCAGAAAGCATTATGGGAGCTCAAGCCTCTGGCTCACCGTGCCCATCAAGATGGCCATCTATATGAAGGCTTCCCTGGCCTTGGTGCAGATGCAGACGTCGAAAATGAAAAAGGCTCTGGGCTTTTTCAGTCCCAGGAGGAGACGGGAACCCGACTATATCTTCATCGGTTCGGTGGCATCCGTCACACAATGCCGGAAACTGGCTCGGAAGAAGGGCCTCTCCGGCGAATTTGTCGTAGCCAACGAGAGGATGAACCCGGATGTGCATCAACAGGTTCTGGAGAAAATAGACACCTCGAAAAACCAAACTTATATGGTCTATGACATCGAGGCGTTCCAATATCAGAAAATACTGGAACTGTTCGCTGCCAATCCTGTGCCCAATGTGTTTATCGGTACATACAACCCACGCACGAAAACCATCATAACAGCAGAGGAGGTGCTGAGATAATGAACTTGCTCAGGGGGAAGAAAGTCAGGCTGAGGGCATTGGAACCAGAGGACGTCGAATTCCTCTATTCCATCGAAAATGATACCGCCATGTGGGATGTGGGGTGTACCAGCACTCCTTATTCCCGGTTTGCGCTCAACAGCTATGTCATGGGCAACACGGCCGATATCTTCGCCGATAAGCAAATGAGACTGATGATTGAAAACCTGGAGGGCGTTGCTGTCGGACTGATCGATCTCTTCCATTTCGACCCCAAAAACCAAAGGGCGGAAATCGGCATTGCCGTGGCGGCGAAATACCGCAACCAGGGATATGCGGGTGAGGCGATCTCCCTGATCCAGAAATATTGCAAAAAGGTGGCTCATCTGCACCAGCTCTATGCCTGGGTGGATGCAGAGAATCTTCAGTCGATCTCCATGTTCAGAAAAGCTGGCTTTGATGAATGTGCCACACTCAAGGAATGGCTCTATGACGGACAGAACTACAGAGATGCTGTCCTCTTGAATTTTTTTCTAAAAAAAGCGGATTTTATTTTGTAGATAGAAAATAATTGACTACCTTTGCATCCGCAAATCAGAATGACCGCTATATTGGTGCGTTAGTTCAGTTGGTTAGAATGCCGGCCTGTCACGCCGGAGGTCACGGGTCCGAGTCCCGTACGCACCGCCAACATTCTGATTTGGTGCGTTAGTTCAGTTGGTTAGAATGCCGGCCTGTCACGCCGGAGGTCACGGGTCCGAGTCCCGTACGCACCGCCAATCCGCCTTTACGGCGGATTTTTTGTTACTGAAGTCATGGAGCCAATCACCTTGCCAAGAAAAGAAAGAAAAGTCTGGATCGATGTCCTGAGGGCGTTGGCCATCTTGTTCGTCGTCTATGGGCACCGCGCAGGCACCATGGATTATTTCCTCTTCACCAGTCCCATCAAGATGCCGCTCTTCTTTGCTCTGTCGGGCTATTTGTTCAACATGCGCAAGGGCAATGATGCGGCTTTCCTCAAAAATCTCTTCTGGTCGGTCGTCGTGCCGTGGATCTGTCTGGGATTCTTTCCCATCGCAGCTGCTTTTCCCATCAAGGGCGTTGACCACACGCTCCAGTCGCTTTATGAGGTGCTCAGTGGCAGGAAATTATGGTTTATGCCGTGTTTCATCTTCGGCGAGATCTTTTTCTATTACTTGCTGAAGGCTCTGGGCAAAAGGCATGTTCTCTTGCTGGTCGCCACGTTGGTCTTGTTCATGGTGGGCTATGCTCTCCGGCAGCGTCACATCCTGAGTTTCGGCATGATCAGCATCGCCATGACCGTTCAGGTCTATTTCGCTTTCGGATACCTCTTCCGCCAATATGAGGAGACCATCAAGAAATGGCCGGCTTGGTCGGGATATGCCACGGCGCTGATTTATGTCCTGTTGGGTGTGGTGAGTCTCTTTGTCTATCCGAGATGTTGCCTCAACGTAAACGTGGCATCCTACTACAACATTCCGCTTTGCATGGCGATGATCGCTACAGGACTTTTTTCCCTCTTTGTCCTTTCGCAGAAAATCAGGAATTATCCCAAGTGGCTGCAATTGGTGGGAAAGAATTCTTTGGTGATCTACATGCTCGACAGGTATGCCATCATCCCGGCTCATAAACTCTATGACTTCAGCACAGGGCACTATCCGTTGCTCGGTGCGGTGTCGTTGGTTTACCTCGTGTGGTCCTCTTTCTTCGCCATCATGATAGCCAAGGTGCTCAACCGATACGCACCTTGGGCGACAGGAAGAAGGGGATAACGCTTATTCCCGAGAGGCATGGAAACTCTCAAGGTTCTCGTAGCGGCGCTTCATCATCCTTTTGTAGATGTCACGTATCCAATAGGGGGATAGGCCGATGAACAACAGGCCGATGACCATGATGGATATCGCTCCGCCGGTTTCTCCGAAAAGAAGCGGCATCAGGTTGATCAGAACCAATGGAAGAAGGAATGCTGCGAATTCCACCAAAATCTGAATGTAGTTGTTCTCAAAACCGCCCTTGCCGATGAATTTCGTGTTGAGGGGTATCGTCTGTTTGTTGAATATCGACATGTAGAGGAAGGAGGCATGGATGGGACCGGCTGTCAACAGCATGATGCCGATGAGCATCAGCAGGGTGCACTTGCCCATGACGACTGTGGGGATCATCAGCAGAAGGGGGAGTATCAGCAGTGATGAGGAGAAGACATATTTGGCCTTCAGCAACGACATGATGCTCTCCTTATGCACCATCAGACAGTCGATGTAGTTGCCTTCATAGCACATCACCTTGATCAGCAGCATTGCGCCGACAATGGCAAAATTGTAGATGGCGAGGAATTTGGTCATGCCTCCCTGATAGACGTCGGTGAAGGAGATCAGCAGGCTGAAGACCACAATCAGGATGATCGCGGTGATGAAGCCTTTCTTGATATTCTTGTTGCGCATGATGCTCTTGACTTCCATCTTCAGATATTCGCCTACCAGTCCGAAACGGTCGAATTGGTTGAACTGGCTCACGTGTTTGATGGTGGTCACCTCGTTTTTCGACAACTCGTCATAGACGCTGATGAATTGCAGTCGGCGGTTGATGAAGATGAGCAGGGCAATAAGCAGGAGGATACCCGCAAATACCAAGGGAGACCAGTGAGACACTCCGGCTCCGATGAAGGAGTAAAACTCGCAGAGCTTCTCAATGCCGGCATCATGGCCGATATACCAGGGGGAGAATATCAGGGCATAGACTCCGATGGGCAGGAGCCACCAATAGAAACTGCGGAGGATCAGCGTGCGGCAGAGCATGTACCACAGGCTGTTGGCGATGATCAGCAGATAGGTGGCAAGCAAAAAGGCCAAAACCACAGAAAACCCTTCCACAAAGAGGATCGACATGATGGCGTAAGGGATGAATAGAGCCATCCAGATCAGGTTGCCCCAACTCGTGGTCGAGTTAAACAGGAAACAGTCGATGCAGACGTATTTGCTGATGGGCAGGAGGATGTAGGGCTTGATGCGCTGCGAGGGGGTCTGCTGAAGCATGAAGCGGAAGAGGAAATCTACCACAAGGATGAATGGCATAAGGCCGAACATCAACTCACAGGCGGTTTGACGAGTCGTATTGTTGGCAATCAACGAGAACATCACTGCAAAGAACATGAGGTAGATGATTGTCAGGCCGAACATGAAATATCCGACCACTTTCGCTACCTTGTTTTGGGTGACTGCTACATTCCGTTCATCGGAGAGGTTGTTGTGCTTGCGGAGGGTCTTGATGATTTCCCACCGGCTCATCTTTCCTTGTGTCATCTTCTGCGAATATCTGGATTTATCTCAAATCAATTACTTCAGCTTCGGGGAAATCCTTGGAGTTGAAGGAGAACATGCTGTCGCTCAGGTTGGCTGCCTTGAAATTGCTGATCACAATGGTGGTCCATTTGCCGCCATGAAGCATCCTTACCTTCGAGGGAAGATAGGTCTTCGGATGAATGAGGATATACATCTCCTTGATGGCTTTCTTGGCCTCCTTGGCTGTCAGATGTACCTCATACTGACCGGAGACTTGCTTCATTCCAAGGTTATAGCCTGACTTGTAGAGGGTGATGAACTTGTAGGGGTTCATCTGGGCCTGCTGGGATTCGGTGGGTGTACTGACGTTCACCTCTTCGGTGTCCTTCATGTAGGTCCACTGGGTTTTGCCGTTATACCAGATGGAAGCCTCGGGAGTGGTGGCTTGGAACTTGTTGCCTTTGATGCTGATCGTACCGGAAGTGTTGCCGGTCTTGCTCCCTGAAATGGTGAAACGGGCACTCGCACCACCCTTGTTGTTGACAACCGTGGCGGTCTTGTCCAATATCTGGCGGGCTTTCGTCGCGTTCTGGCCGTGAACAGTCATGCTGAACAATGCGGCACAGAGGATGGTAAGGATTCTTGTAGTCATGATGTTGAGTATTTATTGTTATCCTAAAATGTTATTAAGTTCAAACTCCTGTGGCTCTGATCTGCGACATGAGGTTCATCAGGCTGTTCTCGTCGGCGATGAGCACCTCACGGGGCTTGCTGCCCTGGGCGGCTCCCACCACACCGGCTTTCTCCAACTGGTCCATCAGACGGCCGGCGCGGTTGTAACCGATGGAGAAGCGGCGCTGGATCATGCTGGTGGAACCTTGTTGCGTGAGAATGATCGAACGGGCGGCTTCCTCAAACAACGGATCGAGCTTGGACGACTCGACAGTGGTGCTTGATTCCATCGAACCGGGATCGTCGGAGACAGGCTCGGGCAACTCCATGGGTGCCACAGGACCTGACTGCTGAGAGATGTAGTTGTTGATGGCTTCCACCTCCGGGGTGTCGATGAAGGCGCATTGCACACGGACGGGCTCGCTGCCGTTGAGGAAGAGCATGTCGCCGCGGCCCACAAGTTGGTTGGCGCCAGGACGGTCGAGAATCGTGCGGGAGTCGATCATGGCACTCACCTTGAAAGCCATGCGGCCTGGGAAGTTGGCCTTGATGTTGCCGGTGATGATGCTGGTGGTCGGGCGCTGGGTGGCAATGACCATGTGGATGCCGACGGCACGGGCCAACTGGGCGATACGGGCGATGGGAAGCTCAATCTCCTTGCCTGCAGTCATGATCAGGTCGCCGAACTCGTCGATGACCACCACGATGTAAGGCATGTATTCATGACCTTCGGAGAGGTTGAGCTCATGGTTCACATACTTATGGTTGTATTCCTTGATATTACGGGCTTTCACCATCTTCAACATGTCATAGCGGTGGTCCATCAGGGCACAGAGGCTCTTCAAGGTGCGGACCACCTTGGTCACATCGGTGATGATGGGCTCGTCGTCGTCATCCACGGTGGCCATGAAATGGTCGGCTATCGGGGTGTAAACGCTGAACTCCACTTTCTTGGGGTCGATCAGCACCAGTTTCATCTCGTTGGGGTGCTTCTTGTAGAGCAGCGAGGTGATGATGGCGTTCAGACCGACCGACTTTCCTTGACCGGTGGCACCGGCAACGAGGAGGTGGGGTATCTTGGCCAGATCGACCATGAATACCTCATTGGTGATGGTCTTCCCGAGTACAATGGGGAGCTCCATGGTGG
Organism: uncultured Prevotellaceae bacterium; assembly: GCA_902776475.1. Taxonomy (GTDB): domain Bacteria; phylum Bacteroidota; class Bacteroidia; order Bacteroidales; family Bacteroidaceae; genus Prevotella. The sequence continues at coordinate 87,045 of CACYQD010000013.1, read as the reverse complement.
TCTGCTGGAATTTCTTGGAGTCGAGGATGCTGCGCATCGACACGATGTTGGGCTTGGCGTTGGGCACTTCGATACCGATGGTGCCCTTGCCGGGAATCGGGGCGATGATACGGATACCCAAAGCGGCGAGGCTCAGGGCGATGTCGTCTTGCAGATTGCGGATCTTGGAGATCCTGACTCCCTCGGCGGGGGTGATCTCATAGAGGGTGATGGTCGGACCTACAGTGGCTTTGATCTCACGGATCTGGACGCCGAAACTGTTGAGCACCTTCACAATCTGGTTCTTGTTGGCCAACTGCTCACTCTCGTCGATATAGGGCTTGCCGTCGTTGTCGTAACGCTTGAGAAGATCGAGGGTGGGGTAGTTGTAACGGGTGTAGGGCTCCTTGGGGTTGATGGGGGTGCTGAGCGCATCCTTGTCGTTCACGGTCCTGCCGTTGGCCTTCTCCTCATCTGCTCCCACTTCAATCTCCATCTCGGGGTCTTTCTTTCCTTTGGGCTTGCGCGGACGGATCACTCCAAACTCCTTCTCCTTGGACTTCTCGGCAGGCTCCTCTTCTTCGTTCTGGATATCTGTAAAATAGATCTCCTGGGGCTTCGGGTCCTCATAGGTGTCCTGCGACCCCATGCCGTTGCCCATCACACCTGCGGTGGCCAAAGCGGGATCATGACCATTGTTGTTGGTGATGGTGAACTTGACTTTCTGGAGAAATTTGGCGGGGTTGAGAATGTGCTGCACGGTGTAGATGGTCTCTGCGCTCAGGTAGGTGAGGAAAGCCAGGGCTGTCACCACAAGGATGGCCACGAGACCGGGCGCTCCAACGATATTCTCAATATACTGTGCACAATACAGACCATGGTCGCCGCCGGGATTGAAGATGGAGTCGGTGAAGAGAGGGGTGAGAAACTTCGCAAAGCACACCGAGCACCACAGCATGATGATCACAAAGGCAAAAAAGCACTTCAGGATATTGATGTTCTTGTAGGCCCTCGTGAGTTTCATGCTCACCAGAATGATGAAAATGGGGATAAGAAAGGAGGCCAGGCCGAAGCAACGGGCAATGAGATAGTGGGAGACAATCGCTCCGATTGAACCGCAGACATTCTGAAAACTCCTTCCGGAGTTCTCCAACTCGCCGGACTGCAGCGTGGTAACCAGACTCTGGTCGGCTTCTCCTGTCGTGAAATAGGATGAGAAGGCGATCAGCAGATAAAGGCCTATGATGAACAGGATAAAACCGATGGTGAAAATGAACCGCTCGTCGTGGTGAAAACGAAGGCCCAATGACTCCATCAGGGATGTATTGCTTTTGATAACTTTCTTACGTGGCATTTCCAATCAATATTTGTTGTGGCGGTACTATAAAAGAATCCGCTCGCAGGGGATTCCTATCACATTCTTGGTGATTTTTCTCTTGTCCGCTTTAATGATGCAAAAGTAAATGAAAAATTCAAGAAATGAGTATTTTTTCGCAACTTTTTTATAATTTTGCATATTGATAAGTAAAATGAAAAAAATAATTTACAATAGGTTTGACAAGAAACTGATCGCCAAATTGCCCGTGGCTGCCTTCGGAGGCAGAATCATCACCGTGATCAGCCCTGAAGAGACACGCAAAGCGGTGGATTATCTGCTCTCTTTTCCGTTGTTGGGCATCGACACGGAGACCAGACCTTCTTTCAAAAAGGGGAAACAGAACATCGTCTCCCTGCTGCAGGTGTCTTCAGAGGATACATGCGTGCTCTTCAGACTGAACCATACGGGAATGACCGAGCATATCGTCCGGTTGCTGGAGGACACGAAAGTGCCCAAGGTGGGCCTTTCCCTGCATGATGACATCCTCTCACTCCAGCGCAGGAAATCATTCACACCGGGCAATTTCATCGATCTCCAGCATTTGGTGAAGGAAATCGGCATCGAGGATATGAGCCTGCAAAAACTCTATGCCAATCTTTTCCAGCAGAAAATCAGCAAGGGACAGCAGTTGTCAAACTGGGAGGCTGACGTGCTGACCGACAAGCAGAAGTCGTATGCGGCCACCGATGCCTGGGCTTGTATCATGCTTTATAAGGAATTCCTGAATTTGAAATCCTCGGGCAACTTCTCTCTCGAGGTCGTCGAGGAGGAGAATCCTGTGGGTAATGATGTAAAGGAAAACGGACAATCAAATTGATATGTATAAGAAAATCACGCTGCGGCGGGGCAAGGAGGAGAGCCTGCTCCGCTTCCATCCCTGGGTCTTCTCCGGGGCTATCGCCTCTAATGAGGATGCTGCCGACGGAGATGTCGTGAGGGTATGCTCGGCTGAGGGCAAGTTTATCGCCGTAGGCCATTATCAACGGGGAACAATCGCCGTCAGGGTGCTCTCCTTTGATGATGAAATCATCGATTTGGATTTCTGGAAACGGAAACTGACACTTGCCCTGCGCATGCGGCAGGCAATTGGGCTTTCCGGACAGACGGGCAACGACACGTTCCGGCTGGTGCATGGGGAGGGCGACAACCTTCCCGGTCTGATCATCGACTGCTATGGCCGCACGATGGTCATGCAGGCGCATAGCGTAGGCATGCATGTCGCCCGCCATGAGATAGCTGAGGCGCTGGCACAGGTCATGGAGGGCCGTGTCGGTGGCATCTATTATAAAAGTGAGACCACGCTGCCGTTCATCAAAGGTGATGGACAGGAGAATGGATTCCTCTTGGGCAGCGAAGACAACAATGTCGCGATGGAAAACGGACTGAAGTTCTATGTCGATTGGGTAAAGGGACAGAAGACGGGCTTCTTTATCGACCAGCGCGAGAACAGGAGTTTGCTGGAGATGTATGCCAAGGGCAGGTCCGTGCTCAATATGTGCTGCTACACGGGCGGTTTCTCCGTCTATGCCATGAGGGGAGGGGCGACGCTGGTGCATTCCGTCGATAGCAGTGCGAAGGCCATCGACCTGACCAACCAGAATATGGAAATGAATTTCCCCGGTGATGACCGCCATCGCGCATTCTGCGAGGATGCGTTCAAGTTCCTCGACTCTGCCGATCCGGTCTATGACCTCATCATCCTCGACCCCCCGGCATTTGCCAAGCACCGCGGAGCGCTCCATAATGCTCTGAAAGGATATACGCGCCTCAATGCAAAGGCTCTGGAACGTATCCAACCCGGCGGAATCCTCTTCACGTTCAGTTGCAGCCAGGTGGTCACCAAGGACCACTTCCGCAATGCGGTCTTCACCGCTGCTGCTCAGGCGCGTAGGAAAGTCCGTATCCTGCATCAACTTCATCAACCGGCCGACCATCCCATCAACATCTACCATCCGGAGGGCGAATACCTGAAGGGTTTGGTCCTTTATGTGGAATGAGAAACAACCATACTTTCCTCCAGAAAGTCAGTGCGTTCATCGTCCGGCATGACTTGCTTACTCTTCAGGGCAAATACCTTGTTGCTCTCTCTGGTGGGGCTGACAGCATGGCGCTGCTGAAGTCGCTGTTCATGCTTCACTACAACGTCGAGGCGGTGCATTGCAATTTCCACCTCCGGGGCGAAGAGTCTGATCGTGATGAGGATTTTTGCCGGCAACAATGCGAGGAGTTGGGCATTCGTCTTCATGTGGCGCATTTTGCCACGGAGGAGTATGCCACGGCGCATCAGGTCAGCATCGAGATGGCTGCACGTGATCTGAGGTATGATTATTTCGAACGACTCAGAGTCGATATCGGTGCCGACGACGTGGTGGTGGCGCACCATAGGGATGATTCGGTGGAGACGGTGCTGATCAACCTCATCCGGGGCACTGGACTGCACGGACTGAGGGGCATCTCGCCGCGCAGACAGCATATCGTCCGACCGCTCTTGTGTGTCGGCAGAAAGGAAATCCTTGATTTTCTGAATGACCAGGGGATGACATACGTGACGGACAGCACCAACCTCAAGGATGATATCATCCGCAATAAGATTCGTCTGGATATCTTGCCTCTGATGGAGGAGATCAACCCTTCCGTGACTGATGCCATCGCTTCGACGGCGGAAAGACTGAGGTCCGCGGCGGAGATTTTCGATCAGGCCGTTGCTGACAGAATCGCCCGCGCGGAGATTTGTTCGGATGGTTTGGATGGAGGCATTTACAGTTTGGATCAGGTGACGGAGGAATATACCTTGTTTCACATCCTCTCTCCTTATGGATTCTCTCCAGCGATGATTGAGGATGTCTTCAAGGCTTCCCGGAATGCCAGGACTGGGATGGTGTTCAGGTCTGACTCCCATGAACTCTTGTTTGACAGGGGGAAGATGATCATCCAGAGGATTCTCCCTGAAGTCAAACCTTACAAAATTCCGGAAACGGGAACATACTGCTTGGCGAACAAATGCCGCCTGCGCATTGGACCTGTTGCTCTGGAGGAGGTGGTGTTCAGCAGGGAGAATCAAGACACTGTCTTTGTCGATGCGGCCAAGGTGTCGTTTCCGCTTACCCTGCGGACCGTCAGACCTGGCGACAGAATCCATCCGCTGGGCATGCATGGCAGCCGTCTGGTGAGTGATATCCTCACAGACTTGAAGATGAACTTGTTTGACAAGCGCCGCCAACTGGTCGTCGAGGATGGCCAAGGTGAGATCATCTGGCTCGTCGGACAAAGATTCAACCGCCATTTCCGCATCTCTCCAGAAACGGAAAAGGCACTGAGAATAGATTTTGAATGATTGAATAATATTGATTGATTTTTATGAGAATACTGCAAACATTGGTCCTGTTCCTCACAGTGGCTCTCCCGTCTTTCGCCAATCCTATTGGTGAACGCAAGGCATTGCAAAACGCGGATGCCTTCCTGAGGTCCAAAGGCTTGCCTTCCGCTGAGGGCAAACTTCATCTGGCTTACAGGTCAACGATGGAGAACAATAACAGCAACGCTTATTTATATGTGTTCAACCATGCTGACGGGAAAGGTTTCGTCATCCTCTCCGGCGACGACCAGACGGTTCCGGTCTTGGCTTATTCCGACCAGGGCGCTTTTGATATCAACAACCTGCCCGGAAACGTCAGATGGTGGATGGAATATTACAAGGAGGCGGTCAGAGAGGTGGCAGAGAAGAAACTGAAGAATGCGCCTGCCCTCGCTCGGCCTGCGGATGTCATCCAACCCATGCTGAGGACAAAATGGAACCAGGACGGTCCTTACAACGGCTTGTGCCCGGTCATCAACGGCACACGCTGCCCGACGGGGTGTGTGGCCACCGCCATGGCTCAGGTCATCTATTACCACAAGTGCCCGGAGGGTGAGTGCAGCGCCATTCCAAGCTATACGACGCAATCCCACAACGTGTTCATGCCTTCTCTTCCTGCTACGACGTTCGACTGGGAGAACATGCACAACAGTTATAACAGCCAATCTTCACAAGAATCCAAGGATGCTGTGGCCAAATTGATGCAGTACTGCGGACAGGCCGTGAAGATGGATTACACACCGGCTTCATCCGGCGCCATGACTGATGGACTGACCACCATCTTGCCCCGTTATTTCAAGTTCCCATGGACGATTCACAATGTCTCACGCGAGGGCTATACCATCGCGCAGTGGGACAGTCTGCTGATCAACGAGTTGAAAAACAACAGACCTGTATTATATACCGGCTATACGTCGGCATGGGAGGGACATGCCTTTGTGTGCGACGGCTACGACGGCAAGGGCTTCTATCACATCAATTGGGGATGGGGTGGTGCAGCTGATGGCCATTACCGCATCTCGGTGCTTGATGCGACGGCCAATGGCATTGGTGGCAGTTCTACTTCCTTGAGGTTCAATGTCATGCAGTCGGCTCTCATTGGCGTTAAGACATCGGGGGAGGATGATTACGTCCAACCGGAGAAAGCGGTGTCGGTGGGCAGGCCGAGTCTCAAGAATGGCCGCCAATATACAAGGGATGACAGTTCCATGGATTTCAAAGGCATCATTGTCGCACAGAGTTTTGTGAACATCACGGATCCTTCTGCTCACAAGAACGAGTTCTCTGTTGGCATGGGACTCTTCAACGAAAAAGATAGTCTTGTAAAAAAACTTGCTTCTGTATCTTCCTATCTTTGGAATGGATACGCCTTCCCCTTCGAGATCTCATTGAAGGGATTCGGAAAAGAGATAGAAAACGGACATTTCACCATTCGACCCATCTACGCCTGGAAGGAGGAGGAAATGCAACTTGCGAGAAATGCCGACCATTACTATGTTGATGTCCTCATCGAGGGCAACAACCTGACGCTGACTCCGGTTCCCTCGGCTGATTTCTCCGTGACAAGGGTGCGGAAGTCGGGCGACAATATCGTTGTCAGTCTGACCAACCCCGGAGGGGAATACTGCGGTGATATTTATGTCCGAAAAATTCAAGAAGATGGAACCATCGGTGACGTGGCTTCTGAGAGTGTGTGCATAGAGGAGAACACCAGTCGTGATATTGCCATCTATATCGATGGTGACCATCCTCTCGATATCAACAATGAGGTCTATTTCCTGTCAGCGGATTTCTATGAGGACCAGTATTTCTACAGCAATGTCTCCAATGAGGGGACCCAACTGGGGTGTGAAATCTTCGTTTCCAACCTCTCTGATGACAAGACCACCATCATCGGGGATAAGATTTTGTGCTCGTTCGACGTTTCCAATACCGGCGATCAGTTCTACAAGCATTATTTCACGATGGCTTTGGTCAACGCCGATGGTGAGAAGGTCTATGCCGACAGAAACCTCTTGTATGTTCCCCAAAAGGGAATGACAACAGTGAGTGGTGAATTGCCCTTGACCGAATTTGGTGATGGCTATCGCCTGGTGGCATTGGCCTACGTAGGCAAAGAGGAGGTGACGGTCTTTTCTTCTGAACCTTATCGCATCGCACAAGGGGCAATCTATTGGACAGCAGGAGGTGACATCAGGACAAAACTGGCTGATGAGGTCTTCGAGGTGCCCGACGATGCCCTGGCCATCAATCTGAGAAATGCCTTTACCAAGGATGTCGTACCCAATGCAAATCCCAATACGGTCTATTTGCTCGACCAGACCGTGCCCAAGGGATTGAAGGGGAAGAATGTGTTCAATTTTGAGAACAAAGCAGGTTATCTGACAATCAATGATGGTTTTGACTTCTTCACACCAGTGGCATTGGAAATCACGATGAATGCGAAGTTCATCCGCTCGTTCTCCTCCGATGATTTGACAAAATGGACATCCATCACTCTCCCGTTTGCTCCGGTTCGCGTCCAAGTCGACGGGAAGAACATCGGGTGGTTCAAGCATTCTGATGACTATGGCAAGGAGTTCTGGTTGCAACGGGTTGCCAAGGTGAGCAATGGGGTGATAGACTTGGATTATGTGGATGAGTTCAAGACAGGTGAACCTTACCTAATGGCCATCGGCGAACAGTTGGCAGGAAAGACTGTCGAATTCATTACCTTGAATATGAAAATGCCACCCACGCCGGAATTGGAGATGGCCGCTCGTGTAGATGGATATTGGTTCAGAGGACAGACCTGCGCTGCAGAGAAGGATGCGATCTTCCTCCTCGTTGATCATGAATTTGTGTTCGATGCGGATTGTCGTGAGGCTGCTCCGTTCAGGGTATTCGTGGAGTCAGAGTTCAACAATCCGGACGTACTGACCATCAATGGCCCTGAAATTGTGAGCAATATCTCTGAAATACCCGCCATGCAGTTCGCAGCTGATGATGACGTATATCGACTCAATGGCATCTACGTTGGAAAGTACCGTGATGTCAATAAATTTCAGAAAGGAATCTATGTGGTCAAAGGCATGAAATTGGTCGTCAAATAATCGGCCAATTTCATGCCTGCCATCTTACTGATGGTGCTCTGGCACAATGGCGAAATAGGCGAGGTCCTCTTTCCTGTCATTGTAGAAGGCGTGTGAATGCCCCTGGGGACAATAATGCACGTCGCCGGCTTTCACACGTTCCGTGGTATCATCATACTCGAAATAGCCTTCACCGCTCAGGACGAGGATAATCTCAGAATTCATTTCATGGGTATGGTATCCGATGTTGGCACCTGGCTTAAGATGACTCAACATGATCTTGTTGTTCTCATCTACAAAGTTGCGGGTGACCAGTTCGCCGTTACCGCCTTTGAACCCTTGAATCCGCTGCTCCTCAATCTCACTGTATTTGATAATCATAGTAATCATTTAAGCCGGTTGCTGTTGTTTGATGGCAACATGCCACAAACCTCCGTCTCCTTTGCAAAGCTACATCTTTTTTCTTAAATGGAAAAATGAAACCTTCATTTTTTCCAAAATTCCTCATTCCGTTCTCAATATAGATTTGCTCAACGAGGAAAAGCAGTCTGAAGTGGAAAGAGAAGAACGTCACCAAGAGGGACTTTTACGGCTCCTCCCTCAAACCCGGAGGCTGGTGGACTGACTTTACCACCAAGTGACGAATCTTCTATGAATCATGGGAACGGAGTTTTGATTCCTGTTGTGGAATCTCCACCGTTCCCAACCGTATTGGTCGCAGTGGTTCAATCCTTGAGTGAATAGGTGATGGTAGACACCACCCTGACATTCTTTTTATATGGGATTTCTGAACTCTCGATGGAAAACTCCCCTTGTCCAGCCTCCACAATCTTGTTGATTTTTGAGTGGCTGTTCTCGGCAAACTGTTTCGCGGTTTTCTCAGCGTTGGATATGGCCTCCGCCATCATTTCCGGTTTCAGTTTCTGAAATTGGGTGTAATCATAATCGGCACTGTTGGAATCCAAGATGACGTCGCGTTCGATCAGTTCGTTCGACTGGGATATCAGTTCACTGATGAACTTGGTGTCATTCGAGGTGACAAGGACAGAGCAAATCACACTATAATTGTAGCGTGGTCTGTTGTCGCCCCATACATTAGCGAGGTTGTCAGTGACATCAAATGGGCTCACGGAAATGACGCCCTTTTTGTCAACGCCCTTTTCCTTGAGATAATCTTCAATGATCTTGACTTTACTCTTAAGTCTTCCAAAGATGGGTTTCAATTCATTGTCAGATTCTTGCAGCCTCAAAGTCCATACCACTTTGTCGGCATCAACTTCTTTCTCTGCCAGTCCTTTTACGGTCACGCGTCGGTCTTTGTTCGTGAAATTGTCGATTCCCCCCTTCAAGCAAAGACCCAGCAGCAAAAGTCCAAATGCCACGATTGCCGCCACGATGATTTTTTCATATTTTTCCATAACTGTGTTTTTTTAATTCATTAATATGACGAAATACAGTTGCCATAGTTACACAGTTTCAAACTTTGTTCACATTTTTTTCTTACTCTTTCACCTTTTTTATCTTGGCATTACCACGGGAAGGTCTCAGGGTCGTTGAGAACGTTCGAGCGAAGATTCCTGTTCAAGGAACTGATGGCTTGCATGTCTTCTTCCGCTAGTGCGAACGTCATGATGTCCAAATTCTCGGAGAAGTGATTGGGCTTGGCCCTTGGAATGGTAATAAGCCCTCTCTGAACAATCCATCGAAGAACAATCTGAGAGGCGGTCTTCTGATACTTTTGGGCCAATGACTGGAGCAGGGGATGCCCAATCACGTCGATGTCACCTTGACCGAACGGTCCCCATGCCTCCACCTGTATGCCCAACTGATGGTTATAGGTGATGTTTTCCTCCTGCGTCATCAAGGGATGCACCTCTATCTGGTTGATAACAGGGCGTATCTCGGCATATGAGAGCAGGTCGTCAAGGTGATGACGGTTGAAATTGCTCACACCAATGGACTTCACCTTGCCCTTCCGCACACATTCCTCCATCACCTGCCACGTGTCTTTCACGCAGTCTTTCACAGGCCAGTGGATCAACAGCAGGTCGATGTATTCAATCTTTAGTTTGGAAAGACTGTCGTCGATGGATTGCCTGACTGCTTGCTGTCCACCGCGCATGATGCTCGTGCTCACCTTGGTGGTGATGAATAGTTCCTGTCTCGGCACCTGACTGTCCAGGATACCTTGACCAACTTCTTCCTCATTCTCATAAGCTTGTGCAGTGTCAACATGGCGGAAACCTGCTTCTATGGCCAAACGTACGTTTTGACGTGCCGTCTCGCCCCTAAGTGTCCATGTGCCGACACCGATTTGAGGAATTTCAATGTTGTTGTTGAGCCTGATTTTCATTTGTCCTTTATCTTATGTCTTTTCCTAAGTAACTCTTTGCCATTTGGGCATTTTTTTATTGTCTATTTGCCATATTCCTCTGTGGCGGTAACAGTGTCATGGCATATTTGACATAATAAGTATGTTCTCACCTGCAAAGATAGGAAATAAAGGAGATTTTTCAAACAACTATTCTGATTATCCGTGTATTATTTATATCCTTGCCCGACCTCTCCCGAAAGGAGAGGAGATCGGACTGGTAGGGTAAAGCTGTTTTACTTTTCCTCAACTTGATATACGATGTATGAGAACTCGTCAGTGCAGGGTTTGGGAGACTATGCGGTCGTATGCTTTCTGCAGGAAATAGGAGAACACTGTGATGACAGGCACCACGACGAGAACGGCGAGCCATAAAGGCATCACGGCTTCGTGGATATTGCGCAACGAGCTGGTGTTCAGCACCAGGACGGAGAAGAGGTAAATATGTCTGTGGAACAGATACATGTTCATCGATGCATAGCTGATCTTCAGTCCCACGGCGCACACCATTCTGTTACTGGCGAGGAAGTCGGATAAGATGACCAACAGAGGCACGGCCAGTATTTGCCAGCAGAACGAGGCGATGTGTCTGTGTCCCACCTGCAGTGATAGGATGAAAAGTACGGGTACACATACGGCGACCCAACATCGTCTGGCTTTCACCTTGTCCACGTCCCTGTCGCTGGTGAGCATTCCCAAAGCATACATGGGAAAGAAGAGCATGCACTGATCCTCGATGACACCAGCCAGCCAGAGGATGGTGAGGACTGCCTCCACTGTCACGTAAAGGATAATCTTTCCCGTACGTTTGCGCGGAATAAGCAGCAGGGGCGTCAGCAGGTAGAAGAGCATCAGCATGCTGATATACCAGAAAGTGCTTGGTAATGGGGGAAAGAAGACGGAAAGCCCAAGCTGCGACAGCACGAAACTCAAGGGACTTGAGAACCAAGGGGACCCGCCAGCTGCGCTGGCCATGTATATGCTTGCCGAGGACGCAAAATACAGCATCCAGAACCTCAGAAATCTTTTTCTGTAGAATAGCAGGGCATCAGACATCGTACTCATCTTGTATCTTTTCAGGAAGAAACCTGACATGAATGTGAATGCGCCTAACACCGCAGTCGTGATGACGTCTCCTGCACGCATGAAGGTCTCGCTGACATCGTCAAGACACACGTAGTCTTTCAGGTGCCACACTCCCACGATCCACAAAATGCACAGGCTTCTTGTAATGTCAAAAGTGATGTCTCGTTTCTCGTTCTTCATACCGTCTTGATTGTTGTGCTTGTCTTCTTTGATTCTGATGGCGCCATGCTGAGGAGTCCTAGGAGAACACTTAGACCCGGCTGGAGCCAAATGCTATTTTGCGGTTGCAAAACTGTTAAGAAATGGCGCACGAAGGGTTTTGGACAGATGGGAGACTGTCCTGGGATTTGTTCTCATAAACATGTGAATGGCTTATCTTACATGAATCTTGGCCGTTCGTATAACGTCAGACGAGCAAGTGCGCCCGGCATACTCACCCCTCTTCCTGCAGTAGAAAACCATTATGGGCAAACGAACTTCTTTCCGTTTAGAATATATAGTCCTTTCTCTGGAAGTGAGGTTAACTGCCGTCCTTGCAGGTCATATAGTCCTGCTCCTCTGACACTCTTTGCCATGGGCAAATAGTCTATCCTATCTGGCGCACCATATATACGTTCGATATCATTCATGCGGCCCATGAACAGAATGGTTTGAGTTGAATTATTCTCTATCGTGAAATAGAAAGGATGGTCTAAAGTGAATTCTTCACCTTCAGAAGGCCCCATCCCAGAGGTTTCAAAGATAGAAGTTGCTGCTGCAGCCTCTGTCCCTTTCTCATCTACAGAGATGATGGCTTTTTGTTTGATCATGCTAACCCACATGGGCATTGGACTCTCAAGGCTGAAATTAGCTGTTGGTTGGAAGGCTTCCACCATGCCCATCTCCTTTAAGATGTCGTTTAGGGTATATTCTCTTGCAATATCAAACTTGGGCATTCTTAGGTCAACAGTCTTGTATTCGGTGGCTTGATATGCCGTATTCCAATCCTCGGAGGTGAGTGGTGGCATGGCCTGATGGTCCTTAGGTAGGAATATGGTCATAGAGTAAACGCCTTCCCCATAATACAACTTAAGAATCTTGAATTGGTCTGTGCTCGTCGCATGGTAATTGTCGATGGTGTGCATCATATCTACTTCTATGCTGTTGCCGTCAGCAAGTTGAAATGTTCCTTTGCTGGTTTCTTGTTCCATAAAGGGATTGCTCCATGAACCTTTGAAATAAATCACATTCGACAGCATGACCAAAATGGATGCGCTGGGGGAGTCAAGGATACAGGGAATCAAGTGGTGTGTTTTTTCATCCACCCACTCATTAATCTCGTCTATACCATCTTGACTGGAGAAATCCACTTGGCCGACTTTAGCTTCATAGTAGTTGTTGAGGGTAGCGAGGAAACTGTCGTAGAGTGGAATGCTGGGATTTGTCCATATCCCATTGGCGATTTCGAAGATAGGATAAGTGGATTCATAAACTTCTTGCCCAAACTCATCAGGTCCCATGTCTGGGTTCCAATAGTAGGGTGGACGGTAGGCAAGCTTCCACATCAGTTCTTTGTTGTAGTAGTTTACCTGCTGGATGCTATAACCAGTGGTGCCAAGTGTTTCTTGTATCTCTGAAAGTGTGTGATTTGCGGCTCCGTTTTCCAGCATTGAAAGGGCCATCTGTGCTGAGAATGGCGAGAGGATAATGCTTTGCTCATGAGAGCCCATGACTTTGTTGAAGAATGTGAAGGCAAATTGTTGATATGCCGTTTTCAAGGCTCCGTCGGTGGGAGTAGGGATCTCGTTTTTGTAGATCAGAGTGCCGTTGCGTGTGAATTGGGTAAGCCGCAACCCCTTGGATGTCCTCTCACCGAACAGATTCGATCTTTTGATGAGCCCGCCCCGTGTTTGTCCAATCGTTTTGTATATCTTGTAGTTAGACATGGGCCGGTCAAGACAATCATAAGTGTTCCCGTCAAGCAGCACTTCCTCTGTCTTGTCAAATAAACTGATGGAGAAAAGCCAACCTTGACATATGAATTCCTCTCCGTAGTTCTCAAAATTGAAGTCATAGATAGGTCTTTCTTCCTCCATTCCGCTCTCTCCATCCATGAAATATATGCAATGATCCTGTTCACGGATGAATTGGTATTCCTTATGGCCAACTTGGGCAGGATCATATCGACATTCCGTTATTTCTCTTTCAATCGTCTTATATTCAGTGTCGGTGATAGTTGTGTCTCCAACAACAGTGCTTCTCACACGAAAAAAACTATCATACTGTGGGATGTCGTAGTCCAACAACACTTCTTCCCAAGTTGTTCCGATGGGGTAGTATTCTGTGGTGACATCCTGTGCATAGGATATCATGGAACACGTCGTGATCATCATCACTGCCAGTAATCTTTTGATCGTTTTCATCATCGTGGGGTTTTTGGATTGACGTCATTTATTTTATATATTTCTTCCCGTTTAGGATATAAAAACCTTTTTCGGGAGCTGAGGTTAATCGTCGCCCTTGTAAGTCATAGCAGACTCCTTGGGTAAATTTGTTTATCTTGACCGTGATGATGCCGTCGGGCATGAACTCCATGGTCCGGTCCGCAAGTCTCAGAACCGTATGGCTCACATTGCGGCGTTTGGGCTTCCCGTCTTCCCCAAACGGCCGCGCAGGGCTGTTTTCCAAGGGATCATAAACATAGGCCATGGGGCCATCGAGGCATCCCACTTTGAACAGGACTTGGTTCCAACAGGGGAGGGTGTCGCCATCGACAATCACATCATGGTAGTAGGTTAGCCCTTCTTCTTTGATGGTATCCGTTTCCAGGCTATAGACAGGGTATCCGTTTTCCCAGGTCTCACCATCCCAGGTAGAATATTGAAAACAAGTGCCTGGATCGAAGCTTCCAAAGTCGTATAGCACGAATTCGTTGTAGTCTTGCCCTCGTATGTATCGGGCATAAACCACAGTGTCGCCTCGTTCTGTGCGGATGTAAGCAATCGTCTGGTCTTCATTTAAATCTATCAGTTTGAGATAATCAACACCGTCTATCTCGATGTGGCCGCTTAGCTCAAAGGCGAACTGATATTTGATGAAACTGTCAATAGAGGAATAACACTCCACGTCCCAATGGGTGCCTTCTTTCCACACATCTTGGGCATGCAATCCAGAGATGGGCAGGATAATCAGAATGATGACGAGGAGCAGTTTTCGCATATTCAGTTGTTTTGGATGATGGTTCTTTGGTTTCTATTTCATGAACTCTCTCTATTTCGGAAATGCGTTCTATACACCATATTTCGTCAGGTAGACTTCCAACGTTTCGTTCATCTCGCTTTCTTCCAGTTTCTTCTTCATGCGCAGCTTGCGAATGGCAACCGATGATGGAGCAATACCATAGATATTGGCAATTACGGGATTGGGTACCTTCATGGCCACGAGACAGCAGAAACGCACGTCCTCGTCACTGAGGGAGGAATGGTTCTTGCGCAACTGACTGGTGAACTTGGGCAGCACCAAGTTGGTGTTCTCTTCGATGAGTTGCCAAGATTTCTCATTCAGATTGATATGGCCAGAAGGAGAGCGCTTCGCATTGAGTATAGGCAACAGAATGGCATAGAGATGCTCATAATACCTTCGTTGCAGATCTTCATTGAGCGCCTTGATTTCTGTTTCATTGCTTTGGGCATCCTCTGCCAGTCGGAGGGCATCAAGTTCTGCTTGATGGGCGACAACAGCCTTACGATGGAACATCACAATAGCGACGATGGCACCTGCCACTACGATGGTGAGCAAGGATAACAGCGACCATATCCGGGCGTGTGACTTGGCTCTCATCATTTCTTGTCGGGCTGCGGCTAATTTCATCTGTTCTTCATGCTGCAACTGATGGATTTTGGCCATCGATGTTGAAGCCTCTCGTTGCATAGCGGAGTCGTTGAGGACGAGTAGTTGATTTGCATCGTCAAGAGCTTGACGGGTCTGTCCTCGTTTTTCATGGATGCTCTGCAACAAACTCAACTCTTCAATACGTGCGTATAAGCTGTCGGTTTGCAGGTATCCATTGATCTTCTTCTCTGCCTCATCATATAGCCCAGTTTGGCTCAGCATATAGATCTCGGAGAGATGATAGACCTCTTCTTCAGCGATTGATGGGTGTTCTGCTCGTGCTTGATGTAACGATGATACCACCGAGTCGAGTGTTTCTGTTTGCAAAAACACTTGGCATCGCATCAATTGGCATTTGGCGCGCAGTTTGGTGGAGTCGCTTGGGGCTTTGTGATAGGCGTCGTCCAGATATGCGATAGCTTTCTCGTTGTCACCCTGAGCATAGTAGGAGACACCCAATGTGAAGAGACTGGTGGCAGTCTTCCCCGCGTCACTCATCGATTGTGCTGCTTCCAACTGGAGAAGCAGGTATTTTTCCTGCAAATCAAAAAGATCTTTCTTTTCGTATGCTCCAGAGAGGTCTTTATATATAAGGTAGCGGATTTCTGGGTCGTGGCACCCTTTAGCGTAATCGGTGGCAGTGAGTAATATGCTGAGGGCACTGTCTGCTTCCTGTTCTTCATAGAGGCGTTGGCTTGCTTCATACAATTTTTTCACCACGGCGGTGGAGTCTTTCCTTCCATAAGCCATCTGCTGTCCTTGGTGACTGCAGGCACTAGTTGCCATCACCAAAATGAGAGATATGTAAATTGTCCATTTCATTTTCCAAGCATGGGTTTCTTCTCCATCACAAAGGTAGTTTGATTTTTGAAAAAAAACAATACCCTATGCTAATTTGTATATCAACTGCTTAGACAGTAAATACACAAATTGACTGGAAATGAATGGATTATAAGAAGTGCAAATGTATATCCCTATTTCTTGGTATTGCCCTGTTGGGTGGATGGCTTATCCGATTTCGGAGCCTCTTTCTTGGGCTGGGTTTGAGCTTTGTCAGCTGGTTTGCTTGACACGGGTGCTTTGGGTTTGGCAGACGTGTTAGTGGTTCCAGTGCTTGGCTTGCTCGTATTCTCTTTTGCTGCTGGCTTGGCCTGAGATGAAGCTGCGGGTTTAGCCTGAGATGAAGCTGCGGGTTTAGTCTGAGATGAAGCAGCGGGTTTAACCTGTGACGAAGTAGCTGGTTTGGCCTGTGCGGAGGCCGCGGGCTTCGCTTGTGTCGAAGTAGCAGGCTTTGCTTGTGGGGCAGCTGCTGGCTTGGCTTGTGTTGTGCTCGTGCTTGAAGAGGATGTCGAAGTCGCCGGAGCGGCCTGGGGCACATACTTCGTCATATTCATCGATGAGATCTTGTTGTTGCCCGATACACCCGATGTGATCCTGTAATTCTCAGAGGAGGACCGGCCGTCTTTGCGCACGATGGTCTGCTTGGCCGTAAATTCGATATCGTAGTTTTTCGAACCGCCTTGTTCGCGCTTGGTGATTTTGTAGTCGTGGTTGAGTTTCCAGATGACACTGCTCACATCATCACCGTGCTGGCGTTTCATCCAGTCCACCACTTGTCCGCTGCTGGCTTTCTCTGTCCCCATGAAGGAGGAAATCTCTCCACTGAGGGTGGGGGAGAGGCGGGCAGCATCATTGCCGTTGACACTCAGGAAAAACTCCCTGAACAGCGACTTGGCCATCGCTTCATCTTCGGCAGAGGCGACCAGTACCTTGACAGCCACCTTGTCTTTGGCTTCCTGGATAAACTGACCGGTGGCATGCTCGGCGATATACTTGTCATAGGCTGCTTTCGTATTGGTCTTGACGGCTTCATCCCAGTCGATGGAGTCAATCATCGCAAGAATCTTCTGCCTCTGTGGGGAGTCGGGGTAATCAGCGAGATAGCTCGTCAACTTGGCCTTGTCTCTCGTGGCAAGACTCAGTGACAGGGCCTCTTCTTCTTTCGTGATACTGGCAATCTTGTCGTTGATGGCTGCCTTATGCTCTGAAGAGGCGTCCGTGAAATTGCGGAGGAAACTGTTCAACTGATGCACGTCCTCACTCTTCATCGCCAACTCGAACGCTTCAGTCTCGCGAGACATTTTTGTGTCTTGATAGAAATAGAAGCATACGGCGGCTATCAGCGCAGTGATGGCCAACGAGACGATGACGGGGATGTAGTTCTTCTTGCCGGAAGGTGTGCTTTCCTCATCATCTGATTCGTGGACCGGCTTCTCCAACTGCTCTCCGTCGGTGTCGATATATTGGTCTTCTGTATCGTCTTCTGCATGCTCGTCTGCCGGTTCGCTGTCTTCTTTTTCTTCCTCTTCCTCATCGATAGGATCTTCCTCGGCGATGGCCACATCTGTGTCATCGTCAAAATCATCCGCCTGATGACTCTCCGTCTCAGGATGGGATACTTCTTCCTCGTCTTGGCGTGGCTCTTCGTTTTTGTCTTGGCGCGGCTCTTCGTTTTTGTCTTGGCGCGGCTCTTCCTTTGCAAGTTCTTCCTTTACCGGTTCTTCCTGCTTCGGTCCTTCCACAACGGTTTCGTCCTCATCCGCTGGGGCGGGTACCGCTTTGTGTCCGGAATAGGGACGGTAACAATGCGGACAGAGGCCCATGTCGATGAAGAATACCTCGCCGCATCCGAGGCATTTGGTTATCTTGCCGGCAATTTCCACTCCGCAACTGGGGCAGACTGTCGCTTTCTCGCTTATCTGGTGTCCGCATTCAGGACATTTTATAATTGCCATTGATGTCGTGTTTTATTGTTCGCTTTTTCCTCTTTTCCCTCTTATGATGACTCACCATCTCCGGAACCGCAACTCCCGCAAACTATGATTGCCCATGAGGCGGCTCTTGTCAACGTATCCGTTGACTCCGTTGATTCTTCCCTTACCAGTGTATTGCCAGATGATGTAGTCTCTGTCATCGGCAAGCTGGGGCTCATAGTCTGAGTATTGAGCCACCATCAACTTGTAATCATCCACCTTGCCCAACAGGTAATTGTTGTAGAAGTTCCTGCCGGTGTAGAGCAGGGGCTTCTGGTGGTAGGCTTCCTCCACCAGCAGCAGAAACTTCATCAGGGAGTCGCAAAACTCGTAGGTGCTCATCGATTTCGGCTTCTTCTCGATGTCAATCATCGGGATGAGATCCTGGTCACCGGGACGGCACTGGCTCATGAAGTTGCGCAACTGGAGCTGCTGGGGCACGTTGGCATGATAGAAATGATACGAACCGACCTTCAGCCCATAGCGATGGGCCAGTTCGATGTTCCTCTTGTAGGTCTGGTCTTGTGTCTCCTTTCCTTCGGTGGCTTTGAAATATACGTAGGCCATGTGGCTGTTGTCTCCAAGCGTCTCCCACCACACATCGCCTTGGTAATGACTCATGTCAAGACCATGGATGTGGTTGCAGGTGTCCTCGCATTGAATCCCATACGATTGGGCATGACAATACACAGCCGAGAGTATTCCGACTAAAGTAAAAAAGAGTGTTTTCATTTCCATCATTCAATCTGAATGCAAAGATAAATAAAAAATCGAATAAGTGAGCGGAAAAGAAAGAATCTTTTCCCGAATGATAGATTTTTTTCCCAAAACACCCTCTGCCAGTCGCTCAACGCCGTCTTCTTCTCCTCTCTGACCTTCAAAATCAGCGGGAAGAAGTCATATCTGTTGTCTTGTTGTAAAAAGAGAGGGTTGTCCTTATGGATTCTTGACGATGATCTTGTCTCCTGTCAGGTCAACCTCGAAGAGATGGGGGATGCGGACCGTCCTTCCCCTGTCATCTTTCGCATGGCTGTGGACGGACATCATCCATTGACCGTCAAATCGTTGGAAGAGCATGCTGTGCCCGTAGTTGGGTGGTGTGATGGGGGCTGGTTCATGAATCCAGGGACCGTCGAGTGTGCCGCTCTCGGAATAGGCCACACCTTGTGTGTAGTCGCCGAACACCCATGATGTCCAGAGCATGCCGAGCCGTCCGGTGCCTGTGCGGAAGAGCCAGGGACCGTCTGTCACTTTGTTCCATGTCACATGGCCGTTCTCATCTTTCTCCCGGCTCCAAGGTGAGTCGCTGGCCCGGAAAAGCACGTTCGGCAAACCGATAGTACCGCTGAAGTCGGGCTTCAGCTCGATCTTCTCTATCGTTCCGTTCCAGTTCTGGAGCCATTCGCCGCAGAACACCATGTAGGGCTTGCCGTCTATGTCACGCCAGAAAGTCCCGTCGAGTGTAGGACGGTTGGCGGGCAGATAGGTGCTGTCGCCGAAGGCGCGATAGGGCCCCATCGGATTGTCGGCTTTCAGCACCTGGCAGGCCCGGCGTTCGATGATGTTGCCGCGGACGGTGTCGATCTTCACCTCGCGGTTGGTGAAAGTGGCAAAATAGTAGTATTTGCCGTCTATCTGATGCAGTTCGGCTGCCCATATCATGGGTCTCGGTCCCATCCAGGAGTCTTTGTCGAATTCTGTCACTCGGTAGGGACCGTCCCACATCTTCAGGTCTTTGCTGCGCCACATCATTCCGCCGGTGCCGGTCATGTAATACATCTGCGTCTTCTTGTCTGCCAGTATGGCGGGGTCGCTCAGCCGGATGGATTCCAGTGGGGTGTTGAATTCTCCGGTCGGTCGCGCAAATTGGTCAGTTTCTGGCCATATTGCCTGATGGAAATTCTTATCCTTTGCAAAGGAAAAGGCGGCAAAAGCTGCAAGGAGGATGACTATGGTCAATAATCTTCTTTTCATAACGATGGTGCTTGGGCGGGTTGTGCTTTTGTGTTGCGGTCTTGGCCGCAGCAGTTTTGGGGTAAGTGATTGATCTATAGTGCCGGGATCATATAGAACTGACGGTCGGGTTTGAAGTCTATCATCCATTGATCGGCGATGATATGGTCATCAAGGGCTTTGATGGTCAGCGTGTGAGGACCTTTCTGGAGTGTCACTGGCGTTTGCTTCAGCGACTGACCGCGCAGCACGCTCAGTTTCCAGAATTCCGAGCGGTATGGTTCTTTC
Organism: uncultured Prevotellaceae bacterium; assembly: GCA_902776475.1. Taxonomy (GTDB): domain Bacteria; phylum Bacteroidota; class Bacteroidia; order Bacteroidales; family Bacteroidaceae; genus Prevotella. Next base: position 66,881 of record CACYQD010000013.1, on the reverse strand, counting down.
AGTGAGATGGTGACAGGTGGCTGGTCATCGATTTGAACGGTGTAGCGCAGGTCGCCCTTGTCGTTGGGTTGTGTGGGTATCATGGCGGTGTAGAGGATGGCTTCTCCCTCTTGTTCAACCTTGAAACGGAAGGTCAGTTCTCCTCCTTTGGGGATGGCGACGGCATTCATCGAGTGCCCCAACATCTGGATGGGCTGGCAACCCGGAGTGGCTTCGGAAAAATCACAGGCATCGGAAGCCTTCAGAGGGTTTGAGGATTCTTCTGCCATGCTCGCTGGTGAACGGGATGGCAGCAGACGGGCACGTACGTCTTCATAGACGGGCAACTTGCGTGGGGATGCATCCATCAGTCCTTGCCATTTCCCGTCTCGGAGCGCATCATATCGGCGGGTCAGCGACTGGATTTCCTCGTATGCTCGATGACTGTCAGCTGAATCGCCGAGCATCTTGTGACTCATGGCCGCCGCCGCATAGATGGGATATTCGATGGCTGCAAAATACGCATCCTTCAACTGCTGGCGGATCAGTGGACGGCATCCGGCAATCTTTGCCTTGAGCTGTTCGAAATCGGTGAGACGGACGGCTGCCTCCTGAGGGGTCATGGGGATCTCTGAAACAGTTGACAGACCACGGGGATATATTTTCTTGTCAAGTTCCACTTGTGTCCATCCCATGAACTCTGGCTTTCGGATGGAGCAAAGACGATAAAACTCCTGCATGGCGGGTGCCAGCTGTCGGCCTGCATCCTCACCAAACTGCGTGCAGAGCCAGTGTTCCAGATGCCGGGTGATGGAGGTGGGGGCGATCCGATTGATGTCCCATGCCATGTCCAGGAAGAATTCCAGGTCATAGGCGGCGACCTTCGGGTCATGAACGTTGGCTATCCACAACTTACGGCAGTTGTGGTCGTAGGCGGCCTTCATCTCACTGTAGATCAGTCCGGGCTGCGTGGTCGTCAGCCACAGATAGTCGTGCGGACGCCCCCAATAGCTCAGATGGTAATACACTCCTCCGCCTCCGCTGCGCTGTTGCTGCGAGTTGTCGCTGAGACGGGTCATGTAGCCATAGTTGTCGTCACACCACATCAGTGTCACGTCATCGGGCACCTTGAGGCCGCTCTCCATGATTTCCAGTACTTCCTTGTAGGGGATGAAAACCTGCGGCACCTGTGTTACGTCGGGGTGATAATGCTTGCGGATCAGTTCTCGCTGGTCGTCGATGACAAGTTGCAGACCGTCTAACTTTTCCTGTCGGGTCTTGACGCCTTCCATCGAACCGTCGTGGATGCCGCGCATGCCGATGGTGAAGAATTCTTCCGAACCTTTCACCTCTTGCAGGCGTTCTGTCCAATACCGCTGAACTTGTTCGCGGTTGGTGATGTAGTTGTAGGCTCCGCGCTCTTTGACATCCCACTCGGCCACGTTGTTTCTGAGCAATGGCTCACAATGGCTGGTGCCGATGAGGATGCCGCAGGAGTCGGCCATCTCCTTGTTTCCCTTGACAGTGAAAAAACCGGGTGTGCCGGGGTGCATGGCGGGCCAGATGGTGTTGGCCCGCAGGCGCAGCAGCAATTGAAACAAACGCTTGTAGGTCTGCGGACCCATGTTGTCTTTCGACCATCGGCGCAGCGACCAGTCCTCGTCATTGATGAAAATGCCGCGGTACTCCACGCTGGGCTGTTGCTCTGTGGCAAAATCGCTGGCGATGACCAGGCGCTCTTTTTTCTCTGGCATCACGTCGCCCCACCAGACCCAGGGTGATACTCCGGCCATCCGCGACAGTTCCAGCAGCCCATAGGCCATACCTCTGCCGTTTTGGCCTTTAACGAAAATCCGTCCGTCTTTCACGGCAATGCGGAATCCGTCTGCCGTTCCCTGATCTTGTACCAGGTTGATGGTGGCATTCTGGGCGACTACAGGCTTCATGCCGGTCACCTGTTGCATGTCGCTCTTCCACATGTCAAGCGCCACCTTCACCACGGGGTCCACATTCTTCGGCACGCTGTAGGTAATTGGGGTCTTGCCGTCAAACCACACGACCGTTGAGGGCTGATGCGGAACCTCTTCAATCAACTCGATTTCCACGATGCGGAGTTCGTTCTTGGTCTCTCCGCCGTTCTTGGCTTTGAAGAGGTCGAGTTCGCCCGCGGCTGGTTGGGCTACCTCGGTGATGCCTCCAAAGGCGTCTTTGTCCTTGCCGGCACCCTTGAGGCGGATGGTGATCTCGTCGGTCTTGACGCGTTTGGTGGGTTTCAGGTGGATATAGCCGAGACTGCGCTCGGTCTCTCCGCTCCAGATGATTGTCTTGCCGGCGAAGATCTCGAGTGGGTAACTGCGAAGGCGCCATCCGGTGAGCTTCAGACAGATATCATCGATGACGGCTTTTTTGGCGAGTCTGTAGGTGATCCAGGCGGTTGAGAGCCTTCCGTCGTTCTTCCATTCCGAGAGTTCGTTGTCATCAAAACTATGGATGGCGTGCTCCGTGTCGTAGCCGGCTTCGGCGGAGACAATCGGCAGTCCGCTTGCCAGTGTCGTATAGGATGGGGTGGAAGGGGTCTCTCCTCGAGACAAACGGCCTTGAAGGGCAAGGCTGGGCAGGTCGTCCTCTGACTCTACGGCCTTGCTCTTGATGTCTATGTAGGCTGGCTTGACTCCTTCGGCAAAGGCGGAGAGATGGATTTCGCCGGCATGGGGTGTCGTGCGGACGAGGATGCGGTTGATGCCGCACTCCACGGGAAGACTTTTCGCCCCGACATAATTGTCGGAGATATTTTTCGTGGCGGCAGCGTCGAGGAGTCCTTCCTGGCGGTTGGTGTCGGGGCGCTGCAGCGCCTGGTTGTTGCGGGTGGCGATGCCGCCGATCCATTGCGCTTCTCCCCATAACTCGAAGTGGACCGTCCGGTCATCCAGCGGACAGCGGCGACCTTCTTTGTCGAGCACCTCCACCTGGAAGAGTACCATGTCGGCACCGTCGGCTTTCGTACCCTTGGGGTTTGTGATGGCGGTGAGCTTCAACTGATAGGGATCGCCGACGGTCTCCAATTGGCAGCGGCTGCCGTCGGATGCGACTGCCTCCAGTGTGCCTGGTTCGAAAGCTACATCCTCGAAGGTGAAGAGGTAGCGGTAGCTTTGTTTGCCCTTGCCCAATGAACGGCCGTTGAGAAAAAGCTCGACCGCATCGCCGGTAGAGACCACGTAAACGGGCTTCTTCGTTCCTTTCTCATAATTCCAATGCCCCACAATATATGACTTGGCCGACTCGGGTTCCACCCAACCGTTCCACATGACCTGATGGGCGAAGAAGGCGTCTTTGGGGATGCGCATGGCATCGGTGACTCCACTGGTGCGGTAATTGGACTCACCGCGATGGTGGGTGTTCGTGTCTGAGAAGACAATCTTCACACCACCTGAAGAAACACGGGTTCCTGTTCCAGGCCGCTCTCGCCAGTAGTCGTACCAGCGGCGTACCATCTCAATGGCAAAACAGTCCATGTTGTGATTGTAGTCGACTGCCGGTTGACCACGGTAGAGCGGGCCGTCGCCTTCCTTGTGATAGGGATAGCTGTATTCGTCCCAATACTTGCGCAGACCCTCATCACGACAATACTCCATCGCCCACATGGGATGTTTCTTGCTTTTGTTGATATAGAGCATCTCTCCGCCATATTCTGACTCGTTGATGTCAAGCATCTCCCGACTGCCAATGGCGCGCCCTCCATACGGGTCAAACTGGTCGCGGATGGCTTTCATCTCCAGAATATGGTCGCGGCTGATGCTCTCGTTGCCGCTCTCGTAGAAGAGGATAGAAGGGTTGTTGCGGTTGTAGATGATGGCGTCGCGCATCAGTTCTGTGCGCTGCGCCCAGCGTGGTCCTTCCACGTCTTTTTCGGCATCGCCGGCAGGCATGGCTTGAATGAGTCCCACGCGGTCGCATGACTCAATGTCTTGCTTCCAAGGCGTGACATGCATCCAACGGACGAGATTGCCGCCCGATTCCACCATGAGACCATTGGAGAAGTCGCTCAGCCATGCCGGGACAGAGAGTCCTGTTCCTGGCCATTCGTTGGACGTTCGCTGGGCATAGCCGTGCACCATCAGCACATGGTCGTTGAGCCAGATCTTGCCTTCCTTGAATTGTGTCTTGCGAAAACCTGTGCGGGTGATGACATCGTCAATGACAGAACCGTCCTCTGCCTTTAGTCGTGTCTTGACGGTATAAAGATAGCCATAACCCCATGACCAGAAATGCATTCCACTCATTTCTTGACTGACCGCCACGGTGCGTGTCTCACCGGGTTGCAGGGTGATGCGCTCACCATTGAACCGTGCCACTTCCACGCCTTCGGCATTGTGCACCTTGGCCTCAAAGGTGAAGGAGCGCGCCGCATCATCCTCGTTCCTCACCTGCGACTCGGCATGGATGACGGCCTTGTGGTTGGGGATGTCGAAATCCGTGGCGTAGATGTAGGTGCCTGTCGTTCCAAGGTCGGAATACAGGGGCAACGTCTGATAGAGCTTGCCTGTGACGTGCAGATAGACGTTCTTCGGAATGCCGCCATAGTTGGCATTGAAGTTCTTGTCGTTCCATTGGTAGCGGCTGTCATGCTTGCGCGAACGGTATGTCCAACTGTTGTCACAACGGACAGCCAGAATGTTTCTTCCCTCTTTGACATAGGGCGTGAGGTCGAAACCAAAGGCCATCACGCCGTTTTCGCTGAAACCCAGATGATGGCCGTTCAGCCATACATCGGCGCCCTGGCGCGCACCCTCGAACTCAATGAAGACCTTGCCTTGCACATCGGTCTTTGACAATGAAAAGGTTTTTCTATACCAACAGATGGTGTCTGTCAGATCGACAATGTCCTTGCGGAAGGCTTCATGGCCGTTAAAAGCATAGGGCAATGTCACTCGTTGCCACTGGCCATCGTTATATGCTGAATCCACTGCTTGGGGATAGTCGCCGACACATAATCGCCAGTCTGCGTTGAAGTTCAACTTCTTTCGCTCAATTGTTCCTGCCACGGATTCTCCCACAGCAAGCAGCATCATGATACAGAGCAAATATCTCAGTTTCATATCTTGCTTGTGATGTGATGGTTTTCCATGTTTATTGGAGAAAACCCTCTGTTATTATTTGTATTTCTTCACTCGTTCGTCGCTGATCACACCGCTCCAGTTCATGCCGAAGGCGAAGTCGTAGGTGTGACCATCGGCATCTTGATAGCAGCGCATGTCGCGGGGAACGTCTTCCTGCTGTTCCTCCACCGTCTTCATGTCTGCTGGCATCTGCATGGGCAACAGGGCCGATGGCTCTGCCTTGCCGCTGATGATGTCGAGCAGGGCCTGATGCTGCACATTGAAGGAGATGAGGACAACGTCGGCATAGGGTTCTATCTCTGCCAGTACGACAGGACGCCCCGTCTCCACAACCACCACCACGGGCTTGTCGCCCATCGCCTTCTTGGTGTCGGTCACCAGCAACATGTCATCGCGGTTGTATGTCTTAATGGTCTTTCCCCTGAAACTGCGGTTGGTGGTCTTCTCCAGCGGGTCGCCGCCGGCAATGCTCACTTCGCGGGCATCGGTGGCGGTATAGTCATCATACTGCAGACTGAGCGGCATGTAGCCGTTGCCTCCTCTCCTCACATCGGCAAGACTGTAACCGACACCGGTGCTTGGCTCCTGAATCAGACAGAGGGCGAAATCTGCTTCTTCGGGTTTCTCTACAACGTCATAGAATTTCCGCACCAAAGCCAGATCGATGGGTTCCTCGGTCTTTTCTTCAGAGATGCCGCCCCACATGCCGGGAATGGCTGGGAAATGACGCTTGGGCACATAGACTTTCTTCTTGTCCTTCTGCGGCAATGCCTGGGCGTGGTTCTTCAGCATGACGACTGACTTCAACTGGGCTTCATATCCTTCTTTCATGAACCCGGGGTTGCCTACGATCTTCTGGGTCTCGGCGGGGTCGAGATAGGGGTTCTCAAACAGTCCCACACGAAACATGTTGAGCAACAGCCTGCGGGCTGAGAGTTCAAAACGCTCGCGGGCATTCTGCTCTCCTTTTGCTTCGCTCCACATCTGATAGGCCTCAAGCACGGGACCGATCTCGTTGTTTCCGCCAAACTGGTCAACACCGGCCTGCAGGATCTTGTAGTGGCGCTCGGCTTCCGACAGGTGCTCCACGCCCCAGGGCTTGCCACCTATCGGACTGTCAAGGACTTTCATGTCCTTGGTAATGCCCCAGTCGGTGCAGATGACACCCTCGAATTTCGCTTCCTTGCGGAGCTGCTGCTCTATCATCCATTGGCTGAAACTGCCTCCCACATTCTCGCCGGAGGGGTCTTGGTTCCATAAGATGCTGTAGATGGGCATCACAGCGGAGGCCATCCCCGTGCCGCCTTCAAGATGGAAAGCTCCCTCCACAAAAGAGCGCTTGTGCTCCTCACGGTTGTTGCCGGGATAGACGGCGAATTTGCCGGAAGCGAAATGGGAGTCACGGCCGCCCTCTTGTGCGCCGTAGCCATACCAGTGCTTCACCATCGCATTGACACTCTTCGAACCCCACCCCTTGGCGTCTGGTGTGGTTTGGAAAGCATCGCAGTAGGCGCGGGCCATATCAGTGGAGAGCTGTGGGTCTTCTCCGAAGGTGCCGCTGAAACGGAACCAGCGTGGTTCGGTGGCAATATCTACCTGGGGCGACAGGGCCGTGGCAATACCAAGAGCGCGGTATTCTTCTGAGGCTATCTCTCCGAAACGGTAAACTTGCTGAGGATCAAACGTGGCGGCCAGACCGAGGGATGTGGGCCATAGGGAAATCTGTCCACCAGCACCGGCATTGAACTCTGCAGTGGCCTTCGCCTCGTGGCGGGGGTCTGAACTGGTGTTCGCGGGGATGCCGTGGTCAAGTCCCTCGACAAATGCCTGCATGTTGTTGTTCCAGACTGCGGCAACTTCCGGACTTTCTACATTGGTCATCAGGACTGCACGCAGATGGTCGTCCTTCAAAAACTTCTTCTGGTCATCGGATAGGTCGGAGGACTTCGCTCCACTCTCGTCAAAGGGCTTCCCATTGTACATGGAGGCTCCGAACCCCATCCCGTCCTTCATGGGAACGGACTGATGACTGCTGTAGAGCATCAGACCGGCGATTTCTTCTATAGATAGTTGGGAGGCCAGGTCGGCTGAGCGCTCCTGTGGCGTAAGACGCCAGTCTTCATAGGCATCAAGCGTGTCGTTGCGGTTCAGGTCCTTGAAGGCATAGCCGTCAACGGTGAGCAGTTTCACTCCGGATGTGGGTGAATAGCCCAAAGTGGGACCGCCGCGCTGTTCGACAAGCATGAAGGAATCCACTTGGCGTTCTGACCATTTCTGACCGCCGCATGAGGTCAGCAACAGGACGAGGGCACAAGGAAACAGGACTTGGAGGATTGTTTTGCTTGTTTTCATGGTATCGTTATTTGAGGTGTTTCTTGCCGTTGATGATATAGACTCCCTTCATCGTTGGTTCACCACTGATGCGGATGCCTTGAAGGGTATAGATGGTTTCGGAGGAACCGCTTGACTGCATGGCGGAATGGATGGATGAATCGGATGGGCGCGGGTAGATCTCGTTGATGCCTTCCATGGCGTAGGTGCCGAAGACGGTCAGCGTCTTGCGGTCGACGATGGTCATGCATCCTTTGGTCCCCTCCTGATTGCGGTAGTTCGTGTCCCATGTCATCGGAACCATTCCTCCCATCTCCTTGCACAGGCGGTGCAGTTCGCGATAGTGTGACTTGATGGAGGCATTGTGCTTCTCCTGACTCTCATTGGGCAGGGAGGACAGGTCGCGCCAGTTGGCACCGAATTCTCCAATCACCACAGGGTAACCCTTGTCCACGAAGTTGGTCTTCATCATCTGAAGTTGATTCTTCATGTCTTCTTCCTCACCCCAGGTGGCATTGTGGGAGGAACCGCTGAGGTGGTTGCCCTGGCCCCAATAATAGAAGACTTTTCCCCACGACTCGTCTTTTTCCATGCCCCAAAACTGCCAGGGGTTGTAATAATGTATTTCTATGGCCAGTTTGCCCTCTGTCACGTCTGTCGGCATCTTGCCTGCCATGAAATCACAGGTGTGGTAGATATTGGTCGATGGACCCTGCACCACCAGGATGCGCCGGGTGTTGTTGCCGCCAGTGGCGCGCACGGCATCCACGAAGGCCTGGTTGTACTGTATCACGTTGTTTGTCGTAGTTTGGTTGTCGGCAGGGGGCTCGTTCATGCCGGCAAGGAGGAGATGCTCGTCATAGTCCTTGAATGCGTTGGCTATCTGTGTCCAAAGGGCTGTCAGAATCGTCTTGTTCCTCTCAATGGTGGCGGGATTGGTGTCTTTCATCTGGTCGTCGAGCCAACCTCCGTCCCAATGGTCGTTCAAGACCACATAGAGCCCGTCGTTGATGCAGTAATCCACCACTTCTTTCACACGGGCCATCCATTGACTGTCGATCTCGTAGGTCGCTGCATTGCTGATATGTCCGAAAGCCCAGGCGCAGGGGATGCGGATACTCTTGAAACCCAGGCTCTTCACGAAATCAATGATGGCCTGAGTGGTCTTGGTGTCCTGCCAGCCTGTCTCGGCGCCAAGCCCGCCCTTGTTGTTCCATAGGGCTGCTCCTGTCCAACTCGTGGTGGCCTCAAGGGTGTTGCCGAGATTCCATCCGGGTGACATGTCGTTGATGACTTCGGTGGCTGATCGGTCCAGCCCGTCTTGTGCTTTCAAGGAGATTCCCACAAACGGCAGTATGGCCAGAATGAGGACGGTTTTCATACATTTACATTTCATCTTTTTTGGGTTTGGTTTATAGGTCAAAATGTGTTTTCTTGGTCTTTCGCTGTGACTGCTCAACGTATTTGCTGACGGCCTTCTGCGTCTTCTGCCGTCCGATGGCGATCAGTTTCTCGGATTTGTCATAATCAAAACCTCCATAACGGCTCATCTGGATGTCAACAAGAATGTCGGGTTTCATCAGTTGTGCCATGAGCTTGGCATTCTGGCGGATCATCATCGAACTGGTGCGCGAGAGCATCGTGTAGTAATTGAAGTCGATGTTGTCGGGAATCAACTTGTTGAGTATCTGGGTCGCTAACGACTTGCTGCTCTTGCGGCGCTCGGAGATTTCGTGCTTCATATTCTCCTGGGCCTTGTAGTCGTGACCGCTGACGTCCACACCCACAAGAAGGTCTCCTTTGTGACGCTCCACACGGTTCAGCGGAATGGGGTTGACCACGCCGCCGTCGATGAGTATCATCCCTCCGCGATGCACCGGTTTGTAGAATGAGGGAAGGGAGATGCTGGCGCGGATGGCCTCGAAAAGGCTCCCGGTGCGGAACACTACTTCACGGCCAGAAGTCCAGTCTGTAGCCACGGCACAATAGGGGATAGGCAAGTCTTCGATGGCTACGTCGGGCACAAACTCCATGATGGCCTCTATGATACGGTCGCCCTTGACGATGTGGTTCAGCGACAAGGAGAAATCGGTCAGCTCCAGCATCTTCTTGCGGTCGATGCCTTTCATCCACTCCCGGAATTCTTGCAGTTTGCCGGCCGCATAGACTCCGCCGATCAGGGCGCCCATCGAACAGCCCGACAGCGAGGTGATGTGATAGCCTTGCTCTTCCAACACCTCTATCGCACCGATATGTGCCAGACCTCGGGCTCCACCGCTCGACAGGGTCAATGCGATGTCTTTCCTCTCTGGCTTATCCATGCCTGCGATTCTAAGCAGTTTCTCTAACATGTTCTGTTTTCCTCTTCTAAATCATCTCTTGTCGAATTCGACTACAAATATATATATAATTATCCATTTTCCGTGTTTTTTAGACAAATTTCATTTCTGGTGATAGATTGAAACTCCAGATTGTTCTTTATAGTAAAATGAAGAGTTAACAACAAACCAAAACTTTAAAATTCTATCTTATGGAACCCACCATTTATCTTATCGCAGCCATCGTTATTCTGCTGCTGGTCATTTTCGTTGGAATGTCATACGTCAAGGCTCCTCCTTCGTATGCTTTCATCATCTCGGGTCTGAGCAAGGAACCCAGAGTGCTCATTGGATCTGGCGGATTCAGGGTGCCTTTCCTCGAGCGGCTCGACAAGGTCTATCTCGGACAAATCACGGTCGATATCAAGACGGAGGAAAGTGTCCCCACCAACGACTTCATCAACGTGGATGTGGACGCCGTGGCCAAAATCAGGGTTACTCCCACGTCGGAGGGTACCAGACTCGCTGCTAAAAACTTCCTCAATATGACGCCCGAGGAGATCGCATCACAACTTCAGGATTCTCTGCAAGGTAACATGCGTGAGATCATCGGTACGCTCGACCTCCGCTCACTGAATACGGACCGTGACGGCTTCTCCGACCAGGTCATGATGAAGGCTTCGCCTGACATGAGCAAACTGGGAATAGAAATCATCAGCTGCAATATCCAGAACGTCACCGACCGTGAGGGACTCATCCATGACCTGGGTGCTGACAACACGGCCAAAATCAAGAAGGACGCTTCCATCAACAGGGCCAATGCCGAGCGTGACGTGAAAATTGAGGTGGCTCATGCTGACCGGGAGGCCAACGCCGCCAGGGTTGATGCCGATACGGCAATCGCCATCAAGAACAATGAACTCGCTCTGAAACGTGCCGCACTGAAACTGCAGGCCGATACCGCACAGGCTGATGCAGATGCTGCTTATGCCATCCAACAGCAGGAACAGCAGAAGACCATCAACGTGAAAACGGTCGAGGCTGAGATTGAGAAGACCCGTCGCGAACAGGTGCTCTCACACGAACAGATTGAGATACGGATCAACAAACTGGCTGCTGAGATCGAGAAACAGGCTGATGCCGACAAATATCAGATCCAGAAACAGGCAGAGGCTGACCTCGAGCAGCGCAAGAGAGTGGCTGAAGCTCAGCGTTATGAGGCTGAACAGCAGGCCATGGCACAAAATGCGGCTTCTGATGCTGCACGTTACAAATTGGAACAGGAGGCACAGGGTATCAAGGCCAAGGGCGAGGCTGAGGCTTACGCCATCCTCAAGAAGGGTGAGGCTGAGGCTCAGGCCATGGACAAGAAGGCTGAGGCTTACAAGAAATACAACAATGCCGCCGTCGTGCAGATGATCATCGAAGTCCTGCCGCAAATCGTTGAGAATGTGGCCAAGCCGATCAGCGCTATCAAGGATGTCAACATCTACAGCAGTGATGGTGGCGGGGTGTCTTCCATGTCAGGCAATGTGCCGGTGGCCATCAAACAGGCTTTCGACGTCATCCATTCTGCCACGGGAGTGGACATGGCTGATATCATGAGGGCTGGCAGCATCGAGGCCAAGACCACCAGAAATATCAACCTCAACGACAATGCACAGGATGTGGTTGACGGACTGACCAAAAAGGACTGACCCTCGTCAGATCATTCTGACTTCGTCCGATTACTCAGGTCTTATTCCGACTACCCGGACTACCGTCAGTTGAAACAGAAAATCCCCTTGCAGAGCGCCTCTGCAAGGGGATTTCTGTTGGGTAGTACTGCTTATCCCATCACCACGACCACTTCGTGGCAACCGGATTCATACAGGATGGTATTGCCTTCCATCAGCACTCCATCTACCTCCACGCTGAGTACACCGCGGTTGACACCCTTGGGATTGGAGATGCGGATGCGGTATTCGGCATCGCGGAATTTGCGCTTCACGGAAAACTCCTGGGCGGTGGAGGGCACACAGGGATCGATGACCAGACCGTTGTAGTCGGGCTTGATGCCAAGAATGTACTGACTCACCGTGAGCCACATCCAGGCGGCGGTGCCGGTCAGCCAACTGTTCTTGCCTTCACCGGGACGGGCGGCATCCTTGCCGGCCACCATCTGGCAGTTCACGTAGGGCTCCACCTTGTGCAGCGTGCTGAACTTCTCCTCCACATAACTGGGCAGGATCTTGCGGTAATGGTTCCATGCGTCGTCACCACGGCCGGCAAGGGTCTCGCCGATGATCACCCATGGGTTGTTGTGGCAGAAGATACCGGCATTCTCTTTGTAGCCCTCTGGATAGCTGCTGATCTCACCGTATTCGTAGATATATTTGGTGAAGGCGGGATTGTTGAGTACGATGCCATGCTCGCATTCCAGGTATTTCTTCACCGAGTCAAGCGATTTCTCCACCATGCCTTCTTCCTGACCGATACAGGCCATTGTGCACCAGCCCTGGCTCTCGATGAAGATCTTGCCTTCTTCGTTCTCCTTCGAACCGATCTTGCGGCCATAATAGTCGTAGGCGCGGAGATACCACTCTCCGTCCCAGCCGTCGCGTTTCACTGCGGCCACCATCTCATCGACATGCTTGCGGGCACGGTCGGCTTCCGCCATGTTGCCCATCTTACGGCAGAGTGAGATGTACTCGTTGCCGGTGACAACAAACAGACCGGCGATCATCAGACTCTCTGCCTGGGTGCCTTCGGTCTTGTTTTCTGTGGTCTGGAACGACTCATTGGGATCCCAGGAGAAACAGTTGAGGTTCAGACAGTCATTCCAGTCGGCACGGCCGATGAGGGGCAACTTGTGAGGACCAAGATTATTCACCACATGGTCGAACGACACTTTCAGATGCTCCATCAACGATACTTCACTGCCGGGCTGGTTGTCGAACGGGACGGGCTCTTCGAGAATGCTGAAGTCACCGGTCTCCTTGATATAGGCCACCGTTCCGAAAATCAGCCAGCAGGGGTCGTCGTTGAAACCACCGCCGATATCATTGTTGCCACGCTTGGTCAAGGGTTGATATTGGTGGTAGCAACCGCCATCGGGGAACTGCGTTGAGGCGATGTCGATGATGCGCTGACGGGCACGCTCGGGAATCTGGTGGACAAAGCCGACCAAGTCTTGGTTGGAGTCGCGGAAACCCATACCGCGGCCGATGCCGCTCTCGAAGAAGGAGGCGGAGCGCGACATGTTGAAGGTCACCATGCACTGGTATTGGTTCCAGATGTTCACCATCCGGTCGAGTTTGTCGTTGCCGGTATCGACGACGAAGATGTCGAGCAGGTCGTCCCAATATTGATGCAATTGTGCGAAAGCGGCATCCACCTTCTCCGTCGTGTCAAAACGGGCGATGGTGGCGAGGGCTTTCTCCTTGTTGATGACTTGGGGTGCGATGAACTTCTCTTCTTGCTTGTTCTCCACATAGCCGAGCACGAAGATCAGGTCACGGCTCTCGCCGGGTGCCAGCTTCACCTCGATATAGTGCGAGGCGATGGGACTCCAGCCGTGGGCATGGCTGTTGCGGGGCTTGCCTTCCTCCACTGCATCGGGATGGTCAAAACCATTGTAGAGACCGACGAAGGTCTCGCGGTCGGTGTCGAAACCGTCGATGGGAACATTCACGCTGTAGTAGGCGTAGTGGTTGCGGCGCTCGCGGTACTCGGTCTTGTGATAAATGACCGAACCCTCAATCTCCACCTCGCCGGTGGAGAAGTTGCGCTGGAAATTCTCCATGTCGGTGGCGGCGTTCCACAGGCACCATTCTGCAAAGGAGAAGAGTTTCAGACTGCGCTCTTCGGAAGTGGTGTTCTTCAGGGTCAGTTTCTGTACCTCACACCAGTTTTTCAGAGGAACGAAGAAGAGCACGCTGGCCTCGATACCGTTCTTGCGGGAGTTGATGCGGGTATAACTCATGCCGTGACGGCACTCGTAGAAGTCGAGGGGGGTCTTGCAGGGCTTCCACCCGGGATTCCATACTGTGTCGCCGTCCTTGATGTAGAAGTAGCGGCCGCCGTTGTCCATCGGTACGTTGTTGTAGCGGTAACGGGTCAGACGGCGGAACTTGGCGTCCTTGTAGAAGGAGTAGCCGCCGGCGGTATTACTGATCAGGGAGAAAAAGTCCTCGTTGCCGAGGTAATTGATCCAAGGCCATGGGGTCTGGGGGTCGGTGATGACGTACTCTCGTTGCGCATCATCGAAATGACCATATTTCTTGTTCGTCATAGTGGGTTTGGTTTGGATATCTTTAATAGGTTATTATGTTTTTATTTTCTTATTTTTGCAACAACAGGGCGGTGCTCGTCTTCTCCAAAAGGGCTTTTACATTCAGCGATGCGGTGGAGCGGATGTCGCTCACATTGGCGCCGATATGGAAGACATAGGTGCCGGCATCCACCACCCAAGCACTCTGCGACTCGTCAAAGGAGGCGAGGTCTCTGTGCTGAAGGGCCATCTTCAGGGTCTGACTCTCACCGGGCTTCAACTCACGGGTCTTGCCAAAGGCTTTCAACTCCTTGGCTGGTTTGTCCAGCTGGCCCTTGGGGGCACTCACATAGACCTGGGCGATTTCCTTGCCTGCAACCTTGCCGGTGTTCTTGATGGTGATGCTCACCTCAATCTGACTGCCTTTCTGAGATACGACAGGCTTGCTGTACTCAAAGGTGGTGTAGCTCAGACCATAGCCGAAGGGGTAGGCAACGGCTTGCCGGCGGGTGTCGAAATGACGGTAACCGACGTAGATGCCTTCCTCATGGTTGGTGTAGGCATGGCCTGGTACGGGAACACCGTTGGAGATCATGGAGGCATAGGAGAAATAGTCGAGGTTGCCGGGGAAATTCTTCGTTGAGGGATGGTCGGCCACGGAGATGGGCCAGGTCATCGTCAACTTGCCGGAGGGATTGACCTTGCCGGTGAGGATGTCGGCCACGGAATTGCCTCCTTCTTCTCCAGGCTGCCAGGCGCAGAGGATGGCATCGGGATAACTGCTCCAGGAGGCGGTCTCTATCACCGAACCGGAGTTGATGATCACGATGACGGGCTTGCCGGCGGCATGGAAGACGTTGCAGACATCGAAAATCATCTGACGCTCTTCCTCCGAGAGGTTGAACTCGCCTTCAATCTCACGGTCAACACCTTCTCCTGCCTGACGGCCGATGGTGACAATGGCGGCATCGGAGTTCTTGACCTCATTGTTGGCGCAGATCTGACTGATGGCAATCTCAGGATATTTCTGCTGACCAAACATTTCCATCTGATACCAACGGGCAGGATGGCGGTCTGCCTGGAATTTCACCCTGGCATAGTCGATGTATTTGCGGTAAATCTCAGTCAGGGTAGGGGATGAACTGATGCCGACGTTCTTCAGACCTTCCACCATATCGACCACGTACGGGGTATGAACACAGCCCGAACCGGTGCCTCCTGACAGGAAATCGTAGGAATTCACTCCAAAGAGGGCTACGGTCTTGATGCCTTGTCCATTCACATTCCAGGGCAGGGCGCCATTGTTCTTCAGCATCACGATGCCTTCGGTGGCAGTCTGACGGGTGATCTGCGCGTGACCCTTCAGGTCGGGTTGGTTGGTGGCGGCATAATGGCGGAAACTGGGGGTCTTGACGATATACTCGAGCATGCGGCGCACATTGCGGTCCACATCGCTGATCGACAGCTTGCCGCTCTTCACTCCTTCCACAATCTCATCCGACTGCTTTTGCTGACCGGGTTCCATGAGGTCGTTGCCGGCATGTACTTCGTCGATGGTGCGCAAACCCTCACGAATGCCGATCCAGTCAGTCATCACCATGCCTTGGTATCCCCAATCGTCACGGAGAATCTTGGTCAACAGGTCATGGTTGCCCATCGAATAGGTGCCGTTCACTTTGTTGTAAGAGGCCATGATCGTCCAAGGGGCACTTTCCCTCACGGCAATCTCAAAACCGCGGAGATAGAGCTCTCGGGCTGCACGGGGGGATACCCGCTCGTCAACACTCGTGCGGTCGGTCTCCTGTGAGTTCACGGCGAAATGCTTGGCACTCACGCCGACACCCTCTTCCTGCACGCCATTGATGTAGGCGGCGGCTATCTTGCCGGTGAGCAAGGGGTCTTCGCTGTAATATTCAAAGTTGCGGCCGCAGAGGGGGTTGCGGTGCAGGTTCATACCGGGTCCGAGGATCACGTCGCAACGATATTCCTTGGTCTCATCGCCGATGGCCTTGCCCACCTCTCTCACCAATTCGGTGTTCCATGTGGAGGCCAGACAGGTGCCTATGGGAAAACCGGTGGCATAAAAAGTCTGGGTGGTGCCCTCGCGGGTGGGGTTGATGCGCACACCGGCAGGACCGTCGGTCAAGACCGTGGCTGGGATGCCGAGGCGGGGAATGGCGGCTGTCGTACCGGCAGCACCGGCCACAAGACTGGCTTCACCGCCGACTACAGCTCCGTCACTGAAAAAGTTGTTGGCACCTCCCACGAGAATTTTGGCTTTTTCTTCTAAGGTCATGGCTGCGATCACCTCGTCGATGTTGTCGGCGCGCAGCTGGGGAGCATTTTGAGCATTCATGTTCATGGATAAAAGGACTGCCCCAAGGGCAATAAGGGTTCTTTTCATATTCGTATGCGATTTGAGGTTGGGCATCAACATGTGCCACCCGTCCGGTGGGGAGGGGTGGCACAGGTCAACTTAAAGTCTGTAGAGGTCGCTTGCAGCTAAGAGGTCCACTTTCTTCGACTCCAGAATCTGTTCGCAGACTTCCAGGTTAGAGGGACGGATGACGACATGGGCCACGTCGCCGTTGCTGAACGAGTACATGTATTCAATGAATACTCCTGCGTCGGAGAGGTATTTCAGCACCAGAGAGAGAGAACCGGGGGTGTTGGGACAGGTGAATCCGATCACATCGGTGAGACGGACCGTGAAATGGGCTCCTTTTAACTCTTTGTATGCTTTCTCTGGATCACTCACGATGCAGCGGAGAATGCCGAAGTCGGAATTGTCGGCGATGCTCATGGCAGTCAGGTTGACTCCTGCTTTGCCGAGTACCTCGGTGACTTCTGTCAGACGACCTGACTTGTTCTCAAGAAAAATCGATAATTGCTTTGCTAACATAGTATGCTGGTTTTATTAAGGTTTATAACTTTCTCTTGTCTATCACGCGCTTGGCCTTGCCGGTGGAGCGCTCGATGCCCTTGGGCTCCACAAGCCTCACCTTGAAACCGATGCCGATCACACTGCGGAGCTCGCCTTCGAGTTTCTTCTGCAAACCGACCATGTCGGACATGTTGTCGGTGAAATATTCTTCCTTCACTTCCACCTTCAACAGACTGGTGTCAGTGTTGTTCACGCGGTCGACCTCCAACATGAAGTGGGGCTCAAACTCTTCCTGCTTCAGAATGACGGACTCAATCTGCGACGGGAAGACGTTCACACCACGGATAATCAGCATGTCGTCGCAACGGCCGAGGATGCGGTCCATGCGGACCAGTGTGCGGCCGCACTCGCATTTGTCGTAGTGAAGGGCGGTGAGGTCGTGGGTGCGGTAGCGCAGCAGGGGCATGCCTTCTTTCGTCAGATGGGTGAAGCAGAGCTCACCAAACTGTCCTTCAGGCAGTGGCTCGCCGGTCTCGGGATTCACGATCTCAGGCAGGAAGTAGTCTTCGTTGAGATGGGTGCCGTTCTGACACTCGCACTCGAAACCGACACCGGGACCGCAGATCTCACTCAGTCCGTAGATGTCGTAGGCCTTGATGCCCAGCGACTCCTCCAACTTCACACGCATATTCTCTGTCCATGGCTCAGCACCAAAGGCTCCGATGCGCAGTTTGAATTCTTCCCTGGGCCATTCTGACTCGCGCATGGCCTCGCCCAGGAACATGGCATAGGAGGGGGTGCAGCAAAGGGCTGTCGCTCCAAAATCGTGCATCAGCGTGATCTGCTTCTGGGTATTGCCGGATGACATGGGGATGACACTGGCACCGATGTTGGTGGCTCCGTCATGGGCGCCGAGTCCTCCGGTGAAAAGGCCATAGCCGTAGGAAATCTGGAATATGTCTTCCTTGGTGGCTCCGTAGGCGGTGAAGGCGCGCGAGATGCTCTCTTCCCACATGGTGAGATCCTTGCGGGTGTAAAGCACCACGACGGGTTTGCCGGTCGTGCCGGAGGAGGCGTGGATGCGCACAATCTGACTCATCGGAACTGCGGCCAGACCAAAGGGGTAGGTGTCGCGCAGGTCGGTCTTATTGGTGAAGGGCAACTTCGTGATGTCATCAATACTCTGAATGTCATCAGGCGTAAGGTCCATCTCTTGGAATTTCTTTCGGTAAAATGGGGTGTTGTGATACACGTAACTCACAATCTTTTTCAGTCTTCGGCTCTGAATCTCGCGCAATTGCTCACGACTCATGCATTCAATGCTCTCGTTCCAATACATAATAAAAATAGGTGATTTTCTTGTTAATTGTTGTTTAATGAATGACTTTGTTACCTCATTTAGCCACAAAAGTACATAAAAAAAGTGGAAACAAAAACTATTTGGCCATTATATTTGGTTATCTTCGGAATTTTGAATAATTTTGCTTAAAATATTCTTCAACACTTAAATCTATATGGACAACTACAATCAACTTGCTATGAATGCCAACAAAGTGGTGGCATTCCTGCAAAAACCGCAAAGTGATTTCACCAGAGACGATATCATCAGGTATATCGAGGCTCATGACATCCAAATGGTCAATTTCATGTATCCCGGAGGGGATGGAAAACTGAAAACCCTCAACTTCGTCATTACCGATCGGCTGTATCTCGAAACAATCCTCACCTGTGGGGAAAGAGTCGATGGCAGCAGTTTGTTCTCCTTCGTTGAGGCCGACAGCAGCGACCTCTATGTGATGCCCAGATATGCCACAGCATTCCAGGATCCCTTTGCCGAGATTCCCACGCTCTGTATGTTGTGCTCTTTCTTCGATAAGGATGGAAAACTCCTTGACAGCGCTCCCGAACAGACGCTGGCCAAGGCAAGTCGGGCCTTCACGAAGGTCACAGGCATGGAATTCCAGGCCATGGGCGAATTGGAATATTATGTCATCTTCGACGATGATGGCTATTTCCCTGCCATCGACCAGCATGGCTACCATGAGTCGGCTCCTTATGCCAAGGCCAATGAGTTCAGGGCTAAATGCATGCTCTATATCGCTCAGACGGGCGGACAGATCAAATACGGCCATTCAGAAGTAGGCAATTTTGTGCTCGACGGCAAGGTCTATGAGCAGAATGAAATTGAGTTCCTGCCGGTCCGCGCGGAATGGGCTGCCGACCAGTTGATGCTTGCAAAATGGGTCATCCGCAACCTGGCCTATCAGATGGGACTCAACGTGACTTTCGCACCGAAAATCACAACCGGAAAAGCTGGGTCCGGACTGCATATCCACATGCGCTTGATGAAGGATGGACGTAATATGATGCTCAATGGTGGTCAACTCAGTGATGATGCCCGCAGGATGATTGCAGGCATGATGGTGCTCGCACCGAGCATCACCGCGTTCGGCAACAAGAATCCGATGTCGTATTTCAGACTCGTGCCGCATCAGGAGGCTCCCACCAATGTGTGCTGGGGTGACCGCAACAGGTCGGTATTGGTCAGAGTGCCGCTGGGATGGACTGCGGGAAAGGACATGTGCCGCATCGTCAATCCAAAAGAGGTGGAGTCAAACGTGGACACGACATTGAAACAGACGGTCGAGATGCGGTCGCCGGATGGGTCGGCCGATCTCTACCAGTTGATGGCTGGCCTCTGCGTGGCTTGCCGCCATGGCTTCGAGATGGAGAATGCTCTGGAGGTGGCTGCACAGACCTACGTCAATGTGAACATCCATGACAAGGCCAATGAACAGAGACTCGCCCAACTGGCCCAACTGCCTGACAGTTGCGCGGCTTCGGCGGACTGCCTCGAAAAACAACGGGAGTATTATGAGCGTGACGGAGTGTTCAGCAAGGCGATGATCGACAGCATCATCCGACAACTACGGGCCTTCAACGACCGCTCGCTGCGCAGCGACCTCAAAGGATGTGATGAGGATATACAGCGGTTGGTCAACCAGTATTTCCACTGCGGATAATATTTCATTTTTCATGGGCGGCAAGTGCCGCCCATGAAAAACATACTTCTTTTATTTCTCTATATAGATTCGGGCATCCACGGCTGTGACACCATCGGCATCAGCAAGCAGAGGGTTGATGTCCATCTCCTTGATTTCAGTGGCAAAACGCAACAGGGTGGAGAGACGGACGATGACTTCGGCAAACTTCGCCTGGTTGAGGCCGGCTTGACCGCGTGTGCCCTTGATGATCTTGTAGGCACGCAGCGACTTGATCATCGAATAGGCTTCGGCATAGGACAAAGGGGCCAGACCGCTGCTCACATCCTTCAACACCTCCACGAAGATACCGCCCAGTCCGCAAAGCACGATATGGCCGAAACGCGATTCGTATTTGGCGCCGATAAACAGTTCGGTGCCTTTCAGCATCTTCTGAACCATTACCGACGTGGCTCCCTCAATCTTCATCATGCGCTTGAATTCCATCCGCAGATGTTCGGCGCTCTTGATGTTCAGCGTCACGCCGCCCACGTCGCTCTTGTGAACGGGACCCACTACTTTGGCCACTACGGGATAACCGGTGCGTTCAGCGAAACCGACCACCTCGTCGATCTTGTCGCTCACAAACTCGGGCACCATCGGTATCCTTGCGCAACTGAGAAGATCATGCACGAGGTTGGGGGAGATGTAACCGCTCTCCTTGATGCCTGAGATGATGTCACGGATGCGGGGAACATCCACGCCAAACAACTCGATCTCAGGTGGGGCTGGGGGTGGGGTGCGCATCACCTGGGTCAGGGCGGTGGCCAGGGTCACCTCGTCGCTGAAGTTCACATGGCCTTTCTTGAGAAATTCCTCTACCTCGGGACCTGCCGTGTGAAGACTGGGCAGGATGGGGAAGACGGGTTTCTTGCATTCCAGGATTTTCTTGTGCAGCACATCATAGGTCTCGTAGAGTTGCACGAGTCCAGGGGTGCCGAAGATGACCATGATGGCATCGATATTGTCGAAACGGTTCTCGCAGTAGTCGATGGCCTTGCCAAGTTGTTCGGGCGTTCCGGTGGCCAATATGTCAATGGGGTTGGCAACAGAGGCTCCGGGGAAGAGCTGCTGCTTCAGTTCCTCACCGATGGCAGGGTCGAGCGGGGGAACAGAAAGACCGCCTTTCGACAGGGCATCGGTCAGCATCACGCCGGGACCGCCGGCATGGGTGACGATGGCAATGTTGTTGCCCTTGATGGGTGGCAGGGTGAAGATGCAGCCCACCGTGGTGAGTTCCTCCCTTGAGAAACACCTCACGATGCCGGCCTTGCGGAAAAGGGCTTCCACCGCGGAGTCGCTGCTGGCGATGGCGCCTGTGTGTGAGGAGGCGGCACGGCTTCCGCTCTCAGAACTGCCGGCCTTGATGGCGGCGATGCGGCAGCCTTTGCGGATGAGTGATCCGGCATGGAAGAGCAACTTGTCGGGATTGCTGATACTCTCGATGTAAAGCAACTTCACTTTCGAGTCGCGGTCGGGGTCGAAATGCTCATCCATGTACTGCAACACGTCCTCAATGCCGATCTGCTTGCCGTTGCCGATGCTCCAGACGGAGTTGAACTGCAAGCCCTTGATGACAGCCGACTCCAGAATGAAGACGGCGGTGGCTCCTGACCCGGAGATGAAATCCACTCCCTGGGGGTTGAGGTTGGGTATGGGTTTGGTGAAGACACTGTGATGCCAGGAGTTGAGCAGACCGATGCAGTTGGGACCGATCAGGGCGGCTCCATACTGTTCGCAGGTGTCGATGATCTCTTGCTCGTAGGCTGCGCCTTGCTGGGTCTCCTCGCCGAATCCTGCAGAGATGATGATGAAGGCCTTCACGCCCTTCTCCGAGGCGAGCAACTTCACCGTGGCAGGACATAACTTGGCGGGAATGACAACCACGGCAAGGTCAGTGGGGGGAAGTTCCTTGGCGTCATGGAAAACCTTGATGCCTTGCACTTCGTCTTCCTTGGGGTTGACGATGCGGAGCACGCCGGAATATCCGCCGCTGATGAGGTTGCGGACAACGGCCCCACCGGGTTTGTGGACGTTGTTGCTGCCGCCAATCACCACAATGCTCTCTGGCTGTAACAGTTGCTTGTTGATCATAGTCTTAGTTGTTTTCTGGTTTGGGTTCTATTCGGGTGAAAAGGGAAACGGGCTGCCTCAGCTCAGGATGGTGGCCACTATCTTGCGGCTTCCGCCGTAGTCGCGGAACTCGCAGAGATAGATGCCTTGCCAGGTGCCGAGGTTCAGACGGCCTCCCGTGATGGGTATCGTCAGACTCACACCCACTAGGCTCGACTTGGCATGGGCGGGCATGTCGTCACTTCCCTCAAGGGTGTGCTGATAATAGGGTTCGTCTTCAGGGACAAGATGGTCGAGAATGGCCGAGAGGTCGCGGCGAACATCAGGGTCGGCGTTCTCATTGATGCTCAGACCGCAACTGGTGTGCTTGACAAACAAATGAAGCAAACCGCTCTTGGGCAAGGGCGGCAACTGCCTCATGATCTCATGGGTCACGAGATGACTGCCGCGTGGACGGGCGGACAGCGTGATCTCAACCTGCGTGGTCATTCGCCGGAGAGGATTTGGTTGGCGTGGTCCTTGGTCTTGATCTTCTTCGGACCGATGATTCGCTCCACGATGCCTTCCTCATTGATGATGAAGGTCGTGCGGAACGTGCCGAAGTATTTTCGGCCATACATGCTCTTCTCTCCCCATACGCCAAACTGCTCCACCAGTTTCTTCTCGGTGTCAGCTATCAGGGGGAAGGGCAACTCATGCTTGGCGATGAATTTCTGGTGTGACTTGGCGTCATCGACGCTGGCGCCTACGACGGCATAACCCTGCGCACTGAGGGCTTCCATGTTGTCGCGCAGGTTGCAGGCCTCGGCGGTGCATCCCGAAGTCAGGTCCTTGGGATAGAAATAGAGCACAAGCTTCTTGCCTTTGAAATCACTCAGGAGGACTTCCTTGCCGTTCTCATCATAGCCCAGGACTTCGGGCGCTTTGTCTCCGATCTGAATCATGGTAATTGATTTGTTGTTGTTTTGACGCAAAATTATAATTTTTTCCGGAATCTGCCAACGTTTATATGAAAAAATATGCTCCATTCAGTTGTACAAGTATATTACTTTTTGTAAATTTGCACTCGATGACGGGGACAATCACATGTGCTTCCCCTCTCATTGATATGCCATAAGATAACCAAAATTCTTGAATCATGAAACGAACCATCCTGTCATTAGTGTCCTTCATCGTGATTGCCATCAGCGCACAGGCGATGAGCTATGAGTATGCCCAGCGTGAGGCTCTGTTCCTCACGGATAAAATGGCTTATGAACTCAGACTGTCCACCGAGCAGATGAATGCGGTCTATGAGATCAACCTCGACTATCTGCTCAACGTCAATATCAACGATGACGTATTCGGCATTTTCTGGGAAAGGAGAAATTCCGACCTGAGATTCGTCCTCACAACTTGGCAATACAGACGGTATAAGCAGTTGAACTATTTCTACAGGCCGCTCAACTGGGTCAGGGGGGCGTGGAGCCTCAATATCTATGGGCGTTATACCGACAGGCATCTCTTCTATTTCAGCAGACCTGAGTCCTGGGGCGTCTATCGGGGCGGAAGGAATATCGGAACAAGAAGCTATTATCAAGGTCGTAACTATTACGCTCCCAACGGCAACGGACCTATCCGTGGACATATCCCTGCTCCTTCCTCTCAAGGCAGGAATTTCAGGAATGAAAATCCTCCCTCAAACAACAACGGATACCGTCCCGGACAAGGACCGGACCTCAATGGAAATCCACAGCGCCATTTTGGCAACGGCAACAATCCCAGCAACAATGGCAACCGGCCTAATTCCAACCGGCCTAATTCCAACAACGGCAACAACAGGCCTCATTTCAACCAACCCAGCAACAACCAATCTTCTCCAAATACCACGGGAAGCCGCAGCAGCAACCGCCAGCAGAGTGGGCAGGGTGCGGCTCCTCAGCGCCATTTCGGTTCACATCAGTAATTCTCGT
Source organism: uncultured Prevotellaceae bacterium (assembly GCA_902776475.1). Classification (GTDB taxonomy): domain Bacteria; phylum Bacteroidota; class Bacteroidia; order Bacteroidales; family Bacteroidaceae; genus Prevotella. The sequence goes on along the minus strand of CACYQD010000013.1, from coordinate 42,934 downwards.
CCATTTCCGCTGAATGAAAAATATGCCTGACAACATCTCCATCGAGGTCAACGGGACTGACTTGTCGCAGCAGGAGGTGGTCGATGCCTTGCTCAGGCACGATGAGGCCATAACACATGCTTTCTTCTTCAGAAAGTGCATGCCGATGTTCATCACCATCATCGACAGGATATTCGATTATCATGTGGATTACGATGAATTCGTCAATGAATTGTATCTCTATCTCATGCGGCCAGGTAAGGATGGCGTGGATGCCCACATCCTGAGGTCTTTCTCTTTCAGAAGCTCCCTCTTTACCTGGCTCAACAGGGTCGCGATCAGATTTTTTATCAGAAATAAAAATCAACTGATAGGAAATACGTCGTCGGTGTCTCTATATAGTCAGAATGCAGTCAGCACACGCCAACTGGATGAGGTGGATGCCCAAATGCAGGTCGAACAGTTGTTCCTGCTCATGAAACAAGGAAAGAGGGGACAGCGGTTGCGGGATGTGGAAAGATACATCCTCGTGATACGGCGGCTGGATATCGAGGGATGCTCACCACAACAGGTGGCAGAGGAACTGCAAGTGCGGATTGAAGCAGTCTACAATATCAGGACGAGGGCCATGAAGGCGCTCCGCCGGACTGCGCTAAAAGAAGAAGGAGGTAGATGAAATGGCTAAGACTGTTCTGACAGATGAGTTGTTGGATGCCTTCCTCGAGGGACGGACTTCCCTTGAGGAGACATTGGCTATTGTGCAAATGGCAAAACAGGATGATGAACTGGCTCGGCTCATCGGTCTCTATGATGACGTGGACCGGAAGTTCAATCCGGATTTCACCTCGAAGTCTGATCCTGCCAGAAAGGGAAAACAGACCTTGGATGGAATCTCTCCGCTTTGTTCCATACCTTATTCCGCCATGGCTGCCGATACCGACTGCAACGACTGTGTGTTGGCTTGCGAACAACTGGTCTTGCAGAAAAGAGGGGTGGATTTCGATGAACAGGAGATGAGGGCGGAGGCTTTGAGACACCGCTGGCTCAGAAAGGAGGGCACACCGCTCTACCATATCGGAAAATTGCTGGAGATGGCAGGACTGGAAGTGCACCGGCGGTTTGAATGCAGCATCGATATGCTCGTCGATGAACTGAATGCCGGGCACGACGTGATTGTCGCTGTCGATGGCAATGAACTGATAGGGAATTATCCTTCAGAGAAAATCAAGGATGTCGAGATGGGAGAGACGGCCAACCATGCCGTCATCGTCCAGCACGTCGATGTCTTAAAGGATATCGTGACGGTGCACGACCCGCAAAGCGCCAACGACACTGACCAGTATCCTTTGGACCAGTTTGTTGACGCCTGGGAGGATTCCCGGCGGTTCATGGTCTCTGTGGGTTAGACACCCCCCCGTCAGGGCACATTGAACCGGAATCCGAAATGGAAGCTGAATTTCCAGGGATGCTCCTTGAAAATGTTTTCCACCTCACTGCCATTGTCAAAATAATACCTCATGCTGGGTTCGACATATATGCCCATGTATGGGGTTATTTGATATTGACCGCCTAATCCGAACAGTGCGGAGAATTGCATGCGGTCTTTGTCGATATCCCTCTTCTCACCATTGCTTTTCATGGTCGCTTTGACGTTCAGGTCGGCTTGGCCTCCTCCGTTGGCATAGATGGAGAAATGGCCTGCCTGCCATAGGGTATACATCAGACTGACGGGGATGCCGACATAGTGAAGCGTTTGCTCTCGTTTCACCGAATTGTCGGGCGACTCCGTGATGAAATCAGAGTGCACATAAGTATAGACGAGACCTGTCTGCAGGGACAACCGCTTGGCGAGGGGAAACTGGAAATTCAGTCCGAAGGAGTAGGGACGGTGATGCTTGGTCTTCTTGCTGAACCTGGGCGACATCATGGTGTTCCATTCGTCATCCGATCCGAAGAGTGCTTCGTTGGCCATCGTATAATTGCCTGTCGTCTGACGGGTGCTGATAGTGGCGAAGTCATTTTGGGCAAAAAGACCGAATGTGCTGCCATGGCTTTTTCGGGTAGTATTGATGCCGGATTCAAGTGCTTGCAGAATCTGACTCTCCCGTTCATTGACGGGTGACAGCTGGCGCGGCTGCGTATCTTCGGGTTTTCCGGAAACCGCCTCATGGTTTTGCCTTGTCTCAGACTCTTGTTTTAACCCGGCTTTAGCCTCATGGTTTGGTTCTGACTCTGACTTGTGGGCTTGGACTGACTCTGACTTTGGGGCCTGCACAGACTCTGGTGGTGTCGATACCATAGCGGTCAAGGATTCCGTGGCGGATGACCGTGACCCTGCCTTTGTCATGGGCTTATCCACTTGAGTAGTTGCTCCGGAGGAGGAAGACATCGGGCGGCTTCCTTCCTGCATGACCTCTGATGCCGGTTCAGAGGTTTGCATGGGGAGAACCGATGGGGCTTCTTGTCCCTCATGGGTGGGTGATGCGACTTCCACAGGCTGTTTTGTTGTGCTGAGAGCCAAAGATGGGTCTTCTGAATTCCATGGATGCCAGACAGCCACAGTGCCGCCGAGAAGGGCCAGCACAGCTGCCGCAGCTGCATATCGGTAGACCGGAGTGAAGATGGTCGGGCGAGATTTCGGCCTGGCGGGTAACGACGGCTCAATCTTCTCCCAGAGTCCATCTGGCACTTCTTCCTGATGGGAGGCCATTTTTGACTTCAGTTGGGTGATCCAGTCCTTATTCTTCATGATGTCGTGTTTTGTATTCGTTGATGAGTTTGGCAAGTATCCTCTTGGCCCGCAGAAACTGTGAGGCAGAGGAGTTTTCCTTGATACCGAGCAGATGGCCGATTTCTTTGTGGCTCTTTTCCTCAAACACATGGAGGTTGAACACCATGCGGTAACCGGGAGGAAGACTGCCGATCATTTGGGTGAGTACCTTGGGGGGAATGGGGTTGATGTCCACTTCTTCCTCTTCCTCAGGCTGGTCGGCGAGTGTGTCGGTATAGATGATGCGAGCTTGCTTGTTGAGGTGGCTGATGGCTTCGTTGGAGACGATTTTCAGTACCCACGCTTTCAATGAACCCTCTCCTTGATAGTGAAATTGGTCGAAATGACCGAACACTTTCAGGAAACTATCTTGCAGAATGTCTTTGGCCTCTTCTTGTTCGGGAGAGTAGCGCAGCGCTGTGGCCATGGCGAAGCCTGCCAATGAGTCATACAGTGCTCGCATGGCTTGACGGCTTCCTCTTTTGATGGCTTCTACGATTTGTTGCTCTGTCATGGGCACTGGTACTGCATCTGCCTCTTCCCAAGGGTGTGGCTATTCTTAAAACTGATTTTTCCTGAAATCTTGCGTGGAAAATGTGTTTTTTTCTTCTATTTGACAAGATCGGCCATCATGAGCAGCTCATAATGGGTGATTCCGTTGGCTTGGAGGATGGGTTCATCTTTCTCAAAATCTTCCATCAAGGACGCTGGAGTGGTGCGCCCGGACTGGTCTTCAAGATAATGCTTGAAGGACTGGATGGCGGAATCGATGTCTCCTTGGAGCCACTGGCAATAGCCGATGTTGAGATGGTCTTGGGCAATCAACTTGCCGCTGTCTGCAATCCTGGAGTAGGTCTTGCTGGCTTGGTCGGGCTTGCGGCTGGCAAGCAGGGCCCATGCTAAGGCACGCACCACTTGGAGATTTTGCTCGTCCTCGTAATGGAGTTTGTATAGAATGGGCAGGGCATCAGCGGCCTTGTCTTCCTTGGTCAGGATGATGGCCAGACTAAGGGCATGGGTGGCATTGTCGGGGGAGAGCTCGTGCAGGATGCGGTAGGCTTCTCCTGCCTGGGCATAGTCGCCCGACATGGTGGCGGCACGGGCAAGACCGAGAAGGGCCCGCTTGTTGCCGGGTAGTTCGTCGAGCGCACTTCTGAATGCTTCGGCGGCTGTCGTGAATTGACCTTGTTGCAGGGTGCTGTATCCGGTCAGGATCTTGAACCTGGCGGATGTGAAACGGTTGCCACAGCGCGTCAGCAGGGCTTCAAGGAGCGGGAACTGACGGCGCTTCAACAATTCATTGCCAAACCGCAGCACATCGGTTTCCTTGACTGAAGGGAGAAGGATGTCATTGGTGAGAAACAGGCTGTTCTTTCCTTTGTCTTCCCCGAAGGGGTTGTAGAAGCAGATGCGCTGGTCGCTCAACCGGAAAAAGCGGTAGAGGTCCTGGAGATATCTCAGTCGGATGTTGGCGGGTGATTGCAGGAATTCGTCAGAGGCCATGGGACCAAAAGAGGAACTGTCATTGAGCAGCGATTTCATGTTGTCGGGAATCTTGTCAATCACGGTCGCCATGGCAATGGCGAAGGAGTATTTGTCGCTGTCGCAGAACGGACCGGATTTCATCAGCGTGTCGAGGAAGGCCTTCCCCTTGAGTTTGGTACGAGTGACGGAAAGACCGGGGTGATCGGCGTAGAACGGGCAGAACCAGTTGGAGAGGGTGTAGAAGAAGGGGTAGCGCTTCATTTTCGAGAAACCGCCGAAATAGATGTCGCTGCCGCTGCGCTGCATCTCACTCATCTGATGGAAACTCTTCTCCAACTCTTCCATCATCCTGTCGGAAGCATCGGGGTCGAGGATGTCCTGCATGGGGTCGTCTTCTTTCTCCACAATGCCGTTGCGGGTGATGTCAAACCCCTTGTTCTTCATGATATTGGGCATGATGTCACGGGTGATGGTCTCTTGGTCTTGCTCGGCATTCATGCAGAGAATCATCTGCATCTGGGTCTCCAGCACCTGCTGTGAGGACTGCTCGTCGTGGAGAATGTCTTCCACCAGAGGCCTGACTTCATCATAGAGCGTGTGGCTGCGGGTGGTGGTCAGCGCCCATCCCACAAGGGCGCGCTGACGGAGCTGCTCGTCGCCTGCCTTCTGATAGATATGGGCGAGAGTGATGTATTTGTGGATGTCGAAATGGGTGATGACCGAGAGGGTGATGGCACTCGTCAGGAGGGCGGCATCGGTGATGTCGATGGTGGGGGAGAGTATCAGACTTTCATAAAACTCCTGGTCGCTCCTATGCCATTGGGGGGAGAAGCAGAGGTGCTCGAACAAGGAGGACATCAGCTCGTGATGCGACTTGTAGAGCTCTTCGAGATGACTGTCATCAGCTCCGTCGAGTTGAGAAAGGGCGGTCTCGCTGACAAAATCCTCGATGCGCTTGGCGGTCTCCTGTTCACTGAGCATGAAGCGCTGTGATTTTGTGGCATAGATGCTTTGGCGCGGGTCTTTCTGGGTGCGGAGGATGAGCGCGGCGTCGTTCACGCAGCGGTCCAACTTGCGGAGCAAAGAGAGATACATCTTGTCGCGGGAGGGATCGGGATAGCCTTGCCGCAGATACGACAGCATCCGTTGGTAGTCGCCATCGACTTGTGTGATGGTGTCATGGAGACGGGCATAGGCGAGGTCTTCCATGAGCGGACGGATAGTTTCAAGTGCTCCGCCGAGATCATGACGGATCAGACAGAGCTTGGTTCGATAGATGGCGTTCTTGTCCATAGAATGTGGTTTTCAGCTCATGCGCCATTTCACGTTGCGGGTGCGGTCGATGTCTTTCTGGCGGGGCTGAGCGGCATGATTGAAGGTCTGTTTGGGTATTGATTTGATGATGGCCTCGTCGGCATGGCAGTAGTCCTGTATCACCTGGCTGTAGTGCTGGAGACCTTTTTCGTTAAGGGAGTCGCAAGCCATGTTGTAACCCCTGACAAACAGGTCCAGCTGCTTCTTTCGGTATCCGTCGTTATGCATGCTTGCACGGGCTGCGATGACACCGAGACGGATGTTTCTCGAACGGGAGTCCATCATGACTGGATGATGCTCAAGACGGGCGGTGGTGGCCTGAGGTTCAGGCAGCAGCACTGCGTCCATCTCATTGTTGATCAGCATCATCAGACGCACAAGGACATCATTGATCTGAATGCGGAAAACGGGATTCTCGGGTTTCACGCTGTCAATAGCGAGCGTGGCCAGGTAGTCGGTGGCTGAGTAACGGGTCATGGCCACCATCTTGTCTCCCATTTGACTGATGTTGGTCACACGGCCCTTGCGGTTGCCGATCAACTGCCAGTACATGCCGGTGGCGGTCACGTAGGTCAGGGGGATGCCTTCGTGTTTCAACCGCTCGGTGCGCATCAGGTCACTGACCATGCACTCTATCTTGCCTTTTCTCATGGCTTCGTCACAGTCCATCTGGGCATTCATCTGCTTCAGACTGACCATCACACCGAGTTGGTCGAAGATGCCGGTGTTGACGGCCACGAAGATGGGAAGACAGTCCAGGGTAGGGGTGACGGCGATTTTCAGAGCAAGGGAGTCTCTTTGATTAAGGACGGCTTGTTGCTGCCGGCGCTTCTCCCTTTGATCATGGGTGGTACTGCCGCAGCTGGCCAAAACCAGTACGGTAACCCAAAACAAGGTGAAACGGAGAATGTTCCTTTTACTGCTCATCCAGTGTGGTTTGGATTGTTTTTCATCAAAAACGGGGCGATCCGTGCTCGAGCACGAAGCGCCCCGCCAGGGATGGTATGGTTATGAGTTCATCGTCAAGAGGAATTCCTCGTTGGTACGGGTCTGCAACATGCGGTCGTGGATTGTGTTCATGGCTTCCACAGGATTCATGTCGGAGATGTACTTGCGCAGGATCCACATGCGGTCGAGCGTCGTCTTGTCCTGCAGCAGGTCGTCGCGGCGCGTACTGGAGGCCACCAGGTTGACTGACGGGAAGATTCGCTTGTTCGAGAGCGAGCGGTCGAGCTGCAACTCCATGTTGCCGGTGCCCTTGAACTCCTCGAAGATCACCTCGTCCATCTTTGAACCGGTGTCGATGAGGGCTGTGGCGATGATGGTGAGCGAACCGCCGCCTTCAATGTTGCGGGCAGCTCCGAAGAAGCGCTTGGGCTTCTGCAGGGCATTGGCATCCACACCGCCGGTAAGCACCTTGCCGCTTGCGGGCGATACGGTGTTGTAGGCGCGGGCCAGTCGGGTGATGCTGTCGAGGAAGATCACCACGTCGTGACCGCATTCCACCATGCGCTTGGCTTTCTCCAGCACGATGCCGGCAATCTTGACATGGCGCTCGGCGGGCTCGTCAAACGTGGAGGCAATCACCTCGGCATTGACGGTGCGGGCCATATCTGTCACTTCCTCCGGGCGCTCGTCGATGAGGAGCATCATGAGATAGGCCTCGGGATGGTTGGCGGCGATGGCGTTGGCGATGTCCTTCATCAGGATGGTCTTACCGGTCTTGGGCTGGGCCACGATGAGGGCACGCTGTCCTTTTCCGATCGGTGAGAACAGGTCCACCACGCGGGTGGAGAGGTTGGTGGTCTCACGGTCACCTGTCAGGTTGTATTTCTCATCGGGGAAGAGAGGAGTGAGGTGCTCGAAGGGGATGCGGTCGCGGATGTCGGAGGGCATTCGGCCGTTGATCTTCGTGATGCCTGTCAGGGGGAAGTATTTCTCTCCGTCGCGGGGAGGACGGACCTTGCATTCCACCACGTCGCCGGTCTTCAGACCCCATTGCTTGATCTGCTGACTCGACACATAGACGTCATCGGGGGATGACAGGTAGTTGTAGTCGCTCGAACGGAGGAAACCGTAACCGTCAGGCATGATCTCCAGCACGCCGTTGGCGGCGATGATGTTGTCAAAATTGTAAGCGGCCTGACTGTCCTTTTGTTGCTGGAAAACATGCTGCGCTTGGGGCGCAGGAGTCGTTGGGTTGTCGAAGATGTCATAGGAGGGAAGGGCTCCCTGATCTTCTATCGGGAGATCGACTACGGTGATGAAGTCGGTGCCGTCGCCGGGATCGTCTTCCCAAAGACCGTCAAGCATGGCCTGGGCCTTTTCTTCCTGTGCCTCGTTGTGGGCTTTCACCTTGGCTTGCAACTGAGCCAGGAGGTCTGACTCTTCTTCGTTGCTCTCTGTGGTGGAGAAAGTGGCTTCCGGGACAATGTCCATGTTTTCTTCGACCACAGGCTCTGCAGGTTCTGCCGGTGCCTCTTCCTGAATGACTTCCTCTTCCTTGGCCTTGGCTTCCTCAGCTGCTTTGGCGGCTGCCTCTTCAGCAGCTTTCTCTGCCTTGCTCTTACGGCCACGCTTGGGCTTCTCCACGACGGGCTCGGCCACCTTTTCCTCAACTTCTTCTTCTTTCACTTCCGGAGTGAAATCGGCAAAGAGTGGCAGGGGCTCCTGACTCGGCTTGTTTTTCTTCAGGTCGAGGTTCTCTCCGTCCTTGCCGCTGACCGTATAGACATGGTCGGTGTCTTTCTTCGTGATCCTTGTGCGCTTGCGCTTCGTGGTGGCAGGATTCTTGTTGCCTTCCACTTCGGCTTGCTTGTCAAGTATGGAGTATATCAGGGTTTCCTGATTGTCATCAGAACGATAGTCAGCACCCAATTTGTCGGCGATATCCACCAATTCGGGGATATCCTTCGATAATAAATCGTCTTTACTATACATATAAATATGTGAAAATTGATTTTGAAAATGGACTTTCGAGAGGTGAAAATCCTATATTCTTGAAAAACTGTGCAAATTTAGGCATTTTTCTCCCATTTTATGCCTTTCGCCTCTAATTAATTTTGTGATTTAACAGCTCTTAACACATTCCGTTTCCCTCTCTGCCGTCACATACCAGACCATGGTCGAAGAAGCTGTCCTTTCCAAACTCCGCTCAATGGCTCTATCGAAAGAACCGTTGTTTTCACCTTACCGATTTATCTTAAAGGCAACATGTTTGTCATAAAGAGAAACATAGAGCCTGCCGTCGCTACCGAGAGCCAACCATTGAGGGGCATTAGCCACCCAGAGCTGTTGCTTCTGGACACCCGTAAACCTATTCAGAACGTTAATGAAATCTGGCTTGCCAGTGTCACCGAATCCACAGACAATGGAATTGTCAATGATCAGGAAGTTATCTGTGTTGCAGGTGTTGGGCTTGCTGACCCATAATGTCTTATCGGTGGAGATGTCCACTGCTACTACGTATGCATTCAGTCCATTGTCAAATCCCATCAAACCTGAAATGCTGAAGTAAAGTATCCCATCCTTCACGACTGCCCAGTTGACCGACTGCCTGTCGATTTCGGCACCACGGTTTTTGGGCGGGAAAGTCATCGATGATGTGTTATAAACTTTCTTCACCTCTTTCGAGGGGTCGACGAGCATAATCAGGTGCGGGTCCCTGCCTCGTCGTGAGATGTCCTTCTCTGATTTTCCCCAGGGCAGAAGCTCCGTTTTTGGTGCCCTTCCATAAGTTGCCACAGGATAGTCGCCGTCGTAGAAAACGTCGTTCAGAATCCACCCTTCACCATATGACTCCGGCACAATGTCGGGTATGCGGTAATCAGTGTCGTCCCAGCCAAGAGTTGGATGGCCTATGATGTTTCCTACTTTCAGTTCTGGCAGCGCCAGGGCGTTGTAGTCATCCAAAGGCGTTGAGAATTTAGTTCTTATGAGGGTGATGGTCTTGCTTTTTCCTTTTGGGGCTGTAGCGAGTGTTTGTCCGTTGAAGTTGGACACTACAACGGGAATGATTTCGGTTTCATGCTCAACTCCGTTAAGCGTGTACTTCTGTGCCTGGGCAAAAACCACTGCCGTCAATAAAGCGGCTGATAACACAAATCTTTTCATGATATGAAATTCTTAAATGGATAACAAATAATGCCACTAAACTCAATTCGCAGATAATTGCGGTTTTCTAATAGACCCATTTGCGTTTTCACCACAAATAGAATGGATTTTGAAGATACTTCCCTCTATTCAATCTCGCTCAATTCCAGCCAGCGCATGCTTTTCTCGTCGAGTTCGTCCTTCAGTTGGGGAAGGCGTTTGCTCATGGCGGTGATCTCATCGATGTTCACCGTACCGCCGCAAAGGGCTGCTTCTATTCGCTTCTGTTCTTCCTCCAAAGCGGCGATTTCCTCTTCCAGACGGGCAAACTCAATCTTCTCCTTATAGGTCATCTTGCGCTTGTCGCTGTTGCGGTAGTCGCGCTTAGCACTTTTCTCCTCTTTCTCCACGGGGGTGTCTTGGTCTTCTTTTGAGCGCAGGGCACACCACTCCCGATACTGGGTGTAGTTGCCGGGGAAGTCCTTGATCACGCCGTTGCCTTTGAAGACGAGCAGGTGATCCACCACCTTGTCCATGAAATAGCGGTCGTGACTGACCACTATCACACAACCGGGGAAGTCGGCGAGGTATTCTTCCAGGATCTGCAGGGTCTGGATATCGAGGTCGTTGGTGGGCTCGTCGAGTACAAGGAAATTGGGGTTGCGCATGAGCACCGTACAGAGGTAGAGCTTGCGGCGCTCTCCGCCGCTGAGCTTATAGACGTAGTTGTATTGCTGCTCGGGGGAGAACTGGAAATGCTGCAGAAACTGTGAGGCGGTGAAGTGGCGCCCTCTGCCCAGGTCTATGTAGTCTGCGATGTCGCGCACCACGTCAATCACTTTCTGCTGCTCGTCAAACTGCAGGCCTTCTTGCGAAAAATAGCCGAAGTTGACGGTGTCTCCGATGTCGAAATTGCCGCTGTCCACGGGTTCCAAACCGAGAAGGAGCTTGAGAAAGGTGGATTTGCCGGTGCCGTTGTTGCCGACGATGCCCATCTTCTCGTATCGGGCGAAGTTGTAGTAGAAGTCTTTCAGCATCACTTGGTTGTCGAAGGATTTCGACACGTATTGGCATTCGAAGATCTTGCTGCCGATATACACATTGCTGGACTTCAACCGTATTTGACGCTCTTCGATGCGCTGCTTGGCCTTGCGCTCCAACTCATAGAAGGCTTCCTCGCGGTAACGGGCTTTGTGGCCGCGGGCCTGGGGCATGCGGCGCATCCATTCCAGTTCGCGGCGGTAGAGGTTGTTGGCGCGGAGGATTTCCGCACGGGTGACATCAAGACGGTGCTGCCGCTTTTCCAGATAATAGGCGTAGTTGCCTTTGTAGGTGTAAAGGGTGTGGTCGTCTAGTTCGATGATAAGGTTGCACACGCGGTCGAGGAAAAACCGGTCGTGGGTCACCATCAGCAGGGTGCGGTTGCCGCGCGAGAGATAGCCCTCAAGCCACTCGATCATGTCGAGGTCGAGGTGGTTGGTGGGCTCGTCGAGAATCAGAAGGTCGGGCTCGGTCAGAAGGACATTGGCCAAAGCCACGCGCTTCTGCTGACCACCGCTCAACTGCCCCATGGGCTGTTGCAGGTCGCGAATCTTGAGTTGGGTGAGCACTTGTTTGGCTCGGAGCACTTTCTCTTCATCACCATGATGGTTGAAACAGGCATCGAGCACGGTCTCTTCTGGGTCAAAACGGGGCGATTGCTCCAGAAAACCTACACGCAGGTCGCGGCGATAGATGACACTGCCGCTGTCGTAGCCTTCCTTTCCGGAGAGGATGGTGAGCAACGTCGATTTGCCCATGCCGTTCCTGGCGATGAGACCGATCTTCTGTCCCTCGCTGACGGAGAAGGAGATGTTTTCAAACAAGAGCAGCGCACCAAATGATTTGGTCAGGCCCTGCACGTCAAGATAGGCATTCATCGAATGGTGGGGCTATGGGGTGGCGATATCCTTGTTGACGTTCTCGATGTAGGTGAGAATCTCATCACGACCAGTCTTCTTCTCACTGCTGGTCACGAAATAGGGCGGCAGTTCTTCCCATGTCTCACTCAGGGCATCCATGTAGTTCTTCACGTTCTCAGAGGCTTTCTGCTTGGACAACTTGTCGGCCTTGGTGAAGACGATGGAGAAGGGGATGCTGCTCGATCCGAGCCAGTTGATGAAATCCAGGTCTATCTTCTGGGGGGCATGGCGGATGTCGATGAGCACGAAGACGTTGGCCAACTGCTGACGCATCAGGAGATAGGAGGTGATCATGTTGTCGATCTTCTGCTGGATGGTCTTCGAACGCTTGGCGTAGCCATAGCCGGGCAAATCCACGAGATACCACTCCCGGTTGATGATGAAATGGTTGATCAGAAGGGTCTTGCCCGGGGTGGCCGATGTCTTGGCCAGTCCCTTGTGGTTGCAGAGCATGTTGATGAGACTTGACTTGCCCACATTCGAACGGCCGATGAAGGCGTATTCCGGCCTGAAGTCGGTGGGGCATTTCTCAATATTGGGACTGCTGAGGGTAAATTCTGAGGTCTTGATTTCCATTATGGTTTCTTTTTACTGAGTTTCTTGATTTTTCGTTTGGCGATGAGGGAGTCTGGATAGAGTTCCAGCGCTTTCTTATAGTTGGCGATGGCGGCTTCCACCATGCCCTCGCGTTCACAGTCTTTGCCCATCAGGGTGTATTCGGCTGCGAGTTTCATGAGAAATTCGTTGCGCTGGCTCAACTGCTCCTGCAAGGCGCTGATCTCGGCCTTCATGCCCAACAGCTGGTTGAGCTTGCGGCGGATGAAACGGCGGGCGATGGGCTTGTCGAGGTCATAGCGGTGATGGATGGCCTTGAAAAAGTTGTCGATGAAACCGTCGGCATCACCAGCATTGAGGGCTGTCACAGCATCATGGTATTCCTTGTCGGCCATGCTGCTTTCCAACACGCTGTTGATGACTTGCTGGTTGTTGTAGCTACGGGCAAACCTCACCACTTCTGGACGGATGAAGATGTCAGCCATCCGGACGGGCTCCTTCAGCGTGATGCCTTCCAGGGATTCACAACGGGAGAGGGCGACATAGGTCTGGCCTCCGGCGAAGGCTCGCCCCGAGAGGTCTATCCTGACATGCTGGAAGGTGAGTCCCTGACTCTTGTGTACCGTGATGGCCCAGGCCAGACGGATGGGGAACTGGATGAAGCGTCCGATTTCTTCTTCCTCGATGCGCTCCTCTTTCTCATTATAGGTGTAGCGCATGTTGCTCCAGATCTCACGGGTCACATCATATTCCATGCCGTTGTCTGTCATCACGGTGAGCAACTCGCTGCCGTCGTCATCGTAACTGATGGAGGTGATCTTGCCAAGCGTGCCGTTCACCCATCGGTGCTCCATGTCATTTTTCACGAATATCACTTGGGCGCCTGCTTTCACTTCAAGGTCAAGAGAGGTGGGAAGGCTGCTGGTGGGAAACTCTCCCTCGATTTCCCCGGAGAGTTTGACGACATCTCCGGGCAGGTCTGACAGATGCTGCTCATTGATGAAATCCACGGTGTCGCGGCGCGGACAAAGGGTGATGGCCAGTCCGTCTTCCCCGTTGTCCTCACTGTCCCCGACACGGCGGTTGAGCACATCGAGCTCCGACGCTCTGACTTGGTTGGTGCGGATATGGTCGAGCAGGGTGATGAAGCCCAGGTCATGCTGGCGATAGACTTTGGTGAGCTCGATGCTGACCAACTGCATGCTGCGGAAGACATGGGCATCGAAGAAGAACAGCGAGGGATAGAAAGGGCGCAGCAGTTGGCGGTCTTCCTCTTTCGCCACGGGCTCCAACTGATAGATGTCGCCGACAAAGAGAAGCTGCTTGCCGCCGAACGGCTCAAGGCGGTTGCGGGTGTAGATGCGCAGCACCTTGTCGATGAAGTCGATGATGTCGGCGCGCACCATGCTGATCTCGTCGATGATGATCAGTTCCACCTCTCTGATAATCTTGCGCTTCTCACCCGTGTATTTCAGCGTCTCACGGAAATGGCGCTCTGAGAAACGGCTGTCGTTGGGCAAAAGGGGATGGAAGGGTATCTTGAAGAAACTGTGGAGCGTGCTGCCACCGACATTGATGGCGGCGATGCCGGTCGGGGCCAGGACCACATGCTTCTTCTTCGTCACACTGCAGATATGGCGCAGAAAGGTGGACTTGCCCGTGCCGGCCTTACCTGTGAGAAAAAGGCTGTGATGGGTGTACTGGATGATCTGGAGCGCTTTCTGGAACTCCACATTCTGGCTGTCTATGTTGCTGATGGCATCCAATTCCGTAAACGCTTATTCTTCAATGATAAATTCTAATTTCTTCTCTGGATAGTAAATCTCGCCTTCTTCCTCTGGACGCTGGGGCTTGTTCTTGGGTATGGGGTTACCGTCGATGTCGTATTCGGTGATATCATCGTCAAGGGCCGTGGAGTCGTTCTCCACCACCTTGGGCTTGCTGCTGACCTTCGGGGTACAGATAAACAGATCGAGGTTGACTCCCTCACCCGCTGGCACCTCAAAACGGCCGCGGTATTTCGACATCTCCTTGTCCTTCAGGACTGACGCCAGAAACTTTCCGCAGATGGGAAGGGCCGTGTAGGCTCCTTGACCAAGACGGGCGGTTCGGAAATGGATCTGGCGGTATTCGCCGCCTACCCAGGCTCCGCAAACCAGATTGGGGGTCACACCGATGAACCAACCATCGGAGGCGTTGTTCGACGTGCCGGTCTTGCCGCCAAGGTCGGTCTTGTTCCAGTAGCCGAGATAGGACAAAAGCCCCCGCGATGTGCCTTCTTTCACACCATACATCAGCATCTGCTGCATCAGGAACGCACTCTTGTAAGGGAGGGCGCGGGGACTGTCCTTCGGCCCTTCATAGATAAGTTCGTTGTCGCTGTTGTAGATATGTGTCACCAACACAGGCTCATGACGAAGTCCGTTGTTGGCAATGGTGGAATAGGCATTGACCATCTCAAGCAGGTTGACATCCGAGGCGCCCAGAAGCGTGGAGGGGTGGGGGTCAAGGTCACTCTTGATGCCCATCTCATGGGCGGTCTTGATGACGTTCTTCACACCCATCTCGATACCAAGCCTTACGGCAATGGAATTGGTGCTCTTGGCAAAAGCATGCTTCAGCAACATGGAGTCGCCGGAGAAACTCTTGCTGGCATTGTTGGGGTCCCACTGCTGCTCCGACTGGGTCTTCTCATCGTAGATAGGCACTCTCACCGGCTCGTCGCGGCGCTTGTCGCAGGGAGCAAGGCCTTGGTTCATGGCTTCTGTATAGACAAAGGCCTTGAAGGTGGAACCGGGTTGGCGCATGGCCGTCACCTTGTCATATTGCCAGGTGTTGTAGTCGATGTCACCCACCCAGGCCAGAACGGCTCCTGACTGAGGCTCCATCGCTACGAAACCAGCGTGCATGAAACGGGTCATCGTGCGCAGTGAGTCAAGGGTGCTCATTTCCACTTCATAGTTGCCGCGCCCGTAAACCCATAGCTTCACGGGGTGGGGCTTGTTCATGTAATAGATGATGGAGTCGGTATTGCCCTTGTAACGCTCCTTCAACTCTTTGTAAACGGGCAACTTCTTGGCTAAATTCTCTATGAAGTAGGGGATGACCTTGCCTTTCTCGTCTCGCCATGGTTCCTGGCTGCCCCAGTCGGAGACGAATTTGGCCTGCACTTGCTCCATCTGCTCACGCACGGCTGCCTCGGCGTATTCCTGCATGGTGGTGTTGAGCGTGGTGTAAATCCGTAGTCCCGATGTGTATAGGTCGTAGCCCGTGTCATGGCACCAATGGGCAAGACTGGCTTCCACAGCATCCTTGAAGTAGGCTGTGTTGCCCTTCGAACCGCTCTCGAGGTTCAGCTTCAATGGCGTGGGCTGTGAACTGAGACGCTCATATTCACTCTTGGAGAGGTGATTGTTCTTAACCATGAGCGACATGACGATGTCGCGGCGCGATTGGCTGTTCTCCGGATTGATGATGGGATTGTAAAACGAGGTGGCTTTCAGAATGCCGACAAGGACAGCGGCCTGATCTGTGGTCAACTCCTTGGGCGTGACGCTGAAATAGGTCTTGCTGGCGGTCTTGATGCCAAAACAGTTGCTGCCGAAATCCACCGTGTTGGCATACATCGTCAGGATGTCTTTCTTGTCATAGACCATTTCCAACTTGGTGGCGATGATCCATTCCTTGCTCTTGATGATGAGGATGCGGAGACCGGGGATGTTGCTCAACAGACCGGTGGAGTTCTGCGTGCGCATCCTGAACATGTTTTTGGCCAACTGCTGCGTGATGGTGGATGCTCCACGGGCATCGTGATGCACGATGGCATCCTTGATGGCTCCCAGGATGCCGCGGAAATCCACACCGTGGTGACTGTAGAAACGCTCGTCCTCGGTGTCGATGAGGGCATCCCAGAACACGGGCGCCACATCCTCATAGTTCACCGGACTGCGGTTCTCATTGTAAAACTTGCCGATGAGTTTGCCGTCAGCGCTATAGACTTCCGATGCGACACTGGAGGGGGGATTGAGGATCTCGTAAAAACCTGGTGACTTGCCGAAAAGCCCGAGGAAATTGATGTCAACCATCCCCAGATAGACAATCATGAACACCACAAAGGATACAATGGCCGAGAGTATTTTCACATACCATCGGCGTCCCTTGAAGAGGTGGATGTACCAACTGCACACTCCTCTTATGATATGCCAGATCCATCTGAGGATTTTCATGGAATTTGTCGTTTTTTGTTGCTTGCAGTGACCAGGGGAGTGAAAACGGACCAAAGGTCAGCGACAACGGTCAATATAGCTGAGGATCTCGTCTTGGTCGTCTGGATGAAACCAGCGGATGCTGCTGTCGCGTTTCAGCCAAGTGAGCTGCTTGCGGCAATAACGGCGGGTGGCGCCTTGGATACGCTCAATGGCTTCGGGAAGGGTGCAGCGGTCCTCAAAATAGTCAAACAGCTCGCGGTATCCCACCGTGTTCAGGGAATTTTCGCCTTTGTATGGATATACCCGACGGGCTTCGGCTTCCATTCCGGCTTCCATCATACGGACAACACGGAGGTTGATGCGGTCGTAGAGTTCCTCGCGCGGTCTGACAAGGCCGATTTTGACAATCTGGAAGTCTCGCTCCTTGCGCTGGTTGCTCCTGAACGAGGTGTAGGTCTTGCCGGTCATGTAGCAGATTTCAAGGGCATGCACCACGCGGCGGGTGTTCTTGCGGTCCACTATCTGAAAATACTGGGGGTCGAGGAGACGCAGCTCCTCAACAAGCCGTTCCAGACCCTCTGTCTCCAGACGGTGGCGCAGCAGGGAGCGCGTTTCTGCATCTACGGTGGGGATGTCATCTATGCCATCACATACGGCATCAATATACATCATACTGCCTCCCGACAACAGTCCGTAGGGGTGGCTGCCCAGTTCCCCTTTCTCATCAAAAAGGCGGAGCACGTCCTGTTCATACATCGAGGCACTGTAGTAGTCGGTCAGATGCAATGTGCCCACGAAGTAATGCTTCACCTCTGACTGCTCCTCTGCCGTGGGGGCTGCCGTACCGATGGGTATCTCCTGGTAAATCTGGCGGGAGTCTGCATTGATGACCGGCACGCCAAGATGCTTGGCGACACGGAGGCTGATGGCTGTCTTGCCAACTGCCGTAGGACCGGTGATGACGAAGAGGGTCTTCATGACCGATAAGTGACCGGAGGAATCAGCGGATGATGCCGCGCTGCGAATTCTCCACGAAACGGATGATGTATTTCGTCTCCTCTGTCTCGGGCAGTTGCTTGCGGATCTCCTCAATGCCTTCAGCCATCACTCCCTTGGAATATAGCAGACGATAGGCGTTGTGGATGAGGTCGATGGTCTCACGGCTGAATCCGCGGCGGCGAAGACCGATGATGTTGATGCCGCAGTAATGCACGGGCATCTTGCCGGCGATAACGTAGGGGGGGATGTCCATGCTGAAAGCACTGCCGCCCTGGATCATCACGTAGCTGCCCACATGACAGAACTGATGGCACAATACGCCAGCACTGATGATGGCATTGTCATCCACCGTCACCTCACCGGCGAATTTGGTGGAGTTGCCGATAATCAGGTTGTTGCCGAAAAAACAGTCATGGGCAATGTGGACGCTCTCCATCAGCAGACAGTTGTTGCCGATCTGGGTGGTGCCCTTCGAGGCTGTGCCGCGGGAGATGTTCACGTTTTCGCGGATGCTGTTGTTGTTGCCGATCTCACAGATGCTGTCCTCGCCACGGAACTTCAGGTCCTGGGGTTTGGCGGAGATGCTGGCACCTGTGAAAAACTCATTGCCGTTGCCGATACGGGCTCCGTAGTTGATGGTTACTCCGTTCTGGAGCACATTGTTGTCACCGATGACGGTGTTGCGGTCGATATAGCAAAACGGACCGATGATGTTGTTGTCTCCCAACTGGGCTTCGGGGTGGACAAACGCCATTGGACTGATTTGATTCATAGTATGGGGTTTATTACGTTCAACGGTTTGATATCATCACTTGTTCTTCACAATCTGGGCCGTGAAAGTGGCCTCAGCCACGACTTGGTCACCCACAAACATGTAGCCGCGCATGGAACTGATGCCATGACGGACAGGATGGAGCAACTCCACACGGAAGAGAAGGGTGTCGCCGGGCACAATCTTCTGACGGAATTTCACTCCGTCAATCTTCATGAAGTAGGTGGACCAGCGCTCGGGCTCATCCACGGTGTTCAGCACCAGAAGACCGCCGCACTGGGCCATGGCCTCCACCATCAGCACACCGGGCATGACGGGCTCCTGGGGGAAATGACCCTGGAAGAAGGATTCGTCAGAAGTCACGTTCTTCACACCGACAATGTAGTTGGGACCAAGCTCGATCACTTTGTCAACCAACTGCATGGGATAACGGTGGGGGAGCAATTCTCGGATGCGGATGTTGTCCATCACGGGCGCTTCATTGGGGTCGTAGATGGGGGCTTGTATCTCGTGCTTGCGGATCTCGCGGCGCATCAGTCGGGCAAACTTGTTGTTGATGGTGTGACCGGGACGGGTGGCGATGATGCGGCCCTTGATGGGCTTGCCGATCAGGGCCATGTCGCCGATGATGTCGAGCAGCTTGTGGCGGGTGCACTCATTTTCCCAGTTCAGGGGCTTGGGCTGGATATAACCCATCTTCGTGGCATCCATGTGGGGCACCTTGAGCAGGTCGGCCAACTTGTCGAGCTGTTCCTGGGAAATCTGTTTCTCGTAAATTACGATGGCGTTGTCCATGTCGCCGCCTTTGATGAGGTTGGCATGGAGCAACGGCTCGATGTCGCGTACGAAGACGAAAGTGCGGGCGGGAGCCACCTCCTTGGCGAAGAGACTCATATTGTCGATCGACGCAAACTGGCTGTTGATGAATTTCGACTCAAAGGAGCACATGACGGTGATGCTGAACTCCTTGTCGGGGAGGATGGTGATGCACGAACCGCTCGCCTCGTCCTTCACCTCGATCTTGTGGCGGATGATATAGTAGTCCTTCGGAGCGTTCTGCTCTTCCACACCCACCTGGTTGATGCGGTCCACATAGATGGCGGCACTGCCGTCGAGGATGGGAAACTCAGGACCATTGACTTGTATCAGACAGTTGTCTATCCCGAGGGCATAGAGGGCGGCAAGGCCATGCTCCACCGTCGAGACCCGGACACCGTCCTTGCTTAGCACGGTGCCGCGCTGCGTGTCACTCACCCGTTCGGCCACGGCTTCGATCACGGGGTGACCTTCCAGGTCGATGCGCTGTATCTGGATGCCGCTGTTCTCTGGAGCTGGATTGAAGGTGACTGTGAGGTTCAATCCGGTGTGAAGCCCCTTCCCAAAGAGGGAAAAACTGCCTTTTAGTGTTTTCTGCTTGTTCATTATTGATTGTTTTGCTTGATTTCGTTGATTTCTTTCTGAAGCTGGCGCAACTGGGCCTGCATCGCTGAAAGGTTTCTCGACAGGACAGCCTGGCGGAAGAAACTGGTGGGGGGCTGCGGAGGCGTGCCGATGAGGGTCTGGTTGCTCTTGAGACTGCCGTTGACTCCCGACTGGGCACCAAGCATCACCTTGTCGCCGATGGTGATGTGGCCGGCGACACCCACCTGGCCGCCAAACATGCACCACTGGCCGACTTTCGTGCTGCCGGCGACTCCTACCTGAGCTGACATCACCGTGTTGGAACCGATATCGGTGTTGTGGGCGATTTGCACGAGATTGTCGAGCTTCACGCCGCGGCGGATGTAGGTGCTCCCCATCGTCGAGCGGTCGATACAGGTGTTGGCTCCGATCTCCACGTCGTCCTCGATGGTCACGATGCCGATCTGCGGAATCTTGTCATAGCCTTCGGCATTGGGCGCGAAACCGAATCCGTCGGCTCCGACCACGCTTCCGGCATGGAGGGTTACATTGTTGCCGAGCTTGCAACCGTGATAGATGGTCGCATGGGGGTAGACGATGCAGTTCTTGCCGATGGTCACGCCGTCGCCGATGTAGGCATGGGGATAGATCTGGCAACCTTCGCCGATCTCCACGTGCTCGCCGATGAAGGCAAAGGCTCCGATATAGCAGTTGTCTCCGACCTTGGCTGACTCTGAGATGACAGCCATGGTGTCGATGCCGGTCTTCTTGGGCTTCATCGACTCGTAGAGCTGCAACAGCTTCGCCACGCTCTCATAAGCACTGGGAACGCGGATGAGGGTGGCCGATACAGGATGCTCGAGCTCGACGTCGTCATTGACCAGCACCACGCTCGAAGAGGTCTCGTAAAGGTAATGGGTGTATTTCGGGTTGGAAAGGAAGGATATGGATCCTTCATGGCCTTCCTCTATCTTGGAGAAGGTGCGGACTGTGGCTTCTGGATTGCCTTCAATCTTGCCTCCTACAAAGGCTGCTATCTGTTGGGCTGTGAATTCCATCATATCAATTTTTATATTGGGTTTTGCAAAGATAGTGAAAAAAAATCAATTACACTCATATTTTGTGATAACACAAGAAATATTTACGGATTTTTTTGGAAAGTAAGGAGACATTCAGTATTTCCGACGCTTCTGCGATGTCTTTCATCTGCCCGTCTTTGTAGAGGATGGTGATATGGTCGTCGTTCACGTCATACATGTCTTTCTCAATGGCACTGACCTGATACAGATACTTCACTTCCTCACGGTTGGTGCCGGTTTTGTTCATCAGCTCGCTTTCCAGCGCAGCAATGCGCTCCTCGTCAATGGGGTTCTCGTGCACTTCTACCTTGAACGGACGGCGGTTGACGACATTGGAGGCCAGGAGGGAAAGCACCTTGTCATCGTCGTTCACCCATTCCTTGATCGAACAGTAGATGTCGGTGTCATCCAACCGGCTGTAGTGGTTGAGGGCCTCGGGATGCTCGCTGAAGAAGGCCGCATCCACATGATGGACGAGAAAATAGCGGAGCGACGGCGTGGCAAACAGGTTCTTGCCGGATTGCATGAGGTGCTTGGCGCGCAGCAGCAGGTTGACCAGCATCTTCTCTGTGGCCACCGTCGTCTTGTGCAGATACACCTGCCAGTACATCAGGCGCCGTGAGGTGAGATAGTTCTCGATGGAATAGATGCCTTTGGAATCCACCACAAGACGGTCTTCGACCACATTGAGCATCTTGATGATGCGCGCGCTGCCGATATTGCCCTCGCTGACACCGGTGTAGAAACTGTCACGGCGCAGGTAGTCGAGACGGTCCATGTCGAGCTGACTGCTGATCAACTGGTGAAGAAAACGCTTGGGGTATTCGTTCTTGAAAATGTTCAGGGCCAGGTTCAGACCTCCTCCCATCTCTTGATTGATGCGCTCCATCATCAGCAACGAGACGTCTTCATGAGAGATGCCGTCAACCAGGGTGTGCTCCAGCACATGGGAGAACGGGCCATGACCGATGTCATGCATCAGAATGGCTGCCTTGACGGCCTCTGCCTCGCTGTCGAAGATGAAGATGCCTTTCTGTGTGAGTGTCACCACAGCCTCGCTCATCAGGTGATAAGCACCCAACGAGTGCTGGAAACGGGTATGCTGCGCTCCGGGATAGACCACCGAGGCCAGACCCACTTGCTTGATGTGGCGCAGACGCTGCATCAGCGGGTGGTTGACAATGTCCATCAGGATTCCTCCTGGAACCTTGATGAAACCGAAGACGGGGTCGTTGATGATCTTTCCTTCGCTCATCTACATCCCGATTTTGGCGAGCTCGGCCGACATGGCTGCCTGCAGCGTACGGGCACTTTCGGCTGCGGCCTCGGCGAAGTCTTCTCCATGGCTGGCATAGATGATGCCGCGGGAGGAGTTCACAAGCAGACCGCAGTCCTTCGTCATGCCGTATCGGCAGACTTCCTCCAGACTGCCGCCTTGGGCTCCGACACCGGGGACGAGCAGAAAATGGTCAGGCACGATGCGGCGGATGTCCGCAAACATGGCTCCTTGGGTGGCTCCGACCACATACATCATCTTGTCGGGACCGGCCCATTCCTGCGACTTGCGCAGCACGCGCTCAAACAGGCGCTCTCCTTCGCTGTCGGTCATCAACTGGAAGTCTGACGAACCGTGATTGCTCGTTAGGGCAAGCAGGATCACCCATTTGCCGTCGTATCCCAAAAACGGGGTGACGCTGTCCTCTCCCATGTAGGGCGCCACTGTCAGGGAGTCGATGTCGTATTCCTCGAAGAAGGTACGGGCATACATGGCCGAGGTATTGCCGATGTCGCCGCGCTTCGCATCTGCGATGATGAAATGAAGGGGATAGTATTTCCTCAGGTATCTCACGGTGCGCTCAAAGGCCTGAATGCCTTTCACCCCCAGACTCTCATAAAAGGCGAGGTTGGGCTTGTAGGCCACGCAGTAGGGAGCGGTGGCGTCGATGATGGCCTTGTTGAACGCAAAGATGGGATCTTCCTCATCCAGCAGGTGCTGGGGTATCTTCTTGATGTCGGTGTCGAGACCCACGCACAGGAAGGTGCGCTTCTCACGGATCTGATCCACCAGTTGCTCTCTGTTCATATCTCGTGGGTTTATAATTCTGTCTCTTTCATCCGCTCGGCATTCTCTGCCACCGTGAGGGCATCAATCATGTCCTGGATGTTGCCGCCAAGGAAACCTTGCAGGTCATGGGTGGGGTCGGTGACACGGCCCTGCGGGAAATTGTAGGTGCGGATCTTCGCGGATCGGTCGCCTGTGCTCACCAGACTCTTGCGGCGTGAGGCGATGTCGTCCATGTACTTCTGGTGCTCCTTGTCATAAATTAAGGTGTAGAGCCGGGAGAGGGCGCGCTCCTTGTTCTTGGGCTGGTCGCGGGTCTCGGTACATTCAATCAGGATTTCCTCGGTCTCGCCGGTGTTGGGGTTCTTCCACATATAGCGCAGACGGACACCTGATTCCACCTTGTTGACGTTCTGACCGCCGGCACCGCTGGAACGGAAGGTGTCCCACTTGATTTCTCCTTCGTTGATATTCACCTCAAACTTGTCGGCCTCGGGCAATACCGCTACGGTGGCGGCGGAGGTGTGCATGCGGCCTTGGGTCTCGGTGGCCGGGACACGCTGCACACGGTGGACACCGGACTCATATTTCAGCGTGCCATAGACATCGGCTCCGCTCACGGCGAAATCAATCTCCTTGTAACCGCCGACAGCTCCTTCGCTCACACTGGTGATGGAAAGTTTCCATCCCTTTGAGTCACAGAAACGCTTATACATCTGAAACAGGTCGCCGGCAAAAAGACAGGCCTCGTCACCGCCTGTTCCGGCGCGGATCTCCATCTGTACGTTCTTCGCATCCTCGGGGTCCTTGGGCACAAGGGCGAGCTTGATTTCCTCTTCCAGTTTGGGCTGGAGCTCCTCGTTCATAGAGAGTTCCTCACGGGCCATCTCGCGCATGTCAGGGTCACTCTCGTTGGCGATGATGTCCTTGGCTTCCTTGATGGTGTTCAGACAGGCGATGTAGCGCTTGCGGGCATCCATGATGTCACTCAGGTCCTTGTACTCCTTGGTGAGTTTCACGAAACGCTGTTGGTCACTGATCACGTCGGGATCGGTGATGAGGGTGGAGACTTCTTCGAAACGGGCTTCCAGACCGTCAAGTTTCTGAAGTATGCTGTTGTTGTCCATTTTTATTTCTGACGTTTGTACATTTTATAGGATGAATAGGCGATGGCCAGCATGAGAATGGCTGCCAGGAGGTTCTTCCAGTAGGGGATGTGGTTGGCGATGTTGTAAAAAACCAGAAGCAGATTGCCGATCAGGCAGAGAATGCTTAATACCAATGTGATTAAAGTGAAATACTTCATAGGATGTTTGGTTAATAGTTGAATTCTCCGTATTCTGAACGGATGGTGAGGCTCTTCTTGCCTTCCTCGATATGTCCCACGACTTGGGCATCGATGTTGAATGACTTCGATATGGCGATGATGGCGTCGGCCATCTCTGGAGCCACATAGATCTCCATGCGGTGACCCATGTTGAAGACTTGGTACATCTCACGCCAGGCAGTTCCGCTCGACTCCTGGATCAGACGGAAAAGCGGGGGAACGGCAAACAGATTGTCCTTCACCACATGGCAGTTGTCGCCAACGAAATGAAGGATCTTGGTCTGGGCACCGCCCGTGCAGTGCACCATGCCGTGGATGTCGGCGCGGTGCGCGTCGAGGATGCGCTTGATGACGGGGGCGTAGGTGCGGGTGGGGGAGAGCACCAACTGTCCGGCGTCAAGTGACACACCCTCCACAGCGTCGGTCAGGTGTTTCTGTCCGCTATAGACCAGGTCGTCGGGCACGGCATGGTCATAACTCTCCGGGTAGAGCGTGGAGAGATATTTGGCGAAGACGTCGTGGCGGGCGGAGGTCAGTCCGTTGCTGCCCATGCCGCCGTTGTAACGCTTCTCGTAGGTGGCCTGACCAGTGGAGGAAAGTCCTACTATGACATCTCCGGGACGGATGTTGGCGTTGTCGATGACATCGCTGCGCTTCATCCGGCAGGTGACGGTGGAGTCGACGATGATGGTGCGCACCAGGTCGCCCACGTCGGCGGTCTCGCCTCCGGTGGGGTAGATGCCGATGCCCATCTCGCGCATTTCGGCGAGCAACTCGTCGGTGCCGTTGATGATGGCGGAGATGACTTCTCCGGGTATGAGGTTCTTGTTGCGGCCGATGGTGCTGGATACCAGGATGTTGTCAACGGCTCCGACGCAGAGCAGGTCGTCGGTGTTCATCACGATGGCATCCTGGGCGATGCCTTTCCATACGCTCAGGTCGCCGGTCTCCTTCCAATACATATAGGCGAGCGAGGATTTCGTGCCTGCTCCGTCGGCATGCATGATGTTGCAATAGGCGGGATCACCGCCGAGTATGTCGGGGATAATCTTGCAGAAGGCTTGTGGGTAGAGGCCTTTGTCGATCTTCTTGATGGCACTGTGCACATCTTCTTTGGCGGCTGATACGCCGCGCATCATATAGCGGTCGCTGGTGGGTTGTTCCATGATTGATGGGTCTTGCTTGGGTTGGGTTGCTCTATGATTCATACTATCGCTGGTCTGCCTGCTCATGCCAGAATTCCCAACTGGCAAAGGCCTGCAGCAGCAACATCTCCAGACCGTTCACGACGGTGGCGCCGCGCTTGGCTCCCTCATGCATGAACATGGTCTCGTCGGGGTTGTAGATCAGGTCGTAGAGCAGGGTGTGGCTGTCCATGGCGTCGTAGGGCAGGGCCGGACATTCGTTGGTATGGGGATACATGCCGCAGGGGGTGCAGTTGACGATGACGTTGTATTCCTGGATGTCATCGCCGGTAAGCTTGTCATACTGTATCGTGCCGGGGCGTTCGTAACGGCTGACGAAAACGGTCTCCAGTCCCAGTGACTTCAGCCCGTAGTTGATGGCCTTCGACGCTCCGCCGGTACCCAGGATCAAGGCTTTCTTGTGAAACGGCTCCAACATCGGCTCGATGCTCTTGGTGAAACCGATCACATCACTGTTGTAACCTTTGAGGATGACATTCTTCCCCTTGTGGATGACGCTGATGACATTGACGGCACCGATGGCCCTGGCCTCAGGGGTTACCTGGTCAAGATAGCTGATGACTTTCTCCTTGTAGGGAATCGTCACGTTGAGGCCTCGCAGGTCGGGGTTGGAGGCGATGACTTCCTGAAGCATGTCAATCTGGGGAATCTCGAAATTCACATACTCCGCATCAATGCCCTCGTTCTGGAATTTCTCGTTGAAATAGCTGATGGAGAACGAGTGGCGAAGGGGGTAGCCGATTAATCCGTATTTTTCCATGTCTGTCCTTGTTGTTGGGTTCTATTTGGTCGCAAGATACATTGTGCAGATGCCGAAGGTCATGCGCTTGAAGGAGGTCTCCTTGAAACCGGCTTTCTGGAGGATTCCCATCATGCGGTCGCCTTGGGGAAAGGCTTCGATCGTAGCCGTCAGATAACGATAGGCGCGCTCGTCTTTGGAGATCAACTTCCCGTAGGCGGGGAGGATCGTGTGGGAGTAGAACTTGAACAGTTGCTTCATCGGGAATCGGATGGGGTGGGTCAGTTCCACGATGCTCAGATGTCCTCCTTGGCGAAGTACGCGGCACATCTCACGAAGGCCACGGTCGAGGTCGGCGAAGTTGCGGATGCCGAAGGCGGCGGTCACCGCGTCAAAACTCTCGTCGGCGAAGGTGAGACTCGTGCAGTCTTCCTTGGCGAAGGTGATGATGTCGGAGAGATGCAGCCGCTCCACTTTCTGCCGTCCGATCTCCATCATGCCTTCCGAGATGTCGGCTCCCACAAGGCGGTCGGGATGCAGCATCCGGGCGGTCTGGATGGCAAAGTCGCCTGTGCCGGTGGCGATGTCGAGAATGTGCTTGGGCTGGTAGGGCGCCAGCTGCTGGATGGCTTTCCGGCGCCAGCGCTTGTCTATATCCAGCGACATCCAGTGGTTGAGTGTGTCATAGCGCGAGGCGATGGCATCAAACATCTGCTCCACTTGTTCTCCTTTGCCGGCGGACGACTGGTAGGGCTTGATCTTCTCCTGCTCGTACATCCTATTTCTTCAGTGTGGCAAGGTAGTCGTTCACGTTCTTCTCGATACGGAGGGCAAGGTCGTCATCGGTGACACAGCGCTCAAACGGCTTACCGGTGATCTGCTCATAGAGTTCGATGTAACGGGCACTGACGCTTTCTGCATAAGCATCGGTGATCTCGGGCATCTGCTGGCCGGGCTCGTTCATGAAACCATGCTCGATGAGCCATTGGCGCACAAACTCCTTCGAGAGCTGGCGCTGGGGCTCGCCCTTGGCCAGTTTCTCCTCATATCCCTCTGCATAGAAATAACGGCTGCTGTCGGGGGTGTGGATCTCATCGATGAGATAGACCTTGCCGTCACGCTTGCCAAACTCGTATTTGGTATCGACAAGAATCAGACCGCGGCGGGCGGCAATCTCCTGGCCGCGGGCAAACAGCTTGCGGGTGTAGTCTTCCATCACGGCATAGTCGGCGGCGCTCACAATGCCCTGGGCGATGATCTCCTCGCGGGAGATATTCAGGTCATGGCCTTCGTCGGCTTTCGTGGTGGGAGTGATGATGGGTTCGGGAAAACGCTCGTTCTCATGCATGCCGTCGGGCAGGCGGACACCGCAGATCTCGCGGACGCCTTTCTTATAGTCACGCCAGGCAGAACCGGTCAGAATGCCGCGGATGATCATCTCCACACGGAATCCCTCGCATTTCAGACCCACGGTGACCATGGGGTCGGGGGTGCCCAATTTCCAATTCGGACAGATGTCAGAGGTGGCGTCGAGAAAACCGGCGGCAATCTGGTTGAGCACCTGTCCCTTGAAAGGAATGCCCTTGGGAAGAATCACGTCGAAGGCGGAGATGCGGTCCGTGGCCACCATCACCATCAGGTCGTCGTCAATGGTATAGACGTCTCGCACTTTTCCGTGATACACGCTGGTTTGCCCTGCAAACTGAAAATCTGTTTTTGTCAATGCTTTCATATCGTCTTTTCTTGAGTTGATGTTGCTTTGTTCTCTCGGTCGGCCCGCTCATAGGCATTCACAATGCGGGTGACGAGCTTGTGGCGGACAATGTCCTTTTTCTCCATCCTGACAAATCCGATGCCTTCGATGCCCTCCAGCAGGGAGAGGGCCTCAGAGAGCCCGCTCTTCTGACCGCGGGGAAGGTCGATCTGGGTCAGGTCGCCCGTGATGATCATCTTCGTGTTCCAGCCCATTCGGGTGAGAAACATGCGGATCTGGGCGGCTGTGGTGTTCTGGGCCTCGTCGAGGATCACGACGGCATCGCTCAGCGTACGGCCGCGCATGAAGGCGAGTGGTGCGATCTGGATGATGCGCTTCTCCATCATGTCCTGCAACTTGGCGGGTGGTATCATGTCTTCCAGCGCGTCATACAGGGGCTGGAGATAGGGGTCGATCTTGTCCTTCATGTCACCGGGTAGAAAGCCAAGCTTCTCACCGGCTTCCACGGCGGGACGGCTCAGGATGATCTTCTTCGCGCTCTTCTCCTTGAGGGCTTTCACGGCCAGGGCGATGCTCAGATAGGTCTTGCCCGTACCGGCAGGACCCTCGGCGAACACCATGTCACAACGGTCGAACTCGTCGATCAGGTGCTGCTGGTTCTCACTGCGGCTCTTGATGGGACGGCCCGATATGCTGTACACCAGCACGTCCTTCACACTCTCGGCTTTGGTCTTGCGGCCTTTGACGATGTCGAGGATGTCCTCGTCGTTGATGGTGTTGAACTGCTCCACATGCTTCCGCATGGTCTCGATGTTCTCCTCAAAACGCTCGGTCTCGTCGTCGTCGCCAAGCACTTTGATGACATTGCCCCTGGCTACGATGCGCAACTTGGGGAACAATGATTTCACCATCTGAAGGTGCACGTTGTTGATCCCGTAGAATACCACGGGGTCAATATCTTCCAGTACAATATGTTTCTCGATCAATGTTTCAATGTTGATTTTGTGTGCAAAATTAGGGAAAAAACATGAAATATCACGCTCTTGGCCGAAGAAAATGCGTGGTTTCAATAAAAAACCTTACCTTTGCATCCCAATGGAAGTCTCAGCCTGCTGGCTGGACTTGTATAAGTGTGAAAAAGCATGATCATATCTAAGAAAGATTACCTGAAGGGTTTCGGCTGCATAGTCTTGGTTCTGGCTCTTGTCAGATGCATCTTTCCTTCTGTGGCGGGGTCACTCAATGAGAAGGGTGACACTTCTCAGGTGAGTGCGGCACAGACCGACTCTCTCGCGGAGAAGGCGGCTGAAGAGGATTCCACGTTGGAGGTGAAGGCTGAATCCAAGAACCTGCCCCTGACGGCCGCTGCATCACAGCCGGAAGCCATCTCTGAAGGTGATAAGCATCCCATCATCGGGGTCCTGAGCTATAGCAAGGCTTTCCCCGACTCCAACGACGTGCAGTACGCAGCGGCCATGCAGCATGGCGTGCAGGCTGTGATGAACCGGGAAGAGGCGGAGGAGAGAAAGGGTGAACTGGTCTATATGGCTGCAAGCCCGTATTATCAGGTCGATAAACTCAAAAGCAGCATCCCTTACCTCGTACCTCGTGCTGCGGTGCTTCTCAATGACATCGGGCGCAATTTCTTCGACAGCCTCTATGTCAAGCGTGTGCCTTTCCATCAGTTCGTCGTCAC
Organism: uncultured Prevotellaceae bacterium; assembly: GCA_902776475.1. Lineage (GTDB taxonomy): Bacteria > Bacteroidota > Bacteroidia > Bacteroidales > Bacteroidaceae > Prevotella. Next base: position 13,576 of record CACYQD010000013.1, on the reverse strand, counting down.
CAGCGTGCTGAGAAGCCAGAATGACCTGGATAAACTCAAAGAGGTCAACCACAATGTGTCTGAGAACAGCTGCCACTTGTATGGCACCACTTTCGACATCGGATACAACCGCTACAAGACGGTTTCCGACCCCGATGGAAAACCTCTGAGGGAGGTGGGAAACGATACGTTGAAATGGGTGCTCAGCGAAGTGCTCCGCGATTTGCGTGAGGAGGGAAGGTGCTATGTGAAATATGAGGTGAAACAGGGCTGTTTCCACGTCACAGTCAGATAGAGGGTATATCAAGCCGTCAGATAGAGGTATATCAAAGTGAAGATATGCACTACCTATTTGCAATTTTCAGCTATTATGACGGTCTGAAAGGCCAATAAAAACATAGCCCAGGGCAACGCCCTGGGCTTTGTTTTTACAAAGAAACTACATGGATGTTTTTCACAAAGAAATTACATGGATGCCGAGGACACAAGGACCTTGGCGCTGGAGTTGCTGTAGTTGCTGGGAATGGTGAACGTTACTCCGTCATAGCTCAGCGTCTGACCTCCTGTCACGGCTATTCCTGTATATTTCTTGTAGCCATGGGTGGAGGAGGTGGCCGGAGTGATGGCTTTTCCACCGATTCCCATCACTGTGGCTCCGTTGGTGAGCACCTGGAAGTCGGTCTTGAAGGCCGATCCCTTGTCGGCTGAGGCACAGGAGAGGATGGTGCCGCCTGCCAGGATGATGTTCGCGTCGCTCTTGATGGCTTGTGGCTTGGAGTCGAGAGTGCCGTATTCAAGAACACTGCCCGTCGTGACGACCGTCAGTGTGCCTCCATTGATGGTGATGGCTCCGATGGCGTTGATTCCCTTGCCGCCGGCTCCAGTGCTGGTGAGGGTCATCGTACCGCCGCTCATGGTCATCTCACCGTCGCACTTGGCGGCGGCGCAGCTGGAGAGGTCGGCTTCTGATTCTTCATATACGGCATCACCGGATGTCGTGGCGATGATGTCTCCGCCTATCACGACGAGGTCGCTCTCGCATTTCAGCGCTTTTGTGCTCTGGCCGCTTGTTGTCACATTCAGTGTTCCGCCTTCAAGGATCATCATGCCGTTGTTCTCCTTGTCGGTCTTCTTCTTGCCCACATCGATTCCGTCGCCGGCGGCCACAATGCAGACCGTCCCGCCTTTCATGTTAAAATACTGGCTGATATGGAAACCGTCGCTGATGGCACTGCTTACCGTGATACTGCCAAGTCCGGCGTTGAGCAGGGTGTATTCATCAGAGGAATAGGCGTGCTTCACATTGCCTTTAAGGGTCAGATGACCACTGCCGCTCCATGACGTGTGGCCCTCGACGTAGAAGGCGGCTTTGTGGCCGTCGCTGTCGTCATTGGCGACATTTGTCAAACCGTCGGCCAAAGTGTTGGCCGTGCCGTCTGCCAACTGCACGTTAATCTTCTTCCCGTCCTGGATGTTGATGGCGGCACTGTCAGGATTGATGAGGTTCAAACCATTGAGTACCAGAGTGATGGCATGGTCGCCGTCCATGTAAAATGAACCATTGTCGGAGGTGCCGCTCAGGGTGTAGGTCACTTCCTGGGCCAGATTGCTGCTCGCCACCACGCTCACATGACCGCCATTAACTTTCGCCGTGAGGTAAGGGGCAAGGTTGCCGCTGATCATCACTTCTGCCGTATTGCCGCTGTAGGCAACGGCAACGGTGTTGTCGGTCACGCTGCTGTTGTCGATTCCGATGCTGCTGATTTCAGACAATGCATAGGTCTTCAAACCGATAGTGAGGGTTTGCCCGTTCTGGAAAACCATCTCGCCGGCTTGCTCGGCCGGAATGCAGTAGGTGACTTGACCGATATGGATGTTCATGGTCTGACCCATGGCGGTCAGCATACTGAGAATAAAGGCTGCGAGTGTCGTGATTTTTTTCATCGGATCTGGATTTTTGCGGTGTTCCCTTGTTGGTCTTTGATGATGTAGATGCCTTTGGGCAACTGGGCCTTCAATTCATTGACGCCATCGAATGTGCCTGATTTCTCTCCCGACAAGGTATAGACGGAGAGGCCGCCCTGAAGTGTAGTGGACAATATTTCTTCAATGGCGTCTACATCGGAGAAATACATTTTCGTGAGCTGGGCAAGGGCAATGGACGTGCCGTCGCTGGCGACGAGGTTGCCCTCACTGAACATAAGGGTCAGACCGCTGGCTTCCATAGAGTGCCGCGTCCCGTCGGTCTTCTCGACAACAAGGTATTTGTAACTGGCTGCCTGTGTCACTGTCATACAGCAGAGGAGCAGGAAGGATAGGATTGCTTTTTTCATTAGAATAAGAATGTTGATGACGATAATGTTCGATTCTGACAAAATTGTTGTGCAAAAGTAGTAAAAAGATAGAAGATTGCAAAAAAAACTTGTCTATTTTCATTTGTTTTCGTAGAAAACAAAAAAATGAAGGCTGTTTCCCAACAGCCTTCATCTTCATTTTGCTAACTTAATTATTATCAACTATTCATTACTCATTCTAACCTGGTGCAAAGTTAGTGCTTTTTCCATAATATCATATAGTTAAGGGGCAAAAAAATAACGTAAACGTTTGCGGAAATGAATTAAAATGATTACCTTTGCCTTCAGCTTGCATCATTTTTCAAAAGTGCTGAATAATTCTGTTGATTAATTGACATGATATGAAAAAACGCAGAGTATCCCTGAAAGACTTGGCTGATGAACTTGGCGTTTCCATTGCGACGGTTTCAAGAGCATTGCGCGGTAGCCATGAAGTAGGGGAGGAAATGAAGGAGAAAGTGAAGGCCTTGGCCAAGAAATACAACTATAGGCCGAACCCGTTCGCACAAAGTCTCAGAAAAGAGGCTCCCCGGGTCATCGGCGTCGTCGTGCCCAACCTCGTCACGCATTATTTCGCAGCTGTGCTCGACGGTATAGAGGAATATGCCATGTCAAAAGGCTATTCGGTTTTCAGTTCCAACAGCCATGAGAACCACGAGAGAGAAAAACTGGCCATCGACAATTTCATCTCCATGCACGTGGAGGGCATCATCGCTTGCCTCGCACAGGACACGGTCGATTATTCTCATTTCATCGAAATCCATGACATGGGCATACCCCTCGTGTTCTTCGCACGCACCTGCCTGCCTGAACTTTTCTCACAGGTCGTGGCAAATGGTGACATCGCGGCGCAAGAGGCCACGCAGCACTTGATCGAGAATGGATGCAAGAGGATTGCCTTCGTCGGCGGTCCCAACCACCTCGATATGGTCATACGACGCAAACATGGCTATCTGGAGGCGCTCAGGGAAAACAAAATCCCCATCGACCGGCAACTCGTGGCTTGCGGCAAGATTGATTTCGACACGGCGAGGAATGCCACCATCCAGATGTTGAAGAGCCCGAACCCTCCCGATGGTATCCTGGCCTTCAACGATATCGTCACTTATGCTGCCTTCGATGCCATCAAAAGCCTTGATCTCAAGATTCCGGACGACGTGGCCATCATCGGGTTCACCGACGGTGACTCTGCGGCTTTCGTGACACCCAAATTGTCTGCCATCATGGACCAGGCCGTAAAACAGGGCATGAAAGTCTGCGAACTTCTCTTGAGAAACATCAACGGCGACAAGAAAATCTACCGGGAGGTGGTTCCGATGATCCTCAAAATCAGGGACAGCAGCGTGAAGAAATAATCTTTCTTCGCGTTTTTGACTTGTAATTGTGAAATTTTTTCTATTTTTGTACTTGAAACAACTAACAACCTATTTTATACAACATGAGAAAACTATATTTACTAATTACAGCATTCTTCTTCGCAGGATTGCAAGCCACCGTGGCGGCGGATTTTGTCAAGAATGGCAACAGCGTGACCATTCAGGTGCAAAAACCCCAGAAAGACGGCGCAAGGGTGGTTTGCTTGGAAGTCATCAATGACAACATCATCAGGGTCAGGGCTACCATGGAGGAGTCGTTTCCCGAGAAAAAAAGCCTGATCATCGTTCCTCAGACCGCTAAACCCAAATTCGAGGTCAACGAGGACGGCAAGGCTGTCTATGTGAAGGCCGCTGGCGTGCAGGCCGTCGTGGACAAGGCGTCGGGAGACGTGGCCTTCTTCGATGCTCAAGGCAAAAAACTGATCCAGGAGGAGAAAAACGGAAAGCAGTTCAAGCCGTTCCGCGTTCCAGAGAGAGAACTGGGCGTGCCGCAGCGGCAACTCTCGGAAAAGGAACTGAACGGACTGACGTGGCACCTTCAGTTCCAACCCGAACAGGCGCTGAAGGCTGTATATGGACTCGGACAGCACCAGGCTGAGGAATACAATATGCTGGGTAAAAACGAGGAACTCTATCAATATAATACAAAGGTAAGTGTCCCCTTCGTCATGACCAACCTCAACTTCGGTCTGCTCTGGGACAGTTACAGCCTGGGCAGATGGGGCAACCCCAATGACTACCTGCAACTCAACCGGGCTTTCAAACTCTATGACAAGAACGGAAAACCGGGACAGTTGACGGGCACCTATGTGGATAAGGACGGAAAGAAAATCGTACGTGGAGAAGACTCCATCTATTTCGAATACGACTGTCCCTCGACATCCAAGATCGGCAATGCCACCGACAACGGTGGTATCAAGAACCTGCCCAAGGGATTCAATCTCGATGGGGCACAGGTGGTCTATGATGGCTTCATCGAGGCTCCCGAAAGTGAAATCTATCACTTCATCCTCTATTACGCAGGATACGTCAAGGTCTATGTCGGTGGAAAGGAAGTGGTGCCCGAAAGGTGGCGCACGGCATGGAATCCCAACTCTTGGAAATTCGTGGCCAAACTCCAGAAAGGCAAGCGCACACAACTGCGCATCGAATGGAAACCTGATGGAGGCGTGAGTTATTGCGGACTGAGAGTCGCTCCCCTCTACGAGGGCGTTCCGAGTTCACGCATGGATAAGGTGATCAGCATCTGGAGCGAGATGAGCCGCGACATGGATTACTATTTCATCGCAGGCAAGAACATGGACGAGGTGATCAGCGGTTACCGCACCCTTACAGGTAAGGCTTCCCTCTATCCGAAATGGGTGCTCGGATTCTGGCAGAGCCGCGAACGCTACAAGACCAGCGGCGAGATCGAGGGCACATTGGCGGAGTTCCGCAAGCGCCATATCCCTGTCGACAATATCGTGCAGGACTGGAACTACTGGAGACTTCCCGACTGGGGCAGCCACACGTTTGAGGCGGCCCGCTTTCCCAATCCACAGGCCATGCTCGACAGCGTCCATCAGATGAACGGACGTTTCATGATCTCTGTCTGGCCGAAGTTCTACGACACGGTCGATAACTACAAGGAACTCGACAGCAAGGGGTGGATCTACCACCAGGCCATCACGGATGACATCCACGACTGGCTCGGATTCACGGGGTCATTCTATGATGCTTACGACGCCGGGGCACGGAAGGTGTTCTGGCGGCAGATGAACGACAATCTCTACAGCAAATTCAAATACGGTATCGATGCCTGGTGGATGGATGCCTCTGAACCCAATGTGCGCGACTGCACTCCCATCTGGTATCGCAAGGCGCTCAGCGGACCGACGGCGCTGGGCACGTCAACGGAGTATTTCAATGCTTACTCTATCGTCAACGCTGATGCCATCTACAACGGACAGAGGTCAGTGAACCCCAACCAGAGGGTGTTCCTCCTCACCAGAAGTGGATTCGCCGGCGAACAGCGCTACTCCACGGCTACATGGAGCGGCGATATCGGCACGCGATGGGAGGATATGCGCTCACAGATGACCGCGGGCCTCAACTACTCCATGAGCGGACTGCCCTTCTGGGGCATGGACCAGGGCGGCTTCTCCGTGGAAAACCGCTATGTCAAGGCGCAGCAGGTGTTTGACCAGACGGGCGTGGAAACCACTGACCTCACCGAGTGGCGCGAACTCCAGACACGCTGGAATCAGTTCGGTTGCTTCATCCCGCTCTACAGGGCACACGGACAATGGCCGCTCCGCGAGGTGTGGAACATCGCCCCGGAGGATCATCCCGCCTACAAGACCATCGTGTGGTATGACAAACTGCGCTATCACCTGATGCCTTATCTCTATTCGATGGCAGGATGGGTTCACTTCCGCGACTATACGATGATGCGTGGACTGGCCATGGATTTCAATGACGATGAACAGGTCTATGATATCCCCGACCAGTGGATGTTTGGTCCCGCTTTCATGGCTTGTCCGGTGGGTTACTACCAGGCCCGCAACCGCAGTGTCTATTTCCCCAGTTCCTGTGGCTGGTATGACCTCTACACCGGACAGCATATCGACGGTGGACAGACGCTCGTGGTCGATGCTCCATATGAGCGGATGCCGGTCTTCGTCCGTGAGGGCAGCATCGTGCCGTTCGGACCGGAAATGGAATGGAGTGATGAGAAACCGGCCGAACTGATCAACCTCTATGTTTATCAGGGGGCTGATGCCTGCTTCCAGCTTTATGAGGATGAGGGCACCAACTACAACTACGAGAAGGGCAAGTTTGCCACCATCGACATGAAATATGATGAGGCCACCAAGACTCTGACCATCGGCAAACGTGCGGGCAACTTCAAGGGCATGCTCAAAAACCGCCGCTTCAATGTGGTCGTGGTGTCGCCCGGAAAAGCCACTCCGCTCAACTTGCAGAATCCGGATGGCATGATGGTCAATTATGACGGAAAAGAACTGAAAATCCAGTTATGATATCGGATATGAGAAGACTTTCGCTAACACTCATTTGCGCTCTTTTCGCACTGGTGCAAGCCAGTGCGAGAGAGCGCAAATGCTTTGACGAGGGATGGCTCTTTGCCCTGGCTGACTCTGCTCAGATGGCATCCGCATCCTATGGCGACTCTGGGTGGAGACAGCTCGACTTGCCTCATGACTGGGCCATCGAGGGCGATTTCTCTCCTGCCAATCCTTCCGGAGCGGGTGGGGGAGCACTGCCTGGTGGGGTCGGATGGTACAGGAAGCATTTCAAGGTTGGCAGTGCCGACAAATACTTCATCGAGTTCGATGGCGTCTATATGAATGCCACGGTCTATGTCAACGGACATCTCTTGGGCAACCGGCCCTATGGATACAGTTCGTTTGAATATGAACTCACACCATACCTGAACCGAGATGGCGACAACGTCATCGCCGTGAGGGTGGACAACAGCGACCAGCCCAACTCCCGCTGGTATAGCGGTTGCGGCATCTACCGGCACGTGTGGCTGACCTCCACAGCTGATGTGCACATCGACCACTGGGGGGTATATGTGAAAACCAGTTCGCAGGGCGATGTGGAGGTGGAGGTGAAATGCGTCACCCCGAATGCCCAAGTGCGGCCCACCATGCGCAATACGGTGCTCGACGCCAACTGCTTGGTGGTGGCCAAGGGTGCCAGTTCCAAACTTCAGTCAAAACTCAAAGTCCGCCGGCCTCATCTGTGGTCGGTCACCGACCCTTATATTTATAAGGTGAGAACCGAAATCCTGGTCAACAACCAGGTCGTGGATGAGGTGGAGACGGTCACGGGCTTCCGCTATTTCAAATTCGACCCCCAAAAAGGGTTCTCCCTCAATGGGCAGTCCATGAAGATCAATGGGGTTTGTGAGCACCATGACCTGGGGTGCCTGGGAGCAGCCATCAACGAAGATGCCCTCCACCGTAAACTGAGCATCCTCAAGGAGATGGGCGTGAACGCCATCCGCTGTTCTCACAATCCTCCTGCTCCGGAACTCCTCAACATGTGCGACACCATGGGACTGATCGTCATGGATGAGTCGTTTGACATGTGGCGCAGGAAAAAGACCCAGAACGACTATGCACGGTTCTTCGACGAGTGGCATGAGCGCGACCTCTCCGACTTGATCCTGCGCGACCGCAACCATCCTTCCATCCTGATGTGGAGCATCGGCAATGAGGTGCTCGAACAATGGTCGTCGGCTGAGGCCGATACCCTGACCCTCGAACAGGCCAACCTGATCCTCAATGCAGGCCATGATGCATCCACCTTGGCCAAGGAAGGCGAACTGAGCGTCAACTCCTTGCTCACCCGCCATCTTGCCGAGATTGTGAGAAAGTATGACACGACGCGTCCGATCACCGCTGGGTGCAATGAACCAGCCCCGGGCAACCACTTGTTCAAAAGTGGTGCCATCGATATCATCGGTTTCAACTATCATCATCAGTGGGTGAAGGATGTGCCGCAAAACTTCCCGGGAAAACCGTTCATCTTCAGCGAGAGCGTCTCTGCCCTGCAGACGAGGGGATTCTACATGATGCCGAGCGACTCGGTCTATAAGGCTCCGGTGGAATGGTGGCTGCCCTACACTGACCCTTCATTCAAGTGCAGCGCCTACGACAACATGCACGCTTCATGGAGCAGTACCCATGAGGAGACTTGGGACGTGGTCAAGCACAACGACTTCGTGGGTGGACAGTTTATCTGGACGGGTTTCGACTATATCGGTGAACCGACCCCATACAACTATCCTGCCCGTAGCAGTTACTTTGGTCTCATCGACCTTGCCGGATTCCCAAAGGATACTTATTACATGTATCAGAGCGAGTGGACGGACAAACCGGTGCTCCACCTCTTTCCTCATTGGAACTGGATTGAGGGACAGACCATCGACCTCTGGTGCTATTACAACCAGGCCGACGAGGTGGAACTGTTCATCAACGGCACAAGCCAGGGTGTCCGGCGGAAGGCTGACTCCCACCAGTATCATGTGATGTGGCGCGTGACTTTCCAGCCAGGCGAGGCCATGGTGGTGGCTCGAAAGGATGGTCGCGAAGTGCGGCGGCAAGTGCTGCATACAGCCGGACCTGCAGCCAAAATCCGTTTGAACACCGATCGTATGGCCCTCGACGCTGATGGCAAGAGCCTGGCCTTCGTGACGGTGGAAGTGCTCGACAAAGATGGCAACCTCTGTCCTTATGCTGAGAACCAGATTTTCTTTGATGTCTCGGGAAAAGCGAGGATTGAGGGCGTCGATAATGGCTGCCAGACATCATTGGAACGCTTCAAGGCTGATAACCGGAAAGCTTTCGGTGGTAAATGCCTTGTCGTCCTTCGGGCTGACAAGTCTCCCGGGAACGTCACTCTTACTGCCAAAGCTGTCGGATTGGTCAAAGACAGCATTCAGCTGGAGGTGAGGTGACCCGTTTACAGAAGACAATGAATTGCAAACACTATATTTTTTATTAACACTCTAAATAATCAAGACCATGGAAGAAATGAAAAGATGTCCCCAATGTGGACAATTGGTGAAGAGCGTGGCGCGCAAATGCCGCTATTGCGGTTATTGGTTCGATGCCGCCGCATCATCTGTAAATCAAGACCAGAACAGGGCAGCTGAAGAAGCCCGCCGTCAGGAGGAGGCCCGCCGTCAGGAGGAAGCCCGCCGCCAGGAAGAGGCTCGCCGTCAGGAGGAGGCTCGTCGTCAGGAGGAGGCTCGTCGTCAGGAGGAAACTCGCCGTCGACAGGATGAAGCCCGTCGACAAGAAGAGGCACGCCGTCAGGAGGAAGCCCGTCGGCAAGAGGAGGCTCGCCGTCAGCAACAGTCCTCAGGCTTTGGCTATGGCTATGAGACAAATAATGCTGGACAGTCACAAAGTGCCTCTTACAATGCGAAAGCCACTGTGATTGATGATGGACAATATGGTCCCATCATCACTGTTGGACAAGTACTCTCAGAAGGATTCCAGATTGGTCTCAAAAACTTCCTTCCCTTGTTCCTGGCCTGGATTCTGTATATCCTGACCTGCTGGATTCCTTATCTGAATGTGGGTACAACCATCGCCATGTTGACACTGCCGATAGAGTTTAGCAAAGACAGCAACAAGACCCTCAGCCCGACTTTCCTGTTTGATGGCAAGTACAGGAAATACATGGGTGAGTTCTTTACGTTGATAGGTTTGATGTTCATGTCACTCCTACCAGCATACTTGTTCTTTATCGCCCCTGGCATCATCATCTCCATAGGATGGTCGCTGGCTCTCTATCTGATGATCGACAAAGAGGTTTCTCCATCTGATTCGCTGATCATGAGCAATAAGATCACTTATGGCTATAAGTTGACCATTTTCGGAATCAGCTTCTTCTTGACTTTCGCTCTTCAGATTGCCGTTTGGTTGGTATCATACCTCTTCGGATTGATGAAACTGGGTACGGTTGGTTTAATCGTCAGTCTTGTTCTCTTGGCTGTGTTTGCCGTGGCCAATGTGGGCTGCCAGGCCGTCATCTACCGCAATCTCTCCAGACGGTTATCTCAGTAGTAATCATTCATTATTTTATAATCCAATCACATTATCATCATGAAAAGATGTCCTGTTTGCGCTGAATTGATAGACGACAATGTGTATGTCTGTCCGTTCTGTGGCGAGAAGTTGGGCGATGAGCCTGTACAGCAGACCATCAACCCGGCAGCAACAAAAACTTGCCCGTATTGTGGCGAGTCTGTGGATGCCAGCTTGACTTCTTGTCCTGTCTGTGGCGAGTCATTGGAACCCAAACCCATGCAGTCGCCACCACCTCCCGCTGCTGCTCCTGCCGTGGCTCCCGCGGTCGCATCCGCTGCCGTTCCTCCGGCTCCACCCGTTGCTGCCCCAGCTGCTCCGAAGCAAACTTGTCCGTATTGCGGCGAGTCTGTGGATGTCGGCTTGACTTCTTGTCCGGCTTGTGGTGAGAGGTTGGGGGATGCCCCAAAACCCGTATCTCCGGCACCTAAACCGGAACCGAAACCTGTTCCTCCGGTCATTCCGATTCCCAAGCCTGAACCACGTCCTGTTCCTCCGGTGACACCGACACCCAGGCCTGAACCGCGTCCTGTCCCACCGGTGACTCCAAGACCCGAGCCCAAACCCGAGCCGCGTCCAGTTCCACCGGTGACACCGACGCCCCGTCCCCAACCAGAGCCAGCTACGACATATCAGACATCCTCTTCACAGGGTGGATATGTCCCACCTGTCAGTCCAGAACCGAAGAAGAGCAATGCGTTGAAATATCTGCTGTTTGCTCTCTTGGGACTCTTGCTCATCGGTGGCGGTGTCTTGGCTTACTTCCTGCTCAAAGACAAAGACGGCGAAGAGCCTAAGACCGAGGACCCCAAGACCGAAGTGGTCAAACCGGCAGCAGAGAACACTGAGGAGGAGAAGAATGAGGTGGATCAGCCGCAGGCGAAGTCTGCCAGCGAACTCCTCAAGGAAACCCGTGAGGCGCTGCCTGATGATGCCCAGTTCATCACTTCTTACGACAATGATGACCAGCATACGCTGTATTATCTCCTCGAAGGACAGTTGATGAAATTTGATGCTGACAACAACAAGAGCATGCCTGTCGAGGTGAGTGGCGCAGGAACTTCCTACAAGGTGGTCAGTGTCGATGTCGATGCGGATGACGACAATATGCTCTATATCGTCACCCAAGACCTGAAGAAGGGCACACGCGGCATGTATTACCTCAATACGCTGAGCGACAAGGTCATCTCCGTCAAGAATGAGAAACCTTCGCCAGGCCTGCATGATGATGGCGCCCCGGCCAAAAAACCGGCTGCCAACAATGTCAGGCGCAATGAACCACAGAGGCGTGTGGTGACTCCTCGTGAGGAATCCAATTGGCAGGATCCTCCCCGCCGTCCTGAAAGACCAAGGCGCGATTGGCGTAGGAACGACCAGCCCAATGATGATGGCTACCAGCGTAATAACAATGGTGGAACGGGATTCAGGTTCGAGAAAGTGGACCGCGTTCCCAATCAATAATGACGATGAGACAGTGCACCGCAAATCGCGGTGCACTGTTCGATTTACAGGTGATGACAGCTTGTTTTCATGTTGAAAACATGGCCTTCAATCTGCTAAAATGAAAAAAAGAGAGGATTTTATTTTGTAGTGCATGCATTTTGCAGTAACTTTGCAGATAGAATGTCAATTTTTTAATCACATTTATCTTTATGAGTCCTATACAAACTACTAAAATGACCAACTATCGTTGGATTATTTGTGCTATGTTGTTCTTCGCAACCACGGTCAACTACATGGACCGTCAGGTTCTTTCACTCACTTGGAAGGACTTCATCGCACCCGAGTTCCATTGGAGCGACGCTGACTACGGCACGATCACAGCAGCCTTCTCCATTCTCTATGCGGTGTTCTGCCTCTTCGCAGGAAAGTTTATCGACTGGATGGGCACCAAGAAAGGTTATCTCTGGGCCATCTTCGTGTGGTCTCTTGGCGCATGTATGCATGCTGCATGTGGATGGGTCACCATGAAATATGTGGGACTCGAAAGCGTGACCGCACTCCGTGCAGTTGAGGCCGGTTCAAACATCGCTGTGAGCATCGCTACCATCAGTGTCTATCTGTTCCTCTTCTGCCGGGCTATTCTGGCTCTTGGAGAGAGTGGAAACTTCCCCGCTGCCATCAAGGTGACGGCAGAGTATTTCCCAAAGAAAGACCGTGCCTTTGCCACTTCCATTTTCAATGCCGGCGCCTCTGTCGGTGCTTTGGCTGCCCCGATCAGCATCCCGCCATTGGCTGAGGCCTTCGGATGGGAAATGGCTTTCATCATCATCGGTGGTCTGGGCTTCATTTGGATGGCGCTTTGGGTATTCATCTACGACAAACCCAACAAGAGCAAGCATGTGAATGCTGCTGAGCTCACCTATATCAATCAAGATGCTGAGACCGAGGAAGACCCGAAGGATGCCAACGACGAGGGACCGGCCATCAGCTTCGCCAAGTGCTTCACCTTCAAGCAGACCTGGTCGTTCATCGTGGGTAAGTTCATGACCGACGGTGTCTGGTGGTTCTACCTCTTCTGGGCTCCCGCCTATTTCTCCGATCAGTTTGGCTACAAGTCAAGTTCCACGATGGGACAGTTGCTCATCTTCACACTCTATCTCATCGTTACTGTCATTTCCATTTTTGGTGGATACCTGCCAAAATTGTTTGTTGAGAAACGGGGAATGAATCCTTATGCAGGCCGTATGCTGGCTATGCTTATCTTCGCTTTCTTCCCGCTTTTCGCTTTGTTCGCACAGCCCTTGGCCATGTGGGAGAACAGTCCCATTGACCCCGCATGGTGGCCTGCCATCATCATCGGTCTGGCTGGTGCCGGCCATCAGGCTTGGTCTGCCAACATCTTCTCCACCGTGGGCGATATGTTCCCCAAATCCACCATCGCTACGATTACGGGTATCGGTGCCATGGCTGGTGGCCTGGGTTCCATGCTCATCAACAAGATCTCCGGCAACCTGTTTGATTATGCCGAAGGTCAGGGCGCTGCTTTCACTTTCTTCGGTTTCGAAGGCAAGCCTGCCGCCTATATGATTGTCTTCTGCTTCTGCGCAGTCGCTTATCTCATCGGCTGGTGCATCATGAAGACCCTTGTACCGAAGTACAAGCCAGTCGTTGTCGAAGACTAATCCAGTTTTTGATATCACCAAAAAAGGGGGAGCTTTTTTGAAGTGAACCCAGAAAGTTGGACGTTAAACATTATTTCTCATTTGGAATTGAGTCCGGTATTGTACTGGACTCATTCCTTTTAATCTAAGCTTTATTC
>CACYQD010000012.1 GCA_902776475.1 uncultured Prevotellaceae bacterium | reverse complement strand
AGCAAAATAAATCGAAGAATTATTTTCTTTTCCGAGCCGCCGCCTACGTTCGACGAAGTTCAAAGGTAGTGCAAGGCGAGCGAAAAGCAAAATAAATCGAAGAAAAAATGGACTCGATGCTTTCTCAGCATCGAGCCCTTGCAAACTTCAGACAACCAAAAAAGTGACTGGCCCTTCGGCCACATCTTTATCTGATGAACAATAATTCACGATACTTCGGCAGAGGCCAGAGGCTGTCATCGACGATGAGCTCCAGTTTGTCGATCTGATAGCGGATGTCATCGAGTTTCGGTTCCACCATGTCGTGGTAGGCGATGGCTTTCTCGTGCTCGTCGGTGATCTTGTTGGCCTGTCTCCGGGCTTCGACAAGTTCTTCAACCTGCCGCTCAATTGTGGAGGTGCGTTCAGCGATTTCTTCGATGAGTTTGATGTTGCGTGCAGAGAGTTTCTCGGCTTTGTCTGTAGAGAATATGGCAGCCATGTTTTCCACATTCTCCAGGAGGGCGCTCTGATAGCAGGTAGCCACAGGAATGATGTGGTTCATGGACAGGTCTCCCAACACACGTGCCTCGATCTGGATCTTCTTCGTATAGGTCTCCCATTTCACCTCGTTGCGGGCCTCCAGTTCTTTCTTTGTCATCACCCCAAGGCTCTCAAACATCTCGATGCTTTCGGGGTCGAGGTAGCGCTCAAAGATTTTTGGACAGGACTTCTCTACGTCAAGTCCTCGTTTCTCTGCTTCGATGACCCATTCGTCGGAGTAGCCGTTGCCGTCGAACCTGATGGGTTTGCAGGTCTTGATGTCTTCGCGGAGGATGTCGATGATGGCATGGAACGTGGCGCTGTGTCCTGTCCCCTCAAATTTCTTCTCGGTCTCAGCGATACGGGCATCTACACGTTTCTTGAAACTGACGAGGGCTTCTGCCACCGCAGCGTTCAGGGCAATCATCGCACTGGCGCAGTTGGCTTCACTGCCGACGGCGCGGAACTCGAATCGGTTGCCTGTGAAGGCGAAAGGTGAGGTGCGGTTTCGGTCGGTGTTGTCGATGAGCAGTTCGGGTATCTCGGGGATATCCATCTTCATACCCTGTTTGCCTGCCATGGCAAGAATGTCGTCCTTGTCGGCTTTCTCAATGTGGTCAAGCAGTTCGCTGACCTGTCTGCCGAGGAAGCTGGAGATGATGGCGGGCGGTGCCTCGTTGGCTCCCAGACGGTGGGCATTGGTGGCCGACATGATGCTGGCTTTCAGCAGTCCGTTGTGTTTGTACACGCCCATGAGCGTCTCCACGATGAACGTGGCGAAACGGAGGTTCTGTTCGGCAGTCTTGCCGGGTGCATGGAGCAGCACTCCATTGTCGGTGGAGAGGCTCCAGTTGTTGTGCTTGCCGCTTCCATTGATGCCGGCGAAGGGTTTTTCGTGGAGCAGCACCCGGAAACCATGTTTCCGTGCCACACGCTTCATCACCGACATCAACAGCATGTTGTGGTCAACGGCCAGGTTGGTTTCCTCAAAGATAGGAGCCAGCTCAAACTGATTGGGGGCGACCTCGTTGTGGCGGGTCTTGCAGGGTATGCCCAGTTCAAGGGCGTCAATTTCCAGTTCGCGCATGAAGGCGGCGACGCGCTCGGGTATGCTTCCGAAGTAGTGGTCGTCCATCTGCTGGTTTTTTGCCGAGTCGTGTCCCATCAGCGTCCTTCCGGTCAGCAGCAGGTCGGGGCGTGCGGCATACAGTCCTTCATCGACAAGGAAATACTCCTGTTCCCATCCGAGGTTCGACGTCACTTTTTTCACCGTCGGGTCGAAATAGTGACAGACGTTTGTGGCTGCCACGTTTACGGCATGTAGAGCCCGCAGAAGCGGGGCTTTGTAGTCGAGGGCCTCTCCAGAGTAAGATATGAATACGGTGGGGATGCAGAGCGTGTCGTCAATGATAAACACCGGTGATGTGGGGTCCCAGGCCGAATATCCGCGTGCCTCGAATGTCGATCGGATACCGCCAGAGGGGAACGAACTCGCGTCAGGTTCCTGCTGGACGAGCAGTTTGCCGGTGAACTCCTCCACCATGCCGCCCTTGCCGTCATGTTCGATAAATGAGTCGTGTTTTTCTGCTGTGCCCTCAGTCAACGGCTGAAACCAGTGTGTGTAATGTGTCACGCCGTTCTCCGTGGCCCATTGTTTCATGCCCTCGGCCACGGCATCGGCCACGTCGCGGTCGAGCTGTGCGCCATTGTCCATCACGTTGACCATCTTCTCATAGACACTCTTAGGCAGATATTTGTACATCTTCTCGCGTGAGAAGACTTTCTTGCCAAAGAACTTCGCAGGCCTCTCTTTGGGTTCTTTTACTTCCAGCGGCTTCTTTTTGAATGCTTCGCCGACAACCTGAAATCTTAATGCTTCCATAATCACTTTGTTTAAAATTGTTGTAATTCAGTTTGCATAATGTTTTATTTTTCGGCAAAGTTACGACAATATGACATATATTTTCGCATTATTATGACACTAATTATCTTGATTTTTACGCAAAGTAACGATTTGAAACGAAATTCCTTGTTTTAGTTTTAATTTGAAAGCAAAAAGGGCCTTCAGCGCTTTTCTCCGTCGTTTTGTTCTTCTTTATCATATTTATGCTTAAATTTGTAGCAGAAATCATAGAGACAATGGCTTGCAATTCAGACTTCGTACAATATATCGCCGACCAATGCAGTGGTGCTGGCGAAATCGTCACCAAGAAGATGTTTGGCGACTACGCCATCTATTGTGACGGTAAGTTTTTTGGTCTCATTTGTGACGACTGCTTTTACTTGAAACCCACGGAGGCCGTCCGTGGGTTATTGCGTCAGGTCATCCTTCGTCCGCCCTATGAGGGTGCCAAGGATTATTTTCATATTGTTGATGTGGATGACCATGACTATCTCTCGTCACTTGTCCGGGAAACCTGCAGACACCTGCCCGAACCCAAGAAGCGCAAGCGGCCGGTCAAATGACTTTGCTCCAGTTGGCTATGCGCTCAAGGGCTTCATCGGTGGCTTCGTGACTGTTGAAGGCGGTGAAGCGAACGTACCCTTCGCCGCTGGGACCGAAGCCCACTCCTGGTGTGCAGACGACATGGGCTCCATAAAGCAATTGACTGAAGAAATGCCATGAGCTGGATTCAGCGGGTGTTCGCATCCAGATGTAGGGCGCATTCTCACCGCCATAGACCTCATAGCCAAGGCCGCGCAGGGTAGTGAGCATCTTGTGGGCGTTCTCCATGTAGTAGTCGATGGTGGCCTTCACCTGTAGTTTGCCCTCGGGCGTGTAGATGGCCTCCGCGGCGCGTTGTGAGATATAGCTGGTTCCATTGAATTTGGTGCACTGGCGGCGGTTCCATAGCGGGTTGAGCGGGATGCGCTCGCCGTCGAGAGTGGCAGCGGTCAGGTCTTTGGGCACGACCGTGTATCCACAGCGCACGCCGGTAAAACCGGCCGTCTTCGAATAACTGTGAAACTCGATGGCGCATTTTCGGGCGCCGCGGATTTCATAGATGCTGTGAGGAATGTCCGGGTCGGTGATGAATGCCTGATAGGCGGCGTCATAGAAGATGAGTGTGTCGTTCTTCAAGGCATAGTTCACCCATTTGCGCAGTTCCTGTTTGGTGATGACGGTCCCTGTTGGGTTGTTGGGATAGCACAGATAGATGACATCGACGTGCCGGTCTTCAGGAATCTCGGGTACGAAGCCGTTTTCCGCTGTGCAGGGCATATAAACCACGTTCGACCACCGCCCGTCCTCCACTGTTCCTGCTCTTCCTATCATGACGTTTGAATCGATATATACGGGGTAGATGGGGTCGGTGACGCCGATGGAGTTGTCCCAGCGGATGAGTTCTTGGATGTTGCCCGTGTCCGATTTTGCCCCGTCGTTGATGAATATCTCGTCGATGTCGAGGTGGATGCCCCGTGGGAGAAAGTCATTTCTCAGGATGGCCTCGCGCAGGAAGTCGTATCCCTGTTCCGGTCCATAGCCACGGAACCCCGACGAGGTGGCCATCTCGTCCGTGGCCTTGTGCATGGCCTCAATGACTGCCGGGCATAGGGGTTGGGTCACATCGCCGATGCCGAGGGAGATGACCTCTGCTTTTGGGTGCATCGTTTTGAAAGCGTTCACTTTCTTGGCGATATCGGCGAACAGATAGTTGTTCGGCAACTTGAGGAAATGTTCGTTTACTAATGCCATATATTGTTGTCGTTATTTTGTTTGTCTGATTTTGTCCGATGATGTCTGATTTTGCCTGATGTTGTCCGATGATGTCAGTCCCCCAGTTCGATTTCTCCATCAAAGACGAATTCGGCAGGTCCTGTCATATAAACATGATTGTCTGACTCACGCCATTCGATGTCGAGTGAGCCACCATCCATCACGATTTTCGATGTGCGGTCTGTCCTGCCCGTAGATGCGGCGGCTACCGCCGTGGCGCATGCCCCGGTGCCGCATGCCATGGTGATGCCGCTGCCGCGCTCCCAGACGCGGGTACGGATGGTGCCGTCGCTTCCGATATGGGCCAGTTCGATGTTGCACCGTTGCGGGAATGCGGGATGGTGTTCCAGGAGACTCCCTGTCTGAGCAACTTGGTTCACATTGTCCGTGAAGATGACATAGTGGGGGTTTCCCATCGACACGAAAGTGCCTTCACCAGGGTCGAGCGAGGACACGAATTGGTTTTCGGCCTCGAATACAGGTTGGAGCATGTCCACCGTTACGCTTGTCACTTTTTCGTCCTGGACATGCAGCCAGAGGGTTTTCACTCCGGATAATGTCAGCAGTCTGATCTCGGTCTTGTCGGTCAAGCCTCGTTCGTAGAGATACTTGCCGATGCACCTTGACGCGTTGCCGCACATCATCGCTTCACTCCCGTCGGCGTTGAAGATGCGCATCGAGAAGTCAGCTTCAGGGATGGGGGAGTGGTCAATCAGCACCAGTCCGTCAGATCCGATGCCTTTGTGCCGGTCACTCCACTTCATGGCCGCCTCCGAGGGGTGGGGCACCTCGCAGCACATGGCGTTGACGTAGAGATAGTCATTGCCGGCTCCATGCATCTTCGTGAAGGCGATCTTGCTCATTTCTTGAAGAATCTGTCTATTTTCAATGCTGTTTCCTTTCCGCTGGCCATGGCACGGACAACGAGACTGGCGCCATTGGCCGCATCCCCGCAGACGAAGACGTTTTCCGGGTATGCCGGATGTTCCGGTTTGAGAAATCCCATGGCCAGCAGCACCAGTTCGGCTTTGATGATTTCCGGTTCGCCCTTTTCCACCATCAGCGGACGCCCGCCTTCAGGATTGGGTTCCCAATCAATTTCCTGAACTTTGACTCCGGTGAGTTTGCCGTCTTTTCCAAGAAACTCCAGCGTGTTGATGTTCCATCGGCGGATGCATCCTTCCTCATGGCTGCTCGTGGTTTTCATTGTCCGTGGGAAGTTGGGCCAGGGGTTCTTCGGATCTTCTGGCCCGTCAACAGGTTTGGGCATGATCTCAATCTGAGTGACGCTTTTGCAGCCTTGGCGGTGGGCTGTGCCGATACAGTCGCTGCCAGTATCGCCGCCGCCAATGACGAGCACATCCTTGCCTTTGGCCGTGATGCGGTCTGTTTTCGCGAACTCCATGCCTGCGAGAACCCGGTTTTGCTGCGAGAGCAGTTCGAGTGCGAAGTGCACACCATTCAGTTCGCGGCCCGGTGCCTTCAAGTCACGGGCGGTGGGAGTGCCGGTGGAGACGACAACGGCATCAAATTCCTTGGCGAAGGCTTCATCGCACTCGACGGCTTTTCCATATCGGAACACGATTCCTTCCTCCTCCAGAAGCTGCAGGCGGCGGTCGATGATGGCCTTGTTGAGTTTGAAGTTGGGGATGCCGTAGCGCAGCAGACCGCCGGCCGCCTCATTTTTCTCGAAGACGGTGACGGTATAGCCCATCCGGTTGAGGTCGTATGCGGCAGCCAGACCAGCCGGTCCGGCACCGATGACAGCCACCTTTTTGCCGTTTCTGGCGATGTCGGTATGTGGATGGATGTAACCCTCGCGGAAAGCGGCTTCGATGATGGCGCATTCATCCTCCCTGTTGGTGGTCGGCTCATGGTTGAAGAGGTTGAGCACGCAGGCTTTCTCACACAGGGCAGGACAGATGCGGCCGGTGAACTCAGGGAAGGGATTGGTGGCTGAGAGCAGGTGGTAAGCCAGTTCCCAGTCGCCTTTATACAAGGCGTCGTTCCACTCCGGTGCTTTGTTGCCCAGCGGACAAGCCCAGTGACAGAAGGGTACGCCGCAGTCCATGCAGCGTGAGGCCTGTTCCCGGCGCTGGTGTGTGTTGAGCGTCTGTTCCACTTCGCCAAAATCGTGGATTCTGTCGTGTAATGGTCTATAGCCTGCCTCTTGGCGGTGTATCTTCAAAAATGCTTTTGGATTTCCCATGATACAATTGTTAACTGATAATGACAATAGATGATCATTAATACTCTCGTTGCATGTCGGCGATTTTCTCCCGCAAGCGTGCCATCTGTTCCTCTTGCAGTACCCGTTTGTACTCAATGGGGATGACTTGGATGAAGTCTCCGATATAGTGAGGCCAGTCGTCGAGCATTCTTCCGGCCAGTGCCGAACCCGTGTGGAGGTAGTGCTGGCGGATGAGTTCAAGGAGTTCTTTCCGCGATACACTGTCCTCGACAAGGCCCAGTTCCACCATGTCCATATTGCAGAAGTAGTCAAACGTGTGGTTTTTGTCCCAGACGTAGGCTACGCCGCCCGACATGCCAGCAGCGAAGTTGCGGCCTGTCTCGCCAAGGACCACCACACGGCCGCCGGTCATGTACTCACAACAATGGTCGCCGGCTCCTTCGATGACGGCGATGGCTCCAGAGTTGCGTACGCCGAAACGCTCGCCCACCTTGCCGTTGATGTAAAGTTCGCCGCTTGTGGCTCCGTAGAGTCCTGTGTTGCCGGCGATGATGTTGTCCTCGGCCTTGAAATGGCTTCTTGTAGGAGGCAGGATGGCAATGTGTCCGCCGGAGAGACCTTTTGCGAAATAGTCATTGGTCTCGCCCTCCAACTTGAATGAGACGCCGTGGGCGAGGAAAGCACCGAATGACTGCCCTGCAGAACCTTTGAATTTCACGTTGATGGTGTCGTCGGGCAGGCCTTTCAAGCCGTGCCTTTTTGCTATCGCGCCTGAGAGCATTGTGCCGACAGCGCGGTCGGTGTTGCGGATGGCGTAGTCGAGATTGACCTCATCCTGCTGTTCCAGGGCATTCTGGGCTGCAGCGATCATCTGTTGGTCGAGGATGAGGCCCTGCATGCCAAGCGGAATGGCAGGCTTGTGCATGTCGCCCGTGAAGTGGAGGATGCCGTTTTCTTTGTTCAGCAGACGGCTGAAATCGAGTTGCCGCATGTTGGGTGTGGTGGAAGTTCCCGGTTCGGAACCCACCATGACGGTATTTCCGTTCATCTCCATCAGGTCTGTGCGGCCCACGATGTCGTTCAGCGTCTTGAACCCCATGTCTGCCAGGTATTCCCTCACCTCCTGTGCGATGAACTTGAAGTAATTGACCAGATACTCATAATGACCGAGGAAGTGCTTTCTCAGTTCGGGGTTCTGTGTGGCCACGCCCATTGGACAGGTGTTCAGGTTGCATTTGCGCATCATCACACATCCCAGTACGATGAGGGTTGCCGTTCCGAAACCAAATTCCTCGGCACCGAGCAATGCCATCAGCACGACATCGCGGCCCGTTTTCAATTGTCCATCGACTTGTAGTCGGACGCCGCTGCGCAGACCGTTGCGCACAAGGGTCTGCTGTGTCTCGCTCAGGCCGATTTCGGGTGAGATGCCCGCAAAACGCATGGAACTTGCCGGCGATGCTCCGGTGCCGCCCTCCGCGCCGCTGATCACGATGATATCGGCCTTGGCTTTGGCCACACCTGCGGCGATTGTTCCCACGCCGCTTTCTGCCACGAGTTTCACGCTGACCGACGCTGTGGGGTTCACGTTCTTCAGGTCGAAAATCAGTTGCGCCAGGTCTTCGATGCTGTAGATGTCATGATGGGGTGGTGGTGAGATCAGTGAGATGCCCGGGATGGAATGGCGGGTCTTGGCGATGACTTCATTGACCTTGAAGCCAGGAAGTTGTCCGCCTTCTCCGGGTTTTGCGCCCTGGGCGACCTTGATTTGAATCTCCTCGGCGTTCACCAGGTATTCCGTGGTCACGCCGAAACGTCCACTGGCGACCTGCTTCGTCTTGGAACAGAGGCTGATGCCGTCGAAGGAGGTGTGGAAACGCTCAGAATCCTCGCCGCCCTCACCTGTGTTTGAGCGGGCTCCAAGTTTGTTCATCGCAAGGCAGATGGCTTCATGTGCCTCCTTGCTCAAGGCGCCGAACGACATGGCTCCAGCCACGAAATGCTTCACGATGTCTTCCACGGGTTCCACCTCGTCAATGGGGATGGGGGCATGTTTCCACCCCATGAAGTCACGGATGAAGATGGGGCGCTCCTTGGCATCCACCAGTCGGGAGAACTCCTTGAACTTTTCGTAGTTTCCCGTCCTTGTCGCCAACTGCAGCGTGGCGATGGTCTCAGGATTCCAGGCATGTTTGATGCCGTCTTTTCTCCAGTGAAATTGTCCCAGGTTGGGCAGGGTCTTGAGGTCTTTTTGGGCAGAAGAACCGGCCATTCCATAGGCTCCATGGTGCATGACGATGGCGTCATAGGCTATTTTTTCCAGTCCGATGCCGCCGATGGTACTCATCTCCGTACCGAAATACGTCCGCAGAAGGTGCTCGCTCAGACCGATGCTCTCGAATATCTTTGCTCCCCGGTAAGAGCGGATGGTCGAGATGCCCATCTTCGCCATGATCTTGAACAGACCTTTCTTCACGGCCTTGATATAGTTTTTCTCAGCGGTCTCGTAGTCTTCCTGTATCTTGTGCTTTTTCACAAGGTCATGGAGGATGGCAAATGTCATATATGGGCAGAGTGCACTCGCCCCATAGCCCAGCAACAAGGCTGCGTGCATCGTCTCGCGTATCTCTCCGCTCTCCACGATGAGAGCAGTCTGCACGCGCTTGCCTACGCTGATCAGGTAATGGTGCACGGCAGAGACGGCCAACAAAGATGGAATGGCCACGTGGGTCTCGTCCACCTCCCTGTCGCTCAGGATGATATAATTGTATCCCTCATCCACGCTCTTCTCGGCCTGATGGCAGAGCGCGTCAATCGCTGTCCGCAGGCAATCTCCACCTTGTTCGGGGGTGGTGGTATGTCCCGGAGAGAAGGTCATCGGCAACTTGATGGTGTTGAAACCCTTGTACCTGATATTGCAGAGGATGTCCAGCTGTGTGTTGTTCAGGATCGGATGGGGCAAGCGCACCATCTTGCAGTTGGTCTCGTTGGGATTCAGAATGCCTGTTCCCACTCGCCCGATGTATTCGGTGAGGCTCATCACCAGTTCCTCACGGATGGAGTCGATGGCGGGATTGGTCACCTGGGCAAACTGCTGACGGAAGTAATTGAAGAAAGTCTGGGGTTTGTCGCTCAGTACGGCCAGCGGTGTGTCATTGCCCATCGAGGCCGTTGGTTCCTGGCCGTTGATGGCCATGGGAATGATGGTGGAGGAGATGTCCTCTTCGCCGTATCCGAACATCATTTCCTTCTGTAACAGGTTGTCCACGGCGTTTTCCACATGTCTTCCGCTCTTCAGTTTCTCCAACTGAATGCGGTTCGTGCTCAGCCATTGCCGGTAAGGGTGTTCGGAAGCCAACTGCTGTTTGATTTCTCCGTCATAGTAGATTTTTCCTTCCTGCGTGTCGATGAGCAAGATCTTGCCTGGCTGCAGGCGGCCTTTCTCAGCGATCTCCGTCGGTTCGAAGTCCATGACTCCTACTTCGGAGGCCACCACCATCGTGTCGTTCTTTGTGATGGTATAACGTGCGGGACGCAGACCGTTCCGGTCGAGCATGCCGCCTGCGAAGCGCCCGTCAGAGAACAGCAAGGCAGCCGGTCCGTCCCATGGCTCCATGAGGATGGAGTGGTATTCGTAGAATGCCTTCAGATCTTCAGAAATCGGGTTCTTGTCATTGAACGATTCGGGTATCAGTACGGCCATCGCGTGAGGCAGCGACAGTCCGGACATCACGAAAAACTCCAGCACGTTGTCCAGTGATGCGGAGTCCGACATCCCAGGCTGTACAATCGGTGTAATCCCCGCGGCGGGCAGCACGCTCTCCCTGGCCTGCATCCATCCGCGGTTGCCCCGGATGGTGTTGATTTCTCCGTTGTGGGCCAGCAGCCGGAATGGTTGGGCCAGGCTCCACGTCGGAAAGGTATTCGTACTAAAACGGGAGTGGACCAAAGCCAGTCCGCTCGTCAGGTATGGGTTTGTCAAATCGGGATAATACTGCCTGACTTGCATGGAGGACAACATGCCCTTATAAATAATGTTCGTGTTCGAAAGCGAACAGATATAGAAATCCTTGTAACTTGCAGCGGCTTCGGGAGTCTTGCTCTCTGCGGCAAGAGCGGCCACCCGTCTCTCGATTTTCTTCCTGATGAGATAAAGCGTACGGGGGAACGTCGCCACCTTGTCATCGCTCACGCCGGTGATGAACACCTGTTTGATGGCAGGTTCGGTGCTCAATGCCGCTTCGCCCAGGCACTCAGGATTGGTGGGCACCGTACGCAGACGCATCAGTTGCAGACCTTCGCGCTCGATTTCCTCTATCATCACGCTCAGGACCTCCTGTTGGGCCTTCTCCTCCTTCGGTAAGAACACCAGTCCCGTTCCATACTTGCCCTTTTCCGGCACCGGGATGCCCTGCAGCAAGATAAATTCATGCGGTATCTGGATCATGATGCCTGCTCCGTCGCCATCTTTGCCGACCTCGGCACCACGATGCCGCATGTTCTCCAATACATGCAATGCCTGATCAACCAGTTCATGGCTCTTGTTGCCGTGTATGTTTACAATCATACCCACACCACAAGCATCATGCTCATAGTCTGCCTGATAGAGTCCCCTTTCTGATTTTTGAAGTTTGCAATTTGTCATATTATCCTTACTTTTTCTTTCTCTTTGCCTATTTTTGGCTGCAAAATTAAGACAAAATGACGAATTATCAAATTATTTGATTTCTTTTTTAATCTTAAAAATCGGTCTAACTTATATATTGTTATAAAATCGCTGCAGATTTAACCAGTTTTTAACTAATTATCGCAAATACGGTGTCGTTATTTACATTTTGTTATAACAAACAAATTTTTAAAATCAAAAAGATAATGGTTTTGTTGTTTTGGTGTCAGATTGTGTTACCTTTGCAGTGCCATATCTACAATTCAATGACAGATATTAGTTACAGAGGTAAGAGGAGCAGATCAGGAGGAAGAATCAACAATAGGAATATGGATACGAAATATATCTTTATCACGGGTGGTGTGGCCTCTTCACTGGGGAAAGGCATCATCTCGGCATCGTTGGGTAAACTGCTGCAGGCCAGAGGCTACAAAATCACGATTCAGAAGTTCGACCCTTACATCAACATTGACCCAGGGACGTTGAACCCTTATGAGCATGGGGAGTGTTACGTGACGGCAGATGGGATGGAAACAGACCTTGACCTCGGTCATTATGAACGGTTCACGGGCATTGAGACGACTCGAGACAACAGTGTGACAACGGGTCGTATCTACCTGAGTGTCATTGAGCGCGAAAGGCGTGGTGATTATCTTGGCAAGACCATTCAGGTGGTGCCGCATATCACCGACGAGATTAAGCGCCGCATCTTGTTGAACGCCACGAAACAGTCTTTGGATTTCGTGATCACGGAGATAGGCGGTACCATCGGTGATATTGAGAGTCAGCCGTTTTTAGAGGCCATTCGCCAACTGCGTTGGGAGTTGGGACCTCAGAGGGCCTTGAATGTTCACTTGACTTATGTGCCCTATCTGGCGGCTGCTGGTGAGTTGAAGACCAAACCCACACAAACCAGTGTCAAGCAATTGCAGGGTCTGGGTATTCAGCCCGAGGTATTGGTGCTGCGCACCGAACATGCGTTGAGCGAGGATCTCCGTGCGAAGGTGGCTCATTTCTGCAATGTCGATCTGGCGGCGGTCATCCAGAGTCAGGACATGCCGAGCATCTACGAGGTACCTGTGAATATGCAGCATCAGGGACTGGATGCCATGATTCTGAGCAAAATGGGGCTGGAGCCTGGTGAGACTCCTGCGCTGGGTCCTTGGCGTGATTTCCTGGACCGCAGAAAAAAGGCGGTTCGGGAAATACGGATAGCCTTAGTGGGCAAATATGATCTGCAGGATGCCTACAAGAGCATACTGGAGAGCCTTGCTCATGCGGGGACATACAACGACCGCAAGGTGAGGGCCGTCTTCGTGAACAGCGAGGGCATCAACCGTGAGAATGTGGAAGAGAGACTGGCGGGTATGGCAGGCATCGTGATTTGTCCGGGTTTTGGTCAGCGCGGCATCGAAGGGAAGGTCATCGCCGCCGAATATGGCCGTACGTATGACATCCCTACCTTTGGAATCTGTCTGGGTATGCAGATGATGGTCATAGAATTCGCCCGTCATGTCTTGGGCTATCAGGATGCGAACAGCAGCGAGATGGATGCGGAGACGCCCCATAACGTCATAGACATGATGGAGGAGCAGAAAAACATCACCCAGATGGGCGGAACGATGCGGTTGGGAGCCTACGATTGTGAATTGGAGAAAGACAGCAAGGTATGGAAGATATATGGGGAGACGGCTCTCGTGAGGGAACGTCACCGTCATCGCTATGAGTTCAACAACCAGTATCAACAAGAGTTTGAGAGCCACGGGATGAAGTGCGTGGGTCGCAATCCCGCTTCCGGTCTTGTGGAAATCGTGGAGATTCCGGCATTGAGATGGTACATCGGCACGCAGTTCCATCCAGAATATTCCTCGACGGTGCTTCATCCGCATCCCTTGTTTATGTCTTTCGTAAAAGCCTGCATCGATGGAACAGCTGAAGCATGAATGCGGGGTGGCGCTGATCCGCCTGTTGAAGCCGCTGGCTTATTATGAGCGCAAATACGGCACTTGGCGGTATGGATTGGACAAACTCTATCTGATGATGGAGAAACAGCACAACCGCGGACAGGAAGGGGCCGGAGTGGCATGTGTCAACCTCGATGCCTCCGCTGGTGAGGAATACATGTTTCGTGAGAGGGCTGAGGGAAAGGATGCGATCACCGAGATTTTCAGACGGGTGGATGACTCTTTCGCTGGACAACTCTACATGGGACATCTACGTTATTCAACCACGGGCAAGAGCGGACTGCAATACGTGCATCCCTTCCTTCGGCGAAACAACTGGCGTGCGAAGAATCTCTGTCTCTGCGGCAACTTCAATATGACCAACATCGATGAGGTTTTTGAGTTCCTGGTCGGTCAGGGCCAGTCGCCGCGTATCTATAGCGACTCATATATCACATTGGAACTGATGGGACACCGGTTGGATCGTGAAGTGGAACGCCTCTTTGTAGAGGGTCGTGGAAAAGGTTTGGCAGGGCTGGAGGTCACCCATTATATCGATGACCATCTGCAGATGGCCAACGTGCTGAAGACCACCATGCCCCATTTCGATGGAGGCTATGTGATGTGCGGACTGACCGGGTCGGGCGAGTTGTTTGCCATGCGTGACCCCTGGGGCATTCGTCCCGCCTATTACTACCAGGACGACGAAGTGGTGGTCGTGGCCTCAGAGCGTCCCGTCATTCAGACCTGCTTCGACCTCACTGTCCAGGATATCCGTGAATTGCGGCCGGGCCAGTCCTTGATTGTCCACAAGAGCGGTGAGATCGTTTTGGAGCAAATCCTGTCTCCAAAGGGAAACCACGCCTGTTCTTTTGAACGCATCTATTTCAGTCGGGGCAGCGATCATGACATCTACCAAGAGCGGAAACGGTTGGGCGAGCAGCTCACACCCGCCATCATGAAGGCCATCGACGGTGATGTGGCGCATACCGTTTTCTCTTACATCCCCAATACTGCAGAGGTGGCATTTCACGGCATGACCGATGGCGTCCGCCGGTTGGACCATGAGGTGAGGATAGAAAAGGTGGTGTGGAAGGACATCAAACTGCGCACCTTCATCACCGAGGGTACTGAGCGCAACGACCTTGCCGCCCATGTCTATGACATCACTTACGGGTCGTTGCGGCCTCGTGAAGACAATCTGGTCATCATCGATGATTCCATCGTGCGGGGCACCACCCTGAAGGAGAGTATTTTCAAGATCCTCGACCGGTTGCATCCCAGGAAGATCGTGATGGTCTCCAGTTCGCCGCAGATCCGCTATCCAGACTATTACGGCATCGACATGTCGCGCCTCGAAGAGTTGTGTGCCTTCCGTGCTGCCATTGCCCTCATCCAGGAACGGGGGATGCAGCAGTTGATTGCTGAAACCTACCGGAAATCCAAGAAGGCCGTATCACAGGCTCCGGCAAGTACTGGTGCACAAACAGAGAATGACGGTTCCATGGAAATGAATGTCAATCATGTCCGTGCCATTTACGCTCCATTCACAGTGGATGAGATCAACAGCAAGATGGTGGAGATGCTGCGCCCGGAGGGTATGCAGACACCCGTAGAAATCGTTTTTCAGAGTATCGAAGGCCTGCATGAGGCTTGTCCGCACCATCCCGGCGACTGGTACTTCACGGGCCATTATCCCACTCCTGGTGGCATCCGCATGGTGAATCAGGCATTCGTCAATTTTGTGGAAGGCGTTTACGTTCAATCCGATGATTGTGACCAGTCCTGTTTGAAATGAGAGGAAGAATACGATGGATTATTATAGCAATGAGAAGATGAAGAGACAAGCAAAGTTGATTCTCGACAATGGCACTGAGTTCCTCGGTTGGTCGTTTGGCGCCGAGAAAGACGTGTCGGGGGAAATAGTGTTCAATACAGCCATGACCGGATATCCTGAGAGTCTGACAGACCCCAGTTATGCAGGACAGATGCTGACACTCACCTATCCCCTGGCAGGAAATTACGGTGTTCCGATGACCGGCATGTCACCCAACGGGTTGCCCGCACTGATGGAAAGTGAACGCATCCATGCGAAGGCGCTGATTGTGGCAGACTACAGCGAGGCTTTCTCGCATTGGAATGCCAGGGAGTCGTTGGCTTCTTGGCTTCAGCGCGAGGGTGTCCCAGCCCTGACGGGCATAGACACCCGGCGCTTGACGATGCTGCTCAGGGAACATGGCGTGATGATGGGACGGATCGTGTTTGACGGAAGAAAGAACGGTTGTGAGACCTCCGTCTCTTCCCCAAAACAAGAAAAGGTCGAGGACTATGGGCATGTCAACTGGGTGGCAAAGGTCAGTTGCAAGGAGGTGATGACCTATGCGCCGGAAGGTCGTAAGCGATTTCGCGTGGTGCTCGTGGACTGCGGTGTGAAAGCCAACATCATCCGCTGTCTGCTCAGACGGGGCATCGAGGTGGTCCGCGTGCCCTGGGACTATGATTTCAACACGCTCGACTTCGATGGTCTTTTCCTGGCCAATGGTCCAGGTGACCCGGAACATTGTGAGGTGACGGTGCAGCATATCCGGCAGTTTCTGAACCATGAAGTGGTCAGGCCCTGCATGGGCATCTGCCTCGGCAATCAGTTGCTGGCCCGGGCAGCCGGAGCCAGGACCTATAAGCTGAAATACGGTCATCGCAGCCATAACCAACCCGTGCGGAAGGTGGGTTCTACGCAGTGCTTCATCACTTCTCAGAATCATGGATATGCAGTGGATGACAAGACGTTGCCCGCGGACTGGAAACCTTTGTTTGTCAATATGAATGACGGTTCAAACGAGGGCATCTGCCATGTCTCTAAACCATGGATGTCGGCTCAGTTCCATCCCGAAGCCTGCAGCGGTCCAGTGGATACAGAGTTTCTGTTCGATGAGTTCGTGGCGATGCTCGAAGGTGTTTCGCATGATGAACTGAGGATTGCGGACTCCCCCCAAGAGTCCAAGGCCTCGTCCCCCCGGAGTATCCGGAAAGTCTTGCTGTTGGGCAGCGGAGCCTTGAAGATCGGACAGGCCGGCGAGTTTGACTATTCCGGTTCCCAGGCTTTGAAGGCACTGAAGGAGGAAGGCATTCAGACCGTTCTCATCAATCCCAACATCGCCACGGTGCAGACCTCAAAGGACGTGGCCGACGTGGTCTATTTCCAACCCGTGCAGCCCGCCTTCGTGGAACGCGTCATCGCCAAGGAACGGCCAGACGGTATCTTGTTGTCATTTGGAGGACAGACCGCACTCAACTGCGGCGTGGAACTGTATCAGCAAGGTGTGTTGGAAAAGTATGGAGTGCAAGTGTTGGGCACTCCGGTGCAGGCCATCATTGATACCGAAGACCGCGACCGCTTCGTGCGTCGGCTCGACGAGATAGGAGTGAAGACCATCAAGAGCCAGGCCTGCAGTTGCATCGAGGAAGTCAGACAGGCTGCCGCTGAACTGGGATTCCCTGTGATTCTGCGCGCCGCCTACGCTTTGGGAGGTCTGGGTTCTGGCTTCTGTGACAACGAAGAGGAGTTGCAGGTGCAGGCTGAGGAGGCTTTCTCCTTCTCTCCCCAAGTATTGGTGGAGAAATCGCTGAAGGGATGGAAAGAGATCGAGTATGAGGTGGTGCGCGACCGATACGACAACTGCATCACGGTTTGCAACATGGAGAACCTTGACCCCTTGGGCATCCATACGGGGGAGAGTATCGTTGTGGCGCCCAGTCAGACGCTCTCCAATGCCGAATATCACAAGTTGCGTGCCCTGGCCATCAAGATCATCCGCCATATCGGTATTGTCGGTGAGTGTAACGTGCAATATGCCCTTGACCCCAAGTCAGAGGATTACCGGGTCATCGAGGTCAATGCCCGACTGTCGCGTTCATCCGCCTTGGCTTCCAAGGCCACGGGTTATCCGTTGGCTTTCGTGGCCGCCAAACTGGGACTGGGTTATGGCCTTTTCGATTTGAAGAACTCGGTCACGAAGACCACTTCAGCTTTCTTTGAGCCAGCCCTTGACTATGTGGTGTGCAAAATCCCACGCTGGGACCTGATGAAGTTTCATGGCGTCAGCCGTGAACTCGGTTCATCGATGAAGAGTGTGGGCGAGGTGATGGCCGTAGGACGGACCTTTGAGGAATCGTTGCAGAAAGGCTTGCGCATGATAGGGCAGGGGATGCATGGTTTTGTGGAGAACCATGAGATTAAAATCAGAAATATCGCCAAATCGCTCCATGACCCGACAGACCTGCGCATTTTCGTTGTCTCAAAGGCATTGCAGATCGGCTATACCGTTGAGCAGATCCATCAGTTGACGAAAATCGACCGTTGGTTCCTACAGAAGTTGAAGCACATCGTGGATATCGATTTTCAACTGCATGAATACCACCAGTTGACCGATATATTGGCTTGTATGGAACCCATGGAGTTGATGGAGATGCTTGAAGAACCCGCATTCATGGAGTTGCTCCTCAAGGCCAAGGTCTATGGGTTCTCCGACTTCCAGGTCGCCCGTGCCATCGGTCTTGAGGCCAACATGAGTATGGAAAAAGCCGGACTGCTCATCCGGGAGTGGCGCAAGCAACTCGGTGTGGTGCCCACCGTCAATCAGATAGACACCCTGGCTGCAGAATATCCTGCCCAGACCAATTATCTTTATATGTCTTACCTGTAAACAATCATCAGAACATGTGTGGAATAGCAGCTATATTGAATGTCAAGGAACAGTCCTCTGCATGGCGTGAGAAAGCATTGAAAATGAGTCAGAAAATCCGCCACCGCGGTCCTGACTGGAGTGGTATCTACTGTGGAGGAACAGCCGTCCTCGCCCATGAGAGGTTGAGCATCGTCGATCCCGAGAGTGGCGGACAACCCCTGTATTCACCTGACCGTAAACAAGTGCTGGCGGTGAACGGTGAAATCTACAACCATCAGGAGACCCGCCGCCGGCTTGCCGGACAATATGCGTTTCAGACGAAGAGCGATTGCGAGGTGATCCTCGCCCTTTACCGTGAGAAGGGCATTGGTTTTTTGGAAGACCTCAGCGGCATCTTCGCTTTTGTGCTCTATGACGAGGAGCAGGATGCTTTTTTGATTGCCCGAGACCCCATCGGCGTGATACCACTTTACATTGGGTATGACCAAGACGGAACGGTCTATGTGGCCTCTGAACTGAAGGCGCTGGAAGGTCAGTGTGAGCGATATGAGCCTTTCCTGCCTGGACACTATTATTGGAGCCGAGAACCAGGCATGCGACGATATTATCAGCGCGATTGGATGACGTATGACGCGGTCAAGGACAATGAGTCCAGTGTCTCTGCCATCCACGATGCTCTTGAAGATGCCGTGAAGCGGCAGTTGATGTCGGATGTGCCCTACGGCGTATTGCTCTCGGGCGGTCTTGACTCATCGGTGATCTCAGCCATTGCGGAGAAATTCAGTGAGATGCGTATTGAGGACAACTCCATGACGAAGGCCTACTGGCCACGGCTGCACTCTTTTGCCGTGGGACTGAAAGGCGCTCCAGACCTGGCAAAGGCCAAGTTGGTGGCCGACCATATCGGTACGGTTCATCATGAGATCAATTACACCATCCAGGAAGGACTTGATGCCATCCGTGACGTCATCTATTTCATTGAGACCTATGACGTGACCACCGTCCGCGCTTCCACACCGATGTATTTGCTGGCCCGTGTCATCAAATCGATGGGTATCAAGATGGTGCTCAGTGGTGAGGGAGCAGACGAGATTTTCGGCGGATACCTTTATTTCCACAAGGCCCCGTCAGCACAGGCGTTTCACGAGGAGACCGTCCGCAAGTTGGGCAAGCTCCATCTCTACGACTGTCTGCGTGCGAACAAGAGTCTGTCGGCATGGGGAGTGGAAGGCCGTGTGCCATTCCTCGACAAGGAGTTCCTGGATGTCGCCATGCGCACCAACCCCGAAGCGAAAATGTGTCCTGGCGCCACGATGGAGAAGAAGATTGTCCGCGAGGCTTTCGCCGACATGCTGCCTGCCGAAGTGGCCTGGCGTCAGAAGGAACAGTTCAGCGACGGCGTCGGTTATTCGTGGATTGATACGCTCAAGAAAATGACATCCGAAGCCGTGAGTGACGAGCAGATGGCCCATGCTGCAGAACGTTTCCCCATCCACACACCGAAAAACAAAGAAGAATATTTCTATCGTAGCATCTTCGCGGAGCATTTTCCCAGCGACTCCGCTGCCCTGAGCGTTCCCAGCGAGGCCAGCGTGGCCTGCTCCACCGCTGTCGCCCTGGAGTGGGACGCCTCCTTCCGCGGTATGAACGACCCCAGCGGCCGTGCGGTCAAGGGTGTTCATGAACAAGCCTATTAGTCCTCAGCCTATTATTCCACGGGTTTTCTTCCTTTAGCAGAGTTTTTCCCATAGTTGTCAATGATTGGCGGCTTTGGGAAAAACTCTTTTCTTTTATGATACCCAAGTCCTTGTGGGAATGCGGTTCATACATGTCTTTTTTCGTCATTTTTACCGCTTTCATGGCAGAAAATCGATTATTTTGTCTATTTTTGCACACCGATGAAGACAGAACAAACAGTAAAAATCAATTCAGCCCGGGCGTGGCTTTTGGCATCAAGACCGAAAACCTTGACGGGTGCTGCCGTGCCCGTCATGATTGCCTTGGCTCTGGCCTGGAGGGATCTCTCCGAGACATCCGGCGCCTTTCAGATCGTTCCGGCCATCCTCTGCATGTTGTTTGCATTTGTCATGCAGATTGATGCCAATCTCATCAACGATTATTTTGACTTCAAGAAAGGCACGGACGATGAACTCAGACTCGGTCCCAAGCGCGCCTGTGCTCAGGGATGGGTTACGCTTGCCGCGATGCGGCGTGCCATACTTCTCACCACAGTCCTGGCCTGTCTCATCGGCCTTCCACTGGTCATCTATGGCGGATGGCCCATGGTGGGCATAGGTTTGTTGTGCGTGGTGTTCTGTTTCCTCTATACCACGCATTTGTCCTATCTGGGTCTTGGAGATTTGCTGGTGCTGGTCTTCTTCGGTATTGTGCCGGTTTGCGCCACTTATTATATTCAAACCGGGCGGATGACCTTGGACGTGCTGACCGCCTCTTTGGCTTGTGGCTTGGTGGTTGACACACTCTTGGTGGTCAACAACTACCGTGACCGCGACAATGACCGCCGTACAGGAAAAGTGACCTTGGTCGTCAGAATAGGGAAAAAGTCAACCGAATGGCTTTTCCTGGGTTTGGGAGCCGTCGCCTGTCTGTTGGGCATCATTCATCTGTCACATGGCAGCATGTGGGCCTTCATCTTGCCTTTCCTGTATCTTTTGCTTCATGCCGCTACCTATCGGCGTATGGTGGGCATCGGCAGTGGGACGCGCTTGAATGGCATACTTGGAGAGAATGCCCGTAACATTTTTATTTATGGCATACTCGTCACCATCGGACTGTTGCTGTGACGAGTGATTATTCGCTTATCTCTATTCGGGCAGGTTCATCTGCCGGTTCTTCGTGACCATCCATATATTGGTAATAGAGATAAGCCATGACTGCCAACAAGATCGCGAATACCACCGTCTTGATCAGGCAGCCCGCCACTTTCTTAATAATCATGAAGGCAACAATCACGGCAATTATCGCAAAGACCAGATATGCGATATCCTGATTTGAGATATTGAGTATTTCCATCGGTTGAGTTTTTGGGAGTTTCGTGTTATTTGAAAAGTGACCTGAACGCCGTTGGGATCGGTGTCTCGAATTCCATCCGCTCATGTGTCACGGGATGGTAGAAACAAAGCAGGAAAGCATGCAGGCACAGGCGGTGCACAGGGTCATCTCCGTTGCCGTATTTCGTGTCGCCACAAACCGGATGTCCCATGTCAGCGGCATGCACGCGGATCTGGTTCTTGCGCCCGGTCTCCAGTTTGAATTCCACCAGAGAGTGCTCTGTCGTCCGGGCAAGGGTATGGAAATGGGTGACGGCATATTTCCCGCCGTTATCTACAGGAGAAGAGTAGGTGACGTAGGCTTTGTTGTCCTTCAGCCAGTTGGCGATGGTGCCGCCGTCCTCTTCCATCTCTCCTGATACCACGGCCACATAGCGCCGGTCATAGACGATGTTGTGCCAGTCGTGCTCCAGAATCTGTTCCGTCTCCATGTCCTTGGCATAGACCAGCAGTCCGCTGGTGTCGCGGTCAAGACGGTGCACGACATGTGCATGGCAACGTTGCTGCGACTTCCGGAAATAATCGTCGAGCACCGATTTCACATTGAGCGAGGAATGGCCCGCCGCCATGGAGAGGATGCCGGGTTCTTTCTCGACGACAACCAGATAGCGGTCCTCATAGACGAGCTTGACAAAACGGTTCTTAAAGGTCTGGCTGCGCTTCGACTTGCTGACGGCCACCTTCATTCCCGGATGGAGGGGAAAATCAAACTGTGTGACGCATTTGCCGTCAACCTTGATGCCACGTCCCTGCAGGGTGGCTTTGATTTTTGTCCGGCTCTGTCCCTTGATGGTCTGGAGAAGATACTCCAGCAGCGGAGCTTCGTGATCCACCACATAGTGGTCGTATTCAGACGCTTGATTGAAATTTCTCTTGATCATGGGTGCAAAATTAGGTAAAAAAATCGATGAAGTATGCGGAAGAGTCCTTTTTTTTCGTACCTTTGTCCTTGGGATATCCTGATTTGTAATGTGACCGCTGTTTTTCCTTATAAATTTACCTCTGTATGATTGACAACAATGTTAGCCTTGACCTGATGGAGTTTGTGGAGAGGAACATTCTGCCTCGTTACAACGCCTTTGATAAAGCCCATAACCTTGCCCATGCCAACAGCGTCATCCGAAGTTCCATCCAATTGGCACGGAGGTTTGGTGCCGATGTCAACATGTCCTACGTCATAGCCGCCTATCATGATTTGGGACTGGAGGGTCCACGGGCAGTTCACCACATCACCAGCGGAAAGATCCTCGCGACTGACCGGCGTTTGCAGAAATGGTTCTCGTCCGCCCAGCTCAATGTGATGAAAGAGGCTGTGGAGGACCATCGCGCCTCCGCCTCTCATGCCCCCCGTTCCATTTATGGCAAGATTGTGGCTGAGGCCGACCGTGACCTTGATCCTGAGACTGTCATCCGGCGCACGATAGATTTCGGGCTGAACCATTATCCAGAGAAGGATAAGGAGGAACATTGGCAACGGTTTATGGAGCACATGGACAACAAGTATTCAGTCCATGGCTACATCAAATTGTGGTTGCCGGGGTCCGACAACGAGAAAAAGCTCAACTGTCTGAGGGAATATATCGCCGACCCGGCAAAAATGCGTCCCCTTTTCGACCGCTTGTTTGCTGAGGAAAGTCAGCCAGCCGATTCTGAGACTTGATCTCGGCGATTTGATTTCAGCGACTTAATTGAAGAAATTCCAGGAGATGCCGAAGCGGAACACCCTTTGGTTGATGGGATAGTGGGGAACGAGAAATGCGTTGCCGCCGTCACCCGAGTGGTTGACGTGGCTCATCATCACGAAGAAACGGGCATGCTTGAGGAAGAAGTTGGCATACACATTGACAATGGGGTAATTGCCCAGTTCCACCTTGCTCTCCTCGTTCTCCTGAACGGCGAATTGTGCGATGCCCGGCACGAAGTCGGGAGCATAGTATTTGGTGAAATACCTTGCATCGGCACCCAGGTCGCAGTCCAGCACATGTGCGATCTTGAAGCGGAGATACAGGTTTGCGTATGCGTTGAGCGCGGGTACTGGGATGATGTCCTTGTGGGTTGACTTCTGGTAGGTGACCTGTGCTTCGAGGTTGACAGGCCCTAATCTGAACTTTTGGTCAAGCGAGGCGGTGAGCACGCTGATGTTTTTGGAACTTTGCCGGGCGAAAGCGGCATTGTAGAGCCGCTGGTCGCCGCTGACGGTATAGCTGGTGCCGAAATAGACGTAATTGCTGATGTCATTGACAGCCACCCGGAGTTGGGTCTTGGTGCGCTGGAGTGAGAAACGTCCCTGCACCCGGGTGTGGAAGACACTTTTCATGTCATCATTATCCCACCAGAAATGCCGGGAGTGGTATTTGGTATAGTAGAACGTGGGTGCGTAATGATGGATGAACCCGTCGGCGGCCAACTGGATGGTGTCGCCAAACAGTGGGAAATTGAGGTCTGCGGTAGCATCGATGAAGTAATCACCGAGACTCGCACCAGCTACAGCGATTTCTCCCGTAGCGTTGTAATGGACCGTGTTGCCTTCGGTCTTGCTGATCTGGCCACCTGCAAAGAGACTCTGTTCGTTATAACTCCTGGACATCGTCTCCATGTCGGGCAGGGTGTATTGTTTGAACTCATGAGTGAGGAAACCTTTCAGACCGGCTTTGGCATATTTGTTGAATCCTTCCAGCAGGGCGATGGCGAAGGTGTTCTGCAAGATGGTGTGCCTCGTCTTGTCGTAGAGGCTGTCGCCCTCATATCGTGAGAGGGTGTTGAAGGTGTCGGCATAATAATTCTCCGGTGTATAGTATGCCTGGTAGATGCGGTTGGAGTTGTCAAACTTGGCGGTGTGGATGAAACTGGTCACCGGCACATACTCGTTTTTGGTCCATGTGGTGTCGCTCGGTGTGGTGTCGGTAGCGTTCTTGGCATCTTCGGCGGCCTGGCGGTCATATTCCTCCTCGTCAAACTCCCGGTCTTCCTTCTCTGCCTGGCGGCGCGCCTCTTCCTTGGCTTTCTTGGCATTGTTTTCCTTCTGCGACGCTATGGCGAATTTCCTTGCTTTGATTTCCTCTTCGGTCATGGGCACTTTGCGGTTGAATCCGAAACTGTACCGGTGGGTGTAGAAGAGGTGCAGGTTGTCGTTGCGGTTCCAGTTGCGTTCCAGCATGGTCGGAATCTCCGCGGTGGTGTAGCTGTCATTGAAACGCTCGGGACTGGTGATGTAGTCATCATTGGTGATACCGCCGTTCTCCGTCTGCTTCTGATGGTTGGTGGAAAGGAGGAAATGAGCTTGATAGCGGTCGCCGAGATAAGAACCGTAGAGGCTGTAGTTGAAAAGCGAGGCGCTGTTCTCCTGATAGTAGCCGCGTCCGTAGAGATAGTCGAACTTGAATCCCAGTCCGATTCGTTTGCCGGCATTGACGGCGAAGAGAGCCTTGAAATGGTCCTCTCCGTTGGTGCGGTTGCCACACGAGTTGAGGCTGAGGTTGGTGATGGGTGAATAGGTGCTGGTGAAATGGAAGTCGCTGACAGGTGTCAGGAAATAGTCATATCCGTGGTCGAAGATGAAGTCATCGTAGTCGGGTCGGTCGGTGAAGATGCGGTTCTGCCGGATGGCTCCCAGGTTGCCCGTGGTATTGTATTCTCCGTATTTTCCTGTGGTGAAGATGGTGTTCATGAACATGTAGGAGAGGGTATCGGGCTCATCAGGGGTGATGTCGCCGAACTTTTCGTCCACAGTCCATACTCTCATGCCGCGTGGAATCTCAGATTTTTTGTTTTGCTCCTCGTCGTTGCGGTTTCTCTTGCGGGCCTGTGTCACTTCTCCGTCTTCGTTGATTGAATTGTAGTCCTGGGCGGAGATACTGGAGAGTATCCCTGCCAGGAAACAGATGACGAAAGTGATTCTGAGGTGTCTCATGCGGAAGTGAAAACTGAACTGGTGTGAAGTGCTATCTGAGCATCCTGATGCAGCACTCCACCATCTTGAATCCCATGCCGGCCAGTACGATGTAGGTGCCGATGGTGCTGTCTACCCATACGTAGACGACCACTCCCACGATGGCAAGCAGCATGAAGATGATGTTGAGCACGTTGCGAAATCCCAGAAGTTGGTCGCTGCCCGATTTGCGGTGGCCTCTGCGTCCGACCGGCAGTTTTTCGTTCTCGGGTTCGTTGGTGTCGATGGGTCTCATGGCTTATTGGATGTTGAGAATGGTCTGGATGTTGTCGAAGATGGTCTCCACCCTGTCCACGGTTTTCCTGCGGAATTTGCCGGATATCTTGGCCAGACGGGTCTTCTTCTTGTTGAGCGCCCATTTGTCTGTGATCCATTCCTCGGCTTGGAAATGCTCGCCGCCGTCCTGGAGTTCGTTGTACCAGTAACTGATGCGGAAGATCTTCACTTTCACCTTGTTATCGCTGCTCTCAGCCACAAGGGTGTAAATGAAACGGGTGCGGTCGAGGGAGAGGAGAGTTGACCTAAAGGTCATCCATTCCTCGAAGTGGCAGATGATGGCGTGGTCTTTCTTGTTGACGAGCGAGACCTTGCTCTTGTCAAGTTGACCGTCCTCTGCCGTCATGCCGGTGAGGAAATTGAGCATGGTGGTGTAGTTTTCGTCAGCGCTCTTGTTGTTGGTGAACGTTTTTTCGAACACGACTTCCCCGTTGACTTCGGGCACCACGGGTCCCAGGTATTTCTTGTAGGGGTATTCCTTGTCGGAATGCGCTTGTTGGGCCTTGTTGCTCTGGGCATCGGTGGGCACCTCCCATTCGTTCTGTCCCATGGCCAACAGTGGCAGACAGAGGGCGATGGCTATAATCGTTTTCCTTATCATGATGCTTGTTTTTGATTTCAATCGACAAAATTACGAATAATCGCGGATATAAACGAATGTTTTGGGAAGATTAACGATTCTTGTTTTTTCATCATCCTTTCTTCTCTTCCTGGAGTTGGGTGAGGCGGAGCACCTCGTCGCGGTATTGGGCAGCCTGGAGGAAGTCGAGCCGTTTGGCAGCCTCGTTCATCAGCCGGGTGCTCTCGGCGATGGCAACGGACAATTCCTCGCTGTTCATCTGCTGCATGACGGGGTCGGCCACCATACGGCTGCTGTCGGGTTCGATGTAAGCGTCGCCATAACCTTTGACGGTCGTATCGGGCAGGGTGGGGGTGTGCCGGCCCAAGGCACCCTTCACTTCCTTCACGATCTGTGTCGGGGTGATGTGATGCTCCTCGTTGTATTGCATCTGGATGGTCCGGCGGCGGACGGTCTCGTCGATGGTGCGCTGCATGCTCTCCGTGATGGTGTCGGCGTACATGATGACTTTGCCGTTGACGTTGCGGGCGGCGCGGCCTGCGGTCTGGGTGAGAGACCTGTGGCTCCTCAGGAATCCTTCCTTGTCGGCGTCGATGATAGCCACCAGCGACACCTCGGGCAAGTCCAGTCCCTCGCGCAGGAGGTTGACGCCTACGAGGACATCGAAGACGCCTGCCCGGAAGTCGCTCATGATCTTCACCCTGTCGAGGGTTCCCACGTCGCTGTGGATGTAGTTGGCCCGCACCCCGTTGTTGAGCAGGTATTCGGTCAGTTCCTCTGCCATCCGTTTGGTGAGCGTCGTGGTGAGTACCCTTTCGTCGCGCTTGATGCGCGTGAGGATTTCGTCCATCAGGTCATCGATCTGGTTCTCGCTGGGGCGCACCTCGATGTCAGGGTCGAGCAGTCCGGTGGGACGGATCAGCTGTTCGACGATGACACCCTCCGCCTCTGCCAGTTCAAAGTCGGCGGGTGTGGCGGAGACATAGATGACCTGGTGGACCATGGACTGGAATTCCTCGAATCTCAACGGACGGTTGTCGAAGGCGGCGGGCAACCTGAATCCGTATTCCACAAGGTTGGTCTTGCGGGCTCTGTCGCCTCCGTACATCGCATTGAGTTGGGGGACGCTGACATGACTCTCGTCAATCACCATCAGGAAGTCATCGGGGAAGAAGTCAAGCAGGCAGTATGGCCGTTCTCCGGCTTGTCTTCCGTCGAAATAACGGGAATAGTTTTCTATGCCGGAACAATGGCCCAGTTCCTTGATCATCTCCATGTCGTATTCCACCCGCTCCTTGATGCGCTGTGCCTTGACGGGGTCGCCCATCTCCTTGAAGAAGTCCACCTGTTTCACCAGATCATCCTGGATTTGCCGGATGGCGATCAGTTGCTGCTCTTTGGAGGTGACGAAAAGGTTGGCGGGATAAATCTGGTAGTCCTCGAATGTGGCGAGGCGGTGGTAGGTCACCGGATCGATCTCCTCGATGCTGTCGATCTCATCATCCCAGAAGGTCACGCGCAGCACGTTGTCGCTGTAGGCCATGAAGATATCCACCGTGTCGCCCTTCACGCGGAAGTTGCCACGCTGCAAGTCAATGTCATTGCGCACATACAGGGCATCGACCAGATGGCGGAGTAGCATGTTGCGGTTGAGCGTCTGTCCTCGGTGGAGGGGGATGATGCTCTCCGACATGGCCGTCGGCCCGCCCATGCCGTAGATGCATGACACCGATGAGACCACCACCACGTCTTTTCGTCCGCTGAGCAGGGCCGACACTGCGGAAAGGCGCAGCCGGTCGATCTCCTCATTGATGGCAAGGTCTTTCTCAATGTAAGTGTCGGAGTGGGGGAGGTAGGCCTCGGGCTGATAGTAGTCATAGTACGACACATAGTATTCCACGGCATTTTCCGGGAAGAAGCCTTTCATCTCCTCGTAGAGTTGCGCTGCGAGCGTCTTGTTGTGGCTCAGGATGAGGGTGGGACGGTTGACGTTGGCGATCACATTGGCGATGGTGAATGTCTTGCCGGATCCTGTGACGCCAAGCAGCACCTGCGCCCTGTCGCCGCGGTTGACACCCTCGGTCAGTTCTTTGATGGCATTGGGCTGGTCGCCCGTGGGTTTGTATTTTGAGGTCAGTTTGAAGTTCATGCGCTCTCGTTTCTCTAATTGAAAAGCAAAAATAACAAAAAATATCATTTCACACAGGCATCAAAAGCAATTTTTTGCTAAAATTCACCGTTTGGTTTTGCAGATAATGGAATTATGTGTAATTTTGCAAGTCAAAGTGAAAAGTATGAAGAAAATCCTTCTCTTGTCCCTGTGTGCCGTATTCCTTCTTTCGGGATGCTCCAAGGAGTTCAACAGGGTATTAAAGTCCACCGATTACGATTACAAATATGAGTATGCCAAGGAGTGCTTCGTCAATGGCAAGTACAACCGTGCCGTGCTCATTCTTCAGGATCTGGTGACGATGCTGAAAGGGTCGGAGAACGGACAGGAATGTCTCTACATGCTGGCCATGTCGTCCTATTGTGCCAAGGATTACGAGACGGCAGCACAGTATTTCCAGAAATACTACCAGTCCTATCCCAAGGGAACCTTTGCGGAAATGGCTTCCTTCTATGTCGGTCAGAGCCTCTATATGAGTACGCCTGAGCCAAGGCTTGACCAGACCCCCACCATGTCGGCTATCGCGGCCTTCCAGGAGTATCTTGATATGTTCCCCGGAGCCCAGCTCAAGGATGCCGCTCATGACAGGCTTTATGAGTTGCAGGACAAACTGGTTGATAAGGAATTGTATTCCGCCAAACTGTATTATGACCTCGGTTCCTATTTCGGCAACTGCACAAGCGGTGGCAGCAACTACGAGGCCTGTATCATCACCGCGCAGAATGCCATCCGGGATTTCCCCTACAGCCACAAGCGCGAACAGTTTGCGCTGCTTGTCATGAAGAGCAAGTATGAACTTGCTCAGCGCAGTGTGGAGGCCCGTGCGCTTGACCGCTTCCGAGATGCAGAGGATGAGTGCTATGGTTTCCTCAACGAGTATCCCGATTCAGAATACAAGAAACTGGCTGAGAAATATATAGCTGAGTGCAAGAAGCATACCAGTGAGGCCGATGACCAGGATTAGGATGTGTTCCGGCCTGCATTTCTGAAACGACATTCACCACAAAGATTATTCTATCATTTTTTATCATTCAAATATGGATTACAAAAAATCAAAAGCACCGGTTGACACCGTCACACGTAACATTATGGACCTTTGCCAGGAGACTGGTAATATATATGAGAGCGTAGCTATCATCGCTAAGCGCGCCAACCAGATTTCCGTGGAGATCAAGCAGGATCTCAGCAAGAAGCTTCAGGAATTCGCTTCCTATAACGACACGCTCGAGGAGGTCTTCGAGAACAGGGAGCAGATTGAGATTTCCCGTTATTATGAGAAATTGCCCAAACCGACCCTGCTCGCTACTCAGGAGTTTATCGAGGGCAATGTGTTCTGGCGTGATCCTTCTAAAGAGCAATAATCATGCTTCAGCGCATTCAGACCGTTTATTTGTTCCTGGCTCTCATCGTGACAGTGGTTTGCCTCTGCCTTCCCGTGGGAGCTTTCACCCCAACAGGGATGGGGAGTGATACGGTGATGTATAACTTGTGGAAACTGCTGCCTGAGGGAGGGCATGACTTCTCCGTATGGCCGTTGTTTGTCATCCTGCTGCTCACCTGTCCGCTCAATCTCTTTGCCATCTTCGCTTATAACAACCGCAAGTTGCAAAGCCGCCTCTGCGTCTATAATGTGTTGCTCAATCTCATTTGGATTGCAGTGTATGCCGTATTTGGCTATGTGCTGCCTGAGGATGACATGACATTCAATCCCCTGTTGGCAGCATGCCTGCCGGGTGTGGCGATCATCCTTTATATCATGGCCCGCCGAGGCATCCAGCATGATGAGCAACTGATCAGGAGCATGGACCGAATCCGATGAAACACTCCCTTTAATCAGGGATTTCAATAACCAACCGCTACATGGGGCGACAGTTCTGGCTGAACTTGTCGCCCCATGTAGCGTTATGATTTGCTGACCTCACCGGTGAGATCCAGGAATAGGGTAAACGTTTCGTGTTTCGTTTGGAATATGGAACTTGGAGTTAGGCGTTTTTGGGGGCTGGATTTTCCAATCCCTCGACAACGGCGTTGGAGTATCTCACCAATGAGCGGTTTCCTACGATGCTGAGCCGGGTTCCGGCCATTTGGTTCATTTTGAAATAGTCGGGATAGACAGTTGCAAAACTGTCACAAACCTTGTCGGCAATCCCAAAGAGAGTGGCGTAGATGAGATATTCCTTCCATAGCGTCATCTCATTGATGTCGCGCTCCCCGATGAGCGAGAAATCGAGAAGGAATTTCTTGAGGGCAAGTAATTGAGCGGCTGTCACAGGTTTGTTGGCGGCATATTTTTCTGTATCGGTGAGGGTGCGTAGCGATGCGATAAATGGATCGTCGGGATGCGTCCGTAAATAGTGCCTCATCTCCCGTGGCTGTAGGATGCGGTCGCTTCCTGCCGCTCCTTTCATCATTTGGAAGAACAAGAATTCAAATTGTTCCCCGTCGGAAAACAGCGATGCGTTTTCTGCATTTTTCTTGTCAGAGGGACGCCATTCCCCGATAGATAAAATAGTATGTGGTTCGGCTCCATACATATTCGACCTGAACTCGATACGGAGTGCATCCCTGTCAATCAGCCTGAGAATAAGAGCACCAAACACTCCCTCGTAGTCGGCTACCAAGGCCGAAGAGACAGAGTTCATCACGTTGGCAGCCACCTTCAGGTTACCTTCGGCCGGTATGTCACGGAAATAGTCCAACTGTCCGGATAGTTTGTTGCGCAGCAGTTTTCTTCTGAGGGGTTGCAATGAGATGACATACCAGATGGTGCTGAACACTTTTTTATACATGCCCACAAAGACCACGATAAAGAGCACGGGCACCACGATGATGCCTACGAAGAACAGCAACATATTGACCCATTCCGGCAAGAAAGGAATGAAGTCATAGCCTTCACCAACAGCGTGGGCACAAACGGCAGTTGCCAGTCCAATGATGATGGAGAATATTTTTTTGCTCATGATGGTTTGCTTAATTGGTTGAGATGTCATACACTTCCTCTGCATGCCAGGCCTGTTTGAGGCGTCCTCTGTTGATTGAGACGGCATCATCGGCGTATCGTGATGCGTCACTGGCCGTTTGCATCAGTTGGCTCAGCAGCCGCCGGTGTTTGTCGCTGGAAGACAGCAGATAGAGAAGTGGCGGATAACTGCTTTGGGGAATCATATTCAACAGTTTGCTGTACGTGGACTTCTCAATGCCGAAGAGATAGGCGTAAGCCATATACTCACTCCAGACACGCTGCAAGTCGAGTTGTGCGGCTTCACCTGTGAGTTGTCCGAAAGAAGAAGGAAGACCTACGAGAAACTTTTTCATTCCATAGATATTTCGTGTCTCTTGCTCGTTGTAATCTCGCCTGCTGATACCCGTGCTGAGAATTTCTGCGAACCGGAACTGATTGTTGAGGTCATAATGCGGTTGCTTCTTTTTTCTTTTCACACGAAAACTGATTACCTTGTAGAGAAGTTTGATATCAATGAAGCCTTGTGGTGTTACGCTTTGTCGCATGAAATTGTAAATCGAGTATTCCAGCGCCTGGTCAACCCCGCTGCTGGGAGAGGCGCTCCATTCGCCCAGTGAAAAGAAGATGGAGTCGTTGGGACCGAG
Source organism: uncultured Prevotellaceae bacterium (assembly GCA_902776475.1). Classification (GTDB taxonomy): domain Bacteria; phylum Bacteroidota; class Bacteroidia; order Bacteroidales; family Bacteroidaceae; genus Prevotella. The sequence continues at coordinate 60,698 of CACYQD010000012.1, read as the reverse complement.
GCTATATTTTAAGACTCTCCGGGAAAGCAATCGCCAGATGGCAGCCCTCACAGCTGGTGTCTTGTCATGCCAAAAAGCAGAGGAGTAGTTGGCCTTCATTGCCAGGGTATCGGTGAGACTTCCATATAAGGCCAAATACGGATATGGCTCGGGGGAGGTTCCCCTCACTCTCAGGCGGCTAATCCATCTACGTAGGGGTTTCAGACTGATGATGTACCAAATCCACTTGCCAATATTGACGACTGCCCCGAAGATGGTCATCGATGTCTTCAAGGATCCGGACTTGGCAGAAAAAATAATAGTAAGCATAGTGGTGAATATGCCCAGGCATGAGGCTAAAAACATACCGTCGTTGAAATTTCCCTCGGTTGCCCAGCCAATAGCAATGAAGACAACAGTCAATAACAGCCCTATCCAGTATTTCTTGAAAAAGTATTCAATCATCTTTATAATAATTGAAGTGTGAAATGATGATTCCTTGGTATCGCTGCAAATTTACTATTTTTTTTAAAATAATCTTTGTTCCCCTGCCATAAAAACAATATCGGCTATCGCTTTTTACGAACTACCACACCACCCCTAAATCCATAGCTTTGCTCAAAATGTCAAAATCGTGGATTTCTTTTGGATAAGTTGTCAAAAAGCGATTTTTTTTCGAGTTTTGACAACTTATCGGAGCTCGGGGAAGAGAAAGAGGAGGAACAAAGGTGAAATGAGGACATAAAAATAGCCGCAGGTCCCTCGCGGAGCCTGCGGCCTCAATTTCTCTTTTTCTATGCTTTCAGCAGAAGATTATTTGCCAAGGGCACCCTTCAGCTTGTCAGCAGCGTTGTCAACAGCCTCAGCGGCTTTGTCGGCAGCGGCGTCCTTCACTTCCTCTACTTTGTCAGCAGCAGCCTGAGCAGCATCGCCAGCAGCTTCCTTCACGTCCTCAACGGCACCCTCAGCGGCGTCTTTGACAGCGTCACCAGCGTTCTCAACAGCTTCCTCAGCAGCAGCAGCTACATCGGGAACCTCGATAGCGGGAAGATTGTTCACTGCGTCAACGAGAGTAGCAACAGCACCTGTGCCAGCGAAAGCCTTGATCTTCTCAGCGTTCTCCTTCAGAAGGTTCTGAATGGCAGCGAGATACTCCTTAGCCTTGGCGGGGTCGATGTTCTTCAACTCCTCGATCTTTGACTGAGCCTCAGTCAGAAGAGTAGAGAGCTGAGTGCTGTCAGCAGCCTCAATCACTGCGGCGATTGAATCGGTAGATACGAGCTCTACTTCAGGAGTCTCCTCCTCTGGTGCGGGAGCGGGAGCGGGCTTGTCCTGGCATGCTGTGAAAGTCATGGCTACGGCAGCCATTGCAACGAAAAATAATTTCTTCATTTTGATTCGATAATTTAGTAAAACATAAAATAAAATTCTCGCCGCAAAAGTAGATATATTATTCCATAGATGTTACTTTTGTTTGTAATATTTAACTTAAAAAAAACTACCTTAAGAAAGGGGGCAAATGAAAACCCCTCTATGTCCAAAAAAAGAGGTGAAACCTTTGCGGTTCCACCTCTTATTATAAGAATAGGACTCAATTATTCTTCCCAGTTCTCCTGCGTCTTGCGGACGTAGCTCTTGTAGCGGATCTGAGCCATCTTCTGAGCCTCGGCGAAGAGTTCCTCGGCCTCGTTGGGATAAGCCTTCTTCACGCTGAGGTAACGTACCTCGCCCAGGAGGAAGTCGTGGAACTTCTCCCACTGCGGCTCCTTGGAGTCAAGTGAGAACGGATTCTTGTTCTCCTCGATGAGAGCGGGGTTGAAGCGCCAGAGGTGCCAGTAACCGCACTCAACGGCACGCTTCTCCTCGGCCTGGCTCTTGCCCATGCCGCCCTTGGCCTTCAGACCGTGGTTGATACATGGAGCGTAGGCGATGATGATTGACGGACCGTGCCATGCTTCAGCCTCACGGATAGCCTTGAGGCACTGAGCGTGGTCAGCACCCATGGCGATCTGGGCTACATAGACATAACCGTAGGTCGTGGCGATCATACCCAGGTCCTTCTTGCGGATGCGCTTGCCCTGAGCGGCAAACTGAGCGATGGCGCCGAGCGGAGTAGCCTTTGATGCCTGACCACCGGTGTTGGAGTACACCTCGGTGTCGAGCACGAGGATGTTGACATCCTCACCGCTGGCAATCACGTGGTCGAGACCACCGTAACCGATGTCGTAGGAAGCACCGTCACCACCGATGATCCACTGGCTGCGCTTCACCAGGTAGTGGTCGAGGGTCTGCAGTTCCTTGCAGATCTCGCAGCCCTTGGCAGCGCAAGCGGCGATTTCAGCACGCAGCTTCGGAGCGATCTCCTTGGTCTTGTCAGCATCCTCGCAGTTGGCGATCCACTCCTCGGCCAGAGCCTTGTATTCGGGAGTGACATCACACTTTTCGCAAGCCTCGCTGAGCAGCTTGGCTACGCGCTCCTTCATCTTCTTGTTACCGAGAGCCATACCAAGGCCGAACTCGCAGAAGTCCTCGAACAAGGAGTTGTTGAAGCATGGGCCCTGCCCCTTCTCGTTCTTCGTGTAAGGAGTGGAGGGGATGGAAGCGGAATAGATGGATGAGCAACCGGTAGCGTTGGCAATCATCTGACGGTCGCCGAAGAGCTGTGAGATGAGTTTCACATACGGAGTCTCACCGCAACCAGAGCAAGCGCCGGAGAACTCAAACAGCGGCTGAGCGAACTGAGAGTTCTTGACGTTGGAACGGATGTCCACCAGGTCTTGCTTGCTCTTCACCTCTTTCACCAGGTATTCCCAGTTCTTGGCCTCCTGCTTCATAGCAGCGGCGTCGGGGTTGAACGGAGCCATGGTGAGGGCCTTGCCGAGTTTCGGATGACCCGGGCAGATGTCGGCGCAGTTGCCGCAGCCCAGACAGTCGAGTACGGAGACCTCGATGCGGAAGTGCATGCCCTTCATGGCGGCGGGAGCCTTCATCTCGATGGTGTCGTCGGCAGCAGCGAAGCCCTTGATCTCCTCGTTGTCGAGGACGAACGGACGGATGGCTGCGTGAGGACAGATATAAGCACACTGGTTACACTGGATACAGTTCTCTTTGTTCCATACGGGCACGAAGGCCTCCACACCACGTTTCTCGTAGGCGGCAGTGCCAACTTCCCAGGAACCGTCGGTTGTGTCAAACTTGGTGAAGGCGCTGACGGGCAGCAGGTCGCCGGCCTGAGCGTTGATGGGGCGAACCACTTCCTTGACGAATGCGGGAGCGTTGTCCTCGACAACTGCGTCGTCGGGCAGGTTGGCCCATGCGGGATCAACGGCAAACTCCTTGTACTCACCGCCACGGTCAACGGCAGCGTAGTTCTTGTTGACGACATCCTCGCCCTTCGAACCGTAAGACTTCACGATGAACTTCTTCATCTGCTCCACAGCCAGTTCCTCGGGGATGACCTGAGTGATGCGGAAGAAAGCAGACTGCAGGATGGTGTTGGTGCGGTTGCCCAGACCAATCTCCTGAGCGATCTTCGTGGCATTGATGGTATAGACAGTGATGTTGTTCTCTGCGAAATAACGCTTCACCTTGTTGGGCATGAAGTGAGCCAGTTCCTCACCCTCGAAAATGGTGTTGAGCAGGAACGTTCCGTTCTTCTGCAGACCACGGGTCACGTCATACATGTGCAGGTAAGCCTGTACGTGGCAAGCCACGAAGTTAGGTGTGGTCACCAGATAAGTGGAGCGGATGGGCTCGTCGCCGAAACGGAGGTGTGAGCAGGTGAAGCCGCCCGACTTCTTCGAGTCATAGCTGAAATAAGCCTGGCAATACTTGTCGGTGTTGTCACCGATGATCTTCACGGAGTTCTTGTTGGCACCCACGGTACCGTCAGCACCCAGTCCGTAGAACTTGGCCTGGAACATGCTCTTGCCGCCAAGGGCCAGCTCAGGCACAACGGGAAGAGAGGTGAAGGTCACGTCATCGACGATACCGATGGTGAAGTGGTTCTTGGGCTCCGGCATAGCCAGGTTGTTGAACACAGAGATGATCTGCGCCGGTGTGGTGTCGTGTGATCCAAGACCATAACGGCCACCAACGATAAGCGGACGGTCCTCCACATCATAATAAGCCGACTTCACGTCCATGTAGAGAGGCTCACCCTCGGCGCCCGGCTCCTTGGTGCGGTCGAGCACGGCGATGCGCTTCACTGACTTGGGAACAGAGGCCAGCAGGTGCTTGATGGAGAACGGACGATAGAGGTGCACGCTCAGCATACCCACCTTCTCGCCATTGGCATTCAGATGGTCGATGGCCTCGCGGGCTGCATCGGAAGCAGAACCCATGAGGATGATCATGCGGTCGGCATCCTCGGCTCCGTAGTAGGAGAAGAGGTGATACTCGCGGCCGGTGATTTCGCTGATCTTAGCCAGGTATTCCTCGACCACCTCAGGCACTGAGTCATAGTAGCTGTTGCAAGCCTCACGGTGAGTGAAGAAGGTCTCGGGGTTCTCAGCGGTACCACGGGTGATGGGGCGCTCGGGAGACATGGCACGGTCGCGGAAACGCTTGATGTCAGCCTCGTCCACCAGCGGCATGATGTCCTCGTTGTCAAGACGCTCGATCTTGTGATACTCGTGTGAGGTGCGGAAACCGTCGAAGAAGTTGATGAAAGGCACACAGGTCTTCAGAGAAGCCAGGTGAGCCACAGCGGTGAGGTCCATCACCTCCTGCACAGAACCCTCGCACAGCATGGCGAAGCCAGTCTGGCGGCAAGCCATCACGTCCTGATGATCACCAAAGATACAGAGGGAGTGAGAAGCCAGCGTACGGGCTGACACGTCGAAGACGCAGGGCAGCAACTCACCGGCGATCTTGTACATATTGGGAATCATCAGCAAAAGGCCTTGAGATGCGGTGAAAGTGGTGGTCAGCGCACCTGCCTGGAGAGAACCATGAACGGCGCCGGCAGCACCAGCCTCAGACTGCATTTCCTGTACTGACACGGTCTGTCCCCATAGGTTCTTGCGGCCGCGGGCTGCCCACTCATCAACATGCTCCGCCATTGGAGATGACGGGGTGATGGGATAGATGGCGGCTACTTCACTGAACATATAACTGATATGCGCAGCGGCCTCATTGCCATCACAAGTGATAAATTTCTTTTCTTTTGCCATTTTACTTAGAAGGTTAAATAATTTATAATGTTTGTCTAAAAAATCATTCTTCTTTTAGTAGAGGAATCCGAGCAGCCAGAGCGGTATCTTGTTGCCCAGGCCCACCTCCGTGTTGTAGCGGGCGTATATGACATCGGGCTGCATGCGCAGCTTGCTGTTTTGCGCCGCGTCGCAGACACGGATTTTGATTTTCCCGTCCACGAGGTAATGATTCTCATGGCTGCCTTGGTTGACCTTGTGGTCTTTCCAGAGGGAGTTGACCATGAACGTTTCCATGACATCCTGCTGTTCCACCTTACTGGGGTAGATGGCGTACATCAGGTTGGAGTTGTGCAGCATCACCTTGGTGGGTTTCTTGGGGAATCGCTGCCCCTTCGGATAGATCATGTTGATCAGTCGGGCGTCGGCCAGGTATTTGATGTAGTTCATGACCGTGGCGCGGCTGGTGTCGATGTCGACGGCAAGCTGGCTGATGTTGGGCGCCTTTGGACCATCCACCGCGAGCTCATAGAACAGCCTTTTGATCCTCGTGAGGTATTTCAGTTCGATCTGCTTGATGAGCAGGATATCGACCTCTGTCATCATGTTCATCGTCTTGAGCAGGTTCTCCGAGTAGTTGCGGTGCTCCTGGAAGAAAGGATAGAACCCATGATGTACATAATCCTGGAAGTATTGCATGGGGCGCACTTTGGGAAGGATGTGCTTGATGATGTGCTCATGGTCGGCGAGAATCTCCTCCAGTGTATAAGGTTTGAAATTGTTGCCTGTCTGGAGGTTGAGAAACTCCCTGAAGGAGAACCCCCTGAGATTGTAGCTTTTCACAATGCCGTTGAGCTCAGGGTTCTCTTCTTTTAACCGCATCACGCTCGAACCAGTGAAGACGATCTTCAGTTGCGGAAACCTGTCGTAACAGTCGCGGAGGCTCTTGCTCCAATTCTGCTGTTTGAAGACCTGGTCGATGAGAAGTACCCTGCCACCGTCACGGTAGAACTCGCTGGCGAATTCTTCTATTCCATGTTTCTGGAAATAGAAATTGTTCAGGTTGATGTACAGGCATTCACGCCCTCTGATGCCGAATTTCTCCTTGGCATACTGCAGGAGGAAAGTGGTCTTTCCCACTCCTCGGGTGCCCTTGATGCCAATCAGCCTGTCGTTCCAGTTTATCTCATCCATCAAACCACGACGAACGGGAGCATTGGTGTGCTCTACCAGATATTGGTGGGTGCGGAAAAAGGCTTCCATTCGGGTTGATTTGTTTTTACTTTGTGTTGCAGTCGAGAATCGCTCAAGCTGTTTCTTTTATTTCAGACGCAAAGTTACTATTTATTTCTTTATTTGCAAAGTGTAGTTTGCAAAATATGATAAAAATTTCTATTTTTGCAGAAATTTTCATCCTCATGTAGTCTTTGACGGCTGTGACGATGCTTCCGCTGTCATGATAGTATGCGTAGAATACACGTTTTCAACCCAGACCATGACCTCGCCTTGGCTTTTGGCGCAGAACGGTTCACCTCTCCTGCGGCAGGGCGTCTGCTGAGGCATGACTTGGCTTTTCTACCTGCTTTCTGGTCAGGGAAGGATGACGTCGTGGCCGTAGATGACATGGATGTCGCGCGGAAAGCCGTGCAGACCTGGGGTGAGTGGTTCGAAGGGGTGACCTTTCTCCCGCTCCGGGAGTTGGGAACGCTGTTTCCCGCCCAGAAGGATGAATGCTGGGAGGTGCATCCGTGGGGATGGAATGCAGCCCTGCGCCTGCAGCTGTCACTGTCGGGAGTGCCCGAGGAAATCCCGCCTTCCAAGGAAAGGATTGCCCGCATACGGACGTGCTCGCACCGCCAGCAAACGATTGATTTGCTTCATGCCGTCGTGGAGGCTGTGCCGCTCACGGTAGGGCGGCGTTTCGTGGCGCATCGGATGGAGGAGGTGCGTGAATGGCTCTCCAGCCTGTCATCAGCCGTGGTCAAGGCTCCTTGGAGCAGCAGCGGCAGGGGAGTCAGGTTCGTCACCCCCGACATGGCAAACAACGTCGAAGGTTTCATCAAGCGCGTCATTGATCGACAGGGAAGTATCATTGTCGAACCTTGCTATGACCGTGTGGTTGACTTCGGCATGGAGTATGTCGCAGATGGACAGGGAAATGCTGTTTTCACCGGACTGTCACTTTTCGATACCCGGCATGGCGCCTACCTCGGCAATCTCCTCGCGGAGGAGGCGGAGAAGCGCCGCTGTCTGGCCCAGTGGCTGCCTGAAGGTTTGTTGGATGAGGTGCGTGACCGGCTTCTTCCTTGGCTGGGAAAAATGTGTGAAGACACATACAGCGGTCCACTCGGTGTCGATATGATGGTGGTCCGTACAACCGATGGTTTCCGGCTTCACCCGTGCGTGGAGGTCAACCTGCGCCGGACGATGGGCCATGCCGCCCTTGATATCGCCGCCAGGACCCAAGGCCGTTACGGCATGATGCGTGTGATGATGGATAAGGGATGCTATGTATTGAGACTCGAAAAATAAGAAAACACCAATAACAAAACAAATGAAAAAACTGATTACTATTACAATGTCATGGATGCTGTTGCTGTCCGCATATGCGCAGAACAGCGATTACCGGTCACAGGTGTGGTCGCCCGATAATGGCGACGGGACCTTTACCAATCCAGTCATCAATGCCGACTACAGCGACCCCGATGTGTGCGTTGTCGGAGATGACTATTATCTCACAGCAAGTTCATTCCAGTGTATCCCGGGACTTCCAATCCTCCATTCCCGCGACTTGGTCAACTGGGAGATCATCGGCTATGCCCTCAAGGAACTCAAGCCTTACGAGGAGTTTGACAAGCCCAGCCACGGCAATGGGGTGTGGGCACCGAGCATCCGGTATCATCAGGGAGAGTTCTACATCTATTGGGGAGATCCCGACTTCGGCGTGTTCATGGTCAAGACCAAGGATCCTGCCGGAGAATGGAGCGACCCCCTCTGTGTAATACCCGGCAAAGGAATGATTGACACCTGTCCGCTGTGGGATGATGACGGCCGCTGCTATCTGGTCAACGGATGGGCCAACAGCCGTTCACGTTTCGCTTCGGTGCTGACGGTGAGGGAACTCAATGCCGAGGGCACCAAACCCATCTCGCAGCCCGTCATCGTCTTCGATGGCAACGGCACGGAAAACCGCACTTGCGAGGGACCGAAGTTCTACAAGCGCGACGGATGGTACTGGATCATGTGTCCGGCCGGCGGTGTGCCTACCGGGTTCCAGCTGGCCATGCGCTCAAAGTCTCCCTATGGTTCTTATGAGCACAAGGTGGTACTGGCCCAGGGTAAGACCAAGGTCAACGGCCCCCATCAGGGCGGTTGGGTTCACACGTCGATGGGAGAGGACTGGTTCCTGCATTTCCAGGACAAGGAATGCTATGGCCGTGTCGTTCATCTTCAGCCGGTCACCTGGCGTGACAACTGGCCCGTGATGGGCGTCGACCAGGACGGCGACTACTGTGGTGAGCCTGTCGTCAAGTACCGCAAGCCCAAGACCCGCTCTGCATGGAAGGTGGTCAATCCCGTGGAAAGCGATGAGTTCAACACGACGGTGCTTGGGAAACAGTGGCAGTGGCAAGCCAATTACGACCAGAAATATGGGATGCCGACAACATTTGGCACCTTCCGCATCTACAATTTCAAGCACTCAGCCCAGTCACCCAATATGTGGGATGTGCCCAATATGCTGTTGCAGAAAACCCCTGCTGACGATTTTGTCGCGACCGCCAAGGTGCGCCTGACCTCCAAAGCCGACCAGCAAGCCGGAGGCCTCATCATGATGGGGCTTGATTACTCTGCCCTCATGGCCAAGAGAGTGGGTGGGGAATTCATCCTCCAACAGGTCACCTGCAAAGCCGCCGACAAGGGAAAACCGGAGGTGGTCAAGGAAATCTGCCGGTTGAAACCCACGGAGGAAGATGTGGTGGACTATAAGCCAGGCATACATCTCGACATCTATCTCCGCATGAAGGTCAGTGCCGGCATGTGCCGTTTCTCCTATAGCCTTGACGGAAAGAAATACCATGAGGCCGGCGATGAGTTCAAGATGCGTGAGGGCAAGTGGATTGGAGCAAAGATCGGTTTCGTGAGCGTTGAGCCCGATGGCAATACCGACCGCGGTTGGCTGGAGGCCGACTGGTTCAGGGTCACCCGGAAATAAGGGTCCTGAGTGTAGAAACAATAAGGGGGCGCGCTGCTTGGCGTGCCCCCTTGTTGTTATTTCTGGGAAAACAGTTATCTGTAATGCCGCTCGGGAGTGTAGGCATATACGTACAACACCGCCACAACGACGGCCAATGCTGCCAATACAAGCAGCCAAAAAGCTACCTGTCCTAAGATTTTCCTACGCTTGATGGATGACAAACCGTGCTTTTTGAAACGGTCGGAGTCGTCCATGTGGTGTTTTTTCTTGCCGCTATGGTGATGGTGGTGATGATGATGGCTGCTGCTTGAGGAGCTTATGGAAGAACTCTTGCTTTCGTCTGGTCTGCTCATTGTATCATAATGTTAGTGCTGCCACGGCTGTCGGGAAACGGCCTTCAGTCAACGTGGCAGATCATAAATTTTATTGAATTTGGTGCAAAAGTACAACTATTTTGCATATAAGATGAAAATGCAATGATAAAAGATGTTAAAATAAGAAGACCCGCAATGTTTAAGGGGTGGCAGAAACAATCTACCACCCCTTATGTTGTCAAATCAATGCAATCAGGCAAATGCAATGGTCAGGCCGGCCATCACGATGCTCACCATCGACATGAGTTTGATGAGGATGTTGAGACTCGGTCCGGAAGTGTCCTTGAAGGGGTCGCCCACGGTGTCGCCCACGATAGTGGCTTTATGGCAGGCAGAACCTTTTCCTCCGAAGTTGCCTTCCTCCACCATCTTCTTGGCATTGTCCCAGGCACCACCTGAGTTGGCCATGAACACGGCGAGAGTGAAGCCAGCGGTAAGTCCACCGACAAGGAGACCCATCACACCTGCTACGCCGAGGAGCACACCCACCAGGATGGGGATGGCGATGGCCAGGAGCGAGGGGAATATCATCTCGCGCTGCGCACTCCGGGTGGAGATTTCCACGCAACGGCTGTAGTCGGGTGTGGCCTTGCCTTCGAGGATACCCTTGATCTCACGGAACTGGCGGCGTACTTCCTCCACCATCGACTGTGCGGCGCGTCCCACGGCACCCATGGTGAGACCGCAGAACAAGAAGGCTGCCATGCCACCGATGAAGGCACCGACAAGCACTTTCGGGTTCATCAGGTTGACCTGGAAATAATTCATGAAATCCACCATGTTGGCTGAACCCGGATGGATGGTGCCGTAGGTCTCGGTGACGAAATCGCCGGCAGAATTGACCGCGCGCTCCATGGCGATCTTCACTTCCTCCACGTAGGAGGCCAACAGGGCGAGGGCGGTGAGGGCTGCCGAACCGATGGCAAAGCCCTTGCCGGTGGCGGCAGTGGTGTTGCCGAGCGCATCCAGCGCATCCGTGCGCTGTCTGACTTCAGGTTCCAGTTCACTCATCTCCGCATTGCCGCCGGCATTGTCGGCGATGGGTCCGTAGGCGTCAGTAGCCAGGGTGATGCCCAGTGTGGAGAGCATTCCCACGGCGGCGATGCCGATGCCGTAGAGGCCACGCGACATGCTCTCGGCAGTCATCGTGAGGTCGAAGCCATTGGCGCACATGTAACTGAGCAGGATGGCCACCGAGATGGTCACGACGGGAATCATCGTGGAGATCATGCCCGTGCCGATACCCTTGATGATGACCGTGGCCGAACCCGTCTGTGAGGCTTCAGCAATCTTCTGGGTGGGTTTATAACTATGTGAGGTATAGTATTCCGTACCTTGGCCGATGATGACACCGGCTGCCAGGCCTGTCACGACAGAGAACGACACACCGAACCAGTTCTCAATGCCGAGGAGATAGAGGATGGCGAAAGAGGCCAGGGCAATGAGGATGGCCGACACGTTGGTGCCGATGCCCAGTGAGTGGAGCAGGTCTTTCATGGTGGCGCCTTCCTTGGTGCGGACCAGGAAAATGCCGATCAGGGAGAGGAAAATGCCCACGGCTGCGATGATCATCGGTGCGATGACAGCCTTCATCTGCATGCTGGGATTCATGGCGAAAGCGGTGGCGCCAAGAGCAGCTGTCGAAAGGATACTGCCGCAGTAGCTCTCATAGAGGTCGGCTCCCATGCCTGCCACGTCGCCCACGTTGTCGCCCACGTTGTCGGCGATGGTGGCGGGGTTGCGCGGGTCGTCCTCAGGGATGTTGGCTTCCACTTTGCCCACCAGGTCAGCGCCCACATCAGCAGCCTTGGTGTAGATGCCGCCACCCACACGGGCAAACAAAGCCTGCGTGGAGGCACCCATGCCGAAGGTCAGCATCGTGGTGGTGATGATGATGAGCATTTTGGAGTCGCCCTGATAAACTGCGCTCAGGATGAGGAACCACAAGGCGATGTCGAGCAGGCCGAGGCCCACCACGACCAGTCCCATGACGGCTCCGCTTCGGAAGGCCACCCGGAGGCCGCGGTCCATGCTCTTGCGTGCGGCGTTGGCCGTGCGCGCGGAGGCATAAGTGGCTGTCTTCATGCCGAAGAAGCCCGACAGTCCGCTGAAGAAACCGCCCGTCAGGAATGCGAAGGGCACCCACGGGTTCTGCACTTTGAGCACGTATGCCATAAAGGAGAAGAGCAGGGCCAGTACGATGAACACGATGAGCACCACACGGTACTGCTGCTTGAGGTAAGCCATGGCGCCTCGGCGCACATATTCGGCAATCTCTTCCATACGAGGTGTGCCTTCATCTTCTCGCATCATCTGCTTGAAGAAAAACCAAGCCATACCCAATGCGCACACCGATGCAATGGGTACCAACCAGAATACTAAAGGAATGTTGATCATGTGATGAATAGATAGTGATAATCTGATGCAAATTTACATCAAATTGTTAACAAACGTTGCTTCCTAATAATAAATTTTGTTAATAAGTGTATGTTTTACGTCTTCAAGCCTGACACACCCTTTGTTTCTGCCAAAAGCAACTGGAAAAATACGGCAAAGTGGTATTTCTCAAAGATAAAGACCTCGTCAGGAAATCAAAAGTGTCTTTGTCGGGAAATAAAAAAAGCAGCCTCCATGTGATGGTGTATGGAGGCTGCGGATGATATGTTGTAGGTTTGTTTATAGGTTTTTGATGAGCCAGTAGGAGCACATACCGCAGATGTAGCCCACGAACACGATCCAGGTGATGTGGCGCATATACCAGCCGAACGTGATTTTCTCCAGTCCCATGACCACCACGCCGGCGGCACTGCCGATGATGAGCATCGAACCGCCCACGCCGGCACAGTAGGCCAGCAGTTGCCAGAAGATGCCATCGACAGCCAGGTCGCCTGTCTCGGCGATGGGATACATGCCCATGCAACCGGCCACCAGGGGCACATTATCGACGATGCTCGACAGTACACCGATGACGCCCGTCACCAGATAGTGGTTGCCGTTGGAGATTTTGTCAAGTCCCTCTCCAAGGGCTGTCAGTACGCCGATTTCCTCCAGACAAGCCACGGCCATCAGAATGCCGAGGAAGAAGAGGATGGTGGTCATATCGATATTGGAGAGCAGGTGTGAGACACGCTTCGAGAAACTGTCCTTGCTCTTGACATTGCGGTAGAAGATCTCCGTGGCGGTCCAGAGGACACCGAGCACAAGGAGGATGCCCATGAACGGTGGCAGGTCGGTGAGGTAACGGAAGATGGGCACGAACATCAGACCGCCGACACCCAGGATGAAGATCGCATAGCGCTGTTTGCTGCTGAAGACCTCACCCGATGATTCACCGCCCTTGCCCTGTGCGGTGGCCAGTTGCCCTTTGAGACCTTGTTGCAGGATGAGGGCCGGGATGACCATGGACACCAGTGATGGGATGAAGATCTCGGTGATGACACCCTGCGTGGTGATCATTCCCCTGATCCAGAGCATGATGGTGGTCACGTCGCCAATGGGTGAGAACGCTCCGCCGCTGTTGGCCGAGATGATGATCAGCGAGGCGTAGATGAGACGGTCGTTGCGGTCATAGACCAGTTTGCGGAGCACCATGATCATCACGATGCTGGTGGTCAGGTTGTCGAGGATGGCTGAGAGGATGAAGGTCATGAAGGCGATGCGCCACAGCAATTTCCGCTTGTTGACGGTCATGAGCATCTTGCGTACGAAGTTGAATCCTCCGTTTTTATCGACAATCTCCACGATGGTCATGGCACCCATGAGGAAGAACAGGGTCTCGCCCGTGTCACCCAGGTGGTGCTTGAGCAATTCGCTCACCTTGAGCGGCAACTCCTCGGCCAGTCCGGAGATATAGCTGCCGGGGTCGAGCATGAAGAGCGTCCAAGTCAGGACACACATGAGAAGTGCGATGGCGGCCTTGTTGATCTTCAGACCGCTCTCGAAGGCGATGCACAGATAGCCTACGATGAAAACGAAAACGATGGCGATGGTCAGTGATGTCATTTCCTATAGTTGTTTTTGCGGTGCAAAATTACATTTTCTTCCATAGAAAATGGGCATAAGAAGGGGGCTTTTTCACGAAAACGATTACATCTCTCGTCATTTTCCACCAAAAAGCCCTGCTACAACATGCGCAGGGCTTTCAGAATACCCGATTCCAGGGCTTTGTCGTATGACCGGTATTTCCCGGTCTCGCTGATGGCACCGTCTTTGAGCCGGATGATCTTGGCGAAATAATGTCCCACCTTTCCATAGAAATACTCCCGGTCAACCAGCACGTCGAACCTCTTCTTTTCCCTCAGCCATTGCTGGGCCAGGGCCAGTGTGGGGGCGGAGTGCACTTTTCGGCGTGGCGTGACGTCAAAGGTTGGACAGTTCCAGTTGACGGCCTCACCGCTGAGAGAAACCACTATTTCCCCCGAGGCAGAATAGTAATGGGTGACAGGTTCGCTGAAACGGTGCTTGCGGAGCAACCGGGCGGTTTCGATGGATACGGTACTTGGTTCTGGCATGATGATGGGATTAGGGTTGTGGGGCGTTTCCCTCGGACAGTTCGGCTTTGGCTTCCTCGGCCAATCCGATTTTGGCCTCCTCAGACTGTCCCTCCAGGGTTTCCTCCAGGGTGGCCTTTCTTGCAGGCAGGTGGTGGAGGAAGTGCTCCAGGTCACTCTTCAGTCTGCGGTATGGCATCGAGCGGGTGTAACCAGTGTTCTTCTTGAGCATGGATTTCACGCTCTCGATGCTGTTTTCGTAGCACGACAGTTCGTTGCGCATCTGGGTGTTGTGCACCGCTTTGTTGTAGATTTCCACTTCTCTTTCCCTCCGCAGGCGGTCGCACACCTTGTTGAGCATCGGACTGACGACGTTGTCGTAGAGATGGTGCCCCTGGATGTAGAGATAGGTGGTGTCTGGCGTCACGCCGAGCTGTTTGAGTTCTTCCTTCAGCGCCAGATAAGACTCTTTGGCGTCGGGATTCATTTTCTGGAGCTGCATGACTTTCCGTCCCACTTTGTGGCGCACATTGGAGATGGAGTTGTAGGCATTGGGAATCGTGAAATGTCCCGTTTCGATCACTTTGTTGAAATCGGAGATGGAGAAATCGCCGTATTCGGGCGTGCGGTAGTACCAGATGCTCCATACGAACAGCGGGAAGATGGCTTGTGAGAACAGCCGCAGGTATTCCTCGAAATCGAAGATCTGGCGGTCGTTGAGGGTCACCATCACGCAGACGTCATGGAGCGACGGGGCATAGCACTGGTAGTTTTCGATGGCATAGACGTAGGTGTGGAAGACATACGGACTGGAGATGATCTTCTCGGAGGTCTTGGTTGCTCCCTGCATGAGGAAGTCATAGTCGGCATCGACGCAGGCGATCATGTCCTCGCCCAGGTTCTCGCTGACCAGGTTCATCAGCACTTGTTTCTTGCCTTTCGAGAGATTGGTCTTCGAGGGGAGCATCACCTCGAAATACCGTGTCTCATCCTCATACTCACTGAGCAGCATACGCCAGAAGAAGATGTCGTCGTAGCTCTCGACATAAGCCACGATGCGCCGGCGCGCCTTTTTGCTTTTCAAGCTGTTGGCTGCGCTGAAATAGTCGGAGTTGATGTTGTCTCTTAAGCGTTTCGCCATGTGCGCTGAGGATAGGTGGGTTTCACGAATCGCAGTGGAATCAATAGGTATCAGTGATGTCTGACACTTCTGTCACATTGTCCATCCATCCGTTCATGATGACAGCGGGTGAGTGGGTGGTCAGGATCACCTGTACGTTGGGGTTGAGTTCCAGCACCAGGTCAATCAGCCGTTTCTGCCATTCGATGTGCAGGCTCACCTCAGGTTCGTCCATGAAGAGCACGCAGTGGTTGTTGTCCTGGATGAGTACGGTGAGCAGGATGGCGAGCATCTGTTTCTCGCCGCTCGACAACTGGTAGGGGACGAGGGTCTCCCCGATCTGCGAGAAGTAGATCTCGTTGGCGGTGCGGACGATTTTCTTCCCTGTGTCGGAGAAGAGGTCGTCCATCATGTCCTGGAATTTCTTCTTCGGCAGGGAGATCTGCTGGGCTTTGGCGGCTGCGTCGGGGTCACCGCTCTGCAGCACGCTGATGATGCGGTTGCCGATATTGACTTGGTAGTCAAGGTATTTGCGCTGAAGTTGGAAGATTTGCCAATCGAGTTCCGTGGCCAGACTCATGTCCATCTTGGTCAGGGTGTCGAGGTTCATCAGCGGCCGGTCAAATGAGCGGATGACATCGTAGCGTATCCATTTGGCGTCGGCGGGGAAGACTTTCAGTCTCACGCCCTTAAGCATGTGGCTGGGATACTCGCCTCCTGCGGAGAGCCCTTTCACCACCTTGTTGATGATGGTGCTCTTGCCTTGTCCGTTGGTGCCGCTGAGGATGTTGACATGCCGGTCAAGATCCCATTTGATGTGCCTTCGACCGCTCCAGAGGGAGTCGATCTCAATCTGTTCGATATAGTCTGCGTATTTCTGCATGGCGATGTCCTAATGATTAAGGTATGGGGTTGTCAAACGTAGGTCTCAAGGAATATCACCTCGCCTTCGACGCTCACTTCTGAGGTCGTGGCCGGCAGCAGGATGGTTTCGCCAGCCCGCAGTGAGGTGGTGGTTCCAAGATCATCGGCGAGGGTACCTTCCCCTTTGACTCCGATGAGGACCACGAAACTGTCGAGTTCGCTGTAGTCGATGGTCATCGGTTCGTCGAGGTCGTAGATGGAAGTGGTGAAGTAGGGGCATGTCACGACTTGAACGCCCTGGTTTTTCTGCATGGTGTAGTGGGTGCGGTAATCACTGCGCACCGTATAGTCGATGCTCTCGGCGGCCTCCTCGGTGTGCAGTTGGCGCAGGTTGCCGTCTTTATCGCGTCGGCCAAAGTCGTAGATGCGGTAGGTGACGTCGCTTGTCTGCTGGATCTCAGCCACGAAGCACCCCTTGCAGATGGAATGGATGCGGCCGGCGGGAATGAAGAAGACATCTCCGTCGCTCACGTCGTGTTGGGCCAAAGCATCGCAAATGGTGTGGTTCTCCACCATCTTTTTGTATTCTTCCGGCGTAATCTGGCGTTTCAGACCATTGTAGAGCATTGCGCCTGGATCTGCATGCAGTACATACCACATCTCAGTCTTGCCATGAGGCTTGCCCTGTCGGTGGGCGGTCTCTTCATCGGGGTGAACCTGGATGGAGAGTTCGCGTTGGGCATCGATGAATTTGATTAACAATGGGAATTCGTTGCCGAAGCGACGGTAGTTGTCTGTTCCCAGCAGGTCGCCTTTGAACATGGCGACCAGTTCGTTGAGTTTCTTTCCCTGGCAGGGACCTTCACTCACAATGGTCTCGTAGCCTTCGACTCCAGACAATTCCCAACTCTCACCGACCTGGTGCTGTTGGCTGGTGAGGTGTTTGAAGGGGATGATTTTCTCGCCTCCCCAGATGGTTGATTTCAGTAATGGTTGAAATTTAAACATTCTTATAGGTTGTTATTCAGGTGACCTCAGGGTCAGTTGTTATTTTGGTGACGCAGGGTCTGTTGTTATTTCGTTGACGCAGGGTTTGTTGTTATTTCGGTGACGCAGGGTCAGTTGTCCTTCCAGAAAGGAGAGGTGAACAGGATGAGCACATTGAAGATCTCAAGACGGCCGAAGAGCATCAGCGCCGTGCACACCCATTTCACCCACAGGGGCAGACTGCTCCAAGTCATGTCGGGTCCCAGTTCGTTGAGCGGCAGTCCCACATTGTTGATACAACTCAGTGAGATGATGGCAGAGTTGGTGACATCCGTGCCGATGGCCATCATCAGGGCCATCGTGCCGAAGATGGCCATCATGTAGATGGCGAAGAACGCCATCAGACTGTGCACCATGGCTGAGGGTATGGCCTTGCCGTTGATTTTCACTGGCAGAACGGCACGCGGGTGCATCATGCGCACGAACTCATTGCGCACCACCTTGAGGATCATCAGTGCGCGGGAACTCTTGAAACCGCCTGTTGTGGATCCCGAACAGGCGCCGACGAACATCAGCAGGGCGAGGATCATCCAGGTGATATGAGGCCAGGCTCCCACATGGTCGCAGAAGATGCCCGTGGTCGTCATCATGGAGACCGCTTGGAATCCAGCCTTCCTGAACGCCTCCTCCATACCGTAGCCGTTGCTCATGATCAGGATGGCGGCCATGACGAAGGTCGTGGCCAGAAGCACAATGGTGTAGAAACGCCATTCCTCATTGCGCAGGAAGTCCGACCACTTGCTCCGTTCGCTGCGCTTGAACTCCCGCCAGCTGCTCAGTTTGCGCACGGCGATGATCATGAAGAGCATCGAGAAATTGATGCCGGCCAGATATTGGAAGGCCAGGGCCGTGTATTCGATGACCGGCGAGCCGAAGTGGGCGATGCTGTCGTTGTGGATGGAGAAACCACCTGTGGCAGTAGTCGTCATGGCGTAATTGATGGCGCTGAAGGCATCCATGCCCTCCAGGCAGTAGAACAGGCCGCAGAGGATGGTGAGGATGATATATACCCACCAGATGCGCATGGCGGTGGCGCTCAGCCGTGGGTGCATCTTCGAGCGGATGGGACCCGTGGCTTCGGCGGAGAACACCTTCATGGTGTTGCCCACCATTGATGGGAGGATGGCGATGGTGAAGAAGACGATTCCGAGGCCTCCGATCCACTGCGACAACGACCGCCAGAACAGCATGGAGTGATGGGAGTCCAAGGCAGCCTCCACATCGTTGAGCATGGAGGCACCTGTGGTGGTGAATCCAGACATGGTCTCGAAGAAGGCGTCGGTTGTGATGTGCCAGATGCCGCTGATGTCATAGAACTTGGCCGAACCGAAGAAACCGCCGAAGAGGTAGGGCAGCGACCCGAAGATACTGAATGTGACCCAGGTGAGGGTCACCACGACATAGGCGTCGCGCCGGCTCATGGTAGTGGGGGCACCAAAGCCCATTCTCAGCAGGCCATAGCCGGCGAATGCCGTCAGGAGCGTGGAGAAAGTAAAAGGCCACAAGTCGGGACTATGATAGCAGATCGCCATCAACACGCACACCACCATGAAGGAGGCTTCCAACAATAGGAGTGAACCAATGACCTTGGAAATCAGTTTCTTGTTCAGCATCAACTCGTGAAATAGTTCTCTATTTTCTTCAAGTCCACGTCATAGCAGATCACCACGACGTTGTCGCCGGCCTCTATCTGCGTGCCGCCAGAGACGAGCATGCCCTCCTTGCCGCGGACCAGTCCGCCGATTGTACATCCCCTGGGCAGTCCCAGTTCGAAGACTTTCTTGCGGGTGACCCTCGACCCTTTCTGGGCGATGAACTCCGCCACGTCGGCCTTCACGGAAGCCAGATATCCGATATTGCGCACGTCGGCGTCAAGCATCATCTGGTAGATGTTGCCTGCCGCGAGCATCTTCTTGTTGATGATGGTACCGATGTCGAGGCTTTCGGCCATGCTGAGGTAATTGGAGTTCTCCACCATGGCGATGGTTTTCCTCACACCTAGTTTCTTGGCGGTCAGGCAGGCCAGGATGTTGACCTCGTCATCCCCTGTGAGGGCGACGAATCCCTGTGTATTCTTGATGTTCTCTTCTTTGAGGAGGTTGACGTCGCGTCCGTCGCCCTGGATCACCATGACCTTCGTGTCGTCGAGTTCCTCATTGAGGTATTCGCAGCGGTGCTCATTGATTTCGATGATCTTGGTGTTGATGAACGAGGGCATCTCCTTGGCGGCGCGGATAGCCGTCTTGCCGCCGCCCATGATGATGACGTTTTTCACGTCGGCATAGTGCTCCTTGCCCACGATCTTGCGGATATAGGCGATGTAGTTGGTGGTCGTCATGAAATAGACGATGTCGTAGATTCTGAGCACATCGTTGCCGCCGGGGATGATCGTGTCGTTGCCGCGCTTGATGGCCACCACGTGGTAGGGGTCTTGGGGTCCGCACAGATCCTTGAGGGGTTGGTTGAGGATCTCGCACGTCTCCCGGAGTTTGATGCCGAGCATCACCAGCGAACCGCCGTGCACATCCCACCGCTGTCTGACCCAACTGAGTTTCAGTCCTTTGATGATATTCTCAGCGGCCAGTTTCTCGGGATAGATCAGCGTGTCGATACCCATCTTGTGGATGATGTTCTGGTTGTCAGCGTTGATATATTCGTAATTGTCGATCTGGGCCACGGTCTTGCGTGCTCCCATGGCGTGGGCCATGACGCAGCTGGTGACATTGGCATTCTCATCGGGTGTGACAGCGATGAAGATGTCGGCCTCGTCGGTGTCCGCCTGCCGGAGCGACTTGACGCTGGTGGGCGAGCCGTGCAGTGTCATCAGGTCATATTCGCTGCTGATGTCATCGAGCCTGTCGGCGTTCTCGTCGATGAGCACGATGTCCTGGTTGCTGCGTGACAGGAGCCTGGCCAGGTGTGAGCCTATGGCGGAGGCACCGGCGATGATGATTTTCATAGGCTGAGGATGGTTTGTTTGATGGAGGCTGGGTCGATGCCTGCCAGTTGTTGCAGTTCAGACACCTTGCCATGCTCGATGAAGTGGTCGGGCAGGCCGAGGCGACGGATGACGGGAGTGTGGCCGTGGTCGGACATCCATTCCATGACAGCCGAACCGAAGCCGCCGGCGACGCTGCCGTCTTCGATGGTGACGATGCGCTGGAAGCGGCTGGCGATTTCCTGGAGTAGGTTTTCGTCAAGAGGTTTGGCGAAGCGCATGTCATAGTGTGCGATGGAGAGCGTGCTGCCTTCTTTTTCCAGTTCCTCGATCACCTGAGTGACATGGTTGCCGATGGGACCCAGGGAGAGGACGGCGATGTCAGAGCCCTCGTGGAGTTTGCGCCCGGTGCCCACCCCGATCTCCTGCATGGGACAGCGCCAGTCGCGGCACACGCCACGTCCTCGTGGGTAGCGGATGACAAAGACCCCCATGCCCGGCAGTTGCGCGGTGTACATGAGGTGGCGGAGTTCCTGCTCATTCATCGGCGAGGCGATGGTGATGTTGGGGATGGTGCGGAGTGAGGGGATATCGAATGCACCGTGGTGCGTGGGTCCGTCCTCGCCCACCAGGCCTGCTCTGTCGAGACAGAGGACCAGGGGCAGGTTGAGGATGGCAGCATCGTGGATGATGTTGTCGTAGGCCCGTTGTGCGAAGGCGCTGTATATGTTGCAGAAGGGCAGCATGCCGTCCTTGGCCATGCCTGCGGAGAAGGTGACGGCATGACCTTCGGCGATGCCGACGTCGAAGGCGCGTGAGGGCATGGCTTTCATCATGATGTTGAGCGAACAGCCGGAGGGCATGGCCGGGGTGACTCCCACGATGCGCTTGTTGGCCTTGGCCAGTTCGAGCAGGGTGTGGCCGAAGACATCCTGGAATTTCGGCGGCTGGTCCGTGTTGTCGCTGACCAGGCGCTCGCCCGTGTCGACATCGAATTTTCCAGGTGCATGCCAGGCCTGTGCGTTTTTCTCAGCGGGTTTGTAGCCTTTTCCCTTCACCGTATGCAGGTGAAGCATTTTCGGGCCTTTCATTTTCTTCAACCGTTGCAGGAGGCTCACCAGTTCCACCACATCGTGGCCGTCGAACGGACCGAAATAGCGGATGTTCATGCCCTCGAAGACATTCTGCTGTTGGCTGATAGCCGCTTTCATGGCGTTGTTGAAACGGATGAGTCCGGTGCGGCGCCTCTCGTTGAGGATACCCTTGCGGGTCATCCATTGCGAGATGCGGTAGCGCACGTTGTTATAGGTCTCGTTGGTGTTGAGCCTTGTGAGGTATTGCTTCATGCCTCCCACCGAGCGGTCGATGCTCATGTTGTTGTCATTGAGGATGATGAGCATGTCGTTGGGGGTGGAGGAAACGTTGTTGAGTCCCTCGAAGGCCAGTCCGCCGCTCATCGCCCCGTCGCCGATGACGGCCACCACCTTGCGTTTCTCTCCGGTCAGTTTGGCTGCCACGGCCATGCCGAGGGCAGCGGAGATGGAGTTGGAGGCGTGGCCGCAGGTGAAGGTGTCGTATTCACTCTCTGCGGGTGAGGGGAACGGTCTTATGCCATGGAGTTTGCGGTTGGTGCAGAAAGCCTCGCGTCTGCCGGTCAGGATCTTGTGTCCGTAGGCCTGATGGCCGACGTCCCACACGATGCGGTCCTGGGGTGTGCGGAAGACGTAGTGCAGAGCCACGGTGAGTTCCACCACACCGAGGCTGGAAGCCAGATGACCCGGGTTGACCGACAGCTCGTGGATGATATCGTCGCGCAGTTCCTTGCAGAGCAAGGGCAGTTCCTCCACTTTCAGGCGTCTGAGGTCATCGGGTTTTTCGATTGTGTTGAGTATCTTGTATGTGTCTTTTTCCATATCGTGATGCAAATTTAGTAAAAATTTCGATTCAGTGAGCGGAAAAAGAATGATTTCTTTTTGGGAGTGTAAGAAATTGATGTATTTCGGTTGGAATGCAAAATAATTGGCGTTTTATTTCCGTCCGAGGAGAATAATGATTACTTTTGTGGAAAATCTAAAAAAACAGCAAAAATGAAACGAGTAATGATTTGCATGGCAGCCTCACTGATGGTCATGGGCGCTGCCGCACAGGAAACGAGTGGCGGCATCTCGTCAGAGATGCTCCGCCAGATTGAGAATGCACAGCCGAGAAACGCCGCCGACAAAGCGCTCTTCAATGCCATCGCATCCAATGCCATCGACGACCTGGCCAAGAATTTCAGCAACCAGGGAGCCTTGGACACCCATTTCAGCCACGAGACGAAAAGCCAGTCGATCCACAACCAGAAGAGCAGTGGCCGGTGCTGGATGTTCAGCGGACTCAATGTGCTGAGGGCTGATTTCGCCAAGCGCAACAACGACACCATCGTCGTGGAGTTCTCCCACGACTATTTGTTCTTCTATGACCAGTTGGAGAAAGCCAACCTGATGCTCCAGGGTTGCATCGACAAGGCCAAGGATCCGATGGAAAACCAATATGTGGCGATGCTCTTCAAGACGCCCATCAGTGATGGCGGCACCTTCTGCGGCGTGGCCGACCTGGCTGAGAAATATGGCCTTGTGCCGATGAGCGTGCAGCCCGAGACCTATTCGGCGGAGAATACGAGCAGGATGTCGCGGCTTGTGGACAGCAAGCTCCGTGAGTATGGTCTGGAACTTCGCAAGATGGTGGCCGACGGCAAGAAGGCCAAGGCCATCAACGACCGGAAGACCGAGATGCTTTCCACCATCTATCACATGTTGGCGATTACCCTTGGCGAACCGGTGAAACAATTCACCTATACCTTCTGCGACAAGAGCGGCAAGCCCAAGGGAGAGGCCAAGACCTATACGCCGAAGGAGTTTTACCAGGCCACTGTCGGCGGTCCCCTCAACGGCACCTTCATCATGGCGATGAACGACCCGCGTCGGCCGTATTACAAGACTTATGAGGTGGAATGGGACCGTCACACCTATGACGGCCACAACTGGAAATACATCAACCTGCCCATGGAGGATATCGAGGCGATGGCCATCGCCACGATCAAGGACGGACATAAGCTCTACTCCTCTTATGATGTGGGCAAGCAGGCAGACCGCAAGCGAGGCTATCTCGACACCGAGAACTATGACTACGGATCATTGTTTGGCACGACCTTCCCCATGGACAAGGCCCAGCGCATCATGACGTTCGACAGCGGTTCGACCCATGCCATGACCCTGACGGCCGTTGACTTGGCCGCCGACGGCACGCCTTTGAAGTGGAAGGTGGAGAACAGTTGGGGAGCCACATCGGGACACAATGGATATATGATCATGACCGACCGCTGGATGCGGGAGTACATGTTCCGGTTGGTGGTGGACAAGAAATACGTGCCGGAAAAAATCCTGGAAGCGGAGAAGCAGGCACCAGTTATGGTGATGCCTGACGACCCCCTCTTCCAGGAAGATGAGTGAGAATTTCAGGAGTAGCAGTCGAAGATGCGGTCGATGATCTCCTTGGGGAGACGTGGTGTCACCAGACTGACGACGGCCACGACCACGAAACCGCCCAGCATCGCGATGGCACCGCAGTTGATGGGATTGATGGGGTTGCCCAGCAACATGTTGACGACGGTCAGTCCCACGCCCCATACGAAGCACGCCCACACCGCTCCGCGAGTCACGCCGCGCCAGTAGAGACCCAGCATGAAGGGAGCGAGAAACGCACCTGCCAGAGCACCCCAGGAGATGCCCATCAGCTGTGCGATGAACGTCGGCGGATTGAGGGCTATCATCAGTGAGATGACTATGAAGAAGACGATCAGCACCCTCATGATGATCACCTTGCGGCGCTCTATCTTTTCGGATACCATATCATCGATACTGCCCTCGGCCACCTCGCCGGGGGCAGATTTTTTGTCGCGGTAGATGAGGTCGAGCGTCATCGTCGATGAAGAGGTGAGCACAAGCGAGGCCAGTGTGGACATCGAGGCGGAGAGCACCAAGAGCACCACCAGTGCGATGATGATGTCGGGCAGGGTGACCAGCATCGAGGGGACGATGGAGTCGAAGTCGAGTTTGCCGCTTGGCAGGGTGGGAGGCATGCCGAAAAGACGGCCGAAACCGCCGAGGAAATAGCATCCTCCAGCCACCACGAAAGCAAAGAAGGTGGAGATGATGGTACCTCTGCGGATGGCCTGCTCATCGGTAATGGAATAGAATTTGCCCACCATCTGCGGCAGTCCCCAGGTGCCGAGCGAGGTGAGGATGACCACGCCGAGCAGGTTCCAGGGGTCAGGACCGAACCATGAGGCTAGACTGCCGTTCACAGCCGGGTTGTCGTCGCTGGGAATGGCGGCCATCTTGTCGATGGCGGCTGTCAAGCCACCCTGTGAGTTGAGCACGGCGACGATGACGATGATGATGCCGAACAGCATGATGACACCCTGTACGAAATCATTCATGGCCGTCGCCTTGTAACCGCCGAGAATGACATAGACGGCCGTTAGGATGGCCATGATGACCACGCAGTATTGGTAGGGGATGCCGAATCCCATCTCAAAGAGCGTGGAGATGCCTTTATAGACACCGGCGGTGTAGGGAATGAGGAAGACGAAGACGATGATGGAGGCGATGACGCGCAGCCACTCGCTCTGATAGCGTGTGCCGAAGAAATCGGGCATGGTGCGGCTCTCGATATGCTGTGTCATCAGTTTGGTCCGCCTTCCGAGGAGGATCCAGGCGAGCAGCGAGCCGATCAAGGCGTTGCCGATGCCGATCCATGAGGCCGACATGCCGTATTTCCATCCGAATTGTCCGGCGTAGCCTACGAAGACCACGGCAGAGAAGTAACTGGTGCCATAGGCGAAGGCCGTCAGCCAGGGACCGACCATTCGTCCGCCCAATACGAAACCGTCAACGGTGCTGGCCTGTTTGCGTGAGTAGATGCCCACGCCTACCATCACGGCCAAAAAGATGATGGTGAGCAATATTTTTATGATCATTTCTTGGATTTTTGTTGGTGTGACCTATGTTGGATGTTGAAGTGACGACTGTCTCAGAAAGCGACTTGCACCTGAGCCTGCAGCCAGTTGTAGTCATCGGTGAAATGGCTCATGCACCGCGTGTATTGCAGTTGCAGACGGCATTTCTTGAAGAACCAGTATTGGATGCCACCGGTCAGGTTGGTCTGATAATAGTCCATGTCGGTGTTGCGGTCGAAATAGTCCGCTGAGGCGATGATGTCGAGGTTTTGGGCCACGGGGACGCTGGCAGTCACGTAGCCGCCCATGCTCCCCACTTCACCGTCCTTGCCGCCGAGGTATTCCGCACGCAGGTTGAAGTCGCTGCTTTTCCACTCCGCGCCCACGCTGAAGCGGTCGCGGCGGTAGTTGTCGCCGACGGCCACGCCTGGATTCCATGCTGCGGTGCCCACGGCATGCCCACGTCCTTTTTGGGCGGAGGCCACGAAGCGCAGATTGCTGTTGGGCTTGTATTCGAGGCGTGCGATGACATCTTTGTCGGAGTTGCCGTCCTTGCGGTTGATGCCTTGTCCGTTCATGAGGGCCAGTTCATAATGCAGGTGGTTGTCGAACAGGTCGCCATAGACCATCATGCCGAGGTCACGGCCATAGTTGACGCCATTGAGAGGGTCGGGACCCTCGCCGGCCAAGAAGAGAACGGCTTGCGAATAGACATCGATCAGTTCAAGCATGGTGGGGGAGAGAGGGTTCTCAAGACTGAAGCTGTGCTTGAATTGTCCGAGTCTGACATTGAAGGCATTGTCGCGTGAGAAGCGGTAGTCGAGGTAATACTCTTGTACGACACTGGAGAAGTCGTGCATGAAAAGAAACGAGAAACGGTCGGTCACGCGGGCCTTTGCCCAGAAAAGAGTCCGTTTCAGGTTAAACGAACTGTTGGACTTCCCATTGGCATCGTCGTAGGAATAGCCCCCCTGGGCATATCCGTGCAGTTCGATGCGGCTGGTGAGATCTTTCAGCCAGTCTGTTGACTTGGAGTCACTTTGTTGCCCCATGGCCGCAACCGAGCTGAACACAGCCATGGCGACGGCCAGAGAGGTAGCCTTGATGGTTTGTTTCCTCATAAAAGATTTGAAATTTGATGAATGATTAGATGTGTATGATTATTATTGCATAAATTTCGGTTGCAAAAGTACAATAATAATCCCTAATCACACCAACATTTTGTCACTATTTTTTAGGAAATAGTGACAAAATGCCGATATTTGCTTGATTTTAGTATCCTGGATTCTGTGCGAGTCGGCTGTTGAGAGCGATGGCACGTCCGGGTATGGGGAATACTGTCGTGTGGCGGTCATCCTCTGTGCTCAGTTGTGGGCGTTGGTCATATTTGAGATGGAAACGGTCGAAGCGCACGAGGTCTTGCCGGCGCCACCCTTCCCAGTGGAGTTCCATCAGCCGCTCAATGAGGATGTTGTTGAGAGTGGCCTCTCGTTCCTCCATGCCTGCACGTCTGCGCACCTTGTTGAATTCTCTGCTGCCGTCTTGTCCGTTGCGGACTTTAGCCTCAGCTTCCATCAGCAGCACGTCGGCATAGCGGAAGAGCACGATGTCATTGTCCTGGAGTTTTCCGTCGAGGTAGGCTGTGCGGTCGGTCTCATATTTCTTCATCCGTGCGCCTGCGGTTTTCTCGAAGGGTAACCCGGTCAGGATGGGCATCACATGAAGGGGTTGGTAGACGAGCGGTTCGCCATTGTCGAGGAGCACCACATGGCCATCCAGGTAGAGCGTGTCGGAGTAGAGGTTGATGGAATAGCGATTGTCCTGGTTTGGGGTGCCGTAACCGTAAGTGAGTACGGAACTCACTGTGGCGCAGGTACCATCCTCGGCGGCCATGCCCAGAGCTGCGCCATGGTTGTTGTGTCTCGACCTGAAGAGGTAGACAAACTGGTTGGTGTAGAGGTCCTTGTCCATGGGTATGGTGAAGATGTTCTCCTTGGAGTCCTCGTTGTAAACGGCGAAATTCGTGGCGTAGGAGTCCTCCAACTGGTATCCGGCGGCCGTCAGTTTCTCGCACCAGTAGATGCAGGCATCCCATGCGTTGAGTTGTTTTCCCTCGCAGTCGAGCATGATGTTGCGGCCGTCGGGTCTCATCTCGTCCGTCCAGTTGTCATCCATCCAGATTTCGGCATTGAGGGCCATTTTGGCCAGTACGAACCATGCCACGTGGCGAGTTATCCTTCCGTAGTATTCACCTTCCCAATTGCTCCTTTCGTTGGCAAGATTGGGCAGGGCGTTGATCAGGGCATCCCACACATTCTTGAAGAGGGTGCTGCGGCTCACTTGTTCGGCCTGTTCGAGCGAGGTGGTAGCCGTCCTGACATAAGGCACGCTGCCGAAGAGGTCGAGCAGGTAATAGTAGTATATGGCGCGGAGGGCTCTCACTTCCGAGGTGAAGATTGCTTCCTGTTGCGAAGTGAGCAGGTCATTGTGCCGCTGAATCAGGTCGAGCGACTGGTTGCACATCACGATGACCTTGTAGAGATAGTTCCATGCTCCCTCGATGGGTTGTGTGCCGGGGGAGAAGGTGTGCCAGTAGAGCGAGAGCCACAGACCTCCGTCATACCAGTCGCCGCCGCGTGTGGGCAGGATGGCCTCGTCGGTGGTGAAGGTGTTGATGTCGTAGATGCCGCGGGCAGTACCTTGCAGTCCCTCAGAGTCATTGTTGCCTCCGATGTAGTGATAGAGGTTGCCAACGGTGTTGAGGTAGAGGGTAATGGCGGAGTTGAAGGTCTGGTCTTCGTCTATCCTGTCGCGGGGATCCTCGCTGAGACATGCGGTCAGTGTCAGTGCGGCAAGTGCGGGTAGTATGATTTTTTTCATGACTGCTGTTTTTTGATGATTAGAAGGAGGCGCTCACACCGATGGAGTAGGACCGGTATGGAGGATAACTGCGTTTGTCGTCGATACCGAGGGTCTTGTTCACCACGTAGCTGTTGATCATGGGTGTCAGTCCGCTGTATGAAGTGATGGTTCCGAGGTTGTTGATACTCAGGGCAAGACGAAGTTGGCTGATCAATGGAACTTTATTGCGGATGGGTACGTTCCATCCCACGGTGAGGTAGTCGAAGTTGAGATAGTCTCCCGGTTCGAGCCAGTAGTCGGTGGCAACCTGGTCGTAGATTCGCTTCTTGGGAGCATCCTTCATCACGTTGTAGTCGGGGAAGGAGGTCATGTTCATATAGGTCAGTGCCGTGCCGTTGTAGATTTTGTGGCCGAAGGCACCGTTCATCTGCAGGGAGATGTCGAAGTCTTTGTAGCGGAAACTGATGTTGGAGCCGAGTGTCCATTTCGGGGTGGCCTGTCCTGCGATGTATCGGTCGCTGCCTGTGCTTTTAATCCCGTCATGGTTGAGGTCTTCGATATCATAGGACTGTTCGCCGTCTTCATCTCCTATAAAGCCTGTGCAGTGGGGCAGGTAGAACACGCCGAGGGGCTGGCCCACGATCTGATAGACTATGTTGTTGTCGCCTCCATGGAAGCCGGCACCGTTGAGTCCGCCGATGGAGGTGATGTTGCTGGCGGCCATCATCTCCCCCTTGTATTTTCCAGAGAGGCTGATGAGTTTGTTGCGCTGGATGGAGAGGTTCATGTTGACATTGAGTTGCATGTCGCGTGTTTCAAGGGGTGTGATGCCCAGTCCGAACTCAAATCCGCTGTTGCTCATGCTGCCCAGGTTGGCCAGCAGTTTGTCATAGGCGAAGGGCGGCATGCTCACGTCGTAGAGGTAGAGCATGTCGATGGTCTTGGAGTAGTAGTACTCTGCGGTAAGCATCATCCGGTTGTTCCAGAGTCCCAGATCCATACCGACGTTGAAGGTGTAGCGGGTCTCCCATTTCAGGTCAGGGTTGGCATTGCTGGTGTAGCCCAATGTCACCACGGGCGATCCTGCAAGAGACACGAGGCCAGTGGGCATGAACATCTGCAGGGAGTTGTAGGAGTCGATGCCGCCGAGGTTGCCCGAGATGCCGCTGCCCGTGCGCAACTTCAGGTAACTGACATATGGTACATTTTTCATGAACTTCTCCTGCATCACGTCCCATTCCGCCGAGAGGGAGGGGAAGAATCCCCAGCGGTTGTTCTTTCCTACTTTGCTGCTGGCGTCGGCGCGAATGGTGAAGCCGAAAGTGTAGCGGTGGAGGAGCAGGTATTTGATATTGCCCATCAGAGAGGCCAGCGAGGGCTTTTCGAAATAAGACCCCGTGCCGCCGTAGGGTCGGAGGGCACCTGCTTGGAGGTTGTGGTAGCCGAAGTCATTGGAGGTGAATCCCTTCACGGTGGTGAAGAATCCCGTGAGAGTGCTGTTTTGGTATTCGCCCAGACCCGTCACTTCGATACGGTTCTCGGAGTTGAAGTCCCACCAGTAGTCCACGGAGAGGTTGAACAGCCAGTCCTCGCTTTTCTTCTCACTGCGGTAGGCCTGTCCTTGTGCCCAAACCCAGGTGGGCAGGTATTGAGCGTCTTCCGTACTGGTGAAGGAATAGGACCCGAAGGTGCTGATGCGCAGGTTGGGCCAGATGTCGTAGGCAAACTTCAGGTGGGTGTTGAAGTTGAGGTTTTTCTGGTGGTCTCTTTCCCGGAGCAGGGCCAGCGGGTTGCTGATCTGCGAGGCGGTCGTGTTCTTTTCCCATACCCCATTGTTCATGCCGTTGCGGAAAGTGGGGTTTTGTGTGTAGGCCGAGTAGAAGAGGGTCTGCTCGTCGAAGATCTCCTTGTTGCGCTGAGCCGAGCCATAGACGCCGAGGTCGACAGACAGTTTGTCGTCAAAGGCTTTTTGGGCGATGTCGAGTTTGGCCACGAAGTTGTTGTATTCATTGACCCTGATGACGGTGTTGTGGTCCATCAGTCCGATGGATGCGCGGTAGTTGCTTTGGTCGGTTCCGCCGCTGAAGGAGATATGGTGGTTTTGCACGGCTCCCATACGGGTGATTTCGTCAGGGAAATTGGTGTCATACCCTCCGTCGTTGTACTCCAGTCCCAAGTCCTGAGCCGTTTTGACGTATTGGTCGCGGTTGAGCATCTTCACAGTCTT
This sequence comes from uncultured Prevotellaceae bacterium, assembly GCA_902776475.1. Classification (GTDB taxonomy): domain Bacteria; phylum Bacteroidota; class Bacteroidia; order Bacteroidales; family Bacteroidaceae; genus Prevotella. Next base: position 30,450 of record CACYQD010000012.1, on the reverse strand, counting down.
GAAAGTCGTCTCGAAGCCCATGTTGCCGTCATAGGAGATATGAAACTGTCCGCCGTGGCCTTTCTTGGTGGTCACCTCGATGACACCAGAAGCTCCTCGGGAACCGTATTTGGCGGTTTCTGCGGCATTTTTGAGGATGGTGAAGCTCTCGATGTCGGCAGGATAGATGCTGGAGAGCGTGGCGAGGTCAGACGATACACCGTCGATGATGACGAGCGGGTCGTTGCCGCCTGTCAGAGAGGTGGTACCTCGCACGCGCACGCTTGTAAGCATGGCCTTGCGGTTGTCGCCCGATGCCACCTGCACACCGGCTGCCTGTCCGCTGAGTGCGCTGAGCGAGTTGGTCACGAGACCCTTGTTCATGCGGTCTTCTGTCACCTTGTCAGCGCTTCCGCTGGTGAGGAGAGAAATGGCATCTAATGAGTCGGTCGCGTTGTTGTTTTGTCGTGACTGAGCCAAGGTGGTGACGGGAAAAAGACTGAAAACTAAGAATGTAAGTGAGATAAGTCTTCTCATGGTCTTGGAAGTTTTTTGAAATGATGGATTTCCATCTGCAAACTTACGATTTTATTCCGAAAAACAAGAGAGTAGGACAAAAGAAATCAAAAAAAGAGGCGCAGCAGCGCCCCTTGTCGTTTGGAGTAGAATGATTGTCAGAATGTGGGATTGACTATACGAGATGGCTGATCAGTGACTCGCGGTCGCCGGGCAGCATGTCGATGACGGGCACCTCAATCATGGTGTAGCAGCCGGGTTGCTGGTGCATGGAAGCACGCGCCACATTGACGAGCACCTGTCCGGTGAGAGCCGGGTTGTTGATGCTCATGTTGAACTCCAGCCGTTGATTCTGAGTCTTTCCGCTGACACCTTTTCGCACCAGGTTGACCCCATGGCCCATGTCACGCACGGCATCCACGGACTCCACGGCAAACACGTGTGTCTCATCGCTGGCGAAGTAGGGGTCGGCTTTGATGGCAGCCGTCACCTCTTCCAGGCTGGCGCCCTCCTCCAGTTCCACATACACCATGCGGCGGTGGATACCCTCTCCCTTGGGGATGGTCATCGAAAGTGCGTTTTTCACGCCCTCTTTGGAGCGCACGCAGACGGAGTGACCCATCGACATGCCAGGGCCGAAGTTGGTGTAAGAGAGGCCCTTGGGGGCAAGGCTCTGCATGAGCGTGCGCACGATGCTGTCGCTGCCCGGGTCCCAGCCTGCGGCGATGATCGACACGGCGTTGTTGGCCTTGCAGACAGGCATGAGAGCAGCGCGGTAGTCAAGAATACTGGTATGGATATCGAAGCTGTCGACGGTGTTGATGCCGAGCGGCAGGATCTTTTTGGCATATTCCTCGCAACTGCGGGTGGGGGTGGCGAGGATGGCTACATCCACGTTTTCCAGTTCGGTGATGTCCTTCACCACGGGATAGGGTGCCAACTCAGCGGGTTTGTCGGCTGCACCGTTGCGGCGCACGATGCCTGCTATCTCAAAATCTTCGGCGGCTTCCAAAGCCTCTACTGCATATTTGCCGATGTTGCCGTAGCCCACAACGGCTGCTCTGATTTTTTTCATATAAAAATGTTATTTAGTTGTATTTTCTTCGAAATCGGTTGCAAAATTATATAATAATATTGAAAGTAGTGTCATTTAGCCGGATTTTTTTATGTTTTTCTTTATTTTTGGTTTTTCTTCTTGTTCTAATCTGTTTACGCTTAAAATATGTTAAAATGTCCCCTGCTCGCTTGCATATAGCCAATGAGTTTACTATTTTTGTATTTTAATATGCGCATTAACTGTCAACTACTTAATTTGTTTGAGCCTATGAAGAGTTTTATATCATTTATGCATATCAATAGCCTTTTTAGGATATATGTATTGCTTGCACTGCTGTCCTTCGTTCATGTTGGGGTTTTGGAAGCGCAAACACAAACGCAAACACATGCTGAGGCTACCAGTCAGAAATGGCATGGAATTGATGTGACGACTATCCTTAATCATTCTGAATACGAAGATAATGGTTTTCCCTTTCTTTTATATAATGTTGGAACTGGTCGCTTCGTGATTCAGGGTGGTGACTGGGCGATGGAAGGGCGCCTGTTCTTTTCGGACTTCGGCCGTCAAATGTATCTGCATTCGAGTGGACGCATCAATTCTGGAATCACCGAGAGTCAACATGCAGAAAAGAATAGTTTTTGCGCCCGACCTCCTGAGCCTTTTGGAAAGAACTGGTCGGATGGTAGTTATAAATCAGCCAATCTAACGACCCTGATGGATGGAGATGAAAGGAATACCTATTCTATGAATTGGCATTTTGTACGGGTGGAAGAAGATACAGAGGGCTTCACCTACTACCTGTATCAATCTACTACCAAACTATATAATCTAAGTCCTTCTACCGCAAACTATACAAAATATGCCGGCATGGATTTTTATCTTGGAGCAGCTTGGGGTGAATGTCACAATACCTCAGTCGGCAAGGGTGACGGGCGGTTCGTCTTTCTTGACGATGACCGTTCCTGCTGGACAACCGTAAACGTACAGGATGTAAATGCCATAAAAGGAGTTCCTTTATGGGATACAACAACAGAGGCAGGTGTTTATGTGAAGCAGGAAAACGGTAAGGCAATGTTGGAAAACGGAGACGTAGTGGATATTCAGAAACTCTATCAGTGGCGACTGATTTCTGTTAATGAGTTTATAGATGTGTTGACACAGAACGAAGTGGGACTTAATCCCAGTATCTCGTCATTGATTAAAGACCGCGATTTCACCCGCAACTCCAATGACTTTTTCGGCGATAACGACTGGACAGTTTCACCGTTGAGAGGCTATACCTACGGAACGGACAAACGTTATACCTACACTTGGGGGGATTATCAGACGGGGCAATCCACTTTGAGTAATAACAACCAACAGTCGAAGAACCCTCGGGTAGTTGATGAGCCATGGGATTCGCCCGTCAAATTGAAAGAAGTTTTTGACGCATGGACTCCTAGTACAGATAATGCTGCAGGAAAAAAGAACGCCAAGTATGGTTTTTTGCCTTTCGAAGGTGTGGGCACCATTACGACCAACTTCGAAGCCCCCAAGCCTGGTTGGTACGAGATAGAGTGCACGGGTTTCTCAATGAGCAGTGAGAACCACAATGCCTATTTGTTTGCCCGTGTAATACCCGACAATCAAGTCAATGATTTGGAAAACACGTTTGAAATACCTCAAACTAATGTACCTCACTATGGCCAGGTAACATTGAATAAAGTGTCTTTCGGAACATATCAGAAAAATAGCTATAAGAATTGTCTGAAAGTTGGCGAGGAACTGCTCAAAAACAGAGAAAATCATAGACAGAAGGTGTGGGTGCAGGTTTCGGATTACGACTATAATCATGGCAGCAAAACCATCCGCTTGGGATTCAGAAAAGATCAGGCGACAAAGAGTAGCAAAACTGGCGGCGGCTATTACGACACCGACTGGGTGTGCGTGGATGATATCCGTGCATCCTATATGGGATTGAGCCCAGTCTTTTTCTATGAAGATCAAGAGGATTTGAATTACTTGAGTCATGCTGATGCAGATAGGACGCGTTTCCTTGCAAATGAATATGCCCCAGCGGAATACAATAGCAGATATGCTGGTGCCGCCAGCCTTCAACGCAAGTTCACTAAGGGTGAGTGGAACACCTTCTCGTTCCCGTTGCCTTTAACAGGAGAGCAGGTACGACATGCCTTCGGAGACGACTGCCAACTGCTGAAATTGTACGGCATCGGCAACTTATCAAATAAAAATGACTGCATCATTGATTTTGAGACGGTCAATCTGCTGACGATCGGCAACGTCGTTACTGCAGGAAACCTCTATATGCTGAAACCAACAAAAGATCCCGCTTTTGGTGAAAATCCGCGTGGCCAAATGGCCTACTATTATGACCTTGGCAAAATGTTCTTCTCCACCAAATCGGAAGAAAATGCCGATCCCCCCTACACGTATCCTACTATACAATTGGGTGTGTGGAATGGGCATCAGGATGTTGAATCCTTTGGAGGAACGAATGACGGAACTGGCCATGTCACTTATATCCAGACACCGCATTTCAACGAATTCAGCGTTAATATTGATGGCTTTAAACTTGCATCTGTAGGATCCCCCAGCGACAGCTATGCTCCGAAGGGTTCGTATGCCATGAGCGGCGGTAAGATGTATGAACTGAGCCGTGATACACCAATCAAAGGTTTCCGTGGATGGATAACGCTCAGACACAGTATCTTCGACAACGCGTCGAGTTCCGCTACTGGAGCAAATATCGCCATCGACGGTGTTATTGATGGTGACGATACGAACGCCATCGACAGTCAAACTATCGTACCTGTTAATCCGAGCACCATCAATGCTGTCTATGACCTGTCTGGACGCAGGGTTGGATCATCTGTAGAGAGTTTGCCCAAGGGTATTTACATCGTAAATGGAAAGAAACTGTTGGTGAAGTGAAAGGAGGCGTAATATGAAAAAGAGATTTTATATACAACCCGATACAGAAATCATTGGCGTCCTCCCGTTTCGGTTAATGGATGAAAGTCGAGGATGGGCGAAAGACGCCAACCCACCCACGACAGTCGAACAAGAAGAAGCGGTGAAGGAAAGCGACAGACAACCCTCAAGTTTATGGAATGGTGAGGGATATGGCAATTTCCTTGACCTGGACTAAAGGTTCTCCTCAACTTTTGCTTTTGCCACGCTTTTCTGCATGACGATGGCGCAGGAGGCATCACCAGTCACCGACATGACGGTTCGTCCCATATCGATGATGCGGTCGATGCCTGCTGCCACAGCCACACATTCCACGGGGATGTTGGCCGATGCGAACACCATAGCCATCAGGGCAAGAGAACCCCCGGGAATGCCCGGTGTGCCGATAGAAGCTACGGTGGCGGCAAAGGCGATGGCCATATATTGGTTGATGGTGAGGTCGATGCCGCAGCATGCAGCCATGAATACCGATGTGGCGCCCAGATAGATGGCCACTCCGTCCATGTTGATAGTGGCGCCCAGAGACAAGACAAAACTTCCGACACTTTCGTCAACACCCAGTTTCCTTGTGCATTCCATGGAATAGGGCAGGGTAGCCACCGAGGAGTCGCTGGAGAACGCAAACAGCATCGCCGGTTGCATCTCCCTGAGAAATCTCAGCGGTGACAGTCCGCCTAAGAAATAGACTAGCGGCGAATAAACGCAGAGAACATGGATCAGGAAGCAGGAATAGGCAAGGGCTACCAGGACGGCATAAGACCCCAGCACGCTGGGACCGTTGTTGACCACTACAGGTGTCAGCATGCAGAACACGCCCACCGGCGCCACAGCCATGATATAGTTAAGCACTTTTCCCACCACCTCGTTGAGACTGATCACCAACTTGCGCGCTGGCTCACCATCTTCTGCTACATGTACTATGGCCACACCAAACAAGATCGCAATGACTATCACCTGAATCATGGCCATTGTGCCGAGAGGGGTGAGAATATTGTCGGGAAACATGCCGACAATTTGGTCCATGAAGGTGACTTCCGGCATTTGCACACCCTCCCCGGTTTTCTCAATATGAAGGTCGATCGCAGGAATCCAGCCTCTGACGAGGGTGGACACCACCAGTCCCATGGTGACAGCTATCAACGTGGTGAAAGCAAAATACAAGATGGCACGCAGCCCCAGTTTCCCCAACTTGCTCATGTCGTTCATTGAGAGAATCCCTGCCATGATGGAGAACAGCACCAAGGGAACTACGATGAACTTCAGAAGGTTGAGGAAGATGGTGCCAAACGGTTTGATGAATTCATTCACAAAGCCAGGATGGTCCTGTAGCAGGATTCCTGCGATGATGGCCAGAACCAGAGCGACCGCTATCTGGGTTGTCAGCGACAGTCTTATTTTCATAGTTGTCTATTTTTGCGAAGATGGGAAAAGGCAAGCAATTTTTTCATCTTCTGATGATTTACTGCAATTTTGATGGCAAATTTAGTAAAACAATCTGAATCAAGCAAAGGATTGGGCGGAATACTTTTTCAGCCATTCAAAATAAGAAAGAGGTCAAACTTTTCGTTCATGAGGTATTATAATCACGAAGATGAGAAAATCATTGATATTTGGCAACAAAAGGATGACGACTTCCTTGAAATAGACTAATTTTTTAATGATCATATACCCGTCAATGGATACCAATGGGAGGGTTGCCATTGGGGGCCATTGACGGGAAAACTATTTTATTTATTTCACATATTTCTTGCCGTCTTGGATATACAAGCCCCTCTCAGGAGGCGAAGCGAGGTGGCGGCCCTGGAGGTCGTGGATGTGAGATGGGTATCCTTTTCTTATTTCTCTAACGGCATTGCCTATGCCATTTGTGATCCAGCCAAAGCCGATGGGGATTGATTCTACCCCATCAGGATAAAAGCTATTGGAATACCCCGCATAATAATGAGTCCCGTCTGTCGAATAGTATTTTCCTGTGCTCTGGTATCCAATGAGCATTCCCACACAATCTACGCTGCCCATTCCCTCAAGCACCTGGATGCCGTTGGACAGGGTGAGCAGTTTCCGTCTTACGCCATCCCCTGTCATCACCTCCTCAACCGAACTCACGGTCACGTCGCAAATCATGGGATATTTGTCTCCTTCCTGAACCGTGAAATCATATAATATCTGGTCTGGTCCGTCGTTGGAGTCAGCATAGATGGAGTCGTGCATCCAAGAACCCTCGTAGCCTCCACCACTCAGGCAATTGACATAGCTCTGACGCTGGATATACACCTTCCCCTCCTCTTCGCGCAGCAATACGACACAGACTTTGTCCGCTGGAATATCCCCGTAATCGTAGGCGGAAGTCTGATTGGCATGCAAGCGACCGTCTTCATCATCCCATTGGTGAGAGTTGGTTCCAATGTACCTGGTTGCGATGGCAAGTTTCCGATATGCCGTCCCGTCAATGATGGAGTCTCCATCCATCAACTCAAAACAGACCTCGGCCTCGAGCGTACCGTGCGTATCCTCCTGGTCGTTATAGTAAGTCAAGTTATACTTCCAGGCAGTTTTCTCTCCGAGCATCGGCAATGCCTGGGCTTGGGCCTGAAAAGGACCCGAAAGAACCGTAATCATGCATAACACTATATTTCTCATATTCTGCCTAAATTCCGCAGCACTTTAGTTATGCAATTTTTTTTATAAGTTCTTGAGCAACAAAAAGTTGCTCAAGATTTTGTCATGTCAGATTTTTCACTTACCTTAGTGCTGCAATTCAAGAAAAGCAAAAATCATCTATGGCATGGCAAATATAAACAAAAAATCTCAGAAAATCACCCCTTTCGGTGGAATTTTTCACGTGATGAAGAAATTTGATTGTTACATCGGCCAAGTTATCGACGACATGAACAACGGCTTTGGATGGGACAGGTTGCCCAAGTCATTCATGGCGGAGAACACCGTGTTCCTCCTGCTCACGGCTGTCATCTGCAACTTTTACAAGTTCCTCATGGAACGACTTGATGCAAAAGCCTTCGGACTGAGGAGGTGTAGCAGGATCAAGGCATTCGTGTTCAAGTTCATCAGCGTCCCCGCCAAATGGATAAGGACAGTAAGGTATTACAAACGCTGAAAAACGCATTGGGGACAGCCGATTGTGAGCCATGGTCGAAACAAGAGATCGATCTTTTCTTGAATTATTGTGCGATGGATGAGAAAGAATTGATGGATGTCATCAAAGTCCAATGGCCTCAAGCCACAAAGCGTGAGATGCTGCTGCTGATCCTTAGACATTATGAAGTGGATGACAAACGAATCATAGCGTTGCTGGGCATGAGCAAGGGAGCATGGAGCACTTTCCTCACACGCATGCGCCAAAAGGACTCCAAAAAACAGGATAACGGGCAATAAACGACACTATCTTTCGTTATATATTCGTATATATACAAAAACGGACGTAAATGATAGAATATATCAGGGGCGAGTTGACTGACATCACCCCAGCGATGGCCGTCATTGAGGCGGCCGGAGTGGGGTATGCGCTGTCCATCTCGCTGAATACTTTTTCGGCCATTCAAAATAAGAAAGAGGTCAAACTTTTCGTTCATGAGGTATTGATGACCGGAGGAAGGGATGACTCCTACACCCTCTACGGGTTCTCCACCAAACAGGAGCGTGAGCTCTATCGGCAGTTGATCACCGTGTCAGGGGTCGGTGCCAATACAGCCCGCATGATTCTCTCGTCGCTGACTCCCGCTGAATTGTGCAATGTCATCGTCAACGGCGATGAGCGCTCCCTCAAGAGTGTGAAAGGGATTGGCCTGCGTACCGCTCAGCGCATCATTGTCGATTTGAGAGACAAACTGTCTGGCAGCGGACTGGTTGAGCAGATGCCTGAAGGAACGGCACCGACTATTGACAACCACGACAAAGAAGTGAAGAATGAGGCCGTGGGAGCACTCACCATGCTCGGTTTCTCACCAGCACCTTCCGCCAAGGTGGTGACAGAAATCATGAAACAGCATCCGGGACTTCCCGTCGAACAAGTGGTGAAACTGGCACTCAAACAGATCAAGTGATTCACCGGAGCATCATGCCGGGACAATTTAAAAACGGAAAATGAAGGTCATACAACGGTTTTGGAGTTTTGCTATCCTTTTGTTCGCTATCAGTGTGATGGCGGGCAATGCTCTTTCCGTGCCGCAGGATGACCGTACACGCAACCGTAGATCAGCCAACAACAATCAGAACAAGACGCAACAGACGACTGCCACTCCTGACGACAAAAACAAGAATGGTGTCAAGGCACAGCCTACCCTCGCCAGCGAAGAAGAGGAAATCCCCGATTCGCTGCTCCATCCCAGATGGAAAATCCAGCGCACCACACCGCTCTCCGATGAAGACCTCGACCAAGGGTCGGCCGACCTGCAGCGACCGGAGAACATGAAACAGAGCGTGGAGTATAACGACACCATCGACCGCTATGTCTTCGGCAACAAGATTGGAGGTACTTATGTCTTCGCACCCACCATGATGACCTACGACGAGTATTTCAAATGGAGCGAGCGACAGGCCATGAGAGAATTCTTCCGTTCGAAAAACGAGGAAGTTGTCAAGAACAAAGGCAAGGAGAAGTTTGACTTCACCGACATGCACTTCGACCTTGGACCAGCCGAGAAGATCTTCGGTCCTGGCGGCGTGAGGATCAAGACACAAGGAACGGCGGAACTGAAGTTCGGCGCCACGTTCAAGAACATCGACAACCCCTCGCTGCCCATCCGCAACCGTAAGACCACCACCATGGACTTCGACGAGAAAATCAATCTCAACGTGAACGGAAAGGTGGGTGACAAGGTGAACATGAACCTGAACTACAACACAGACGCCACCTTCGATTTCGATGCCCAGAACATGAAACTCAAATACGAGGGGAAGGAAGATGAGATCATCAAACTCGTAGAGGGCGGCAATGTGTCATTCCCAGCCAACTCCACCCTGATCACAGGAGCCAGTTCGCTCTTCGGACTCAGGACCGACATGCAGTTTGGAAAACTGAAACTGCAGACCGTCATCTCGCAGAAGAAATCCTCATCATCGAGCGTGTCGTCGAAGGGAGGCGTACACCTCACACCCTTTGAGATTGATGCCGCCAACTACGAGGAAAACAGGCATTTCTTCCTGTCGCACTACTTCAGGAGCAAATATGACGCCGCCATGAAGAGCCTGCCCAACCTGACGACGGGCATCACCATCAACCGAGTGGAGATCTGGGTGACCAACAAGGCCGGCTCTACCGCCAACACCCGCAACATCATCGCACTGCCCGACCTGGGAGAGAGCGATGGCCTCACCCCTCCACACAACAACGCCAATTCCCTCTATGCTGACCTGAACAGCACCTATGTGGGAGCAAGGGATATTGAACAGACCTCCACCGTGATGGACACCCGTTTCATAGGAGGAACCGATTATGAGAAAGTGGAGAGCGCACGACTGCTCTCCTCGTCGGAATACACCGTCAACAATGCGTTGGGATATGTCTCGCTCAAGACCGCGCTACAGACCGACCAGGTGCTCGCTGTCGCCTATGAGTACACCTACGGAGGAACGACCTTCCAGGTGGGAGAGTTTGCCGGCGATGTCACCGATGTCAGCAAGAGCCTCTTTGTGAAATCGCTGAAAAACACCAGCAACAACCCGAATCAGTCAAACTGGGACCTGATGATGAAAAACGTCTATTACCTGGCCACAAACGTCCAGAAAGACAAATTCAGACTCGACATCAAGTACCAAAGCGACACTGCCGGCGTCTATCTGACCTATCTCCCTGAACCTCAGGTCAAGGACCAGACCATCATCAAGGACATGGACGCCGACCGTCTTGACAACAACATGAAGGTGCATTCCAACGGCTATTTCGACTTCGTGGAGGGATATACCGTCAGCAACGGGCGCGTCTTCCTCCCCAAAGCCGAACCGTTTGGAGAATTCCTCTATCAGTTCCTGGTGTCAAAAGGTGTCTCAGAGGACGTGGCCGCCAAGTACAGCTATACCGAACTCTATGACTCCACGAAGACCGTGGCCAAGCAGATCGCCGAGAAAGACAAATATATCCTGACAGGACAGTTCCGGGGAACATCGGCCAATGTCATCCCGCTCGGCGCCTATAACGTGCCGCAGGGTTCCGTTGTCGTTACGGCGGGAGGCGTGACCCTGACGGAAGGCTCTGACTACACGGTGGACTATTCCGCCGGTGAGGTGACCATCATCAACCAAAGTATCATGGATGCGGGAACAGAGGTCAAAGCCTCTTATGAGAGCAATACCGATTACGGACAGTCGAGGAAGACCATGTTTGGTGTCAACTGGGAGTATGACTTCAGCAAGAACTTCCAGATGAGCGGTACGTTGCGGCACCTCTCCGAGCAAGCCCTCACCACCAAGGTGGCCATGGGAGCCGAACCGCTCAACAACACCCTCTGGGGCGTCAACCTCAACTGGAAAAAGGAGAGCCAGTGGCTCACCAATATGCTCGACAAAATCCCGTTGCTGCACGTCACCCAGCCCTCCAACATCTCACTGACCGCTGAATTCGCACAACTGATTGCCGGACAAGCCCACGGCACTCAGGACAACGCATCGTATCTGGACGACTTCGAGAACACCAAGAACGAGATCGATGTCTCGACACCGACCTCCTGGATCATCTCCAGCGTGCCCACCATGTTTAATGAGTACAAGGACAAGACCGGACTCTCCAGCGGTTACAACCGAAGCCTCCTGGCCTGGTACAACATTGACCCGCTCTTCACCCGGCGCAGTTCGTCGCTCACCCCCGCCCATATCAAGAGCGACCTGGAACAACTCTCCAACCACTACGTGCGTGAGGTGTATGTGCGTGAGCTTTACCCCAACCGCGACCAAAGTTCCTACAACGGAGCCACCTCGACCTTGCCCGTGCTCAACCTCGCCTTCTATCCCCAGGAGCGAGGACCCTATAACTTCAGCACCGACCTCAATGCCCAGGGACAGTTTGACAAGGTAGAGAACAAATGGGGCGGCATGATGAGAAAGCTCGACACCAACGACTTCGAGACCGCCAATATCGAATACATCGAATTCTGGCTTCTCGACCCGTTTATCTACACCAGCAATCAAGATGATGCCTCAGACTACGGCGGCGACTTCTACATCAACCTCGGCGAGGTGAGTGAGGATATCCTGCGCGACGGAAAGAAATTCGACGAGAGTGCCATGCCCGTCGATGGCTCCAGCAGCTATTCGTTGACGCAATGGGGCAGGGTGCCCGTCAAATCATCCTCCACCTACGCCTTCGCCTCCACATCAGGATCAAGAGCCCTGCAGGATGTGGGATACAACGGACTGACCGACCAGGAGGAGCAGACCTTCGAGACTTATCAGGAATTCCTCTCCGCCATACAAGGGAAAGTCGCCCCAGAGGTATTTGACAGCATCTTCAACGACCCGGCCAACGACAACTACCACTATTTCCGTGGCCGTGACTATGATGAGCAGCAGAAATCCATCCTGGAAAGATACAAGCACATCAATGGTCCGCAGGGCAACACTCCCGACTCTGATATGAGAAGCGAGAACTACGACACCTCCTACAAGACCACCCCCGACGTGGAGGACATCAACCAGGACCATACGCTCAACGAATACGAGAAATACTACCAGTATCACGTCTCCATCCGACCTGAAGACCTGGTTGTGGGTCACAACTTCATCGTTGACAGCCGCAAGGGAAGCGGTACGCTCCGCAACGGCGATAAATACGAGGTCACCTGGTATCAGTTCCGCATCCCGCTCGACAGGTACGAGCAGAAGGTCGGCGCCATCAGCGATTTCACGTCCGTGAGGTTCATGAGAATGTTCCTGACCGGTTTCAGAAAACCCATCGTCATGCGCTTTGGCAGTCTCGACCTCGTGAGGGGAGAATGGAGGGTCTATAACCAGAACCTCACCAACAGCGCCTCCAACTCAGGCTATATGTCGGTCAGCGCCGTCAACATCGAGGAAAACAACGACAAGACCCCCGTCAACTACATCCTGCCTCCGGGCATTTCCCGTGTGCAGGACCCCACACAGCCTCAGTTGGTGGAAAGCAACGAACAGGCTCTCGATATCATGGTCACCGACCTTGGTACGGGAGAGTCGAAGTGTGTTTATAAAAACACCACTATCGACCTCAGGCAGTATCGCAGGATACAGATGTTCGCTCACGCCAACACATTCAATGAGAACACCACCAACCTCGCCGACGACCAGTTGGCATTGTTCATCAGGTTGGGCAGTGACTACAAGAGCAACTACTATGAGTATGAGATTCCGCTCAAGCTCACCCCCGCCGGACATTACGACAAATACTCCGTTCTGGACAAGAGGGTGGTGTGGCCTGAGGAGAACATGCTCGACATCCCGCTCAGTCTCTTCACATCGCTGAAAAAGGCGCGCAACAAAGCCAAGGCCGAGGGTCTCGCATCCTACAATCAAGTCTTCTCGGCCTACGATGATGACAAACCCGCCAACAAGATCAGCGTGATGGGAAATCCCTCCCTGGGCGAGGTCAAGACGATGATCATCGGTGTGCGCAACCTCTCGGGCGAGGTCAAGTCGGGCGAGGTGTGGGTCAACGAACTCCGCCTCAAGGAATACAACAATGAGGGAGGATGGGCTGCACAGGGCACGCTCAATGTGCAACTCTCCGACTTCGGAACGGTCAACATGGCCGGAAGATATCATACAGAGGGCTTCGGAGGACTCGAGGACGGCGTGGCTTCAAGAGCCCAGGACACCGAGCAGAACTTCACCATGACCGCCAATTTCGAACTCGGAAAATTCTTCCCCGACAAGGCCAAAGTCAGCGCACCCCTCTATTACTCGGTGACCAAGGAGAAGACCAAACCCAAGTACAACCCCCTCGACACGGATATGGAACTCGACGACGCACTCGAGGCCATGGGTTCGAAGCAAGAGCGAGACTCCGTGGAGTCCATCGCCGTCACCAAGGTCACCAACACCAACTTCTCGTTGTCCAACGTCCGTGTGGGTATCCAGACCAAGGGACACCCCATGCCGTATGACCCCGCCAACTTCTCGTTCTCCTACAGCCATTCCCACAGCCACACGACGGGCGAGACCACCGTCTTTGAGAACGAGGACAACTGGAACGGTTCGTTGTCCTATTCCTGGACACCGGTTTACAAGTCGTGGGAACCCTTCAAGAAAATCAAGTCGAAGTCGAAATGGCTTGAGATCGCCAAGCGTTTTGGCCTGAACTACCTCCCGCAGAACATCACGTTCAACACCGACATCAGGCGCTACTACTATGAACTGCAGGAACGTGACGTCGAAAACCTGCTTGACTCGCAACTGCCCCTGTCGTTCAGCGAGCAGTTCCTCTGGAACAGAGAATTCTCACTGCGATGGGACTTCACCAAGAACCTCCACATGACATTCAACAGCGGTACGCATGCCGAAATCGAGGAACCCTACACACCAGTCAACAAAGACCTCTATCCAGACCAGTATACGGCATGGAAAGACTCCGTGTGGACCTCCATCAAGAGTTTCGGAGAACCCCTCGACTACGGCCAGAACTTCACGGCCTCCTATCACGTGCCGCTGAACCTGATTCCCATCTTCGACTGGCTCACCGCCGATTTGTCCTATAACTCCAACTACCGTTGGGTGCGCGGCACCGACCTTGAGGACGGAACCTCGCTGGGCAACACCATCACCAATGACCGTACCTTCAACATCAACAGCTCGTTTAACCTGCAGAAACTCTACGACCATGTACCGTTCCTGAAGAAGACCAACGAGCGTTTCAACAAAAACCTGTCGAACGCGCAGTCGGCCAAGAAGAAACAGACACCTGCCAGCAAGGCGCAGACCAAGAAATCAGACGCCAAGGACGGAAAGGATGCCAAAGATGGCAAGGACGAGAAGGGAAAAACCGCAGATGACAAGCAGAAGGCCCAACTGCCCAAGAATAAGAACACCTTTGAGAAGGAAATCGTCATCAAGGCCGACACCTTCCTGGTGGTGACCCACAGCAAGAAGAGCCGCCGGCTCATCGTCTCCGCCAAAGACAAGGACGGCAAGAGCATGCCGCTGAAATACAAGGTCGTGGATGACAACAAGATCAAGGTGTTTAACAAGGCCGACTCTGCCGTCACGCTCAAACTCTCCGTCACGCCCAAAGAGCCCCTCGACGACAAGGCTTGGTACAAGACCGCCCAGGTCATCGCCCGCGGACTGATGATGGTGAGGAACGTCAGTTTCACTTACCGTAACACGAGAGGTATGTCGCTGCCAGGTTTCATGCCCACCATCGGCAAGGCCTTCGGACAGCGCGGAGGCGACATCATGAGTCCGGGACTCGACTTCGCCTTCGGTCTCACCGATGAGGATTACATCAGCAAGGCCAGGGAGAACAACTGGCTCCTCATGAATGACAATGTCGCCACACCCGCCACGACCAACCTCACCCGTGACCTGCAGTTGAAGATGACACTTGAGCCCGCCCGTGACCTGAAGATTGACCTCAATGCCAGCCGTACAGAGACAGATGCCAGGAGCATCCTCTATATGTATGAGGGAACGCCGACCACCCGGAGCGGACAGTTCACCATGACGACCATCTCCATCGGCACCGCCTTTGAAAGCATGGGCAATGCCACTGACGGTTATCACTCCGCCACCTTCGAGAAATTCTGCCGTTCGCTGGAAGGTTTCCGCAACAGGGTGGAGGCGAAATACGCCGGTGCCATCTATCCCGTGGGCACTCCGCTCGCCGGTCAGACCTACGATCCCGCCAACGGTGGGGTGGGGCTCTACAGCGCAGATGTCATGATTCCGGCCTTCCTCTCGACATACACCAGCATGAGCGGCCATTCACTGGATCTTTTCCCCACGCTGAGCCGGTTGCTGCCCAACTGGACGTTGCGCTACAGTGGACTGGGCAAACTCTCGCCCTTCAAGGAACTCTTCAAGAGCGTCAATATCAACCATACCTACAAGAGCATCTTCGCCATCGGCTCCTATGCCAGTTTCAGCACATGGCGCGAATACATGGGCGACTTGGGATTCATCACCGATGCCACCACCAGCAACCCTGTGCCCAGCAGCATGTTCAACATCTCGACGGCCAGCCTCAATGAGCAGTTCTCCCCATTGCTCGGCGTGGATGTGACCTTGCAGAACAACCTCACCTGCAAGTTGGAATATCGTTCGACGCGTGTGGTCAACCTCAGCACCACCAGTGTGCAGCTCAATGAGAACACCAGCCATGACTGGGTTGTGGGCATGGGATACAAGATCAATGACTTCAAACTCTTCGGCGGCGGCAACCACCGCAAGGTAAAGGGAGGGAAGAACACCGGCGGAAAGGACGATAAGAACAACAACCAGACAAACCAGAACCAAAACCGCACAGGCGGCACCCGCAGCCTCAACCACGATCTCAACCTGAGGTTTGACCTGTCCTACCGGAAGCAGGCCAACATCACCCGTGACATCGCATCGATGACCAGTTCGGCAAGCAGCGGCAACACCGCCTTCAAGTTCTCCTTCAACGCCGACTACACCCTTTCCAGGCTGATGACCCTGAGTTTCTACTACGACCAGCAGACCAATACCCCCTTGCTCACCAGCAACAGTTATCCGACGACCACGCGAGACTTCGGCCTGAGCATGAAATTCTCGCTGACCCGGTGATGCGACAAACAGACCAAGGATGAAAAGGACTTTTCAACATCAGATGAACTGGCCTGAACTGCTGATGACCATCGTGGTGGCAGGCTTCGCCCTCTATTTCTTCTGGCAGCGGTCATCCGCCATGGCCCTCGTTGCATTCCTGTTGGTCTGTCTCGACGTGGTGATGATTGAGCGGATGGTGCATTCCTCCTATACGTTGAGCGATGACGGTGTGCTGGAGGTCAATAAGGGCAGGTTCTCCAAACGCCTCCGCATTCCCCTGGAGGAGATCATCAGGGTGGAGGTCAGGAAAACCCCGTTTGGATTGACACGTTACATGCTCATCGAACATGGCCGCCATAGGTTGGTCAGCATCCAGCCCGAACGTCCCGAGGAGTTTGTCAGGGAAGTGAGAAAACGACTAAACATGATTGGAAAATGAGATACTATACCTTCTTGTTTGCATTGGTCCTTCTGATGCCGTTTCATGCAGCGGCCCAGGAGGTGGTCTTCACGCAGAACGCCTCTATTGAGGACAGGACTCCGCAGCAGTCGCTTTGGATGGAGGAAGTTCGCCAGCGGCTTGACTACCTGATGTATGACAAACTGCTCCAGACCACCCAGATCGGACTGATGGTCTATGACCTGACCGACAACCAGGTTGTCTATACCCGGAATGAGCGTCACCGTCTGCGTCCGGCCTCTGTCATGAAACTGGTCACCTCCATCACTGCCCTCGACCTGTTGGGCGGCGACTACGGCTATCATACGAGTTTCTGCTATAAGGGGACGCTAGCCGGCGACACGCTGAGAGGCAGCCTATACTGCGTGGGCGGGTTTGATCCTACCCTGACGAAGGATGACATCCGTGACATCGCAGCGAATATCAAGGCGTTCGGCATCCGTTGCATCCGCGGTGAGATTGTGGCCGACCTCACCATGAAAGACACCCTCAGCTATGGCAGCGGATGGTGCTGGGATGATGACAACGACCGGCTCACGCCCTTGCTCGTCGATAAGAAGGACCAGTTTATGTCGGTGTTTCTTCAGGAGTTGAAAGGGCAGGGCATAGCTGTCGACGCAATCCTCGGACGGGGAAAGGTGCCCCAGGGATGTACGGAGATACTCAGATACAGCAGCGGGATAGACAAGATTCTGACGAGGATGATGAAACAGAGCGACAACCTATACGCAGAGTCGATGTTTTATCAGATTGCTTCTGCCAATTCCACCAGTCCCGGCAAGGCCAGCGATGCTTCGGGAGCCGTCAAACGCCTGCTCTACCGTTTGGGCCTTGATCCTCTCGACTATACCATCGCCGACGGCAGCGGGCTCTCACTCTATAATTACGTCACGGCAGAGATGATTGTGCGGCTGTTGCGCTACGCCTACGACAATCGGGAAATCTATGACCATTTGTATCCTGCCCTGCCTGTGGCGGGCGTCGATGGCACGCTGGAGAACCGCATGACCAAGGGGGCATGCAGGGGAAATGTGCATGCCAAGACCGGGACGGTGAGCGGGGTATCCACTTTGGGTGGCTATTGTCAGGCTGCCAATGGCCACACTTTGTGCTTCGCCATCCTCAATCAAGGACTGGTGAAGGCTTCCGACGGCCGTGCCTTCCAGGATCAGATCTGTGATGCTATCTGCCGCTGAAGGGCTTTCTCTTCAGCAGGATGTCCCAATCACTGGGCGTGACGGACTGTGCGGGCAGCTTCACGTCATGTTTTGTGTAGAGATAATGCCGCACGCCACGTGTCGCCCAGTCGTAACAGCAATGATAACCGATGGAGTCGAGTGACTGGAGCGTCATCCCCAGACGGAGGATGGACTCCTCTGAACGCAGGAAGACGAAGTCAGGCTGTCGTGAGCACAGTTCCTCAACATGGGCATCATGCATCTCTTCCGTCGATCCCAACTGATAGATCCAGTGCTTTGAACCGGGCAGGGCATCCGGCAGTGTCTCTATGCCGTTGCCGCATCCCCAGGCATTGAATACACCGGCTTTCTCCACCTGTGAGATCAGACAGGCCATGTCGTAATACACTTTCCTCCTCACATCATTTTCCCAGAAATAGACATGGAACTCCGTTCTCTTGATCTGAGCTCCGAAGGTGCACAGCACCATGAGGCAAAGGAAGGAGATGGCCAGGCCGGCACGGCTGACCTTTGGACGGAGCCATTGGAGCACGGCGGCCACGAGGAATGTCAGTCCGAAGGCCACGGCACTGAAATAATGTACCAGTCCGTGATGCTTCATGGCCAAGGCGAAGAAAAACAGTGTGGTGAACAGGGGAAACAGACGGTATTTTCCCAGACGGGGCATAATGGCCACGCATCCCACGATGAGCAATGTCAGCATGACGAATACCACCGGGTAGTTGGTCCATGCGTCCATGCACTCGTCATAATAAGCGCCGAGGAAACTCTGCTGGGGACTCACGGTCTGGAGCGTGTTGAGGAAATACTCCTGAATGAATGCCGTGAGGCTGCCGGTGATGAGGAAATAGACCAGAAAGGGCAGGCAGAGGGCAAATGCTCCGGCTGCCGAGGCGCAGAAGGGAATGATGATTGAGCGCTTCGAGCGGATCAGGTGGTAGAAGGCGTAGAGGATGAATGCCGACTGCATGGCCGCGATGCTGAACTTGATGAGCACCAGGGCGGCGAAAGAGAGTCCCAGGGCAAAAAACGAGTTGTTGACCGCCTTTGCCGTCTGATATCTTTCTTTGCCATAGAGCATCCTGGCCGTATGGTAGAGCGAGAGCATGATGAATGGCTGGCAGAAGTCCTCAGCCCTGACCTCATAGTGCATGACCGGCATGAAAAAGGCGAGGCACATGACCGCCGTGCCCAACAGGCATTGTTTTTTGTCGGACAGGAAGATGCCGAAAGTCAGATAGGTGAGGTAGAACGTGCAGCCATACCAAAGGCAGCTGATCCAGAACACCCCGATGTAGTTGTAATGGCTCAGCAGATAGCCGATGCCGTAAATCAGCCAGAGCAGCGGGCCTTTGGAATCCGTGAAGTCCACATAGGGCACCATGCCGTTCATCCATGCCTTTCCTCCGGTGAAGAAACAAGCTGAGTCCACCCGCTCAAACACGTCGTGCGTATAGGAGTCAGGGGAGATGAACAGTAGCAGGATGGAGGCAAACAAGGTGAGTGCGGCGAACACCTTGACATTGCCTGACGACAAGGGACTTTGCATGTGGGATGTGTATTATAACGGGATGTGTAATAGAAACCCCTCTCTGAGAAGAGAGGGGTCGTGTAGTGTGTTGTGAAGGGGTCAGGCCTTGTAGAATTCCAGGTCTTCCACCTTCAGGTTCTTGATGAAGTCATAGTGGCCGCAGCATTCGGCTTCTGCATGGCGCACATAGACGTTGGCGCTCCGCTCGAAGAGTTCGGGAGAACGGGTGGCATCGTCGAGAATCAGCAGCGACATGATGATGTCGGCGGTCATCTCATAGAGACGACGGGCCACGAAGTCGATCTTCTCCTGGTTGTTCTCGGCTTTCACCTCGCCCAGCACCTCCTCGTATTTGGCCACCAAGGCCTCCACGCGGGTCTTCAGCGCCTTCAGGCCATCGGCCACCTCAGCCTCGAGCATCTCCTTGATGATCGAGAGGTAGGTGCCATTGGTGATGTAGCGCAAGGCAGCCACGACCTGGAGCTGGGTGGTTCCCTCATAAATGGAGAAAATGCGTGCGTCGCGGTAGAGGCGCTGGCTCTTGTACTCCATGATGAAGCCCGAACCGCCATGGATGGAGATGGCGTCGTAGGCGTTCTGGTTGGCGTATTCTGAGTTCATGCCCTTGGCCAGCGGCGTGAAGGCATCAGCCAGACGGGTGTATTTCTTCAGTTCTTGGCGCTCCTCAGCCGACAGTTTGGCGTCGCGCTGAATATCTTCCAATGCCTTGTAGATATCCACGTAGCGGGCGGTCTGGTAGAGCAATGAGCGGCCGGCGTCGAGTTTGGCCTTCATCCTTGACAGCATGTCATAGACAGCCGGGAATTCGATGATCTTCTGGCCGAATTGCTGACGCTCCTTGGCATATTTCAGTCCCTCGTTGTAGGCTTCCTGTTCCACGCCCACGCTCTGTGCGGCGATACCCAGACGGGCACCGTTCATCAGGGCCATCACATACTTGATCAGTCCCAGACGGGTGCTGCCACAGAGTTCAGCCTTGGCGTTCTTGTAGGTGAGCTCGCAGGTGGGAGAACCATGGATACCGAGTTTGTGCTCGATGTGGCGCACATCGACGCCGCCGTTGCGCTTGTCGTAGATGAACATCGACAGGCCGCGGCCGTCGCGGGTGCCTTCTTCCGAGCGGGCAAGCACCAGGTGGATGTCAGAGTCACCGTTGGTGATGAAGCGCTTCACGCCGTTGAGGCGCCAGCAGTTCTCCTTCTCGTCAAAGGTGGCTTTCAGCATCACGCGCTGCAAGTCGCTGCCTGCATCGGGTTCGGTGAGGTCCATTGACATCGACTCTCCGGCACATACGCGGGGGATGTATTTCTGGCGCTGCTCCTCGGAGCCGAACTCATAAAGAGTGTCGATGCAGCTCTGCAGGCTCCAGATGTTCTGGAAACCGGCATCGGCAGCCGAAATCACCTCGCTGAGCATTGAGAAGGTCACGTTGGGCAGGTTCAGACCGCCATAGCGGCGGGGCATCGACACGCCGTGCAGTCCGGCTTTGCGAGTGGCATCGATGTTCTCGAAGGTCTTCGAGGCGTAGATCATACGTCCTTTCTCCAAATGCGGTCCCTCGAGGTCCACGCTCTCCGAGTTGGGCTCCAGGATATTGGCGGCCACGTCGCCGGTGATGTCGAGTATGCGCTTGTAGTTCTCGATGGCGTCCTCATAATCGATAGGAGCATCGGGATATTGTGCTGCGTCGGCATAGCCGCGCTCTTTCAGGTCAACGATGCGCTTCATCAGGGGATGGTCCAGGTGGAACGCGATCTCTGGGTGGTCACTATAATAGTTTGCCATAATTCTTATTTTTTATTGATGAAGTCTTTGAAGGTTTCGTAAAAACGTATTGCAAAGAAGATTGCAAATACCTCGTCCAATATTCTGCGCCACAATGGATGGTCTGTTTGCAGAGAAAAAAACATCAAGACCACAACGCATGCAGCATAGAGAATCAGAAATAAGACTTCTTTTTTCATTTATTTCGAATTCTGCTTGTAGTATTTAATCAACTTCGGTACGACTTCTTCCACCGTTCCGACAATCACGTAGTCGGCAATCTTGTTGATGGGAGCATCGGGATCGCTGTTCACCGAGATGATGATACCAGAGTCCTGCATACCGGCGATGTGCTGGATCTGTCCGGAGATGCCGCAGGCGATATACACTTTAGGATGCACGGTGACACCCGTCTGACCGATTTGGCGGTCGTGGTCGCAGAATCCTGCATCCACAGCGGCACGGGAGGCACCCACCTCAGCGTGGAGCACCTTGGCCAGGTCGAACAACAGGTCGAAGCCTTCTTTCGAGCCCATGCCATAACCACCGGCCACCACGATCTGGGCACCTTTGAGATTGTGCTTGGCAGCCTCCACATGGTGGTCGAGCACCTTCACGACAAAGGCCTCAGCCGACACATATTTCGAGATCTCAGGATAAACAACCTCTTTCTTGCACTCACCCTCATAGATGGCCTTCTGCATCACGCCCGAGCGCACGGTGGCCATCTGCGGACGGTGCTCAGGGTTGACGATGGTGGCCACGATATTGCCACCGAAGGCGGGACGGATCTGGTAGAGCAGGTTTTTGAACACCTTCTCGCTCTTCTTGTCCTCATAGTCGCCGATTTCCAGTTCGGTGCAGTCAGCGGTCAGTCCGCTGGTCAATGAGGAGGAGACACGTGGGCCGAGGTCACGGCCGATGACGGTGGCACCCATCAGACAGATCTGGGGCTGCTCTTCCTTGAACAAGTTGACCACGATGTCGGTGTGGGGAGCGGAGGTGTAGGGGAACAGGCCTTCGCCGTCGAAGACGAAGAGTTTATCGACTCCATAGGGCAGAATCTGGTCTTCCACCTTACCCTTGATGTCTGTTCCGATGACTACAGCATGAAGCTCCACGCCCAGTTCATTGGCCAGTTTGCGGCCTTTCGTCAGCAATTCCTGGGACACTTCCTGTACCAGGCTGCCTTCAATTTCTACATATACGAATACGTTGTTCATACTCACCAACTAACCAATTATTTTCTCGTTCAACAATTCCTGAATCAGTCCTTCAACATCAGCATCGCTGCTGCTGAGTGTCTTGCTCTCCTTGGCCTGGAAGACGATATTCTTCACGGCCTTCACTTTCGTGGGGCTGCCGGCCAGTCCGCATTGTGAGGCATCACCCTCCACATCGGCCACTGACCACTGATTGAGTGTGAGGTAATCCCGTCCGGCATAGAGGTTGGCCATGCGCTCGTCCAATTCAGCGGGGCGCTCCATCGGACAAGTGGCATATTTGTACTTCATCACCAGTTTGGCGTTGCAGGGACGGCAGGGAGCGGCACTTCCGTTGACCGTGATGACAACGGGCAGGGGAGCGACGACAGTCTCGACGCCACCGTCGATATGACGGCGGATGGTGGCTTCGCCATTCTCCACCTTCAGGATTTCCTCAGCGTAGGTCACCTGGTTGAGACCCAGTTTCTGTGCCACTTGAGGACCCACCTGGGCGGTGTCGCCGTCGATGGCCTGACGGCCGCCGATCACGATGTCAACGTCGCCGATTTTCTTGATGGCAGTGGCCAGGGCATACGAGGTAGCCAGGGTGTCGGCACCAGCAAACAGGCGGTCGGTGAGGAGCCATCCGGTGTCGGCACCTCTGTAGAGGCCCTGACGGATGATCTCACCAGCACGTGGAGGACCCATGGTGAGGATACCTACTGTGGAACCGGGATGCTGCTCTTTGAGGCGGAGCGCTTGTTCCAAGGCATTCAAGTCTTCTGGATTGAAGATGGCGGGCAATGCTGCGCGGTTGACCGTGCCTTCGGCAGTCATGGCATCCTTGCCCACGTTACGTGTGTCGGGTACTTGCTTGGCAAGCACAACAATTTTCAAACTCATAAAAATTATATTGTGAAATTTTAGGTGGGCAAAAGTACTCATTTTTTGTCGGGTAACAAAGGATTTGAGTGTAAAATTGCACATTATGGGCAGATTAGTGCACAAATTCAGGAGTTTGTGCAAGTTTTCCCATCTTGTCTTTAACAAAAGTTATTGAAAGTTTTTTTGTGCGATAAGAAATAATGTCGTACTTTTGTGGTGAAATGATAGACAGAGCCACCATAGACAGAATCATGGATGCGGCCAACATTGTGGACGTCGTGTCGGATTTCGTATCGCTCAGGAAGAGCGGTGCGAACTACAAGGGGCTATGCCCCTTCCATGATGACCGCACGCCGTCGTTCTCTGTCTCTCCCGCCAGGGGCATCTACAAATGCTTCTCCTGCGGAAAAGCAGGAAATGCCGCCAACTTCATCATGGAGCATGAGCAGATGACTTATCCCGAGGCATTGAAGTGGCTGGCCAAGAAATACCATATTGAGGTGAAGGAGCGCGAACTCACCGATGAGGAGAAACAGGCGGAGAATGAGCGCGAGAGCATCCTGATCGTCAATGAGTGGGCGGCAGGCTATTTCAATGAGGTGTTGCGCAACGACCGCGACGGACAAGCCGTCGGTATGGCCTATTTCCGTTCAAGAGGATTCCGTGATGACATCATCAGCAAATTCAGGTTGGGTTTTGCGCTCACTAAGCGTGATGCCTTGGTTTCCGCAGCCCGGAAACACGGCTACAAGGATGATTTTCTGGTCAAGAGCGGTCTGGCGGTTAGACGCGATGACGGGAGCCTTTACGACCGGTTTGCCGGAAGGGTGATTTTCCCTTGGTTTGGCGTGGGCGGCAAGGTGACGGCCTTCGGCGGCCGTCTGCTCGACTCCCGCACCAAGGGCGTCAGTCAGAAGTACGTCAACTCGCCCGATTCCGTGGTCTATCACAAGGACCATGAGCTCTATGGCATCTACCAAGCCAAGAAAGCCATCTCGAAAGAGGACTGCGTCTATATGGTCGAGGGCTATACAGACGTGATCTCCATGCACCAATGCGGCATAGAGAATGTCGTGGCCAACTCCGGTACGGCGCTCAGCGTCTTCCAGATCAAACTGTTGCGCCGTTTCACCCAGAATGTCGTCCTGCTCTATGATGGTGATGAGGCCGGTATCCATGCCGCCATGCGCGGTACGGACATGTTGTTGGCTGAGGGCATGAACATCAAGGTGCTGTTGCTGCCCGATGGTGACGACCCGGACAGTTTTGCCCGGAAGCACACCGCGGCAGATTTCAGAGCCTATATCGCCGACCATCAGACCGATTTCATGGAGTTCAAGACCCGTCTGCTCCTCAAGGACGTCTCTGATCCTATCAAGCGGTCGGAAGCCATCTCCAGCATTGTCAAGAGCATCTCCGTCATCCCCGACCAGATAGTCAGGGCCACCTACATCAAAGACTGCTCGTTGCGCATCGCTATTCCCGAACAGACCCTGATCAGTGAGATGAACAAGTTCATCCGCCGCGACCGGGAGGATAAAGCGCGCCAGGACGAGCGGGATGCCTCAAGGAGGGAACAGCAGATATCCACTGCCCCGCCGAGGGTCGTGGGAGCGCCCCCGGCCAATCAGATTACCGACCAGCTTGAGCAGTTACTGGTGCAGATGGTTATCAGGCACGGAGGAGATACCGCCTTCCGTGATATGGAGGGAGACGACGGCAACCGCTATGACATCTCTGTCGCAGAATATATCTACTATGACCTGGAGGACGACGGGGTCAAGTTGGAGAACGCGCTCTATCAGCAGATCCTGGAAGAAGCCGTGGCCGAAGTCCAGGCCGGGAATACCGATGTGAGGACGTTTTTCATGAAGCATCCCGATGTGAAGGTCAATAGTCTGGCTGCTCAGTTGGGAGAGGATACCTACGTCCTGACTGAGAGCATGCAGGTGAGGACCAATGATGAGGCACTTCGTTCGCAGGTGATGCATCTGTTGCTGGAGTATCGGATGAATATTCTCAAGAGACGGATTGACAGTCTGATTCCCCAACTGTTGCATTCGTCCGACGACGAGGAGAAGAACCGGCTCAGGGAGGAACTGCGCCAGTTGCAGGAGATGAGACAGGCCATGGCCAAGAGAGCCGGCAAAAGTATTATGGTGTGAGTATGACGTATATGGAGATATTGTTGATCATAGAAATCCTGTTGATCGCAGTCATGGCTTTCTTCCTTTTCCGGGAGAAGGGCATCCGCTTCATTCATGTCCGCCAGGGAAAGAAAGACAGTGACCTGTGGCACATCGCCAATGAAACGAGAGCCAGGAATCTGGAGCAGTGGAGCGACGAGGCGTTGCGCTCCATCCATTGCGACGTGACATGGAAGGATGAGAACAACGACCGTCTGGCACTCTACGATTATCAGAATGGCCATTTCAGGTTGAGGGTGGAGAAGTCGTCGCCTTTCGTCAGACTTTCCTACCTCTTCTGCTATACCACGAGCATGGATCATCTGAATACGGTGAGGATGGTCTGCAACAAATGCAACATCAACTCTGAGAATCAGAGGATGGTCTATACCGTCAACGAGGAAAAAAATGAGATCGACGTGCATATCCTGACCGGACTGCTCCTTCACCCGCAAACGGCCAAGGATGCCCTGACTGAAGCGATGTCCAGTTCATTCAGTTGGCAGAACGCCCTGACAAGAAGAATGGATGAGTTTGAGCATCAAGGCAAGAACGGCAGTGACGACCAGGAGAAAGCAAGGGCCGAATATGGCCGTGAACTGTTTCTCGCGCGGCAGCATGAGATGCTGTTGCAAGGAGGACTGGAACTGAGGTTCAATGATCTGGAGAAGATGGGCGTGGAACTTTTTCTGGACAAGGTGATGGGACTGACTGATGTCATTCCTCTGCGCATGGAAATCCTGGGAGAAGAAAAACTGCTGTTGACGGACAGTCAGCAGGTGCGGGATTTCAACTTGGTGGATGCCTTCATCAGGGAGGGAAAGGTGGTCAGACGTGAAGTGCTGGCTTCGTTGTGGGTTGAGCTGCCGGGCATGCCTGGTGTGGAGCGTTTGATCACACTCACGTTCAACGATGAGGGCACAGATGGGAAGACCACGTTTTTCCGGGTGACATCCTGTCTCGTTCCCCTGCCTGCATCCCCCGACCATCCGTTCAGGTTGAAACATCTCATGCTGGAGTCCAACTCCGTGCTGGTGGCCTATGACCATGTGTCGCGGCGACAACAGGCCGATGAGTGTATCTATATGTGGAAAGAGGCCATGCAAAAGGTCAGAAACAAAGAGACGGACAGCCTCACCGATGAGCAGCGGCTGATTGTCAACTGCACGGATCTCAACCTCGCCCAATTGCTCTATCAGGGAAAGAAACTGCTGCTGGCGGGGCGTTTCTATGAGGCCCTGCTCAGGTTGGAGAACGCTTTCCTGGATATGCAGCCTGTCTTCGAACGGATGAAGGGAAGCCAGAAAGAGACATTCTATGAGGTGACCTATCTCATCGGTTTCTGCTATTGTGAGTTGAAGCAATACAAGCGGGCAGAGGCCTACCTCAACATGCTCTCCCATCTGCACCGCATCACCTATACCACCGAACTGGTCAACTGTCTGGTGAACTCAGGTGATTTCAGGGCCATGACCACCATCGACAACCTGAAAGGATCGATCACGCAGAGCCTGTTGATGGACGAGGAGGAAGACATTCCTGAACCTATCAGGAAGTTCTTGAGTTTCCTCGACCGGAGAAAGGCTTTCGTCTTGGTGGATAAGCACAAGTATGATGATGCCAGGGCTTTGCTCAACAAGATGCTGGATGATCCAGAGAATATGGATTTCGCCATCAATGAGTTGGCATTCATCCAGAAAATGGAAAAAGAAAACGAATAGACTATGTTTGAAACCGGCTTATGGTCTTCTCTGCTGATGATGGTCTATGTGATTGTCGTCATCCTCTTTTCGTTGGCTGTCCTGACCGATAACAGACAGCCGGCGAAGACGGTGGCGTGGCTGCTCGTGCTGATCATGATTCCCGTGGTGGGCGTCGTCATTTTCATTTTCTTCGGCAGGAGCACACGAAAAGAGAAATACATCAGCCAGCACAGTCTCGACCTGCTCTCCCGAAGGTCCATGGCCCATTTTGTGGAGCAGCGCAACCTGCGCATCCCGGAGTACCATACCGAACTGATCAGACAGTTTGCCAACCAGAATGTGGCGCTGCCCTTCTGCGACAATGAGGTGGACGTCTATACCAGTGGATACGAACTGTTTCCGGCTCTTCTGGAGGCCATCTATCAGGCCAAGGACCATATCCACATCATCACCTATATTTTTGAGGACGATTCCCTGGGGAGCATGGTGGCCGATGCCCTGATAGACAAGGCCCGGGAAGGCGTGGCCGTCAGGTTGATCTATGATGATGTGGGGTGCTGGAAAGTCCGCAACAAGTTCTTTGAGCGGATGGAACAAGAAGGCATCGGTGTCTATGCCTTCATGCCGGTGAGGTTTCCTGCCCTGACCTCAAAGGTCAACTACCGTAACCACCGCAAGATCATCGTCATCGATGGAAACGTGGGATTCATCGGAGGCATGAACATCGCCTCCAGGTATGTGAAGGGGAAGAAGAACCAGCAATGGCGTGACACCCATCTCCGCATCAGCGGCCGGGCCGTCTATGGCTTGCAGACCGCTTTCCTCGTCGATTGGTATTTCGTGTCGCGGACGATGCTGGCCGGACTGAACTATTTCCCCACGGTGGGAGATATCGCTGACGGAGGTGGACTGGCCCAGATTGTGACCAGTGACCCGATATCACAATGGCCTGAACTCGAACAAGGTTATGTGAGGGTGTTGCTGGAAGCACGGAAATACGTCTATATGGAAACACCGTATTTCCTGCCTACAGAGTCGTTGATTTTTGCCTTGAGAACCTGTGCCCTTGCAGGTGTGGACGTCAGGCTTATCATCCCTCGTCATGGAGATGCCAAACTGGTCGATTGGGCCAGCCGTTCGTTCCTGGATGATGTGTTGGAAGCCGGGGTCAAGATCTATTTTTACGAGAAGGGCTTCAATCATTCCAAACTTCTGGTCAGTGATGACAACTTGTGTTCATGCG
The DNA here is from genome assembly GCA_902776475.1 of uncultured Prevotellaceae bacterium. GTDB lineage: Bacteria > Bacteroidota > Bacteroidia > Bacteroidales > Bacteroidaceae > Prevotella. The sequence continues at coordinate 2,022 of CACYQD010000012.1, read as the reverse complement.
GTTCGGCCAACCTTGACTTCAGAAGTTTTGAGAATAATTTCGAATCCAACGCTTTTATCTACGATGAGGAAACCGTAGCCAAGATCAAGCAAGTCTTCATCGACGACATGGAGCACTGCATCATCCTCGACCAGGACAAGTTTGACCACCGGCCATTCTACATGCGGCTCGGAGAGTCGGTGCTGCGGTTGTTCTCGCCACTCTTGTAAGTTGGGGCTCTTGAGGCTATTCTTGTGATTTGGGGGCTTTCCAGCTTTTCTTGTGGTTGGGGTGCTTCAGACTATTCTGATTTGGGCGTTTCCGGCTTTTCTCCACTTTCTTCTTCAGCAGTCGAAGCCCTGAAAATGCTGAAATTCACGCTCCCGTAACTACGGTGCTCCACAAAATGAGGATGATTGGAGAAATCATTCTGTTTGCCATGTTCGAAAACAAACAAACCGCCGTCGGCCAACAGGTTGCGGCTGAAAATCAGGTCGGGTATCTCTGGGAGTTTCTCCAAAGCATAGGGAGGGTCGGCGAAGATGATGTCGAACTGTTGGTGGCAGGATTTTACAAACTTGAAGACGTCGCCACGGATGACCATCGACTTGTCGCTGCCCAGTTTCTCCACACATTGCCGGATAAAGGTGTAATGGTCGCGGTCTAATTCCACGCTGACCACTTGTGAACATCCTCTGGAGAGGAACTCCAAAGAGATACTTCCCGTGCCGGCGAAAAGGTCGAGTGCACGGGCTCCGTCAAGGTCAATGTATCCTGTGAGTACGTTGAACAGGTTCTCTTTGGCGAAGTCTGTTGTCGGACGGGCCTTGAATGACCGTGGGATGTCGAAACGCCGTCCCTTGTAAATGCCTGTGATGATTCTCATGGAAGGTTGTTTTGATGGATGATGGCCAGGTCGGCAGGCAGTGAAGGATGCTGCTGGAGCAAGGACAGCCCCAGACTCTCTGCATCTTCTTGGATGATCCGCTGCACGTAGGTCTGCAGATTGTTGGCAATCCATAGTTTGTGAGGAGTGCTCCCAATCAGAGAGATCTCGTCACGATCAGCTTTCAAACCCAACTGGCTGAAGGCGTTGAGCAAGTAATAGAGCGTGTCGTGAGCATGGGTGGCACTGAAGGTGTTGCAAAACTTGAACCTGTTTTTGGCGATGCAGAAGAGGTCGAGTTTGCCGTCGTGGAAATAGCCATATAAGCGTTGGCGGTTGAGAACGGGACGTTGTCCGAGATATTGCCACAGAGGAGCACAAACCGGGATAAAGGAACTTGTGCTGAAATGGTCGTTGATGACCGTCTGCAGGTCCTTTTCAAAAGCGAAGAGTGCGACAGCATGGAGGTTGCTGATGGCGTAGTGCCCCTTGAGGTCGGATTCATGGCCGGAGAAGGCATGGGAAAAGAGGAGGCTGCAGTCCTCTTCGTTGAATTCCTCCTCGGGGATGAGCATGGTGGTGGCATCGACCAATACCGTAGCATGTTTGGCCTGCCCGTTCAGCAAGGGATGGGTTTTGAATGCCTCCCTGAGGTTGGCTGAGGCGGAGATGCCGCTTTTCATCTCCAAGGTGTCCAGGTTGCCTTCTGGCGTGAGGATTGCGAGTGAGTCCAAACCTATCCGAATGGTCAGTGATTCCTTGGGATTCTTACTGGCGTCTGTCTTTTGCATGATTGTGGCATTTGATTTGAATTGCAAATTTAGATAAAATTCGGCAATTATTTGCCTGTTGGATAAAGAAATCAGTTTTTTCTTTTTTCACAGGGAGATGTTCACAACAACCCCAACCCCTTCTTGTCCTAAGAAGGGGCTTCGACCTGAAGTGAACCCAGAAAGTTGGACACAACTTAACGGTTCAACATGAAGAAAGGATTTAGTGTAGAAGAAAAGTTGGAGGCAATATCGTTTGTGTTCCAAGGTGAGACAGCCTGTTCTGTATCTAACCGATTACATTTAGGCCATCATATTCTATATGAATGGTTGGAGGCATATAAAAGCAAAGGAATCGAAGGTCTTAAACCGAAGAAGAAAGGCCAA